>NZ_JBIVOQ010000031.1:0-1135 GCF_044754225.1 Arthrobacter sp. NPDC093125 | reverse complement strand
TTCGATGTCCTGAACGCCACCGACTACGTGGTTCCGGCCCTCGAAATCCTCGACTCCCGGATTGAGATGGAGGGCCGGACCATCGTGGACACCATCTCCGACAACGCCGCCATGGGCGCCATGGTGGTGGGCGGACGCCCGGTGAAACCGGACGCCGTCGACCTCCGCTGGGTATCCGCCATCCTCTACAAGAACCAGACCGTAGAGGAAACCGGCGTCGCCGCCGGCGTCCTGGACCACCCCGCCAACGGCGTGCACTGGCTGGCCAACAAGATCGCCGCCCACGGCGACAGCATGAAGGCCGGCGACATCATCCTCGCCGGCTCCTTCACCCGCCCCCTCTGGGTCTACAAAGGCGACACCGTCCACGCAGACTACGGACCGCTCGGGAGTGTCACATGCCGCTTCGAATAGAACCTGACAACACGTTCCGGGATGCCCTCGCCGCCGCGGACCGGCCGCTGGCCGGGATGTGGGTGTGCTCCGGCAGCCCGCTGGTGGCCGAGATCTGCGCCGGGTCCGGCCTGGACTGGCTCCTGGTCGACGCCGAACACAGCCCCAACGGGCTCGAATCCATCCTTGCCCAGCTCCAGGCAACCCACGGCTACCCCGTCCACACCCTGGTCCGGCCCCCGGTCAACGACACCGTGGTGATCAAGCAGTACCTGGACCTGGGCGCGCAGAACCTGCTGGTCCCCATGGTCAATTCCGTATCGGAGGCGGAAGCCGCGGTGGCCGCCACCCGCTACCCGCCCCAGGGTGTGCGCGGAGTGGGCTCAGCACTGGCCCGCGCCGCACGCTGGAACCGGGTCCCCGACTACCTCGCCCGCGCCGCGGACACCGTCAGCGTCACCGTCCAGATCGAATCCACATCCGCCGTGGACGCCGTCGAGGACATCCTAAAGGTGGACGGCGTGGACGCCACCTTCATCGGCCCCTCCGACCTCGCCGCCTCCATGGGCCTGCTGGGACAGCAGGAACACCCCGAAGTGCGCGCCGCCGTCGAACACTGCCTCGCCGCCGCAAAAGCGGCAGGAAAGCCCGCCGGCGTCAACGCCTTCAACCCCGACACCGCGCGGCACTACCTGGCCAACGGCGCCAACTTCATCCTGGTCGGCGCCGACGTCGCCCTCCT
>NZ_JBIVOQ010000030.1:0-1204 GCF_044754225.1 Arthrobacter sp. NPDC093125 | reverse complement strand
AAAGAGGCCAGGGCCTCTTTGAATTGGTAGCGACCAAGCAAACCAATAACCAAAGAGACCCCGACATGAATAACTCTATGTCTTGTTCTGATGGCCGCTGGTGCACACGCGCGGACGCGCTGCTCGGTGTCGAGGGCATTCACGTCAGCTCTGTCACGGCAACCGGAAGGGGCCTGGTTCTGGGCGTCGAGACCGGCGAGGACATCACCGGTTGTCCGGACTGCGGCGTCGTTGCCGTGGGTCATGGCCGGCGGAGGGTTCGGCTTCATGACATCCCTTGCTTCGGCAGGCCCGTGATGCTGTTGTGGGCCAAACGTGTCTGGCGGTGTCCGGACCGCGACTGTCCGAGAACGACGTTCAGCGAGGACAACGCGCTGGCCGGCTCAAGGGCGAAACTCACCGCCAGGGCCGCCGGGTGGGCAACGGATGCGCTGCAGCATTTCGATACCTCCGTTTCTGCCCTGGCCCACCAGCTGGGGGTCTCCTGGCACACGGTCTGGGACGCAGTGAAGAGTGAGGCCACCGGGCGCATCTCAGCGACCGGGAGGCTGGCAGGTGTGGATGCGCTCGGCGTGGACGAACATGTTTGGTCCCATACAGGCCTGCCCGGCACGGGGATGGTCACCGGGATCGTGGATCACACCCGCGACGAGAACGGCGTGGTTCATGCCAGGTTGCTGGACCTCGTCTCAGGCCGGTCCGGGAAGGCCTACGCGGACTGGCTCAAAACCCGGGGCCCCGAGTTCACCGCAGGGATCAAAACGGCAGCTTTGGACCCCTTCCGCGGCTACGCGAACGCGATTCGTGATGAACTCCCCGAAGCCATCACCGTCCTGGATGCTTTCCACGTCGTCAAACTCGGGTCCGCCATGGTTGATGAGGTCCGGCGCCGGGTCCAGCAGGACACCCTCGGACACCGCGGACGCAAAGGCGACCCGCTTTACGGGATCCGCCGAACCCTGCAGATCGGGGCCGAACACCTCACCGACAAACAAGCCGCCAGGCTCGATACCAAACTCGCCCTCGGGGACCCCAACCAGGAAGTCACCCTCGCCTGGCAGTGCTATCAAAAGCTCCGCCACATCTACCACGCCCCTCCGGCCCGGGGCAGGGACCTCGTGACCGAAGTGATCTCCTCGTTCCCGACTTGCCCGATCCCGGAAGTCGGCCGCCTCGGCAGGACACTCAAACAATGGAAGGCGGC
>NZ_JBIVOQ010000029.1:0-1343 GCF_044754225.1 Arthrobacter sp. NPDC093125 | reverse complement strand
ATGCAGGAGGGTGACCTCGACCGGAATCTGATTCCACGAGAGCATGGGAATATGGCCCGCACGAATGGCGAGTGGTCCGCGTTTGAGAGAGCGCGCGCCAAGGAAATCGCTGAACACCAGTCCGAAGTGGAACAGCTGAAGAGCCGTGTCCGGGAGCTTGAGGGTACGAATGAAGCTTTGGGAAAAGCTATCGGGCTCTTGCACGGGTTGAGCGTGCCAGAGCCCGACACGGCTCCGACGAACGATCCAAAAGGTTCATCGAAGCGGAGAACCTCCTCGTCCGGGACCTGAAAGAGCTCACCGGCTCGCAGCGGCAAGCCCTCAAGTTCGCGGGTGTTTCGCGCTCGACATGGCATTACCGGCAGAATCCACGCGCGCGGGTGCAGGACCCGATCGGGCAATCGGAGCGGGCCTACGAGTCGCGGATCGGCACCCGGGATCGTGACCAGATCTCGCAATACATTCTGGAGGGCTGGGCCGATCAGGTCTCGGTTGATCATTCCTTCGCGGCAGCCTGGGACGCCGGGGTGATGCTCGCGTCCCGGCGCACGTGGTGGCGGATCGCAGCCGAGATCGAGGACCAGATGCTCCGCCCGAGAGTCCCTACCAGGAGCGGGAACAAGCGGCCCCACCGGGAGAAACCGGTTCTGATGGCCACCCGCCCGGGCCAGGTCTGGTCCTGGGATATCACCGATCTGTATTCGCCGTGGCAGGGAAAGACCTTCAAGGCCTACTCGGTCTTGATATCTACTCCCGGCAGATGGTTGCCTGGCGGGTCGAGGAACGCGAAGCCGACCACCTGGCCGTGGAAATGTTCAAAACCGCGATGGACCGGCACGGAGCACCCGAGGTAGTCCACGCGGATTCGGGGCCAGCGATGAGATCGAACCTGCTCCGCGATGCCCTCACCACCCGCGGTGTGGCACTGTCACACAACAGGCCCTACGTCTCGAACGACAACCCCTTCTCTGAATCCGGATTCCGGACCATGAAATACCGGCCAAGCTACCCGCGCGTGTTCAAAGAAGTCGAGGCTGCCAGGGCGTACCTTGACGACTACGTGCCTTGGTACAACACCCAACACAAACACTCCGGCATCGCCCTCTTCTCGCCTTCCCAGGTCCACGACGGCTCATGGAAAGAGCTCTGGAAAACACGCGATCACGCTTTACAGCGCTACTACGACCGAAATCCCGAACGATTCCGCCAACGACCCACTACACCAGCCCCCGCCAGCCACGCCGGCATCAACCTCCCGGCAACAAAAACAGCCAACCAGCCACCCCAGTGACTCCACACAGCTTGACAATCTGCGGGCCTGCAGGAAGTGAGAGAGCGTCCGG
>NZ_JBIVOQ010000028.1:0-1484 GCF_044754225.1 Arthrobacter sp. NPDC093125 | reverse complement strand
ACGCCGAACTGGCCGACGGTGACGTCTTCGAAGTCGGCGGCGCGACCCTGGAGGCGATCCACACCCCCGGCCACTCACCGGGCTCCACCTGCTTCTACCTCGCATCCGAGGGCACCGTGTTCACCGGAGACACCCTCTTCAACGGCGGCCCCGGCGCCACCGGACGCTCCTACAGCGACTACCCCACCATCCTGACCTCCATCCGCGAACGTTTGTTGCCGCTTCCGGCCGAGACGGTGGTCCGCACCGGCCATGGCGACAACACCACAATCGGTGCCGAACGGGAAACGCTGGCACAGCTGAACCACTGACGCCGGGCAGGCAACCAGCGGCCAGCCAACACAACGGGCTCGCCTTACCAAGGTGATGCTGCGAACGGCCTCCGTCCTGCAGGGCGGGGGCCGTTCGTGTCCCTAAGCCCGGACTGTGTACACCCCTGCTGCCGGAGGAGCTTGCTGCGGTGCAGACGTTCTAAAGCGTCACGCGCATGTGCATCCCATGGTCGTCGAGGTAGACCGGATCCGGCTGCGGCAGCCGCACAGGCATTACGACCTCATCCACGCCCACAATTGGGTTTCCGGAGTCGTCGGCATAGAGCCATCCGGAGAGTGGAATGTGCCGTTGGTGCACAGCACGCACACAATGGCGAAGGTCAAGAACCTCGTGTTGCAGCGCGGCGAGAAGCTCGAGCCGCAGCGCCGGGAGGACTGCGAATACCGGATCGTCGACGGCGCCACCCTACTGATTGCCAACACCGGCGCCGAGGCCGCCGAACTGGTGTTCCACCACGACGCGGACGCGGACCGGATCGACGTCGCCGTCGCCGTCGCCGTCGAGGACGGCGTTACCGGGCTGCTGGTGGACGGGCATGCTGCCGCCGACTGGGCGGTCGCCCTGGAAGCGCTGTACGACGATCCCGCCAGACGGAAGCGTATGGGTCACACGGCGTCCGTCCACGCACTGTCTTCCGGATGGCAGCGCGCCACCATGATCGAGAGCTACCGTACGGCCGTGCAACAGCACTCGGCCCGCGCGGAACTCCTGGCCATGTAATCCTGCGCCGGCGCTGCTTCCATGCAGACGCTGCTTCCCTTACCGGTGACCCCTTAAACCGGCCGCTCCCCCACCCGAAGGTGAGGGAGCGCGCTGACAAATCTTGCAGGAAGTGAGAGAGCGTCGGAATAGAACCCCTCTAGGTCAGGCTGGTTGTGAGTCAGTCAGTGATTGAAGAGAGCAGGAGCAGCCATGACTGTTGGTCCGCGGGGTATTAGCCGCGATGAAATTCGGGAATTGGTGCATGAGTACTACGTGCAGCCGTACGGGACCAGGAAGCAATGGCTTGCCTCTCAGCCAGTGACTGAGTGGACGTTCCGGCGGTGGCGGAAGATGATGCAGGAGGGTGACCTCGACCGGAATCTGATTCCACGAGAGCATGGGAATATGGCCCGCACGAATGGCGAGTGGTCCGCGTTTGAGAGAGCGCG
>NZ_JBIVOQ010000027.1:0-5154 GCF_044754225.1 Arthrobacter sp. NPDC093125 | reverse complement strand
TCTTGCCGGCCCCCGGCCGCGACGCTCTCCGCGGGTCTTGCCGGCCCCCGGCCGCGACGCTCTCCGCGGGTCTTGCCGGCCCCCGGCCGCGACGCTCTCCGCGGGTCTTGCCGGCCCCCGGCCGCGACGCTCTCCGCGGGTCTTGCCGGCCCCCGGCCGCGACGCTCTCCGCGGGTCTTGCCGGCCCCCGGCCGCGACGCTCTCCGCGGGCCTTGCCGGCCCCCGGCCGCGACGCCGGCCCTGGCCGCCCGAGGCTTTCCCTTGGGGACGCTGCGTGGGAGCTTTTCGGCTTTAAGGCCGTGGCCTGCTCTGGCCTCCCTGGGCTTGGATCTGCCGGTGGAGGCACGCTTTGGTGGCTCATCGCATTTGAGGGTGTAATCGCGGTCTGAATCCGCCGGTCTCTAGGAGTGACCGGGCGATGTAGTTGGCAAGGTTCCGGAAGCCGAGGGCGGAGCCACGGAGGTGTTCGAGTCGGCTCATGCGGCTGAGTGTTTCCGGAGGGACTCCAGTCCGTTGAGCTAGTGTCCGCAGCAGCGCCGCGAAGGGGTGAAGTCCCGGCCCTCCGTTGCTGAATCGAGGAGACGTCGGAAGCTCATGGCGTAGCAAGCCGAGAGACGCGCCAGCCAGGATGACAGGGCTTCACCTTCCAGCGGCCGGGGGTGCCGTGGCCACAGCGCCGGTGGCGTCGTGCCAGCCCGCGCTCAAAGAGGCGGCGGCGTTCGCTCGGGCCAGCGTAGGCAGCCAGAATCCCAGCAGCGGACGCCCGGCGTTGTGTGCAGTGTCAGGAGGGCTCCGGGCGTCCACATGCCTTCGGGAAAGTCCGGAGGCTTTGCCCAGTTGTCGAAGGCCTGATCGACCGAGGGCGGAGGCTAGCCATGAGCAAGTCCTGGTGTCATGCTTACCGTAGGATCTACGTGGGGTTCATCGATCGGGGGATTGCGGCATGTTCGGAATGGGTAACACACGGGATCGTCATGTTACTTGGCCGCGGGATATGCACATCAGCATAAACGAACACGCGCAGCCGCTGAAGATTCTTTTGTTCATCCGTCACGCATGGTCAATCGCGCAGGACCTAAAGATCCCTGAGCTAAGTCCCCCACCAGCGCCCGGAGAATCCCGGATACCGGATTCACCGAGCAGGGAAGAGTGGGAAGATCGCTGGAAGAAGGAATGGAATCGTACCTGGGTCTGGTATGACACCAGAGCGCCTCAGATGGCCCCAGTCTCCCAAGAAGAGATGCAAAAACTTTCACGTCCAGGTCAGGAGCTTCATCCGGTAGTGCCTCCGTTCTGGCCGGTGGAGTACGGCACGACGGGCTTTGATCAGACCGCCTTCGGCATCTGGGATAAACTGACGTTACCCGTAGTCCCGGACATCGGAGTACGGGGCAGCACTCAGGCGCTAATTGATGCTTGGCAGGACGGATTGAGGACCATCATCGTGCTCCCCTATCAGGGGTACTTCGCGAACCGTCGAAACGACACCCATTTGGTCATCTCAGCCGAGACCAGACGATCCCCGGAGCTCTTCACCCAGGCGCTGCGTTCCTGGCAGTGATCCCCCCGCCTCCTTCGCACTCATGGCGCTCGGTTGGCGGTCCAAGGGTACCTTTCACTAGTCTCGGACCGTTGACGGCGACCATTAGCTCGCCGCTCTATTTCTTGTTTGTCGGTGTCATTCCTGGAGCTCTGGCTGTGATGGCGCCGACAGTGCAAGGTTCGAACAATCAATTAGGGGCTAGATTCTTAGTCGTGAATTCTTGCAGAAATAACTCAGTCCGCCCCGTGAATGCCATAACGCATGATCAACTCGAGTTTCAGATGAGACGTGTCATCTCCGCTTCCGCTTATTGGATATTCTCTACCGTCACTCTTTAAACAGGCTTTGAGGGCACTTCTAGTCCCCATTTAAAAATGGTACTTTTTTCTTTGATGGCCCCCATAAGCGAGGTCCAGCGAAGCGCATTGTCCATGGAGAGCCAAAACGCATGGTAGGCCAAGGACGACTGCAATTGAGAGGAGATGAAGCACCAGCGTCCCTCAAAGCCTCGGCGTCGGGGGGCGTGGTGCCATTGTCGAAAACTTGTTCTCACATCGACGAAGAAAACCCTCTCTCAACCAGGGCTTGTTGAAACGTGTCCGGCACCTTGCCAGTTGAGCCCGTAGGGGCCTCACTCACGCTGGTGTCCCAGAGGCTCTCCAAACTTGGCGAGCCTTTGGGATCAACTGGCAACTGGCTCAGATTCCTCGTTGGCTTACTCGCCGTACCACTCATCCGGAGGATTCATCGCTCCACAGACAAAGCCGTAGCTCGTGTAAACCGTCCCGTTGGAAACGTAACCATTGTAGGGCCAGCCTCGAAACGAGATACTCCGCGAGGCCTGCCAAGAGTTGCTGAATGCCCAGCCATCGAGGTTGTAGACCTGGTAGCCCTGGCTGGAGGACACTGCCACTCTCCACGTGTGGTTGACGGCCGCTCCAACCCAGGGGTTAGTGATGGCGTAGGCTGTGGAGAAATTCTTTCCCCAGCCCGTTAGCGATGACGATCCGCAGTCGCCGTATCGGGTGTCGAGAAGTGAAATTCCTTCAGGACCTGACGCTGGCTCCTGCCCCGGAATGTATCGGGCTCCTGTCATTGTGCCCTTGGGTGTGGATGCGAGTATGGAATACTCGACGCCCCGTTCATCCTTGCGGATATCGTATCCGTTGTCATTGGCGGTCTTCTTGTCGAACCCGAGGATCTTCATGGATCCTGATGCTTCCACCGCCAGCGGCGGGTTATCCTTCTTGCTATCTGCCGCGGCGGGACACAATCCGAATCCAAGCAACAAAATTGACGACGCCACGGTCGCCGTGAGACCAGAACGCACTTGTGCAATTTTCAATTTTTCCCCAATGCTAAAACTGCCGCCCCCATTGTCAGCTAAGCCAATGCTACAAATAGGGCGACGCGGAGTAAACAGATATGGCCAACTTTCTAAAGTTCATTATTAATTTCGCAAATAAGCCCTCATGCAAGTAGCAGCAATATAGTAAGCTGCCTTATTAGCTGCGCGGACCGCTACTTGGGGCAGAGCGCGGGAGGCAAGCCAGGTCTATTTGCGGGCTTGGAGGGCCGTCGCCACCAGGGCGAGGAGAGGCTGATGGAGAGCTGAGACCTTGATCCACTGCTTTTTGGTGAGCACTTCTTCATGGAGTATCGCGTCGAAACGAATGAATCCCTCGAAGCCTTGATCTTCCAGCCATTAGAGCTCATCGCATTTGAGGGTGTAATCGCGGTCTGAATTCGCCGGTCTCTAGGAGTGACCGGGCGATGTAGTTGGCAAGGTTCCGGAAGCCGAGGGCGGAGCCACGGAGGTGTTCGAGTCGGCCATTCAGTGCTTCCGTGGGACCGTTGCTGGTGCCGGGCCGGTCGAAGTATGCCAGCACGTCCCCTGCACGGCGTTTCAGCGTCCGGCCGAGCGTGATGACTTCGTTCAGTGGAGCGGGAACACCGGTGCTGATCGCGCCGATCAGAGATTGCATGAGCTGCTTGCCTCGGGTGCCGTCAGGGTCGCGGTAGGCGGCGATGGTGCGCTGGTAGATGCCCCAGGTGGCTTCCACTTCGGCGTGGTTGTCCGCGGCGAACAGGGCCTCCAGCCTGTCTTTCTGCTTGTCGGTGAGCAGATCGTGCCCGGTGTGCAGGGTCCGGCGGGCTGCGTAGAGCGGATCCCCGGACCGTCCGCGGTGCCCAATGGTCTGCTGCTGAACCCGCTGGCGGCACCTGTCCAGGGCATCGCCGGCAAGCCGGACGACGTGGAACGGATCCATGACCTCGACCGCGTCCGGGAGCTCCTCGGCGGCTGCGGTCTTGAACCCGGTGAACCCGTCCATCGCAACGACCTCGATCCCGTCCCGCCAGGCCTTCGGCCGCTCGCCAAGCCAGGCTTTGAAAACCTGTTTCGAGCGACCCTCGATCATGTCCAGCAACCGCGCCGGGCCGGTCCTGTCCCGGACCGGGGTGAGGTCGATGATCACGGTGACGAACTTGTCCCCGCGCCGTGTGTGCCGCCAGACATGCTCATCAACGCCGATCACGGCAACCCCGTTGAACCGGGCGGAGTCCTCGATCAACACCCGTTTGCCCTCGGCAAGGATCGCGCTGTTCGCGGTGTGCCAGGACACGCCCAGGCCTTCGGCGACGCGGGCAACGGTGAGGTGCTGGCACACGATGCCCTCCAGCGCCCAGCGCAGCCCGCGTCGGGAGATCTTCGCCCGGGGCTGAGCGGCTTTGGAGATGTCCTGCCGCCACACCCGGCCGCACCCGGTGCACTTGTAGCGGCGGACCCTCACCAGCAGCGTGGTCGGCCGCCAGCCCAGCGGTTCATGCGCGAGAGGCCGTGTGACCGTACCTCGGGCGACGCCCTGGCCACCACACGAACGGCACCAGTCATCCGGATCAACGGCACGGCATTCCAGCACCGCACGGCCCGGGGCAAGACGCTGCCCGGCAGCTTCGAGCCCAAGCTCATCGAGCCGGCAGAACGTAGTCAGGTCAGGAGGCAGGAAGGTAGCGTGGGACACGTCGAGGTCTTCCGGATGGGCAGTGTAGGAACTTCCATCATCGGAAGACCTCGACCTCTATCCCGCCACCGACGCGCCCGGCCCCGCTACACCCTCAAATGCGATGAGCCGCTTTGGTTGTGCCGGCGAACGGCCCCCGGCGCAGTGCCGTGGCCTGGGTGCGCGGCCGGGGCCGGGTGACGCACTGCACAGAAGTGGTTTTAAGTCGTCGGGGTGGGGTTTTTCGCTCTCATCTCGCCCTTGTTCTGCGGATTGGCGGGGTTTTTGGGGGTTGGGTGGGTGTTGGGGTGGGTTTGCGGTGGGGGGTGGGTGGGTGTATTGTTTTCTGAGTCGCCGCGAGGGGGACCGGCGGGAAGCTGGTTCTTGAGGGTGGCGGAATCCCCTTCTTGAACAGCCTGGAAATGGTCGTCTTTGTGGCGTGCCGGTTTTGGGTGGGGCTGGTTTGGTTGTTGGTGTGGGTCCTGGGAACGGGATTTGCGTCGGCGGCTGGAACCGGGTAAGTTTGGAAAGTTGCTCCGGAGCGATCCTGAACGGGTGTTTGGGTGGTGCCGGGTGTGTCTGTTGTTTGAGAACTCAATAGTGTGCCAA
>NZ_JBIVOQ010000026.1:0-5471 GCF_044754225.1 Arthrobacter sp. NPDC093125 | reverse complement strand
CCTGTGGGTGTGGTCTGGTGTTTTGGCTGGTTTCAAATTTTGTGCAGCCTGGTTCCGCGTTATTTCCGCGGTTTCTGGTTGTGTCTGTTTTTCTTCAACGGAGAGTTTGATCCTGGCTCAGGATGAACGCTGGCGGCGTGCTTAACACATGCAAGTCGAACGATGATCCGGTGCTTGCACCGGGGATTAGTGGCGAACGGGTGAGTAACACGTGAGTAACCTGCCCTTGACTCTGGGATAAGCCTGGGAAACTGGGTCTAATACCGGATATGACTCCTCATCGCATGGTGGGGGGTGGAAAGCTTTTGTGGTTTTGGATGGACTCGCGGCCTATCAGCTTGTTGGTGAGGTAATGGCTCACCAAGGCGACGACGGGTAGCCGGCCTGAGAGGGTGACCGGCCACACTGGGACTGAGACACGGCCCAGACTCCTACGGGAGGCAGCAGTGGGGAATATTGCACAATGGGCGCAAGCCTGATGCAGCGACGCCGCGTGAGGGATGACGGCCTTCGGGTTGTAAACCTCTTTCAGTAGGGAAGAAGCGAAAGTGACGGTACCTGCAGAAGAAGCGCCGGCTAACTACGTGCCAGCAGCCGCGGTAATACGTAGGGCGCAAGCGTTATCCGGAATTATTGGGCGTAAAGAGCTCGTAGGCGGTTTGTCGCGTCTGCCGTGAAAGTCCGGGGCTCAACTCCGGATCTGCGGTGGGTACGGGCAGGCTAGAGTGATGTAGGGGAGACTGGAATTCCTGGTGTAGCGGTGAAATGCGCAGATATCAGGAGGAACACCGATGGCGAAGGCAGGTCTCTGGGCATTAACTGACGCTGAGGAGCGAAAGCATGGGGAGCGAACAGGATTAGATACCCTGGTAGTCCATGCCGTAAACGTTGGGCACTAGGTGTGGGGGACATTCCACGTTTTCCGCGCCGTAGCTAACGCATTAAGTGCCCCGCCTGGGGAGTACGGCCGCAAGGCTAAAACTCAAAGGAATTGACGGGGGCCCGCACAAGCGGCGGAGCATGCGGATTAATTCGATGCAACGCGAAGAACCTTACCAAGGCTTGACATGGACCGGACCGCCGCAGAGATGTGGTTTCTCCTTTTGGGGCCGGTTCACAGGTGGTGCATGGTTGTCGTCAGCTCGTGTCGTGAGATGTTGGGTTAAGTCCCGCAACGAGCGCAACCCTCGTTCCATGTTGCCAGCGCGTAATGGCGGGGACTCATGGGAGACTGCCGGGGTCAACTCGGAGGAAGGTGGGGACGACGTCAAATCATCATGCCCCTTATGTCTTGGGCTTCACGCATGCTACAATGGCCGGTACAAAGGGTTGCGATACTGTGAGGTGGAGCTAATCCCAAAAAGCCGGTCTCAGTTCGGATTGGGGTCTGCAACTCGACCCCATGAAGTCGGAGTCGCTAGTAATCGCAGATCAGCAACGCTGCGGTGAATACGTTCCCGGGCCTTGTACACACCGCCCGTCAAGTCACGAAAGTTGGTAACACCCGAAGCCGGTGGCCTAACCCCTTGTGGGAGGGAGCCGTCGAAGGTGGGACTGGCGATTGGGACTAAGTCGTAACAAGGTAGCCGTACCGGAAGGTGCGGCTGGATCACCTCCTTTCTAAGGAGCACCTACAACGTTCATGTTCCGTGTATGCGGGGTGTGTGGTGTTGTCAGGAGTAAAGGCCCGTTGCGCAGGCGATCGTTCTGCGGCGGGTGCTCATGGGTGGAATATCAACAAATAGCGGCTGCATGGTTTGTGGTCTTGTTTAGTACGGACGGGTTCCCTTTCGGGGGTCCTGTCCTGGAACGGCGGGGCGCGGGTTGTGCGGTTTAGTGTTTGGCACACTGTTGGGTCCTGAGGCAACAGGGCTGCGGGGTTGTCCCTTTTTTGGGGGGCGGTTTTGCGGGTTTGTTTGTTTCTGGTTTCCTGGCTGCACCGATCATGCACGGTTGCCCCCTGGGGTTGTGTGTGGGGTGTGGGGTTTGGGGTTGTTGTTTGAGAACTACATAGTGGACGCGAGCATCTTTGAAAAGAAGCAATTTCCAAGAATTATGAACCTGGATCTGGCTGCGCTGTTGATGCCCCTTGTGGGGTGTTGGGGGTGTGGTTGGTTTCCGTGGTTCTCTCGTGAAGTGTTTTTTGATCTTTTGTGGTCAAGTTTTTAAGAGCACACGGTGGATGCCTTGGCATTAGGAGCCGAAGAAGGACGTAGGAATCTGCGATAAGCCTGGGGGAGTCGATAACCGGACTGTGATCCCAGGGTGTCCGAATGGGGAAACCCCGCCAGGCGCGCGAGTGATCTGGTGACCCGCATCTGAACACATAGGGTGCGTGGAGGGAACGCGGGGAAGTGAAACATCTCAGTACCCGCAGGAAGAGAAAACAATAGTGATTCCGTTAGTAGTGGCGAGCGAACGCGGATCAGGCTAAACCGTTCCATGTGTGATAGCCGGCGGGCGTTGCATGGTCGGGGTTGTGGGACTTTTTGTGCTGTCTCTGCCGGGACAGTGGGGTGTGAAGTGCTGGCATAGGTGAACGGTCTTGAAAGGCCGGCCGTAGAGGGTGTGAGCCCCGTAACCGTAATGTTGTGCACCGCCCTTGAAGAGTATCCCAAGTAGCACGGGGCCCGAGAAATCCCGTGTGAATCTGTCAGGACCACCTGATAAGCCTAAATACTCCCTAATGACCGATAGCGGACCAGTACCGTGAGGGAAAGGTGAAAAGTACCCCGGGAGGGGAGTGAAACAGTACCTGAAACCGTGTGCTTACAATCCGTCGGAGCAGCCTTTGTAGTTGTGACGGCGTGCCTTTTGAAGAATGAGCCTGCGAGTTAGTGTTACGTCGCGAGGTTAACCCGTGTGGGGAAGCCGTAGCGAAAGCGAGTCTGAACAGGGCGTTGCAGTGGCGTGATCTAGACCCGAAGCGAAGTGATCTACCCATGGCCAGGTTGAAGCGACGGTAAGACGTCGTGGAGGACCGAACCCACTTCAGTTGAAAATGGAGGGGATGAGCTGTGGGTAGGGGTGAAAGGCCAATCAAACTTCGTGATAGCTGGTTCTCCCCGAAATGCATTTAGGTGCAGCGTTGCGTGTTTCTTGCCGGAGGTAGAGCTACTGGATGGCTAATGGGCCCTACAAGGTTACTGACGTCAGCCAAACTCCGAATGCCGGTAAGTCAGAGCGCAGCAGTGAGACTGTGGGGGATAAGCTTCATAGTCGAGAGGGAAACAGCCCAGACCACCAACTAAGGCCCCTAAGCGTGTGCTAAGTGGGAAAGGATGTGGAGTTGCGAAGACAACCAGGAGGTTGGCTTAGAAGCAGCCATCCTTAAAAGAGTGCGTAATAGCTCACTGGTCAAGTGATTCCGCGCCGACAATGTAGCGGGGCTCAAGTACACCGCCGAAGTTGTGGCATTCACACATGTTCTAAGCCTTTGTGGTTCAGGAGTGTGGATGGGTAGGGGAGCGTCGTGTGGGCGGTGAAGTCGCGGTGTAAACCAGCGGTGGAGCCTACACGAGTGAGAATGCAGGCATGAGTAGCGAAAGACGGGTGAGAAACCCGTCCGCCGGATGATCAAGGGTTCCAGGGTCAAGCTAATCTGCCCTGGGTAAGTCGGGACCTAAGGCGAGGCCGACAGGCGTAGTCGATGGACAACGGGTTGATATTCCCGTACCGGCGAAAAACCGCCCATGCTGAACGGGGGATACTAACCGCCCGAAGCCTGCCCGAGACCCCTTGTGGGTTCAGGGTTTTGGTGGAGCGCGGGACCTGATCCCGGGAGGCAAGCGTATTAACAGGTGTGACGCAGGAAGGTAGCCGAGCCGGGCGATGGTTGTCCCGGTCTAAGGATGTAGGGCGAACGGTAGGCAAATCCGCCGTTCTTGTGCCTGAGATCTGATGGGACCCCCGTATGGGGGGATTCGGTGATCCTATGCTGTCGAGAAAAGCATCGGCGCGAGGTTTTAGCCGCCCGTACCCCAAACCGACACAGGTGATCAGGTAGAGAATACTAAGGCGATCGAGAGAATTATGGTTAAGGAACTCGGCAAAATGCCCCCGTAACTTCGGGAGAAGGGGGGCCCCAACCTTGAACACCACTTTGCTGGTGGGAGGGGATCGGGGCCGCAGAGACCAGGGGGAAGCGACTGTTTACTAAAAACACAGGTCCGTGCGAAGTCGCAAGACGATGTATACGGACTGACTCCTGCCCGGTGCTGGAAGGTTAAGAGGACCGGTTAGCCGCAAGGCGAAGCTGAGAATTCAAGCCCCAGTAAACGGCGGTGGTAACTATAACCATCCTAAGGTAGCGAAATTCCTTGTCGGGTAAGTTCCGACCTGCACGAATGGAGTAACGACTTCCCCGCTGTCTCAACCATAAACTCGGCGAAATTGCAGTACGAGTAAAGATGCTCGTTACGCGCAGCAGGACGGAAAGACCCCGAGACCTTTACTATAGTTTGGTATTGGTGTTCGGAGTGGCTTGTGTAGGATAGGTGGGAGACGTTGAAGCCCGGACGCCAGTTCGGGTGGAGTCATCGTTGAAATACCACTCTGGTCACTTTGGACATCTAACTTCGGCCCGTAATCCGGGTCAGGGACAGTGCCTGATGGGTAGTTTAACTGGGGCGGTTGCCTCCTAAAAAGTAACGGAGGCGCCCAAAGGTTCCCTCAGCCTGGTTGGCAATCAGGTGTCGAGTGTAAGTGCACAAGGGAGCTTGACTGTGAGAGAGACATCTCGAGCAGGGACGAAAGTCGGGACTAGTGATCCGGCGGTACATTGTGGAATGGCCGTCGCTCAACGGATAAAAGGTACCTCGGGGATAACAGGCTGATCTTGCCCAAGAGTCCATATCGACGGCATGGTTTGGCACCTCGATGTCGGCTCGTCGCATCCTGGGGCTGGAGTAGGTCCCAAGGGTTGGGCTGTTCGCCCATTAAAGCGGTACGCGAGCTGGGTTTAGAACGTCGTGAGACAGTTCGGTCCCTATCCGCTGCGCGCGCAGGAAATTTGAGAAGGGCTGTCCTTAGTACGAGAGGACCGGGACGGACGAACCTCTGGTGTGTCAGTTGTACTGCCAAGTGCACCGCTGATTAGCTACGTTCGGATGGGATAACCGCTGAAAGCATCTAAGCGGGAAGCTCGCTTCAAGATGAGATTTCCATACACCCTCGGGTGTGGGAGGCCCCCAGCCAGACCACTGGGTTGATAGGCCGGATGTGGAAGCGAGGACTAACGACTCGTGAAGCTGACCGGTACTAATAGGCCGATAACTTACACCACACACCATTGGTGAACGTATCCTTCAAAAGACGTTCACACCAAGCAATGGTACAAAGAGAAATAAGACTGCACGCGTCCACTATGTGGTTCCCAACCAACAAACCCGCCACCGGGCTTGTTCGGGACAGGAACCGATAACTGAATACCAGAACACCACAGTTCTAACACCACAGTTCTAACACCACAG
>NZ_JBIVOQ010000025.1:0-10040 GCF_044754225.1 Arthrobacter sp. NPDC093125 | reverse complement strand
GGCGAAGTCCGCCCCCAGAACACAGACAGCCCCGATACTCCCGGCCAGCCGCACTCTTCCGCCGGGGCGGGCATCAACGAATAGGAAGAACAGTGATAGGTGTCATCGCCGATGATGTGACCGGCGGTACCGACGTTGCAGTCGCCTTCCGCCGCGCCGGACTGGCCACAGTCATTCTCTTCGGTCAGCCCGCGGAGGACACGGCCCTGCCGTACCATGACGCTGTGGTCATTGCACTGAAGACAAGGACCCTCCCGGCCGACGACGCCGTCGCCGAATCCCTGCGCGCCGCCGCCTGGCTCAAGAACCACGGCGCCGGCCAGCTCTACTTCAAATACTGCTCCACCTTCGACTCCAAACCCGAAGGAAACATCGGCCAGGTCGCCGACGCACTCGCCGACTTCCAGGGCGCCAGGCTGACCGTCGTCGCTCCGTCCTCGCCCGAGCACCGGCGCACCCAATACATGGGCAACCTGTTCGTCGCCGAACAGCCCCTGGCCGAGTCGCCCATGAGCCACCACCCGCTCACGCCGATGACAGACTCCAACGTCGTCCGGCTGCTGACAGCCCAGACTGACCGCCCGGTCGAACTCGTCACCCAGAAGACAGTCCGGACCGGCGCCCGGGCCATCCGCGAACGCCTCGATGAGCTCGCCGCCCGCGGAATCCGCTACGCCGTCACCGATGCGATTTCAGCGGCGGACCTGCAGGCCATCGGTGACGCCTGCCGTGATGACGTGCTGGTGACCGGCGCCGCGGGGCTGGCGGGCGGCCTGGGCCGTGCACTGGCCGGCACCAGGGTAACCCGTCAAGGCCACGGCGACGATCCGGTCGGGGCTGGCAGGGCCGTGGCCCTGGCCGGGAGCTGCTCGGCCCGGACCCGCGAACAGGTCGCCTACATGCGCGACCACGACCCGGCCTTCTTCCTGGATGCCGAGACAACACCGGACTCCGAACAGCTGGCAGCATCAGCACTGGCCTGGTTCGAGTCCCTGCCGGCAGATGCCCTCCCCCTGATCTATTCCACCCTTGAACCGGCCGAACTGCGCCGGTCCCAGGAGCTCCTGGGCGCGGAACGTTCCGCCCGGATCCTGGAAACAGCCACCGGCCTGATCGCGCGCGGACTCGTCGACCGAGGCGTCCGCCGGATCGTCACCGCCGGTGGTGAAACCTCCGGAGCGGTCGTCTCCGCCCTCGGGATCCAGGGCGGCACCATCGGAGCCGAAATCGCCCCCGGTGTCCCCTGGATCTACACCACCGGCCCGGTGCCGATCGCGGTACTGCTCAAATCCGGTAACTTCGGGGCCCCCGAGATGCTCGTCCAGGCCGTGCGCGCAGGCACCCGCACCGGGGAGGCCAGCCTTGCCGGACACTGAACTCGCCTATGTCGGATCACGGACCAGCGTGCTGCGTGAAGGACGCGGCAGCGGCCTGGAAGTCTTCGAGATCCTTGCCGACGGACGCTGGCTGCCCCGCCAGAGCATCGGAATGGACAACCCAAGCTTCATGATCCTGAGCCCGCACGGCACCCAGCTCTACGTCGCCCACGGCGATGGAAACCAGGTCAGCGCCCTGGAGCTGGACCCCGCCACCGGCCGTATCGATTACCGTGACACCGTCGATGCCGGGGGAGTGAACCCTGTCCATCTGGCCCTGAGCCCGGACCGGAAGTTCCTGCTTGTCGCCAACCACAACAGCGGCACCGTCGCCAGCCTCCGCATCCATCCCGACGACAGCCTCGGCCCCGTCACCGGGCTGTTGTCCTTCGAAGGAGAAACGGGTCCGCACCGCCGGGACCAGAACAGCTCCAAACCGCACCAGATCGTTTTCGATGCCGCCGGCCGCTACGCCCTGGTACCGGACAAGGGCCTTGACTCCGTTTTCACGATCTCCGTGGACTCACAGGGCGCATTGACGTGGCATCAGGACAGGACCGTCCGGCTGCGGGAAATGTCAGGCCCACGGCATCTGGTGTTTTCCCCCTCCAACCGGCACGTCTATTCGGTCGAGGAGTTCCTGTCCACAGTCACCACCTACAACTGGGACGCTGACACCGGAACACTGCGCCCCGTCCAGTCACTGACCTCGCTGCCGGACACCGTCACCGGTGACAGCCGCGGCGCCGAAATCGCGGTCAGCGCCGACGGAAACCACCTCTACGTCTCCAACCGCAGCGGCCCTGGGGACCATTCCCCGGGTGGAGACTTCCCTGACACCATCGGCACCTACGACATCGACCCGGACACCGGACGGCTCGGCAACGGACGATGGACCGAAACCCACGGTATCCGGCCCCGGTTCTTCTGCCTGGACACCGACGGTGCCGCGCTGCTCGTCGCCCACGAACGAGGGCACTCCATCGCCGCCCACGCCCTGGATCCGGCCACCGGAACCCCAGGCCCTGCCGTGTTCCGTGCCGCGACCGGCAGTCCCGTCGCGATCCTGCGCCACCGCATACCCGTCCCGGCCATCGCTGATGAGTCCGCCGATCCTTCACGGCACCGCCTGGACGCGGCAGACCGTTCCACCCCTTAGAAAGGAGATGACGTGGGTATCGCCGTCTGGGCACTGATCGTCTATCTCGCCACCATTCTCATCTGGGCCACCATCGTCAAACGCGGTATCGGTGAGGCCATGATCGTCGGTTTCCTCGTGCTGTGCCTCTTTGGCGGCGCGGACTTCTTCGCTCTTGTCGGGACCGGGCTCGGTGAGGCCTTCAAGCAACCTGTGGTCTTCGCCGCCATGTCCTTTACGTTCATCGGCTTTGTCCTGACCCAGACCGGCATCATCCACCACCAGGTGCACATCCTGAACTCCATGCTCGGACGGCTACGTGGAGGCGCAGGGTACGTCTCGACGCTGGCCTCCGCAGGATTCGGCGCCCTGACCCACTCGGCATCAGCGAACGCCGCCACCATCGGTTCGGTGACCATCCCGTGGATGGAGCGCTCCAATTGGCCCAAGCACATCGCCTCCTCCGTGGTGGCAGGCAACTCCGGCAACGGCACTGTCATCCCGCCCAGTGCCTCTTACCTGATCCTGGTCGGCCTGGCCACGGTGGGACCGAACATCGACAAGAACGCCACCCTCGTGGCCATGTTCGCAGTGGCCGGCTACTGCGTGCTGTGGCGGCTGCTGTGCATCTTCTACTTCGTCCGCCGGTACAAGATCGCCAAAGTCTCCGGCGAGGAGCTGATGCCGCTGCGCCGGTCCCTGAAGCAGGGCTGGCGTTCACTGATCGTGTACCTGGGCATCGCCGTGCCGATCCTGCTGACCGTCGGAGCCGGCGCCGAAGCCGTTGCCCGTTTCCTGGGCGATAAAGGCCCGGACGCCGTCAAGGCCATCGACATCCTGCTGTGGATTCCGGTCCTGCTGGGCATCCTGAGCCTGATTATCGGCCGCAAACAGCTGCCCTCCTCCCCGCGCGCCTGGTATGACTTCATCGCCAGCACCGCGCCCCGGTTCAAGGACATCGGCGCGACCCTGGTCTTCTCCTTCGCCGGCAGCGCCGTCCTCCTGGCCCTGGGCCTGGATAAGCAACTTCGCGACGCCCTCACGGGCCTGAACGCGCCCGCCATCGTGACAGTGCTGATCATTGTGGTCATCATCGCCCTCGTCGGCGGTCCGCTAAGCGCCACGGCCACGGCAGCGACCCTCGGAGGCGGAGCGTTCGCCGTGCTTGTCGCCGCCGGAGTCCACCCTGCACTGGCCGTCTGCGCCATCATGGTCGCCATCTCCACCGAAGGCGCTTCCCCGCCCGGTGGACCGTCCATCTTCATCTCAGCCAGCATCGCCGAGGTGAACCCCGCTAAGACGTTCGTTCCGCTGGTGGTGTTCTACGTCGTGCCATTCCTGGTCATCCCGGTGGTCGTGGCCTTCAACCTGCTGCCGATTCCGCACTAGCCGGACACAGAAAGGCTGTTCAATGTCCTCTCAGAAACACCTGGAATCCGGACCCCGCTTCGGGCCGCGCCGCAAGGCGCTCATCCGTGTGCTGACTATGCTGTTCGTCGTGCTCCTGGTCACCATGCTCGCCCTGGGCACCGTACTGGTACTGCTGCAACTCGCCGGGCTCCTGATCGGCAACAGTGATGTCATCATAGGCGTCTCCAAAGCACTCGGCCCCTTCACCTACTGGGTAGCGGCCGCGTTCGGCACCTTCACCCTCATCCTCGCCATGGCCCATGGCTGGAAATCCGCAGACTAGGAGCACTCACACAGTGACCGAAACCCACGCCACCCCGCTGATCTCACTGATCAGCGCCACGCCCCTGGCGATCCCGCCGGCTGCCGGCGCTTTCCGGGAGATCTTCCCCGAAGCCAGGCTCTGGAACCTGCTCGATGACCGGCTCCTGGACGACGCGACGGAACAGGGCGGCGTGACCGAAGGGCTCGCTGATCGCATGACGCGACTGATCCGCCACGCGGTCACCGAAGGCGCCGACGGAATTCTCCTGACCTGCTCCATGTACGGACCCATCGCCGAACGGCTCTCCACGGAACTAAGCATCCCGATCTACGCCCCCGACGCGTCAGCCTTCCAGGCAGCCCTGGACGGGTCCTATCAGCGGATCCTGCTGCTGGCCTCCGCCAAGGGACCGCTCGAAGATGCCCTGGAACGGTTCACCCGGATCGCAGCCGCCACGGGACAGGAGCTGGCCGTGACAGGGACCGTGGCCGAGGGCGCCGCAGCCGCGGCCGCCGCCGGTGACGCGGAGCTGCTGGGCCGGACCCTGGAGGTTGCGTGCGCCGGGCAGGAAGCGGACTTCGATGCCGTGCTGCTGGCCCAGTACTCACTTTCACCGGCCGCAGATGCCCTCTCCCGTACCCTGGGCAAGCCCGTGCTGGCCGGCCCGAAACTGGCCGCAGCCACCCTGCGGGCCCAGTTGCTGGGCGACCGGGCCAGTGCAGACGTCAACATGAAAGAGAACGCATGAGCACCGAACGCCGTCTTCGGGAGAGCGTCGTCGACGCTGCCCGGTCCATCTTCAACCGTGGCCTGACCCACGGACGCACCGGAAACATCAGTGTCCGCTGTGGTGATTCCATCCTGGTTACCCCCACGGGCAGCAGCCTGGGCACCGTCCTGCCGGACGAGCTGTCTATCATTGACGCCGCAGGACAGCACATCGGCGGGAATAAACCCTCCAAAGAAGCGTTCCTGCACGCGGCGGTTCTCCGCGCGCGCCCGCAGGACAGGGCCGTCGTCCACACCCACTCCACCTACTCGGCCGCCGTGTCCTGCCTGGATCACAGCTCTACCGACAGCGTCATCCCGCCGCTGACCGCGTACTTTGCCATGCGCGTCGGTACGCTGCCCCTACTGCCGTACCACGCCCCGGGAGACCCGACCCTGGAAGGCCTGGCCGAGGCCACCGCCGCCAACCATCTGGCCATGCTGCTGAGCAACCACGGACCCGTGGTCGCCGGCAAAGACGTCGACAGCGCCATGGACGCGCTGGAGGAACTGGAAGAAACGGCAAAGGTATATCTGCTCCTGCACGGGCACAGCACCCGGCCCCTCACGCCGGAACAGGCAGCTGCCGCCGCGCGAATCTGAACAATGACTGAACTGGGGCTGCCGGCCAGGTCCGGGAGCTGAAATGGGCGGGGTCCTGGCAGGATTCGCCCTCGTCGGGACCATCATCCTGATCGGCTACCTGGCAGGGCGGTCCGGAGTCGCCGGCCCCCACGCGGGGCCGGTGCTGTCCCGGATCGCCTTCTTTATTACCAACCCGGCCCTGCTGTTTACCGTCCTGGCCACGTCCGAGCTGCACGCCATCTTCTCGGCGCTGGTGCCGGTGGCCTTCGCCGCGGCCGTACTGACCTGCTTGATCTACTGGGGCCTAAGCGCGTTGTGGTTCCCGCGGAAGGGCGCCGAAACCGTGGTCGGGGCGATGGCCGGCTCTTACGTCAACGCCAACCACATCGGTATTCCCGTGGCCATCTATGCCATCGGCAATGCCACACCGGTCGCGCCGGTGCTTCTGGTCCAGCTCCTGGTGCTCTCGCCGCTGTTCCTGCTGCTGCTTGATCTCACCACCGGGAAGAAGCCCACCCTGAAGTCGCTGGTCTCCCAGCCGGTGCGCAACCCGATGATCATCGCCTCCTTCCTCGGTGCCGTCACCGCCTGGACCGGGCTGGAATTGCCGCCGCTGATCTGGGACCCGCTCAAGGTCCTGGGCGGGGCAGCAGTGCCGCTGGTCCTGATGGCCTTCGGCATGAGCCTGCCCGGAAGCAGGCCGCTGCGGTCCGGCGGGACCCGCACCGAAGTCCTGGTCGCCACCGGGCTCAAAGCCGTGGTCATGCCTGCGCTGACATATGTCCTGGCCCGGTACGTCTTTGGGGCCGATGCCGGGCAGACGTTTGCGGCGGTGATCATGAGCGCCCTGCCGACGGCCCAGAACGTCTTCCTCTTCTCCAGCCGGTATACCCGGGGAGCGGCCGTGGCGCGCGATGCGATCCTGCTGACATCGGTCGCGGCGATACCTGCCGTGCTGCTCGCAACGCTGTTACTGGGCCGGTGACAGGCGCCGCAGGCACCGTCTTAGGGCACCTGTCACCCGCCCCCTCAGAATCCGTAGAGCGTTTCCGGGTTGTCCACGAGAATGCGCTTCCGATCCTGCTGGCGCGGAACCCAGGATGCAAAGAGATCGAGCATTGCGGCGTCGTCGGGCATGGGCACTTCACCCCGCGATGCCGTCGGGTGCGGCCAGTCGCTGCCCCAGAGCATCCGCTCGGGGGCAGCCTGGGCAAAGGCTGCCCCGACCGCTGAACGGTCACTGTAGGAGGGGGGTCCGACGGGTGATTCGTGGTAGACCCCGGAGAGTTTGACCCAGGTTTTTCCGGTGTCCACGAGTCTGAGGATGGCAGTGGAGGCCGCGTGTGCGGTACCGACCCCGCCCGGGATGCGGCCCATATGATCGATCACGAGATCGGTAGGCAGGTCGCTGATCCGGGCAAGATTTTCCAGGATTCCCTCTGCCGTCATGTGAATCTGGACATGCCAGCCCAGATCCGCGACGCGTTCGGCCAGCGGCCGGATCAGCTCGGCACCGGCGCCGCCGGGACGGGTCAGGTTGAACCGGATGCCGCGGATTCCGCCCTCGTCCAGGTCCTTGAGCGCCGCATCCGAGAACGTGTTGTCGATAACGGCTATGCCGCGGGCATTGCGCAGGCCGAGCTGGCTGATGGCGTCCAGCGTGCAGCGGTTATCAGTGCTGTAGTTCGAGGGAGTAACGACCACGGTACGTTTGGTGCCCGTCCGGCGCTGCAACAGCCTGTAGTCCGACACGGTTGCCTTGGGCGGGGGAGTGGCGGTCGGCAGCGGGTACGGAAACCTGTCCGGGTCAAAGATATGCATGTGACAGTCCGTAGCCTGGCCCGGGACCCGGTACGCGGCGCGGGCGGATCCGGCGGAAAACGGAGCCTGGCAGGTCTCAGCTGCCTGCGCCGACGCGGCACCTCCCGCTGCCAGCGCCACGCCAGCCAGCGCGCCCCGAACCAGAGTGCGCCGGCTGAATGATCCGGATGGGATGAAGGTGCCGGAATCCGGCCCTGACTGAGGTGTCATGGGGGTCTCTCCTTTGAGGAAGCTTTGCGCACACCTACATGTGAGGCGCGCCACATCCATCATGGAGCAAAGTGGCCGACCAGTCAACCACTTAGGTTTGTGGGTGACGTCCCTTGCCAGGCATTTCGTCAAAGCTGGCCAGCAAGTGGCCGCCGACCTCGGCCTGGCTGCCCGGGACGACGAGACGGGCGGAGACTTCCCTGTAGGCCAAGAAGTGCGGTGCGCTCAGGTGCTCCTCTTCGAAGGCCGCGCGGTCCCGGTATACCTCGTAGAAGGCAAACCGGTTTGACCTCGCGCCGCTTTCCACGACGTCGAAGCGATAACACCCGGGTTCGTCCTGGACGGATCGCTGGGCGTTCTCGGCGATGGCTTCCAGGAATTCCTCGCGTCCTTCAGGTTTCACTTCCAGGGTGACCCAGAGACTGAACACGTGTGCTCCTCCATTGTTGGCAACCGGTGCCGTGACTGACGGACGTGATTCAGGCTATCGGGGCCAGTGCTGTTCCGGGGCTGACGGACCGGGTCAGGAAGTCAATGTCACCGAAGTTGCCGGACTTGAGCAATAAGGCAATCGGGGCGCTGCCTGACGTGAAAATCCATGGGACTCCGGGGGCTGCCTCGGGCCCGATAAGGCCGCCGCTGACTTCCAGCGCTGTGACGACGGAACCTGATGTTTCGCCGCCGGCGACGACGACGCGCCGCACGCCCCTGCGGACAAGTCCCCGGGCGATGAGTCCCATGGCTGTTTCGAGGATCTGCGCAGACTCAGCGACACCCAGCAGGCTTTGGGACTCCCGGAGTTTTTCCGGAGGCAGCGAGGAGTAGATGAGCGGGGCTGGGCCTGTCGGCTGTGTCTCGTACCAGGCCAGGGCGGCCTCTGCCAGTAACTGTGAGTCCGGGACGGCGACCGCATCGAGCTGGTAGGAAGGGTGGCCGGCTGTCTGCATGGCGGTGATTTGCTGAAGTGTCCGGGCCGAGCAGGAGCCGGCCAGCGCGATGGCCGGACCGTCGTTCCCAGGCGCATCCGCCGGGGTTGCTGGACTGCTGGCGGGTGTCGCGCGTTCGGCGGCCGCGGCGGCGAGTCCGGCCGCCAGTCCGGCTGCCCCGGATACGAAGGGATGGTCCAGGCTTGCCCGCCCGATGATGGCGAGGTCGCCGGCTTCAACGGCGTCGACGACGGCATATGCTGTGCCTTCGGCCCTGAGGCTGGTGAACTTTTCCGCGAGGGCGCCGGGGCCGGTGTGCACCTCCTGCAAGGCCACGAGGGAGACGGTTCGTGCCGTTTGGGTACGGAGGAGCTCCGGCACCCGCGAGTCCGTCATGGGCGTCAGGGGATGGTGCCGCATGGGCGAATCCGACAGGAGCTGGTTGTTGACGAACAGGTGGCCGTTGTACTGGGTGCGTCCATGAGCGGGTGAGCTGGGGACCACGACGGCGAAGTCGCTGCCTACCAGGTCCGCGAGGGCGTCACAGACGGGACCTATGTTGCCTGCGGGCGTTGAATCAAAGGTCGAGCAGAACTTGAAGAAAAGCTGCCGCGCTCCGGCAGCGAGGAGCTCCCGTGCCGCCTCAAGGGATTGTGAGATTGCCTGATCCACCGGGAGGGTGCGGGTCTTGAGGGCGACAACGACGACGTCGGCACCGTCGCCGGCCTGCACGGCGTCCTGGGTCCCGAACTGAATCAGGACCCGGAGGCCCGCCCGCCGGAATGCGACGGCAACATCGGTGCCGCCGGTGAAATCATCGGCAATTACCCCGATCATCGGGAACCTCCTAGGGTGGTGCGGCGAAGTGCCGCGGCTGAGCTCAGCGGCCCGGAGAAGACCGGTATGCCGGTGGACGTTTCAAGCGCCCTGGCAGCAGGGGCCAGGGAATACTGGGCGAGCAGGATCGCATCCGGGGCTGTCGGCTGGGCGCTGACAGCGGCCACCAGCGCGGTCACCAGTTCCGGGGTGTTTCCTGTAAGGGCGGCAGCCTTTGCGTTCTTCGCGACGGCTCCCCGGATTTCTACCGGCACGGCCCGCTGGGTGCACTCATTGATGAACCGGTTGAGCGCTACTGTCAGGGGCTGGGGTGCGCTGGCGAGTACCAGCACGGTTCCTGGTGTCCCCTTGAGGACCCCGTTGAGCGCCATTTCGTCGGGATCAAGCAGTGGTACCGGGCATGTGTCGGCGTAGGACCGGAGCGCGGTCGCGTAGACCGGACAGGTCAGAAGGATTGCGTCTGCTCCTTCGATGACTGCGTGGTCAATGAGGCGATGCATGCGTTCGGCCAGGGATCCGGTGACGCCGCGGGGGTCCGCGTCGTCCTGCAGACGGTCATCGAGAATGTTCCAGAGCCGGGCTTCTGGAAATTCGTCGGCGAAGGCGCTGTTCGCAGGCGTCATTGCTGCCGGGTTGGCGCTGATCAGCGCTACCAGGGGACGCTTTTGTCCGCGGGACATGGTGGCTCTCCTGGTCAGATAGCG
>NZ_JBIVOQ010000024.1:0-16520 GCF_044754225.1 Arthrobacter sp. NPDC093125 | reverse complement strand
CCCGGCGGTGGCGGTGGCGGTGGCGGTGGCGGTGGCGGCTGCGGGCACTCGGGCGGCAGCGGCGTGGTGGTGCAACCCGGCGGTGGCGGTGGCGGTGGCGGTGGCGGTGGCGGCTGCGGGCACTCGGGCGGCAGCGGCGTGGTGGTGCAACCCGGCGGTGGCGGTGGCGGCTGCGGGCACTCGGGCGGCAGCGGTGTGGTGGTGCAACCCGGCGGTGGCGGCGGTGGTGGAGTGGGGGGCTCAGTTGGCAGACCCTTGCCGTAGCTCTTCCCGGAAATGAAAGGAAAGGTCCACCCCAATGTTCGTACCGCGTCGGGGTCATAGCTGATCATTTTGCCAGGCACCAGTTGATCAAGCTGCCGAATGCTGATTAGTTTCCAGCGGTCCGGGTCCACATGCACTTTGTTCTCTATGACCTCGAAGTGCAGGTGACACCCTGTGGAGGATCCAGTAGTTCCAACCTCCGCAATAACCTGGCCGACACGGACTTTGCGGTCCTTCTCCATGGCCACCGCTAGCAAGTGGTTATAAGTCGTTATCAAGCCGTTGCCGTGGTCGACCTCCAATCTGTTGCCGCCTCCCCACGGGTGCCAGCCCGCCGCCCGGACGACCCCGGCGTCGGCCGCGTAAACGCGCTTTCCGCAAGGGGCGGCGAAATCCTGCCCATAATGAACTTCACCGAGCTCACCCGTGATCGGATTACGCCGCGGCCCGAACGAAGACGTCCTGACTAACTCTTCAAGCGGCGCCATGAGGAAGCCCCTGGGCGGCCGTTTCAACTGCGAAGAAGCCACTCCCGGGGAAGAGGTTCCGCTGGCCCCGCCACCCGAAATTACTGGACGGTAGGGCACCTTTACTAGGGGAGCATTGTTCGGATCCAGAAGACGGTTCTCCTCGCTGCCGGTGGGAGGCGCTGAAAGGCTCACCTCTCCGGCGGGGCGACGTTCTGAAGTGACAGGGCCTTGGAACCCGAACGCGTAGAAGACAAAACCGAGCACCAGCACCACCGAGAGAGTTCGGAGCGTTACCCCGCCAACGCTGTTACTCTCAGCGAAATCCGGTGCTTGAGGTTCATGTCTTCCACTTTGTGCTGCCACAGAATGCTCCTGAAATTGCCCCACGAACTCGGCCCCCGGCGAGCATGTACTCATTTTGGCGTCCCATAATGGACAGGGAAACCCGCCACCGTTGTTCCTGCCTTCTCGGCTTTGCCCCTTTAAACCCCTGTCAGAGAATGGGCACGCGCAATTCCTAGGTACGACCGGGGGAAAATTTAAAACCGATCCTGACGGCAGCCCGAACGCATTGCCCTATTGGACGCGGAAGTTTGCCCGGGCCGTGGCCCGAGCAGCTCCTCTCCTGCATCCAGTGCCTGGCCGCCGAGGGCGGCATCACTGTACTGGAGGTCAGACCTAGCGACCGGAGGGGCAGTTGGCGTGCAGAAACCGGGCCACTGGTGCGGCCAGCGACGCACCGATCTCCGCCGCGCCGCGCTTGTTTCCCGCCACGGCAAAGGAGTGGTCGCCGCCCTCGCACCAGTGCAGGGTGGCGTTGGAGCCGACGCGGGACACCACGTCCTCCAGCAGCTGCGGCGTCGCGAAGGTGTCGCGGGTGCCCTGCAGGAACAGCATCGGCAGTGTCAGGCCATACAGGTGCTCATCCCGCAGCTTCTCCGGTTTCCCGGGCGGGTGCAGCGGATAGCCAAGATAAACCAACCCTGCGGCGGGCATCCCCTCGGCCACTGCCATGGACGCCATGCGCCCACCGAAGGACTTGCCTGCCGCCCACAGCGGCTCACCGTCGGATCTCTCCCGGGCCGCGTCCATGACGGCTCGCCACGTGGCGATGGCCGCAGGCGGCCGGTCGGGAAACTTTTTGCCTGCCTCGCGGTAGGGGAAGTTGAAGCGCAAGGTGGCCACGCCGTCGTCGTACAGTGCCCTCGTGAAGCCGCTCATGAACGGATGCTCCATGCCCGCACCCGCGCCGTGCGCAACGGACAGTGTGGCGAGCGGGGCGGACGGGCGGGCATACACGCCGGAAACGTGGACGTCGCCCACTGCAACGGTGACCGGTATTTCGGGGACAGGGGATTCAGGAACCTGCATGAGTCTCCGGGACCACCTTCAGCCATGCGTAATCCTGCGGCCTCAGGACTATCCCCTCTTTGATGCGCACGGGCTGGCCGGTGAAAAGGTCCACGGCATCCGCGCGGAAACCGGACAGTGTCTCGGCGGAAATTACTTGCGGGCCGTCACTGAAGTTGGCGAGGGCGAGGATCCCGGATCCGTCCCCGGGCCGCTGGTAGCCCAGCACGCCCGGGTTGTTGGTCCTGAACGGAATCAGGCGCGTTCCGGCCAGCTCCGGTGTGGCGGCCCGCACCGCGGTCATCTTCCGCAGCCCGGCGAAGATGGCCCCCTCCGGGGTGGACGGGTCATTCCGGTTGGCGTACCGCTCAGCGGGGAACTGCGGGCGGTGCACCCAGCGGCTGTCGGCGCCGTGGCCGTCCTCAAGGGCGTAATCGTAATCGTTGAGCTGGCCCACTTCGTCACCCAGGTACAGCAGGGGGATGCCGCCGGTGCTGAAGGCCACCGAATGGGCGAGCAGGACGCGTCGGATGGCCTCGGCCGAGCCGTCCT
Organism: Arthrobacter sp. NPDC093125; assembly: GCF_044754225.1. Taxonomy (NCBI): domain Bacteria; kingdom Bacillati; phylum Actinomycetota; class Actinomycetes; order Micrococcales; family Micrococcaceae; genus Arthrobacter; species Arthrobacter sp. NPDC093125. Next base: position 13,884 of record NZ_JBIVOQ010000024.1, on the reverse strand, counting down.
CCAGCCCGCACAGGGAAGCGGTGGTTCCGGAGATGCGGCAGTCTCCCGTGCGCGGGTTGTCCTGGAACGGCACGCCGCGGGCGAAGCTGCCGGGAAATCGGTTGACGTAGAAGGAGTTCAGGAAGCGACGGTGGTCGAAGCCGTTGATGCCCAGTTCGGCGGCGTCCTCGTCGGCGAAGGTCCACCCGATGTCGTCGTGGCTGCGCACGTAGTTGACCCACGACGTGCCGGCCGGGATGTTGTGGCGTCGCTCCAGGGCCTGGGCGAGCAGCGAAGCGTCCCGGGTGGCCAGGGCCTCCCAGATGAGCGCCATCTGCAGCGGATTGTAGGAGATCTGGCATTCAGCCGGATCGATGTACAGGGCCACTTCGTCCGGATGGACAATGGCCTCGGACTTGAAGAGCAACGACGGCGCCGCGAGCCGGCACACGGCGTTGAACGCCCGCAGCAGGGCGTGTGCCTCCGGCAGGTTCTCGCAGGTGGTGCCAAGCTGCTTCCAGATGAACGCCACGGCATCCATGCGCAGGATGTCCACCCCCTGGTTAGCGAGGAAGAGCATCTCGCCGGCCATCGCCCGGAAGACCTCCGGGTTCGAATAGTTCAGGTCCCACTGGAACGTGTGGAACGTGGCCCACACCCAGCGCCCGTCCGGCAGCTGGACAAACGAGCCCGGGTGGTCCTCCGGGAAGATTTCCCGGACATTCTGCTCGAAGGCGTCCGGCATGGTGCGGTCCGGGAAAATCCAGTAGTAGTCGCTAAAGCGCGGATCGCCCGTGCCGGCCCTGCGGGCCCACTCATGCTCGTTCGAGGTGTGGTTGAAGATGAAGTCGACCACCAGGCTGATGCCGTTGGCGCGCAGCTTGGCCGCAAGGTCGCGGAGCTGCTCCATGGTCCCGAGTTTGGGGTTCACTTCCCGGTAGCTGGACACGGCGTAGCCGCCGTCGGAGAGCGGTTCCGGGGCCAGGAAGAGCGGCATCAGGTGCAGGTAGGTGAGGCCCAGCTCCTTGAAGTAGGGGATCCGGGCGCGGACGCCGTCGAGATCGGCGGCGTACCGGTCCACGTAGCAGACCCCGCCGAGCATGCGGTTGGACTGGAACCAGTCACTGTCGCTTTCTCTCTCGGCGTCTATCTGCTTCAGGTCTGCGGGCCGATCCTTCCACGAGAGGGCCGCCTCCAGGACCAGCGTCTCCAGCTGTTCCTGGAAGTCCGGCCGCGAGCCATACAGGGATTGGAACAGCCGGGCCAGGTCCGGGAAGTAACGGTGGAACCGCCGCTCGAAGTCCGCCCATTCCCGGCTGCCCTGCGGAAAACCCGCCTGCGCGGAGACGGCGCTGAGCAACTGCTGGCCCGCTGCCTGGTCCAGACTGGCGGATTCAACCATGGAGGGATCCCCTTCGACGATTCTTGGCACCAGGCGGCGCCGGCTCAGTTCACATCCTTACAGATGCACCGGCGGCTGCCCATAAGGAGGCAGGTGTTTCTTGCGCCGGCGAGCAGGCAGGTGCTGCTCCGGGGGACGGTTCAGGGGTGGAGGTACTGACGGAGCGGTGCGGGCCGGGGTAGGTTGTCCCCATGGCCAGCGAACAGACCACCCTGACAGTTGACGGCCCGAACGGTCCCCGGGACATGCGCATCTCCAGCCCCAGCCGGGTGCTCTGGCCAGACCTGGGCCTGACCAAGCTGGACCTGGCGCGGTACATAGTGGACGTGGGAGAGGCCTTCATCAGGGCCAACGGCGACCGGCCGGTGGCGCTGCAGCGGTTCTCGGACAACGTGGACGGCGAGCAGTTCTTCTCGAAGAACCCGCCGAAGGGCGCGCCCGAGTTCATACGGTCGGTGAAAGTTACTTTTCCGAGCGCCCGCTCGCACCCGATGCTGGTCCTCGATGAACCTGCGGCCGCTGTGTGGGCCGTCCAGATGAACACGGTGGTCTTTCATCCGTGGCCGTCCCATACCGACAATTCCGATAACCCGGACCAGTTCCGCATCGACCTGGATCCCCAGCCGGGCACCGACTTCGACGATGCCATTCCCGCCGCGCTGGAACTGCGGAAGGTGCTCGCGGAGGCGGGACTCGATGCGTTCCTCAAGACGTCGGGTAACCGCGGCCTGCACGTATATGCCCCGATCGAGCCTAAGTGGGAATTCCTTGACGTCCGCCATGCGGTGATCGGCGCCGCCCGCGAGCTCGAACGGCGAATGCCCGAGCAAGTTACCACCAACTGGTGGAAGGAGGAGCGGGGCGAGCGCATCTTTGTGGACTTCAACCAGGCGAACCGTGACCGCACCATCGCCGGCGCGTACAGTCCCCGCGCGCTTCCTAATGCCGCTGTATCCTGTCCGATCAGCTGGGATGAACTGGGCAGCGTCAACCCGAAGGACTTCACCATCCTCACGGTCCCGGAACGGCTGAAGACCGTGGGAGACCCGTGGGCGGACATAAACGCCAAGCCCGGGACGATCGATACGTTGCTTGGCTGGTGGGAGCGGGACCTCAAGGACGGACTGGGCGAACTGCCGTTCCCGCCCGACTACCCGAAGATGCCCGGCGAGCCGCCGCGCGTGCAGCCGAGCCGGGCGAAGAAGCAGGAGTAAGCAGCGAGGCATCGCTAGGTGATCGACCACAACGACGAAGTCCTGCCCTAAACTCTGCCTTTTCGGGCCATGTTTCCGCTGAGTCCGCACTGGACTATGGACTTCTGCTGGAGCATTCTGTTGCGCCGACACTGGCCGCATCGGAGCCTTGCTGCCGGGACGTGAACCAGAGCGGAGTAGAAATGTTTTCTCGTCGAAAGAGGACGTGCATCCCACTACTGCTCCTTCTGCTATTCACCCTGACAGCATGTGGCCCGCCTCTAAGGAGTTACACAGCACGGGAATTTCCCCAATCCACTCCCAGCGGGGGCGGAACAGGAGGGAGCGGCACGGGTCAAACCAGTCCCCCGAGTACATCGGGGCAGTCGGAGACGTCGTCGCCGGCAGAAACGACAGATGGAACAGGGTCCCAGCCGGGCCAGTCGGACACGGCCTCTCCGCCTGTCAGTGTGACTCCAACAGAGACGACGTCAACGCCGGTTTCGAAGGCGCCCATAAAGTGCACGCCAGGTCTTCCTGAGACGCCGGAGACTCAGGACGCCACCGCGTCTCCGGCGCCGGCTACGGGCACTGACTTCTTCTTGGTGGCACCGCAATCTTGCACCGTGGCTGTGGCGAGCGGGTATCAACTCAATGACTGTCTCTTCTTCTACGTGGACCTGCGGAGCGATGGCCAAGAGATCTCGACAGTTCCTGTGAAGTGGACGAGCAAAACGCTGAACACCGATGCCGGGCTAGATGATGGGAGGACAATGGTGGCCGGCCCGGAACCGCAGCCAACGCTTGTGCGCGTCAACGTCCGGCCGAGCGACTTCGGTCGAGAGCACGAATTGACCGTTATGGCCGACCCGGAGATGGCCTTCGAGGAACCGGACGAACATAATAATTCGGTCACCGTGATCCTGAGCTTACCCGCCAGGGACACTGTAGACCCAGTTTTGGCCTGCCCTCCCGAGCCCACTTCCACGCCGACTGCGCAGGGCGGTTCGGGTGGCACCACCCCGCCAGGCGATCCCACTGATCCGGCTGTAAGTCAGGGCTAGAGCACATATGGAAACCTTCTAAACTGGAGTTTCAGCCCCCGATAATGACCGTCGGACACCCAGGCCCTGGCGCCACCGGAGTTCCGTGAAGGCTCAGGTCGCCAAGCCGGGCTGCAGGGTATCCGCCTATAAGCACGGTGAGGCTGCCCGCTGCGATCCCGTTGGGAGCCGGAGAGACACAGACGATGCCGCCGGGGAGGGCATTGGCTACAGCCGCCGGCATGCCGCCGATCAGCACGCTGGGAACTCCCGCGGCCGGGGTGATCGGACCGCCCGCATGGGGTTTGGGGCCGTCCGACAAGGGGCACAAGGCCGTATCTCCGACCCGGAGAGCTGGACCTGTCGGCATCACTGACTGCCGTACGGGAAGACGCTGAACGCAGCCCAGGGGAGTCCGGTCGACTTTGTCGGATCGCTTACCCGTACTGACTCGATCATCAGATGCCACCCCACCGTCAGCGCTACCGCCAGAAGCAGAAGAATGGCCAGCGTCTTGATTGTTCTCCACGGCAGCACGGGGTCTTGAACATGGCTTCCATCGAGCCGAACCGGCACCCCGTCCGCCGGGGTGGCCGTCACGGCAAAGACGTGAGTGGCGGGCACGCCCCGCCAGATCTTCTCTGCAGGGCGGACGTGTGCTGCCGTGAACCTGACCGTTCCCGGTTCTATCGTCAGCTCCGGAGGCTGCAGCGCGAACTCCAACAGATCGCCGGGGTCGGACCCGGCCAGCTCCACCGTGACGGGGACGTTGCCCCTGTTGTCCACGGCCACGTTGTGCCTTGCGCCAAGTTTGCCCCGGGACATTCTGGGCATGAGTTCGCCTGTGGTCTCCACAAACGGAAGAACGACGGCGGTTCCTTCCGGCAGCACCGCATCGTCAGGATGCTGCGTGGGCAGGACATGAAGGCCAAAGTTGAACTCCCCGGCGGGAACAGAGGACGACCGGGGAGGCCTGAACTGCACGGTGGCCGTCGCAACATGTCCGGGGTAAAGCGAGACGCTCTCGGGTACCACCTGGGTCCAGGATTCAACGGCTCCGACGACCCGCAGCGCGTATTCTTCGACCACGTCGCTGTCGTTACGGACGGTCAGGTGGATCGTTGCTTCGGCTCCCGCCTCCACGCTGAGGTTGGGAATGTCGAGCGTTGCAATGGTGCTCATGACCCCTTCTCCCATAGCCAGCGGATTTCACACGCACTTCGCCCGCAATTAATCAGAGGGTATGGCGCGGTGCAGGTTGAACAGAACTCCAGGCGGCCGGTCTTCCGGGCACGGCTGTTGCCCGTTGAGCCTGTGTTGACTGCACGAAGAGAAGTGTCCGCTAAATTCAGTGCCAGTGGATTGCCAAATTGGGGTTCGGGACGCTGGTGGGGCTGCCCGGCATCCGCTGCCATCACATTCAGAGGGGAGGATTCATGGAGCCAATCACTGTGAGAGTCCACGCACGCGACCCGATTTCCGAAGCCGGAGTCGCCAGCGAGCTGCGGGCTCGTCCCGAAGTCCGCGTCGTGCGGGCGCCTAACGCGGAGGCGAGGGTCGTCGTCGTGGTTGCAGATTCAGTAGACGATGACGCGCTGACTCTGCTCCGGATCGTGCAGCGGCAGGGCGCCGCGCGGGCGGTCCTTGTTGCCGGCCGACTCGATGACGGGGACCTCGTCAAGGCTGTAGAAACGGGTGTGGTCGGGCTGGTTCGACGCAGCGAAGCGACGCAGGACCGGCTCATTTCCGTTATTGTCGCGGCTGCAGCAGGCGAGGGAAGCGTGCCACCCGATCTGCTGGGCCGCCTGCTTGACCAGGTCGGGAAGCTGCAGCGTCACGTCCTTGGTCCACGGGGCATCATGTTCACGGGTCTCGCACCCCGTGAAGTAGAAGTCCTGCGCCTGCTGGCGGACGGCCTGGACACTTGCGAGATCGCGCAGAAACTTGCCTATTCGGAACGCACAGTGAAGAACGTTGTGCACGACGTCACCACGCGGCTCCAGTTGCGTAACCGCTCCCATGCCGTGGCGTACGCGCTGCGGGAGGGGCTGATATAGGAACTGCCCGAAGGGGTATGGGGCAGTTCCCGGACGCCTGCCCCGCTCAGGGTACCGGCGGTTCCTCCTGTCGATCACCGTGGAGATAACGGTCCGCCACATGGCGGACCGTTATGTCCGGCAAAGCGGGGAAGTCATCAGTTGTTCCTACCAAGACCAGCAGTTGCGATCCCGACGGCGGGTCGCACCTTTGCGGCGAGGCCGCAGCTGCCGAACGCCAGGCCGACGGCGGCGGTCACGTGATTGCCCAAGTTGATGATGCGCTGCGTACACTCATCCGGGGCGACGCTCTCAACGGTTCAGAAGTCGACGTCGTCTTCGATGCACCGACGAAGGACTGGGCTGCGCGCCGCAATGCGCCAACGGTCAACCTGTACCTTTACGACATCCGGGAGGACGTCCGCCGTCGGGAGCGGGGTCTATCGGAACAGCGCGGCGAGGACGGCCATGTCCGGACCCGACGCCCGGCGCCCCGTCATTACAAGCTGTCCTACCTCGTCACGGCATGGACCCAAAGGCCGGAGGACGAGCATCGTCTCCTCGACCAGCTGCTTCGGTGTTTCCTCAAGTACGAAGCCCTGCCTGACGAGCTCGTGGTTGGCCAGCTGGCGGAAACCGGGCTCGCAGTACCGCTGACCGTGGGTCTTCCCCCGCCGGAGGATCGTGCGTTCGCCGACGTGTGGTCCGCTTTGGGCGGGGAGCTGAAGCCCTCGCTCGACATCGTGGTCATCGCGCCCGTCGATACAGGCATCGTCTACCAGGCCGGCCCGCCGGCGTCGCAAGGCACGCACCTTGACATGGCAGACCTGCTGAATGGGGGAGCCGACGTAGGCCGTCACCAGCACGTTGCACCGCCGGCGTCCGCCCAGGGCAACGGCAAGCGGCAGGCCCGGTGATCCCCGCATGGGGCAGAATCCGAGCCTTGCGCACATTCTGGGAAGAGTTGGCGTAGTCGAAGAGCGCATACGCGCGCTGGTGGCTTTGCGACGAGCGGATGATCCGCAACCTGACGACCCGTTCCGGGGGCTGTACCTCAGCGAAGAAGCGGTGGACCGGCTCCTTGAGGGTCCGCAGTCCTCCCTAGAGGATGGCAACGACAGGTGGCCCGGCGCAGCCACAGCACGGCAACGCGAATGTGAAGCGCTGGCTGACGCTGCGCAGGAGGCAGGTCACCCGCTGAGGCTGCGGGCGCTTGCAGACACTTTCGGATTATCGGCTCTCGACGTTGACCTTCTGCTGGTGGCGCTCGCAGCTGATCTGGACCCGCGCTTCGAACAGTTCTTTGGCTACCTGAACGACGATGTCACGCGGCGCCGCCCGTCGGTAGCCGTCGCACTGGCTCTTTGTGGCCAACCGCTGTCTGCTGCTGGCGCCCGCGCGCGGCTGTTGTCTGGCCCGCTCATTTCGGGCGGTCTGCTGGCCGTCGAGGATCCGGAGCGCCCACTGCCTGGAAGGGCGCTGAGGGTGCCGGACCGCGTTGTCGGGCATCTGCTGGGTGACGATGCCCCCGAGCCCGCGCTCGCCGCAGTCCTGGCGGCCCCGCCCCACGTCTCGTGGGGCAACGCCCTATCGCTGACACGGGCGCTCAGGGCGGGTATCCGGATTGCCTATTTGCGGGAACCGGCCACGGGATCTGGGCGCATTCTCGCGGCAGAGGCACTTCGTTCTGGCGGCTATCCGGCTATCTACCTCGATCTGGGCCGTCTCGCGAATGAACGTGAACCGCTTGCACTGGTGGACGCCGCAGTGCGGGAGGCGAGGCTGAGGGGTGCAGGGCTTGTGGCGGCCCCCCTGGCCGCGGTTTCCGGGCATCCCGCAGTGCTGGAGGCCCTGCACGCCGAACCCCAGCCCGTGCTGCTGGTAGGCGACTCTGGGTGGGACCCAGCGTGGACCAGCCGGCCGCCGCTGCTGGTTGACGTTCCCGCAAGTTCTTCCGGCGAGCGACTGGAGCTGTGGCGGGCGGCCCTTGGGACTCCCAACGGGCTGGAAGTGGAGGCAGCGACATCAGCTTTCAGACTGCGGCCAGAGCAGGTTGTCCGCGCTGCCGGGGCCGCTCTTGTGCAGGCCACCCTGGCGGAGAACGGGCGGGCCACGAGCGAACATCTGCGGGCGGGGGCGCGCGGCGAGAACGGTTCGGCCCTGGACCGGCTGGCCCGGCGTGTGGAACCGGTTGTCGGCTGGGCTGACCTGGTTCTGCCCGACGCCGTGCTCCAGGCGCTCCAGGAAGTGGCACTGCGGGCCAAACACCGGGAGAGGGTGCTCGGCGACTGGTCCATGCGTCCCGGAGCCGGCCGCGGGCACGGGGTGGCGGCACTGTTCGCGGGGGACTCGGGGACCGGCAAGACGATGTCCGCCGAGGTGGTAGCCGGGGAGCTGGGACTGGACCTTTACGTGGTGGACCTGGCCACCGTCGTCGATAAATACGTGGGGGAGACGGAGAAGAACCTGGAGCGGATTTTTGCTGCCGCAGCGGGCGTTAACGGAGTGCTGCTGTTCGACGAGGCCGATGCTGTCTTCGGGCGCCGGTCGGAAGTCAAGGACGCCCATGACCGCTATGCCAACATCGAAAGTGCGTACCTGCTGCAGCGTATGGAGACCTTTGACGGCCTGGCGGTCCTGGCCACGAACCTGCGCGCCAACATCGATGAGGCTTTCACCCGCCGGCTCGATGTCCTGGTGGACTTCCCCTTGCCGGACGCGGCCCACCGCAGTGTGCTGTGGGACAGGTGCCTTCGGACGCTGGACCGCTCGGCGGACATCGACCTCGGATTCCTGGGCAAGGCCTTTGAGCTGGCGGGCGGTTCCATCCGTTCCGCCGCCATCACCGCAGCCTATCTCGCAGCGGAGGACGGCGGCACGGTGACCATGAGGCATCTTGTCACCGCTGTGCAGCGGGAGTACCGCAAGCTGGGGCGGCTGATGCTGGAGAGCGAATTCGGCCCGTACTGGGGAATGCTCTCGACCGGGGGCCGGCCGGGTGGCTGAGTGAGGGCGCGCTCAGCTCCGGCATCCTGCCCGTTTGGGCAGCAACAGCTGCCCCTAGCGGCGCCGTGGTGGCGCTTGTAGCCCCGCTAGGCACGGGGCATCGTCGGTGTAGGTCCGACGAAAGGGATGCATGATGCTCAGCCATGACCATGAACAAACCGATGTCGACAGCCTGCGGACCAAGCCTGCGCGCGCGGACACTGCGGACTCCGCCGTCCTGTTCCGGGCGGCGGCAGCCGGCCGGACCGACGTCGTCGGGTCCCGGGGGATTCTGGCGCTTCAGCGCGCCGTCGGCAACAGCGGCGTCCGCGGCCTCGCGGAAGAGGAACGGTCACCCGTGCTCGACGTCGTCTCGTCCGGAGGCGGCCAGCCTCTCGAAGAGCCGGTGCGGGCCGACATGGAGGGCCGCCTGGGCCACAGCTTCTCGGACGTCCGTGTCCATACAGGCGGCGCCGCCCATGATTCAGCGACTTCAGTGAACGCGCATGCTTACACGGTCGGCTCCAATATCGTCTTCCAGCGGGACAAGTATGATCCGGGCTCGGACGCGGGCCGGACGATGCTCGCCCATGAACTCACCCATGTGGTCCAGCAGCGTAGTGGGCCGGTTGATGGAACGGCGACGGGGACGGGCGTGCGGGTCAGTGACCCCTCCGACCGTTTCGAGCGGGAGGCGGCCGCCACCGCGGAGCGGGCCATGTCGGCGCCTGCCGCTCCGGCGGTCCAGCGCGCCGAGGCGGGTGCCGCCGTCGTCCAGCGCCAGGCGGAGGATGCAGCGGTCCAGCGTGAGGACGAGGACGAGGAGAAAGAGACGGCGCAAGGTTCCTTCATGGCAGGTGCGCCGGTCCAGCGCGACGAGGCCGAAGAGGAAGAGCCCGGCTGATCCGGCCGGCGCAGGCCATGTCGACGGCTTTTCATAGCCAAACGGGAAAGGTGCCGGCGCAGCGCGCCGGTCCTACAGCTTCGCGCTGGGCCACTGGCACTGCGAACAGGGAGGTCAGCGGTGCGCTGAACGCAGGCAGACTGCGGGCAGTCGATGGTTCCCGGGCCGGTATGGATCCCCGTACCGTGCTGGCACTGCAGCGGCAAGCCGGTAATGCTGCTGTGGGTGCGCTCATGGCAGCGAAGCAGAAATCGCCAGGGGAGCAGGCTGTCGCTGAGATTGACGCAGCACTGACGGAGATCCGGAAGAGCGATCCCGCTATCGCCACTGTTGAGAAGGGCCTCAAGGCCGCGAGCACCGCCGGGGTGCCCGTGGATCTGGACGGCCCGAAGCCGCCCGCTGCAGCCCTGGCGGTGACAAGGACGGGATTCGGCCCGGGGCAGGTAGCAGGGAAGAAACCGGTGCCGCCGCCTAAACCGGTGCCCGCGGTAAGCCCGCTTGGGAAGGCCGCGGGAGCCAAAGCTGGCGGCCCGGGCAAAGGCTCCACAGGAGGGAAGGTTCCCGCAGCCGCGGCGGCGCCCGTCGGCGGGACCGCGGTCCCCCTTGCACCTCTTGCACTGCCTGCTGACAAACTCCTGCAGCCGCCCGTGGCTCCAATTCCGGTGCGGCCGGAGGAGGATCCTGCCTTCAGTCAGGTCACCGGCAATATCAGGGGTTTGGCGCAGTCACGAAAGGCACATCCTTCCGCTGCCTCCAAGGCGAGGGAAGCCCAGGCGGCGGCGCTTCCGCCGTCCGACGACCTGGCCGGCCAGGCCAAAGCTGCCAAGGTCGACGCCATGGACGCCCAGCAGGCGGGATCCTTCGACAAGAAGGCCTTTATCGCTGCGGTCAAGGCAGCCATCGAGTCGAAGTCGCCGAAGACGCTTCAGGAGGCCGACGAGTACAAGAAGTCCGGTAAGGCGGGGGAAGCGAAGGGGCAGGTCAAGGGACTCGTCACGCAGGGCAAGGAGGGCCAGACCAAGGACATCGAGGCGGCCACGGCGGCCCCGCCGGACCAGTCGAAGGCCGTCCCGAAGCCGGTCACACCGATGGCCCAGGAACAGCCCGGGCAGGCAGCGCCCGTTCCGGCCGCCGGGGCTGTGCCCAAGCCGGCGCCCGCCGAACAGGTCAACCTTGCTGCCGGAACCCATCAGGCCAACCAGGAGATGGCGGACGCCGAGGTCACCGAGCAGCAGTTGGCGCAGTCCAACGAGCCGGAGTTCCAGCAGGGGCTTGCTGACAGACAGGCTGCTGCTGAGCACGCCCAGGCAGCACCCGCGGAATTCCGCCGGCAGGAGCAGCAGGTTCTTCAGCAGGGCAAGGCCGAGGCTTCGGCGGAGACCGCGGCGGGCGTAACGGGGATGCAGAGCGCCAAGGCAGCGGCGCTGGCCAACCTGGTCGCAGACAAGGGCAAGACCAAGTCCAAGGACGAGGCAAAGCGCGCCGAGGTCACGGCGAAGGTCCAGGGCATCTTCGCGGCCACCGAAGCCGACGTGAAGAAGATCCTCGACGGGATCGACCCCAAGGTAGAAGCTGCGTTCGAGAAGGGCGAGGCCGGCGCCCGATCAGCGTTTGAGGCGTACGTCGAGGCGAAGATGTCCGCGTACAAGAAGGACCGGTACGGCGGCTGGCTGGGCGGGTACCGCTGGCTCAAGGACAAGATCGCGGGCATGCCGCCCAAGGTCAACGAGTTTTACGAGGCCGGCCGCGAGCTGTACATGCAGCGAATGGACGGCGTCATTTCTGACGTGGCGAATATCGTCGGGGCAGACCTGATGGCGGCAAAGCAGCGGATCGCCAGGGGCAAATCCGAGATCGCCTCGTACGTGAAGGGGCTCCCGGCCGACCTGCAGAAGGTCGGGGCCGAAGCCACCAAGGAGATCGGCGACAAGTTCTCCCAACTCGAAAGTGACGTCAACGCGAAGCAGGAGTCCGTAGTGGATGCCTTGGCGACGAAGTATGTCGAGGCGCGCAAGGGGCTGGACGACCGGATCGAGGCGCTGCAGGCGGAGAACAAGGGCCTCGTGGACAAGGCGATCGGTGCGATCAAGGGCATCATCAACACCATCCGCGAGCTTGCTGCGATGCTCAAGAACGTGCTCTCCCGGGCGGCCGGCGTCGTCGGAGACATCATCAAGAACCCGGTTGCCTTCCTGGGGAACCTGATCGAGGGCGTCAAGGGCGGCATCCTGAAGTTCATGGACAACATCCTCGGCCACCTCAAGAAGGGTCTGATGGGTTGGCTCTTCGGCGCACTGGCTGAAGGCGGCGTCGAGATTCCGGACACCTTTGACATTAAGGGCATCATCAAGCTGCTCGCCTCGATCTTCGGGCTGACGTGGACCAACATCCGCAACCGGCTCGTCAAGCAGATCGGCGAGCCGGCGATGGCGGCCGTGGAAAAGGGCGTGGAGATCTTCCAAGTCTTCGCCAGCCAGGGACTGGCTGGATTGTGGCAGATGCTCCTGCAGAAGCTCGGCGACATCAAGGGCATGATCCTGGCGCAAGTGAAGGATTTCGTCATCACGAAGATCATCACCGCGGGCATCACGTGGCTGATCGGTCTGCTCAATCCGGCGGCGGCATTCATCAAGGCTTGCAAACTGATCTACGACGTCGTGATGTTCTTCGTCAACAATGCCGAGCGGATCATGAAGTTCGTCAACACCGTCATCGACTCGGTCGCGGACGTCGTGCGCGGCAACGTCAGCGGTGTGGTGAACAAGATCAACGATGTCCTGGGCCAGATGGTCCCGATCCTCATCGGCTTCCTGGCCAGCGCGATCGGTCTGGGTGGCATCGGCCAGAAGATCCGCGAGATCATCCAGAAGCTCCAGAAGCCGGTCAACCAGGCCCTCGACTTCGTGATCAAGACCGGCCTTAAACTCGCCCGGCCGATCATTCGCGGGATCAAGGGGTTTGCGGGAAAGGTGAACGCGGGTGCCAAGAAGCTTGGACAGAAGGCGCTGGCCAAGATCCGCGGCGGCGACGACACTCCAGAAGGCAAACAGAAGCAGCTCGACAAAGGGATGGCCGCCGGAGTGGCGGCCGCGAATAAATTTGCAGGGAAGAAAGTCGGGGAAAAGGCCCTCAGCCCTGTGTTCAGTGTAATTAGAGTGCGGTATGGATTGGGTGTACTCGAACCGGTTCCCCAAGGCACCAAATGGGCCGTGCATGGTGAGGTGCAGCGCACGGTCATTCCCACAGCCGCAGAAACTGATAGGGGCGGGACGCCGGCAAACGGCTCATACATCTCACCCGAGTTGGCGCGGGCCATTGGAGACGTGAAGAAGCGTGCCGAACAGCTTGATGCCGCCAAAGCGCGCTCAACTAACATCCGGGCAAGAAAGAGTCGTGCCGGAAAGGGCGAACGTGAATTGCTCGCCCAGCTCGACACGTATCTGTCCCGCGAGTCGGAGCAGCGGGAGCACATCAAGAAGATCCAATCCCTGGAGGCTCAGGTACAGGCGCTCGGTAGGAATGCGTCCGACGCTCTTGCCGGTAACCTCGTGCGTCGGCTGACATCAGCGGTCGAAATTTTCGGCATGAAATTCAAGCTTGGAGGAGTAGATCCACTCGCTGGACCTGTCGATAAGTCTGCTGGGGCGATGGACGAGTACAAAGAGTTCAAGCGTGGCCGAAAGGCTGATCTGGGCACTCTAGAAGCCGAGCACATAATTCCCGGATCGATCCTTGAGATGCTCGTCGGTAGCTGGACGCCGGGGGTGCCGAAGTACTCCCGCTCCGGTGGTGCGAGCTCACAATATGAGCAGGACACAACGCTTCTTGTGCCGAAACGCATCGCCGACATCAAGACAGAAATCAAGGCGCGGGGCCGCTTCAGCGACCAAGAGGAGATTAACCGGGTCAAGAAAACTCTTGCGCGTGCGGAGGTCCTCTGGGCCAAGATTCAGGCGGGGCAGGATCTCACTCCCTCGGAAAAGTCGACCCTCGACGGCATGGGAACACTCTTCAACCGAGTCGTTTCCCGGGCTATAGACAGGACCATTTCCGCACGAGATCAGTTCATTCAAGAATTGAGGAAGGGGCAGCGCGCGGACCTCCCGGCCAGCCTTTCGCTCGCTGAAGCGATCCAGGAAGTCCGACAACGTTGCTCGGATTCAAGGATTCGACAAACAGTTCTTGAGCAGATTGCGAAGGTTTGGGCCCTCTAATGCCTTGCACGCCTAGGGCGTGTCTCCTAAATTCTCTTCGGGATGCTTGAAGGGTGTCTCGTACTTCTGTTTTGACTGATGGGCAGTGGGCCCGCATTCAGCCGTTGCTGCCGTCCTCTGCCGGCCGC
>NZ_JBIVOQ010000023.1:0-18092 GCF_044754225.1 Arthrobacter sp. NPDC093125 | reverse complement strand
GCCATCAGAACAAGACATAGAGTTATTCATGTCGGGGTCTCTTTGGTTATTGGTTTGCTTGGTCGCTACCAATTCAAAGAGGCCCTGGCCTCTTTCCTGCCGCACCACGCCGCACCGCTAGCGCCGCAACTGCGGCGCCAGCCTCAGACCGCCCTAACCATGCTCATCTGCGAAGAGCCACTAATCCGGGATACAAAACTCCACTGATGAGACCGCTTGAAGTGGACACAACATTTGCCTGCTGCTGGCTGTGACCGAAGATGACAGGAAAGGACGCCGAGACCCAACGGGGCGAGAACGCTGTGCCTGCTCTTAAGGAACGCTCCGCCTTCTGTTAAGGAAGGATGATGACGTGGGAGAGTCCCGCCGTACACTTTCGGCGATCTCCCGCCTAACCCTCGGATCTGTGCTGTTTAGTCGTCTAACGAGCCAGGCTGGGCCGCGAGCCACTCACGCACAATACTTAGGACCTCATCCGGGTCTGCGCTGGCAGTTTTGTTGGTTTCGTCGTCAGGACCTCGGCCATACATCACCCTGGCGCGGAATCCGGATAACTGGTTGGGCTCGTACCAGGTACGAATGACCAGCGTGCCCATGGGAGGCATTCCTCCGCCTGCACTGTCGTGATTGGGTAATCCTGACGAACGATCATCGCTTATCACGGCAATTCACCTTACTCTTCGTCTGCGGTTACCGGCAGGACAAACATCTTCAGCGAGTCTCCATGGCCCGGCTCGCCTCGTGCGTCCGCCGGCAAGGCTTTGCGGGGTCCGCTAAGGATGACACGAGCCCGACATGCTGGGGCAGCAGGCTTGACTTTTTCTCTTTTCGACTCAGGCGACTACCAAGGAATTTGTACGATCGCCTTAGAATGATCATGTGACAAACTTTGTCACATGATCACCGAATGGGCAAATCTATTCGAATTTAGTCAGATCAACTTGTATCCCAATGCAACCTTCAGGCGCTAACGCCTGACGCCTCAGATTCACAGCCGCCTGTTCAGCTGGCCGAGCAGTCCCATTGAAGCGCGTGCCTCTGGGCTTGGTGCGCAACTGCCGCAGATTTCATCAACTCGCCAGGGCGCGCGACGTGTGCCCCACGCCGACCACGTCAGCAGCGGTAGTGACGGAGCTGTTGGAGCCGTGCTCCTGCTGTACCATGCCGTTTGCGTCGGCTGGCCCTGTATGGTCCTCAACAACGCCGATCAAGGCTGACCACTCAGTTAAAAATGTTTCGTCTAATTCAGGGGAGGAAAGAGCGTGTTGGCGTCCGGTCGCCTTCATTCGAGGCCGGCGCTCCGAGCCATGTTCCCGCGCGGCATTTGCCTGAGTCGTGGAGTTGCCAGAGCCGCCAGGTCGTCAGCGATCACCCCCATAGCTCCCAGTCGTCCAGCTCTTTCTCTTCAACGCTGCCAATGACCCAGCTGTCTGTACACCTGTGCCTGATCGATCACTCTCTTCGCGCCGCCCGTTCGCCTTAGCGCATGGGGGAATCTGGACGACTGTGTGTCCCAAGCGACCCGGACATCACCACCTTCGAACCCTTTCCTTATAGTTCCCTAGCTTGGGGCAACTCCACCTCGCTCCACAACGTGCCGTGGATTTTCACTCTGCCGCCATCCGGGATGGGTCCATCAGCCTGAATGATCTTATGATGGTGGGCGACTAGGGCCTCCAGCAGTTCCCGTTTCGGGATCGTTTTCTCCCAGCGCTTTACATGGCCCCACGGCAGCATCGCATACCCGCCGTCCCTCCAGACCTCATTGACGAAGTATTTGGGGGTAGCATTGTGAGATCCGTGGTGTCCGATTTTGTAGAAGGCTGCGTCGGCAAGAAGGGCTTTCTTCGTAGCGTCCTGCAGGACATATTCCCAAGCACCATACTGTGCGTCCCCAGGGAAAATCAGGCGAGTACCCTCTACGTCCAGAACAAAGAACAGACTAGTGTTGTTTACTGCGCGTTCCAGAATGGAGGATGCCGATAGGAGCCCGGCATCGTTTGTCAGCCTATGCAGTTGAAGTGAGTTTTTGGCTTTCAGCAGATTACCGGATAACCGATCCTCCTGATCGAGGATGTAGTCGGAATTGAACAGCGGTGGTAGTTCTTCATTTCCCGCGTATTTTTCCGCCTCATCGTCCTCGGTGTCAAGCCTCAGCCAGCCGGCGCGGGCGGGAGGATTCATCTGCCTGAGCATCCGAGGGTCGCGGGATGGGCCAAGAATGTGCGCCGTCACGCCGACGGCTTCTGCACGGATCTCATTGCCGGTTTCGGCTTGAGTCGGCAGGTAGCGAATATTGTGGTGGTTGGCGAAGTGCATGCCATTTCTGCCCAGGAGACGGTCCATGGCATCCGCGTTGTCCAAGAAATTCAGTGTGAAGGATCTCGCATCGGCTACTGCGGCCGGGGGACTGCCATTTTTGAAGCCAGCAATGCGGCGATTGATTAGTGAGAGTAGATTCCGGGCTGCCTCGGTCTGAACTCGTCGCAAAGACTGGGCCTGCGGATCCGATTCGTCTTCGACGAACGGAACCCAGACCTCATCTACCGTCACCTGATCCCATTCGCGCAACGCGAATCCGCGGATATGGTCTGCATGCCGGTGGGTCGCAACTACTACGTCGAGGTGTGGCTTACCCCCCGCTGCGTCGTTCGTCAGGTCAGTAATGATTCCAGTCACGGTTTCCTGAATGGATCTAACCTGCCCGTGGCTGTGCACCCCGCAGTCAACGAGCATCCTCCAGACCGAACTATCCCGCCTAACGGTTACTACGAAGGCGTCGCCGAATCCGACGTTGTACATCCTGACCACGACCATTGGAGATGGCACGGTCTTGGAACTCCTCTCTATTGAAGCTGGAATGCAGGGCGGCAAAGTCAAGGCGGTATAGCGCGTGCACTGGAGACCACGGGCTGAGGGCGTCCTGCGCCTCGATCCATTCCAGCCAATTGCGCAGCGCCTTGAGCCGCTCGGCAGCAGCCCGCCGGTCCTCCGCAGAGTACCCGGCGGCAGGAGTGCTCAGTGCGGAAAGGTTTCCGGCAATTGGCAACGGTTTGGCGATGATGTGGCGCACACGGCCGTCCACGCCGACGATCAGGGTGGTTCCGGCAAGGAAGACGGGGCGACGGTTGACATCCAGGTGCTGATTCTCTAGGTCTTTCCGACGTTGGCTCAGTTGAATCACCAGCTCCGGCCGTGGTTGATGGTCTGCAGCACTCCGGTAGGCAACATGAATGCCTGACAAAGCGATGGGCGAATCCGGGGTCAGGCCTATCTCCCAAGCGTGGGTTTTGGCCCAGCCGCTCAGCGCTTCGCCAAGCTTATGGCCCTGCTGCGTAGTCGTGATGGGTTCCGGACCACTGATGGAATCTGCCGGAGCCGGCTCCCGGACGCGTCCGGCGCGACCCGACGGGTCTAAGTCCATCGTTGCTGAGAGGATGAGGTCGGGAAGATCCATCTCACGTGAGACCTCATGGCCCAGGCTCAGAATGCCGGAAGGTCTGGGCCAGGCTAATGCCTCGTCAGTCAGTGAGGTGACGCGGTCAGGGAAGATGCCGCGGCGGCGAAAAGCTTCGACGAGGCGGCTGCGCAGCCGCAGGCTGTCGCTCGGGAACAGGGCCCGGTCGGCCGTGACAATCGCCCGGACTATATCACCGAACGTGACATCGACAACCGGGAGATAGTCGACCGAACGGATTACCATGCCCAGGATACGGTCTGCATTCTTGACTGCTTCATCAGCTATGCGGGCAACGAGGTCCGGGTGAAGACGACCCGCGGGTAGAACGCCCGAACCGCCGGTGGCGATACGCAGAAGATCGGCAATAGATTCCTGGTAACTGTCGAGATACGCATCAAACACCGCGGCAACGAAGTATGCACCCCGCTCGTGCGGCTCCTCCGCCGCACGAAATCCCTCGGGCGTCCGCTTCGTGCCGATGGCTGAGCGAAGTGCCCGTCCCCTCCCGGAAGACTCACCGAACTCCCGTGCCAGCTCAAGCAACCCGCTGTTCTTTCGCAGGTCCCCGGAGGTTGTTGCCACTGCCTCAAGCACTACGTCCCGGTGAACGAAATGCTGAAACAGCGCAATCAGATCTGCAAAGGCTTCGTGACACGCGAATACATCGCTATTCGTAGCCGAGGCATAGTGCCGGCGGAGCCGATGGATGATGGCATGAGTCACTTCGTGGGCGATAATGTCGTTGGACAGGCACGTGAACATCACCTGGTTAGGAAGATTAGGGCCGGGATCGTGAGGATCGGCCCGGAAGTAGCCAAAGAGGACCGCACGGCGCTGAGGATCGAAGAAGGCATTCTGTCCCTCAAAGGCGTGAGGAACCAGTCGAAGCGTCTGGCTGGCCCGCCACCGGAACCGTCGGCCCATGAAGCGTTCAAACCTTTCGATGACACTCATGGCCACGGCATAGACGATTTGCTGGTGTGCCCGTGGGTCCCCCTGGACCGGGCGGAACCCGTCCTGCCCAAGAACAGCAGGATCGTTAAGTTCAACTGGCTCGTACCACTGCTGACGCGTCTCGTCGAAATCGATTACCTGTACCAAATCTCCTGACGGCCCTGGCCTCAGACCATCCTCGAAGGGAATATCTACAGCCAGGAACCGCCCCGAGAGCCTGGTTGACATCGGATCGAACGCAAAGGTTCTCAGTCGTCGGCGCTCGGGCAGGGGCACGGACGGATGATTGGCCGGGATGTGCGGACGGCCTAGGCTCCTGGAGTCAGCCATTCCTGATCTGCCCATCCGGCATCAGCGGGAATCCGGTCTCGGTACTTCCCGTCTTCGCCAATCCGTCTGCGGACACTGCTGTGAATCCGTGCACCCGGGGGTACACTACGTGGCCCGTAGCCGCCGCAGACTCTCCATAGGACGGCGCGGCCTAAACCCGGCCAGTGAACCTTCCCGGACGCATGCTTCGTCGTGAGGGGACAGATCTTCCTATAAGCCCCTGGGTTGATAGTGACGCCAGCGCCGATAGCGCCGTCCGCGATCCATTTAAGGGCGATATGTGCCA
Organism: Arthrobacter sp. NPDC093125; assembly: GCF_044754225.1. NCBI lineage: Bacteria > Bacillati > Actinomycetota > Actinomycetes > Micrococcales > Micrococcaceae > Arthrobacter > Arthrobacter sp. NPDC093125. Next base: position 13,062 of record NZ_JBIVOQ010000023.1, on the reverse strand, counting down.
GATCTGAATCATTCTCGGCGAAGCCGCCGCCGATGTCGGAATGAACGCCTGCGAACCAGACCTCGGCGACTTCAGGCCATGGACTCTTGGCTTGGACCAAGTACTCTCGGTATGCACCGCGCTTTTCATCCAGTGCCACGGCATGCCAGACTCGTCGCACGTTGGGTATCTGCCTCGTGTATGGCCACTTTAGTTCCCCACGCAGATTTCCGGCCGTCTTCACTGTGTCCCAGACTCCCAGGAACTCAACCGGAACCGAGGCGTCCGTGAAGGAAGCGGGAACCTTGAACGGCTCAGGCATTGGCACGGAGAACGTCCCGGCAAAACGGCGGATCTGAGTCCAGTCATCCGCGGAAAATTCCCGCCTCTCGCGCGCATACTCACTGACCGCATAAGGAACGAGATTCTCGCAGCCCCCCCGTGGGAGCCCGCAGGTGTGCAATAATCCGGCAAGAGCACGCGCAGTGTAAGCGCCTCGGCTGAATCCAAAGAGAAAAAGCCTGTCGCCGGGTTCCCACCGCTGTATAAGAAAAGTGTAGGCCTCTCCGAGGTTTTTGCGCAGTCCAGCGCCGAAGGCCAACCCCAGCATTTTGGAAACCCACTGGGCCGCGGGAGTCCAAGCGCCCGGCGAACTGAACGTACCTACCCCGGGGCTATAGTAGGCAATTTGCTGTTCGGGATCGGACAAATCCAGCATTTCAAAGAGCCGCACAACATTGGTGCTCGCCCGAGCTTTGAGCCGGTTAGAGGTGCCGTCAAAACAGAGCACTATATTCTTCGTCACGCCCCGCCCCTGATTCCGCCGCCGGAGGCGTCGAAGTTAAGGAATCTGTACAGGATCCGATACTTGGCGAGGACCGGCCACCCCCGCGGGCACAGTTCAGTCAGTCGCTCTTCGTAAGTCCTCTGGCTGGACCGTGACGTTGCAGCTGTGACAGAACTAGGCCAGTTCCGGCGATATTTTTTGTGTACGGCAGTATTCGGATTCTTCCGGCCCAGGCTTGCCACCACTACGCTGTAGGGGAGTAAGGAGCGAATGCCGATCCTCCTCGACTGAGAACGATAGAGATTAATGAACAAACCGTCCGTCTTAGACAATGCGGATCCTATCCTCACATCGAGATGTGAATTCCGGCAGGTCATTGTCGGCAAAACCGCAGATGGTTGAAAATATAGCGACTCAGCGTTACTGGAGCGTTATCACTATGGCCGATCCGGTGGGAAGGCCGGCGCAGCGCTGACCAGGCTTCACTCGCCGAAGAGGAAGGCGGTAATCCCGGCGCCAAGCCTTGGCGCCCCCGCATCTGTTCGCGCCGTAACGTCGGTGTAACGTTTACGCGTTTGAATGGCGATGCTGTCGTGAAAATGGTGTCTCGATAGAACGTGATTCTGGACGATGAGTTCGTAAGACAGATTCATTCTGACAGTGCCAAAGGGGCTCTTCAGGGTTCGTGAGGAAATGAGTCCCTAGAATGAGCGTCATGCCGCCGTCCGAACGGCACTTCTCAAGAGAATAACCAATTTGTAGTTGGCTGGGTTGCTGTAGCCGCGGGCGGTGCGCTTGATGTTCTTGATGGCGGTGTTGTTGGCCTCCACTCGTCCGGTGGTGGCGCCGGTGACGATGAGAACTTCGATCTCTTTCCACCAGCGGCAGACGGTGCGGTAAGTCCTGTTCGTCGCCGGGCGTGCGGCGGTCTTGACCAGTTTCTCGAGTTCGGTTTTCGCTGCCGCGGCGTCCTCCAGGGAGCCGGTGCGCAGCAGCGTCCTGAGCTGTTCCTTGACCTTCCAGACAGCCTCAAGGATGCCGGTGGGATCGTCGGCGGCGAACACTTCTTCCAGCCGGTGGGCTGCCCTCCCGGTGAGCGTGCCGCCGCCGCGCAGGAGCAGCATTCGGTGGGCCCAGGCCTTGTCGACGGCCTGCCGCGGCGGCCTTTGACCTGCTGGGAGAGGCTCTGCCGGGTCTAGGTCATGGCTTGGTTCGCCAGCGAGATCAGGTGGAAGTGATCGACTGCGACTGCGACAGCGGTGCGGGGCAGCCACATCCGCAGCGCTTTTCGGAACGCCGCGGAGGCGTCGATCGCGACGACCTGCACGGCTAGCCGCCAGTGCAAGGGCCGGGCGAAGAGCCAGTCCCCGACGCCGTTGTGGTCCCGCCCGTCGATCACGCCCAGGACCTGTCTGGTATCGAGATCCACGATCGTCGTCATCCACGGTTCGAACCGCGTCCAAGCCTTCGTTGCCGGGTCCTGGAAGTAGCGCACTGACCCGAACCGGTGCTCGTCTATGCCCAGCATCCGAGGGCTGAGCTTGTCCACGTCGGGCAGCCGCAGCAGGCAGGCCTCGTTCAGCGCCGCCCAGACCATCCACCAGGACACGGCGAAGCCGGCAGCTGTTTCGGAGCCGGCCCGGCCGGAGCGGATGACGGCGTCCACGAGCTGGTCCCGGAGCGGATGACGGCGTCCACGAGCTGGTCCCGGAGCCGTCCAGTGGAGCGGGCGCGGCGTGGGACCTGTGGCGTGAATTCAAGAACGACAGCCTGTCGCAGGCTGGTTCTTCGCAGTACCAGCGGTACTTGGACCAGAGCACCTCCACGGTCCCGGCGACTGGAATATCGCGGAGCCGTTGGAAGCGTCGTTCCTTGCGCCGTGAGGAGATCACGCCGCAGCTCGGGCAGCCCGGCGGCTGGTCGGTTTCGATGATGACCTGCCGGCGGCCAGCGGTGAGGGTGGTGGAGATGACGCGGTAGTCGGTCAGGTTGAAGAGGATGGTGGCAGCGTCGGCCTCGACCCCGATAGGCTCATGCAAGGCTCGTGGTCCTGTTCCAGGTTGAATGCGTAGACACACTCATCCCAGCAGGGCCACGGGCCCCTCTGTCTTCAACGACACGAACTCAATTCCCCATCAACCACGAAGAGCCGCCAAACGACGGCCAGAAATTTTGGCATGGGCCGACACCGGGCTCTGCGCCAGTAAGCGAGGGCCAATAAACGGAAAAGGCTCGGTCATATTGATCGCCGTGGTTGCCGGGGCATCGGTTGCGTGGGGCTATTCGATAGCAACCGGGATAGACTGCCTGACACACGTTTCTTGGTGCGCGGTGGGCTGGGCGGCGATCTACTCCAAGGGGAGCTGCCGCAGTAAGTTAAGGGTAAGTTGCCAGCTTTCATCATACTGGTCCAGGAATAATCTGAAGCGGGGAAGCGGCACGCCGATCAGTAGCGTGATTGGGATTAGTCCGGCCAGAATCGGCTCTCGATGGGCCTGAACGTTTTGGCCCGTTCGAACACGCCACGTGTCTCCGGCGGTTGCTGGTAGGAATAGCCTAGGGTCGCTGTGTCTAGGACTTCTCGGATGGTGGGGGCGCCGGGGCATCATCACGCGATGCAGCCGGCGTTCCTACCCTTCGAACCCGGCGATGCCAACTATCGCAATGGCGCGCACCGGGGCCCTGCGTTCCTGCCCTGGCACCGCGAATTCCTCTTCTAGCTGGAAACCGAGCTGCGTGCCGTCGACTCTTCCGTTTCCATCCCATACTGGAAATTGGACCGAAGATTCCGCACAACCGGGAGCATCCCATGTGGGCTGGCGGCTTCATGGGCGGCACTGGTCTTGTCTCCATGCAGTCGGGCTAAACGGCTGATAACGGCTGAGTAACGGTAAGTGAGCAACGATAGGGCGGCCACGTGGAAGGACATACCCATGAAGATCCCGGCTCCTGCGGCCCGGAAGGTCGAGATCCGAATAGCTAACCTCCTCGACCGTGATCGCTTCGGTGAGCGATGGAAGTATTGGCCCATGTGGCGGAGCAATGACGGGTTCTGGGAATGCGACATCGCCTCACTCGGCTTAGCGGACGGCGACTACGAGTACGAGTACGTGGTGGATGACGACCACGCCGCGCCCGTCCCCGACCCCTACGGGCAGGAGATCACCCGCTTCGGCGGCTACCGCACTTTACTTCACGTTCGCGCCGGCCGCGTGTGGGCCCAGCCTCCCTTCGACTGGAGTGACGAACTCCCCCTCGGCACGAGGTTGCCGGACAATAACCGCATCGTGGTGTATGAGATGCCGCTCCGCTGGATGGACGGTGACCATTCTAGGCAGGTAGGTCTGGGGACGTTCGAAAAAGCGGTCTTCGATCATCTCGACAGGCTGGTCGCTACGGGCGTAAATTGCATCGAGCTGCTACCACCCCTGGACTCCTCTGACACGCTGAACTGGGGTTACGGTACGCGTTTCTTCTTCGCTCCTGACTATGACATGGGTGCGCCAGTGGACCTGAAGTGGTTCATCAAAAAATGTCATCAACGGGGCATCCGTGTACTCGTCGACGTGGTGATGAACCACGCGCGCGGGTGCCCGCTGGGACGTTTGGCGTGGGAGCGCTACTTCATCCAGCGCGAGGAAGAGCCAGGGCGCGGTGAGGACTACAGCGGTCAGATGTTCCGGTATCGCGAGATGATCGACGGCCAGCACTGGGCGCGACTCCTACACTTCGACGTGGCGCAGTATTTGATTGAGGAGTACCATGTCGACGGATTTCGTATCGACGAGTTCAGGGGAATCGACAACTGGGAGTTCATCCAGCAGTTCCGGGACGCCGCCTGGGAGGCGTTCCGTGCCCGGTTCCCCGACCGCCCCTTCATCGTGATCGCGGAGGACTCGTGGTCGCGCACCGTCATCGTGCGGGCGGACGCCAACAACCCGAACCGGCGCAAGGTGGTCGACGCGATGTGGAACTTCAGCAGCCGCGACGAACTCCGCCGCCTGCTGGTAAACAGCATGCAAACGGTTCACGGCCGGCCTTCACGGCGGGAACGGATTGTCGGCCTAATCTCGGGGAGCCACCGGTGGGACGAATTGCGAGGGCAATTCGAGGGCGGCTTCGACGATATGGCGCAATCAGTTGCGTACATAACCTCCCACGACGTGGAAAAGAACGGCGAACGCCGTTTCATGAATGACGTACTGTCGTCATTGTTGCGCTACTTCAACCATGGCGACGGATCTTTCCAGCAGGTCCGGGAAATCGCTGAGACCCTGGATCGGAACCCGCAGCAGGTGCCGGAACACATTCGTTTCCTTTACCAGCAGGCGCTCGACCGGGTCCGCAGCGGGTATGCGCTCCTGATGACGACAGCAGCAATTCCAATGCTGCTGGCGGGCGAGGAGTTCGCCGACATCCACGACACGAACCACTACGACTGGCAGCTGAAGATGTCGGACCCCGTGGACTGGAGCCGACGTAGCCACGACGGACACCGCGAAACCGCCGCCGCTGTGACCGACCTTATCTGGATGCGTCACGGCCACCCAGCCTTGCACCGCAATGAGGTCGAGTTCTTCCACTTCCACCCGACGATCGATGAGAATGACGGCCACCGGGTGTTCGCCTACTGCCGAACAGCTGGGCGCCCGCTCGGCGCGGAAGGCCAGATCGTGGTGGTGGCCAACCTCGGTGCCAACGACTACCCAAGCTACATTCTGCCATGGCCCTGGAGAGGCGCATGCACGGAGCGAGGTTCACGGCCAGGCACGACGCCTCTCCAGATACCGGGCAATGGATCCGCTACTCTGTCGCTCCAACCATTCGAGGTGCGTGTTTTCGAGTCGCACTGAGTCGTCGATGACCGTTGCCGGCATCGAGAGCATCGTTACCTATCTGGTCGGTCTTCTCCAAGAAGCGCGGCGTGAACCGGAAGCCGGGGCCACCGGTCCACGACGACCTGGTGGAGCGGGACTTCAGCGCCACGGCACCGAACGAGCTGTGGCTGACGGACATCAGGGAGCACCCCACTGCGGAAGGGAAGCTCTACCTCTGCGCGGTGAAGGACGTCTATTCCGGCAGGATCGTCGGGTACTCGATGGACTCGAAGATGGAATCCTCGCTGGCCGTTGCTGCGCTGGAGAATGCGGTGCGGGCCCGGCGCCCTGTAGGGACCGTGGTGCACTCCGGTAGTGGGTCCCAGTTCCGGTCCCGCCGCTTCGTTGAATCGCTCCGGCACCACGGGCTGACAGGATCCATGGGCAGGGTCGGTGCGTGCGCGGACAACGCTGCGATGGAGTCGTTCTTCTCGCTGCTGCAAAGAACGTTCTGGACCGTCAGCGGTGGCCACCAGGCAGGACCTGCGGCTGGCCATCACGACCTGGATCGAGCGGGCCTACCACCGCCGGCGACGGCAAAGACGGCTGGGGAAACTCACGCCCATCGAATATGAAACAATCAATCGGACCGCGCTCAAAGCGGCCTAGGACCCCGAGTCAACAAAAGCCGGGGCAGTCCCGGCTTCGAGTTCTCGTTCGCTGACTAACCTCCCTTGCTGCTGCAGGAACTCGGTGACCTGTAGGTGGGGGTTCGCGCCGCCATTCTGTTGGCAAAATCCGCTTTCGGCATCGAGTGAGTACGCACCGTGGCAGACCGGTGGCCATGGTGAGGCTGGCTTCGTGAAGATCATCAAATCATGGGGCGGGAGCGGCACCCGCCGGGGAAGCTCTGCCTGAATGCCCGGCGACGCGCGGCATAAAGCCCCGTCTCAGCGGCACCTTGTCATAAGCGCGGCTATCGGTGCTATGGCAATGAAGCTCATCGGGTACGAGCGGGTCTCAAATCAAAGCCAAGAAATCGACCGGCAGATCGAGGATAAGTTGGCCGCTGGAGTCCGCCGAGACGACCTCTGCAGGGACCGGGGAGTGAGCGGCGCCGGGACCAGCCGGCCTGGTTTCGATTGGCCCTGGTTTTCCTTGGAAGAAGGGGTCGCCTAGTGATCACGCCGCCGAACCTGCTGGGCGGTCAACGATGAATATGCTGGGGCTGTTGGAAGAACCGAGGGGAAAGGTAGCCCTTCGCGTGCTGAACATGGGCGGCGGGATCGTCGATACCGCAACACCGACGGGCAGTATGGTCTTCACCGTAATGGCCGCTCAGCCACAAACGGCACTGGAGATCAAGCGCATCCGGTTTGCCAGGCAGCTTATTCGGTCCCAAAGAGGGTCCGTTCATCGCCATGGGACGATATGGTTATTGGCGCATTCAATCCCCGCTGAGACTTCGTCAGCCCGGAGGCCAATACTCAGTATTTCTTGGGCGTCTTGCCCCGTTTCTTCATTTCCGTCTCTGTCCCTTCAGATTCGGACCATTGCGGTTCCTGACCAGGCTTGAGCGATCTTCGCCCGGGCTGCGTTAATCCGATGATTTTGGTGTGGCCTATTACTTCCGATCGCCAGAAAGCCGCCGATTTCCTCGCAAATTCCTGACCCTTCTTACCTTGGAATGCAGAGCATGACCGATAATATATCTCGGCGCCCGTCCCGCTGATGTACGAGCGGAGCTCGACAAGTAGCTGTTGTCGCCAGGTGAGTGAGTCGAACCATGCTTTCCACTTCTCATAGCGTCTGGGATCCGCTGCCATCATGGTCAAGGTCGGTATGTAGCCGAACTCCTCAAGTCCGGGGATTTCGAAGTCGGCAGCAGTGATCTCGTCCCCCGTCTTGGCGATGTTCATTGCGTTGCCCGCGCTGCCATGGCTCCAGAACTGGATCTCTTCCACGCTGTCGCAGCCTTCGTTTGCCACCGTGTCGACGATCCGCTTCAGCATGTATTCGATCGTGTGGCTAGAGGCAATGGCGTGCCCGCCTCTAGCCCCCGTAGCCCACATCGCCGCGCCAACCTTCCAGGAAGTTCCTAGAAATGTCGGCTCCGTACTGTCGTAAACGTAGAAGTTGCATGCCTGGCGTTGGACGACAGGAATGGGAGAGGGGCTCATCGCGCCACCCGCGCTCTGCCCCGCCGACACCTTGGGACCGTTGGGAGTGCCATCCACGGTCGCCCGGGCACGTAATAGGGCACTCGTGGCTCGATTGCCGGCCGTTTGCTGGAGAGCCAGGGCGGACTGCGCCCAAGATAGCGGACGGGTAGTGTGCTGCGGCGGGCGAGAAACGATATCGTCCTCGTGCACGCCATATAGGAGCTTGAGCATGAGAACCCCCTGATCGGCTTGGCAAACGTACCGCGGACGCCGTCACCCACCTAGCCTGAAGGGGCGATCAAAGGGGAGGTCAACGGGCGGTCGTCCGGCCCTGGCACGAGAGGCTGAAGCTGTCCAGTGAAATCGACTGATCAGAAACGGCCGTTTCTGGCCCGCTCGCGGCTAGCCTGCGCAAATATCTGCGGAGATTGTCGATATGTGGCGGCGCTCTGTGTTCACTTCATGTCGCACCGTTCACTTCGAGCTGTTTCGGATGGCGAGAGTTTTGAGGCGCAGAGGTTCCCAAGCCGCTTGAAGCCATCCCACCAACGTCGCGGTCTCCGCCTCAGTTGCCCGGTCCCATGCAATCTCAAGCATCCCCAGGACCCGGCCAGGTCAGAGCGGCATAGCAGCAAGACCTTAATGTACGGGGACTGAGGTCGGCGGCGGCCAGATAGCGGATCCAGGAACTGACTTCCGCAACGGCGTTACCCGCTTGATCAAGCAGAAACATAGGGCTCGTGCAACCCTGGGCCATCCTCGACTCGGCCGACCCTGGCGAGCTCAACCGTCCCATCCCGCAAGCAGCGCCGGGTCTCAGAATCTGGCCATTGTTCTAACACTCGGCATCACCCTTGATGGTCGCAGCTGGAGATCACCCTGCCCTTCCATGCCTACAACCAAAGGCGTCAGAAAATCGCACGCCGCGCGGGCAGCAAGTGCAGATAACTCACCACTGCCTGATACCGCCCTCGTAGGGTTGCCCGACACCTTCCACGAGGAGTCCCTCAACGCCGGTGGCCGGCAATGTCCGGCCGGCACTGGCTAGCCCGGGACGTTCCTCGGGTCATTGCCGTAGCTGTTGCGCTCGGCGATGGTCCCGTCCATGTTCTTGATGATGTGCTCGACTCGGTCCTCGGCTGCGGCAGCCCGCCCGACGGCTATGGCCTCCTTCTTGGTGCCGCCGGCTGCAAATGGGCGCTCGGTTCCTTCCCGGCGGTTCTTCCACTGGCCGTCCTGGTGGTACGTCTCGATGTCGCCTTTAGGCATTGGGCTACCTTTCCGTCGGGGAGTGTCTCCCTGACGGTACCCCCGGATACCGCGGGCCAAACACCGAACTGCCTGGCAGGCTGCCGCAGGCTTTCTGGGGAGTCAGGCGCGAAGCTGGCCAGGTGCTCCCGGAGGCCCGGGTAGTTGCTGTTCTCGGCGAGGACCTTCTCGAAGTTTTTCCGGGCCATCGAGCGCTTGCCTTCACTCAGGTAGGTGAGGCCGCGTCCGACCAGGGCGCGCTGGCGGAGCTCGGCGGGCCGGGATCGGATGCGCAGGGCTTCCTTGAAGGACTCCCTGGCCGCATCAGGGTAGCCCTGCTCACGGAAGGTCATGCCGCGCTGGATCAGGAGGTAGGTGACCGCTTCGTCCTCGTTTTGCAGGCCCTCGGTGAGATCGACGATCTCATCCCAGTTGCCTTGTGCCGCGTACAGCTCCGTCAGGGATACGGCTGCGATGGTGCTCGGCTCCAGCTGCTCAACGACGTCCACGGCCGCCGGCAGGTCGCCCGCTTCTTGGTAGAGCTCGGCGAGCAGCAGCCCGATGAAGTCTCGGTCCGGGACCACCTGAACATCGATGCCCTCCGCGATGGGCAGCCCAAAGCAGGCAGAGGGCAGATACTTCCGGATGAACTCGTCCGTGGCCGGCTCGTAGCCCGTGCTGAACAGCCAAGACAGCAGCTCGATGGCACGGTCCCGGTTTCCCTGGGGTACGGCGACCAGCGTGGCCTCAAACAGGGCAGCGAGCTTCCGGGCCGGTTCAAACTCGTTGCCGATCTGTGCCAGCTCCTCGAACGCGGGACGCCCCAGCAGTGCCCGGTGGAGTGCCTTCTCCCATTTCGGGGCGAACAGCCCAGGCGTTGCAGGTTTGGGAGGCGGGGCTGCCGCAGTGCGGGCCCGCGCGGAGGATGTCCTCTGCTGAGAGCCGGTGGAGAGGGTCTTGGTGTGGGAAATGCCCGAGCCGGGGATGCCGACTGTGCGGGTGACGCGACCGGAGGAGTTGGCCGAAATCCGTGCCCCGCGCACACCGGCGCTGATGCCGACGCTTTTGGGGGTCACCGTCATCCGGATCCCTGGTGCGATCTTGAACGATTTGCGAACCCTGAAGCCCATGTCTTCCCCCATTCGCGGGAAGCGGAGAGCTTAGACATGCTCATCGCGCTGAATCCAGGCCTGCCGGACTTCCCGGACGCACCATGTGGCGAGTGTAGCTGCCACAGCGAACAGCGCTTTGCTCTAACAGCAAGACCCCGCCCAAGGGAGCGGGGTCTTGCGTTTGCCTACAGCAGCCAGCGATCTAAGAGACGAGCTTTGCGTAGACAACATAGTTGTCGTCAAACTCACCTGTTTTCGGGTCGTACCCGTCACAAGTGATGAGCCGTAGCTCAGCTCCCTCCGTATTCCCATAAACCTTTTCTGTCGGGAACTCGGCCTTGGAATATTGTTCTCCACGATCAGCTACAAAAGAGACCGTTGTGCCGTCCTTGCGGACAACCTTGATGAGGTCACCCTTCACGAGACTTCGCAGGTCGGCGAACACGCCCGGCCCTCCGTCAGTCGCGTTGACGTGTCCGTAAATTACGGCGGGCCCCAGAGCGCCTGGTGTCGGCGATCCGTTGAACCACGCTGCTGGTGCGCCTGGCCCGTCCGGCGGCACTTCCAGAGTCCTATCATCACGAAGGCCCAAGCTGATCAGATCAGACTGTGTGCCTGATTTCGGGATCTCTATAGATAGCGGGACAGAGTCTGCGGTGGGCGCATGCGGCGACACCGGTGCGGTCGGGGTGGACGACGGCGCTTCCGACGTAATACCCGTGTCAAGCGCGCTGACAGTCTCCGTGGAAGTGTTAGTTGCACAGCCTGTAAGAAGTAGCAAAGCGACCGCCACAGACGCAAAGCATCTGCGACGGCCACTGGTTGAGCTAGTCATTCGAAGCGATCAGTTCGAGAAGCTCTACGCCTGGCCGGCCATCCGGCGGCGCACGATGACGGTTCCGGTGGCAGCAGCTGCCACGAGGCCACCAAGGGCGAGGAAGCCCATGCCATTGTCGGTTTCCTGCGTGACGCCAGTGGGAGCGCCACCAACAGGCATCTGGGCTACCTGAGCCTGAGCGGGAGCCTGAACGGGAGCCTGAACAACGGCACCGCCAGAGCCGCCCTGCTCGCAACCGATACCATCATTGTCGCGGTCCAAGTGCGTGCCGTAGCCGGGATCCCCTACCGGGATGTTGAAGGCGCCAGCTGCTGCTGCCTCAGTGCAGTTTGCGTATGCGGCCCCGACAATGGCATTGGCGGGGGTCGCTGTCAGCGCTGAAAAACCGACCACTGCCGCTACTGCCAAGATTGAAGTGCTTTTTCTCATTTTACTTCCCCATCATTCTCTATAAATTTCAGATAGTCAGGCACGCAAGCAAGACCATAGGGAAAACAAGAGCACCTGCCCCCCATGGCCAGCGTAACTGGCTTCTCATTGGCTCTTGCCGAGCTAGTTATATCAGTGCCGTGGCGTAATCGCGGCATATTACGGCCATACCGCTACGCGGCCGTGCAGGTGTTTTGTGCTCTGCAAATATCCGGTCCGCCGGAAGCCTCCGTCGACTAGCTCCTAGATGTGGGTTGCGTTTCGACATAGTTAGGACTTCCGGGCATGTGCACGGTCCACGTAAATTCACCCCGTGAGGCCGCTAATGGCGAACTGGGGGTGGTGGTGGGAACCCCGACTTCCCTGACCGCAGCACGGAGCCTCCACTTCAATGCCCTTGATGTGGTTGTTCTTGCCGCCCTCCTTCCACGTGTCGTTCCACAGTTTGACCACGTTATGGGGAGTGAACTAAGCTCTCCGGACGCTCGGCCCATGACCAGTGCACCTTGTTCTGCACGTCCGGCGAGCCAGACCGACGAAACAGGCCTGTCTTCTCCTTGATGAGACACTAACGGCATAGGGAGCAGATTCGAATATTTCGCGGCGACTGGGGCTAAACTTCGAGCGTTCGCATTTCGGCGTCACCAATTTGGGGGATTCATTGAGCGTTAGTAACAACGAGGCACTGGCTTACGGGGAGGCACCTGTAGCGGGCAACGGTTCGCTGGTCGGTGCTGGCGCTGGGCCGGTTGCCGGGTATCAGATTTATGAGTTCCGCGGCGGGGCCGCTTCATGGTTCGGCACTCAGATTCTGGGTGTACTGATTACGGTCTGCACGCTGGGAATTTGCTACCCGTTCGCTATTGTCCTGGTCGAGCGCTGGAGGGCCAAGAACACCTTCCTTCAGGGCCGTCAGCTTCAGTTCGTCGGCACGGGCATCGGCATCTTCGGGCTGTGGCTCAAGTGGCTGTTCCTGTCTGTCATTACCCTAGGCATCTACACCTTCTGGGTGTACCCGCGGCTGATGCAGTGGAAGGTCGAAAAGACCGTCTACGCCTAAAGAAGGAAAGAGGGTACGGATGTCCGGACGCCCCTCACAAAAATGACCCCGTACCCCTCAGGTGCGGGGTCCTTTGCTCTGCCCGGTCAGGATTCGTGACGGTTCCATGGTCCGGGGTGGATGCGGTGGGCGATGACTGTGCCCGGCGCCGACTCCGCGGTGGAGAGCCGGTGAGGGCATGGGCGTAGCTAACCCCGGCTACATACTGCGCAGCCTGAGGTTTCAACTACGGGAACAAGAATTACGGCGCACGGGCAGGGGAGGGTTGCTGGAACCTGCTGAGGTGTAGCCACTAAACGGTGCCCCGTCGTCCCTGCTGTTCCTGGCGCAGCCTGGGGGAGACCCGGCGGGTTCCTGTCGCCTCGGTGAGGGCCGTGAGTCCGGTTGTGTCCAGAAAGCCGGCGACCTCAATGGAGCCATCTGTCCGGACCCGGACGTCGACCCTGTTCCCGGTGTTCTCGGGCAGGTAGCTCTCGTAACGGTCAGTGAGGTGGATGAACCGCTGGTTCGTGGAGCCGGCCAGGGCCCGCCGGGGTTCCGGGCTCCACATCTGGTACGGGCCGTCCACGAGCAGGTCGATGGCTGCAAGGAAGGCGTCGGTAGGTTCGTCCCTGCCCTGCAGCGATTCGT
>NZ_JBIVOQ010000022.1:0-23365 GCF_044754225.1 Arthrobacter sp. NPDC093125 | reverse complement strand
CAGCCGGTTTCCAGCACCATGTCATCGAAGATGGCGCCGTAGTCCGGTTCGGTGATGCCGGTGGCGGCCTGCATGGCCTTGGACGTGAGGCCGATCTTGCGGCCCACCAGGGTCCGGCCGGCGTCCTCGTTGCGGCGGCGCCACAGCTGCTGGACCGCGTAGGAATCCTCCACCGTCATCTCCGGGTACCGGGCTGTCAGGCGGGGAACCGGGGTCCGGGAACGCCCGGCCTCCACCAGTTCGTCCGCGATGGCCTCAATCGTCTTCGGCTCCAGCACTCTCTGCGCTCCTCAAGGTGGTACAAATCGTTCAGTTGTAAAGGGCAGCCGGTCCCGCTGTTGCGATACGGAACCGGCTGCCAGATTTTGGGCTTAGAGCTGGGCGCCGAGCTTGAAGCCTTCAGCTACCGCGCCTTCTTTGCGGGTGTAGGAGAAGCCGTCGGCACCAACGGTCACGGCCATCTCGGAGGCGTCAGTGCGCTCGATGACGGGCTGGGGATTGCCGTCGAGGTCCAAGACTTGGGAGGCCTCGGTGTACCAGGACGGGACCACGGGGTTGCCCCACCAGTCGCGGCGCTGGTTGTCGTGCACGTCCCACGTGACCGTGGGGTTGTCCGGATCGCCGGTGTAGTAGTCCTGCGTGTAGATCTCGATGCGGTGATCGTCCGGGTCCAGGATGTAGAGGTAGAACGCGTTGGACACGCCGTGCCGCCCGGGGCCGCGTTCGATCCGGTCGCTGATGCGCAGGGCGCCCATCTTGTCGCAGATCTGGATGATGTTGTGCTTCTCATGCGTGGCGAACGCGACGTGGTGCATGCGCGGGCCATTGCCGCCTGTCAGGGCGGTGTCGTGGACCGTCTGCTTGCGGTGCATCCACGCGGCGTAGGTGACGCCGTCGGAATCCTTGATGTCCTCGGAGACGCGGAAGCCCAGGTCCTCGAGGTAGGCGCGGCCGCGGGGGACGTCCGGGGTGACCTGGTTGAAGTGGTCCAGCCGGACCAGTTCACCGGCGGAGTAGAGGTCGTAGCGCTGGGTGAGGCGCTCCACGTGCTCCACTTCGTAGAAGAACTCGTACGGGAAGCCCAGCGGGTCCTCGACGCGGACGGAATCGCCCACGCCCTTGGTGAAGCCGTCCTTGCGGCGCTCAACGCGGCAGCCAAGTTCCTTATAGTAGGCCTCGGCAGCATCCACCTCGGAGGGGGACTTCACCCGGTAGGCGAAAGCGGCGACAGCGGCGATGGGGCCCTTGCGCAGCACCAGGTTGTGGTGGATGAACTCCTCCAGGGAGCGCAGGTAAATCGCGTTTTCGTCCTCTTCCGTGACGTGCAGTCCCAGGACGTCCACGTAGAACTCACGGGACTTAGCGAGGTCGGTGACCACGATCTCCATGTAGGCGCAGCGGACGATGTCCGGGGCGGGAACGGTGGGGGTGGGAAGGAAGCTGGTCATGGGATTCTCTCTTCTTCGAAAGTGGGGGAAGGGTTAGCTGTCGCTGGTTGCTGCTGCGTCTTTGACGCTGCCGAACTTTGGCGAGTGGGCCTCGTTGAGGGTGATCTGCACCGACTGCTGGGTGGTGTAGAAGTCGACTGAGCGGTACCCACCCTCGCGTCCCAGACCCGAGGCCTTCACGCCGCCGAACGGGGTGCGCAGGTCGCGGACGTTGTTCGAGTTCAGCCACACCATGCCTGCCTCGATGGCGTGTGCGAAGTTGTGGGCGCGCTTCAGGTTCGAGGTCCAGACGTAGGCAGCGAGGCCGTACTTCGTGTTGTTTGCGAGCTCGAGCGCCTCCTCGTCGGTGTCGAAGGGGGTGATCGCCACGACGGGACCGAAGATCTCCTCCTGGAAGATCCGGGCGTCGGGGGCGACGTCGGCGAACACGGTGGGTGCAACGTAGTTGCCGGTGGGGAAGCCCTCGGCACGACCGCCGCCGGCCAGAAGCCGGCCTTCCGTCTTGCCGATCTCGATGTAGCTCATGACCTTTTCGAAGTGGTTGGGGTGCACGAGCGAGCCGACCTCGGTGGCGGGATCGCTTGGGAGGCCCACCACGATGTTTTTCGCACGCTCGGCGAAGCGGGCCACGAAGTCGTCGTAGATGCCGCGCTGCACGAGCACGCGGGACCCGGCGGTGCAACGCTCGCCGTTCAGGCTGAACACACCGAAGACAGTGGCGTCGAGGGCGGCCTCGATGTCGGCGTCGGCGAAGACGACGGCAGGGCTCTTGCCGCCGAGTTCGAGGGAGAGGCTCTTGAACTGAGGGGCGGCTGCGGTTGAGATGGTGGCACCGGTAGAGCTGTCACCGGTGAAGGAGACGATCGGCGCGTCGGGGTGCTTTACGAGGTAGTCGCCCGCGACGCCGCCGGATCCGAAGATCAGGTTGAAGACTCCGTCGGGCAGGCCTGCCTCGCGGAAGATCTCGGGCCACAACACGGCGGAGAGCGGGGTGTAGCTGGCCGGCTTCATGACAACGGTGTTGCCGGTCGCGATTGCCGGGGCGAGCTTCCACGACTCCTGCATGAAAGGGACGTTCCACGGCGTGATGAGCGCAGCGACGCCGATCGGCTTGCGGTTCACGTAGTTGATCTGGCGACCGGGCACCTTGAACGCGTTGTCCTCCTGCGCGACGATTAGGTCCGCGAAGAAGCGGAAGTTTTCAGCGGCGCGGCGGGCCTGGCCCTTGGCTTGGGTGATGGGCAAGCCGGAGTCGAAGCTCTCAAGGAGGGCGAGTTCGTCGTCGCGCGATTCGACGATGTCGGCAATCTTGTGCAGCACGCGCGAGCGTTCGCGGGGCAGCATCTTGGACCACGGGCCTTCGTGGAAGGCGCGCTTGGCGGCGGCGACAGCGCGGTCGACGTCCTCCGGCTGGGCTGAGGCGACTGTGGCGTAGTTCTCGTTGGACACCGGATCCAGCACATCGAACTTTTTGCCGGACACCGATTCAACGAACTCGCCGTCGATGAAGTGCGTCAGGTGCGTGGGCAGATTTTCTGGAATGTAGTGCTTTGTGATTTCTGCGGATGTCGTCATCGTTGGGGTCCTAACTGAAATTCGGGCATTAGTTGGATTGGGCGAGGTAGGCGTCGAGGGTGGCGGAGCGGTGGAGTCGTGCTGCTCTTTCGATGGCATCGGGATCCGCTCCGGTTTCGATTAGCCGGAGCAGGGCCTCGTGTTCGTCCACGGACTCGTGGGCGCGGCCGGGAACAAAGCGGAAGGTGGAGGACCGCAGGGATGCCAACCGGTTCCAGCCCCGGTGGACGAGGTCCAGGATGTGCGGGTTCGGGCAGTGCTCGAACAGGACGCTGTGGAAGTCCTGGTTGAGCCGAGTGAAACGGACGGGGTCGAAGTGCTCCAGGCACTCGCGCATTTCTTCGTTGATGGCGCGGGCCCGGGAAATGGACACTGCATCGATGAGCGGCGCGGACAAGGCAGTAGCGGCGCCTTCGACAATGCTGAGAGTCTGCATGGTGTAGAGGTATTCGGTGGGGTCGATGCCGGCCACGGTGGCGCCGACGTTGCGTTCGAACTTCACCAGGCCTTCGGCTTCCAGGCGGCGGATGGCTTCCCGGATCGGGACCACGCTGAAGCCGAGGTCTCTGGCGATGGTGCCCAGGACCAGCCGGTAGCCGGGGGTGTAGGTGCCTCCGACGATCCGCGCCTTGACGGTTTGGTAGGCCTGCTCCGACTTGCTGCCGAGGGAGGCTGCTGCAGCTCGGTCAGTCGCTGTTTCAGTCATTGGCTGCTTCCCATTCCTTGTATTTGGCCTGCCATTCGGCGTTCATCGGGTAGAGGCCGTCCACGCTGTTGCCCTGCTTGACCATTTCGGCGATGAAGGTTTCTTCTTTTTCCTGTTGGATGCAGTCGTCAGCGAGCTCTTCGGCGATGGCCGGCGGGATGACCAGGATGCCGTCGGCGTCGGCCACGATGATGTCGCCGGGTTGGACGGTGGTGCCGCCGCAGGCGATGGTGATGTCCGTGTCCCAGGGGATGTGCCGGCGTCCGAGCACGGCCGGGTGCGGGTTGGAGTAGTAGGCGGGCAGCTCCATGGCGGCCACGGCGGAGAAGTCCCGGACGCCGCCGTCGGTGATGATGGCTGCGGCGCCGCGGACCTGGGCGCGCAGGGCCAGGATGTCGCCGATGGTGCCGGTGCCCTTCTCGCCGCGGGCCTCCATGACCAGGATTTCGCCTTGGTTGACGGAGTCGATGGCGCGTTTCTGGGCATTGAAGCCGCCGCCGTGGGTTCTGAAGAGGTCCTCACGGTTGGGCACATAGCGCAGGGTCCGGGCCAGGCCAACGACCTTGCGGTCCGGGCGGGTGGCGGTCAGGCCGTCGATGCTGACGTTGTTCAGTCCCCGCTTGCGCAGCTGAGAGGACAGGGTGGCAGTGGCCACGGACTCCAGCTTGGCCTTCAGCTCCGGGGCCAGGACGCTGGTTGCGGCGGGCAGCCCGGCAGCCTCGCGGGAACCGTACGCTTCCTCCCGCTGCACGTCGTCAATCCTGGGCCCGGCACCAAAGTCCGCGAACGCCGTGGTGCCGTCCTCCACCGTGGTGGTGAGGCGGCCGGTGCTCAGCCCGTCGTCGGCCGTGGTGACTTCCACCTCCAGCACGTCGCCGGGTTTGGCGACGGACGCGCCGGCGGGTGTGCCGGTCAGGATGATGTCGCCCTCTTCGAGGGTGAGCAGCTGGGACAGGTCCGCCACGAGCCGGGCGAACGGGAAGAGCAGGTCCTCCGTGGTGCCGTCCTGGACGAGTTCGCCGTTGTGCCAGGTGCGGATGCGCAGGCTGGCGGGGTCGACGGCGTCTGCCGGGATCAGTGCCGGGCCTACCGGGGTGAAGCCGTCGCCGCCCTTGGACCGGAGGTTGGAGCCCTTGTCCGCGTAGCGGAGGTCGTACACGCCGAGGTCGTTGCTGGCGGTGACGGCGGCGACGTGGCTCCAGGCGTCGTCAATTCCTACGCGGCGCGCCGGCTTGCCGATGACCAGGGCGATCTCGCCCTCAAAGCCGAGGAGTTCACAGCCGGCGGGGCGTTCGACGCCGCCGCCGGTCAGGGACAGCGACGAGGACGGCTTCAGGAAGTACGAGGGCTGGGCAGGGGTCCGGCCGCGCTGTGCTGCCCGGCTGGGGTAGTTGATGTGCACCGCGATCACCTTGCGTGCTGCAGCCAGGGTGTCGTCGTTGACCTGCTCCAAAACCTTCTCCTCATCAAATATGAAATCGTATATGAAATATGTTCGCCAGTGCCGGTTTCGCTGTCAAGCCGCAACCACCTGGGGTATACGGTTAGAGCTGTCGGCGCTCAGAAACCGCGTTGGTAGGGTCCGCTCGCCCGCGCGTAGGTCGGGATCGGCAGGGGTGGCTCCGAACCCATGTCGGATGCCGCGTGAATAGGCCAGAACGGATCGCGCAGCAGTGCCCGGCCGATGAAGACCAGATCGATGCCTCCGTCCCGCAGCAGATACTCTGCGAGATCGGCCGAGTGGATGGATCCGACCGACCCCAGCGGTAGCGCGGAGTGGCGGCGAACATCCTGCACGAACTTTGCCTGATACCCCGGATAGATTTCCCCGGTGTAGGTCTTGGTAATGTTGCCGGTCGTCACCTCAAGGAAGTCCGCGCCGGCGGCCTCGAGCCATTTGGCAAGCTGGACGGCATCCTCGGCAGTCACACCGCCGTCGACCAGGTCTGTCCCGGAGAAGCGGACCAGCAAAGGTTTGCCAGGCGGCAGCGCCGCACGGACAGTGCGCACGACCTCGAGGAGAAACCTTGCCCGGTTCTCCAAGCTGCCCCCGTACTCGTCCGTCCGTTCGTTGGACATTGGTGCCAGGAACTCATGTACGAGATAGCCGTGGGCCGCGTGGATCTGGATGCAGTCCACCCCCGCCTGGTCAGCGCGGGCAGCCGCGGCCCCGTAGTGCTGAACCAGTTGGCGTATTTCCGCCGTCGTCAGTTCTGCTGGCGTTGGCGAGTCTTCCGAGTGCGGGATTGGGGAGGGTGCGACGCAGCCGCCAGGTAGATTGGCCTTCCGGCCTGCGTGCGCCAGTTGGACACCGATCTTCGCGTCACAGGCGTGGACGGCTTCAACGATGCGGCGGATGCCGGCTATGTGTTCATCGGACCAGAGCCCGATGTCGGACTCACTGATGCGCCCAAGCGGGTGGACGGCAACGACCTCGGTCATGATCAACGCCACCCCGCCAAGTGCCCGGGCACCGTAGTGGAGCACCTGGCGCTCTGTGACAGAACCGTCGTCGTGGGCCTGGTACATGAGCATCGGGGACATGACAATACGGTTCTTCAGGTCCATGCCCTTGAGCCGGTACGGGGAAAAGAGCAAGCTGTTCGCTGTCACCGGGTCACCAATCCATCGTCAACGGTTCCACGCGTGCCTGGTCGCGAAGGTGGCCCCGTAAGGTTCCTTGAATACATCGCACTTCTCTCCGGGTCTCTAGAAGGGGCTATCAAGCAGCGCGGTCAGGTCCGCCATCCGCCATTGCCCGTCGGCTTCCTTGACCATGGAGGCGCGGTACCAGCCGGCGGTCAGGGTTTTGGTCACTGCGTTTTCCGTCGACGTGATGAGCACGTAGCTGTAGAGGTCGGCGGTTGAAGAGCTCTGGTTTTCGAAGCGGAACGTGTGAACAGTGTGGCGGCGCTGGTCCGTCTGCTGTTCGCGGATTGCCTTGAGCATGTCGGCGATCGCCTGGTTGCCTGTTGTTGGGCCCCAGGAGGCATCCGAATTCGCGACCTTGCCGCTGGTGGTCCCGTCCTCGGTGAAGGTGTTCGCCAGCATGTCGAAGTTTCCTTCGTCGTAGCCCCACGCGTAGCGGGCAAGGGTGTCCTGCATGGCCGATCGATCGGCGGCCATGACAACACTTTCTCTGGCAGAAGTCTCTTCAGCGGTCATGATCGTTGCTCCTTTGCATCAATGCCGGCCCGCTGGGCACGGTTTTTGGGGATGACAGATGAAGTCCCGGCGACAGGTGCTGCGCCGCAGTGACAGCATCTGTTAATTTGCGATCCGGTGCGCCCCGACTTCTCGCCAGTGAGGCTGCGGCAGGTGAAGCGCAGGCCAGCGGCAGGGGAGGGGCCAAGGCGCCAGGCTATTTTTTCTCCGGGGTGCCTGCACAGGGCGGCAGCGGATTAAGGAGTGCGTGCCTCGATTTCCAGCAGCTCCTCTGTTTCCGTCCGTGGAAGGTGGTAGGCCACGGCCTCTGTTTGAACGGCCTCGAGTATCCGTCTCTTGTGGGCTTGGGCCAGGAGTTGGATGTCGGGGGAGTGGGGATTTGTTTTGAGCAGTTCCAGGAGTTGGTCGTGGTCTTCCACGAATTCTGCCGCATGCCGCATGATGATGCCGAGGGTTGGCTTCCTGATGAGAGCCATCCGGCTGCGTTCGCTTTCCAGCAACTCCATCAGATGTGCATTCGGGCAAGGAGAGCACAGGAGATCATGGAATTGGGCGTTAAGGTCCATAAAGCCCTCGGCATCGAAGAGTTCGCGTCTTCGACGCATCTCTTGGTTGAGTTCTTCGGCCTTCCTAATTGCATCGGGGGTCACATAAGGGGCCGCTCCCGCAGTTGCGGCCCCCTCAAGAACAGCGATGACCGCCTGGGTGCTCTCGTATGCAGCAGGATCAAGTTCGGCAACCCGCGCACCGGCATTGTGCTTGTAGGCGACGTAGCCTTCAGCTTCCAGGCGCCGAAGAGCCTCCCTCACCGGGAGCTGGCTCATATCTGCTTCGCGGGAGATGTTCTCGAGCACGAGTCGGTGTCCGGGAGAGTACGTGCCGTCGAGAATGCGTCGCTTGACGTATTCATAGGCCTGACTGGTTTTCGTGCCCAACGGGCGGGCATTCTTCTTCATCGACTCACTACTTCCCGTTGCCCTGGATTCCTCGGCAGTTAAAACGTCGAGTCCAACTGGAGTTCCTTGCGGGCAATTCGCCAGCCCTCAGGTGTTCGGACGACAGTGTCAGCATATGTGCCCACTGTTTTGATCGCGAGTCCGTCGGTGTCAGTGGCCGAGACGAGAACATAGGAAAGGACGGATGCGGTATCGTCACCGAGCGGTTCGATCTGGATATTGGAGATATGGTGGCGCCGGACGTCGTTTTGGGATTCTTTGAACGCCTGGATCTGGCCCACGATTGCTTCCGGCCCTTCGTGGGGGCCATACGTGGGGCCGTCCATGATGCGCATGATGTAGGTCGCATCCGAAGTGAAGCACTCACGGAGAGAAGCAAAGTCTCTGCGGTCGTGGTGAACCCCGTAGCCGGTGGTCAGTTCTTGGATTTCTAGCCGATCAAGGGCAGTCAGTGTGCCGGTAACGGTCTTGTGTGTCATGTCGGTCGTCCCTTCTGTGGAGATGTCGGGGTGGGAACTGGGGTTCAGCGGTCGGCGGTCTCGCGCACCTTCCACTGCACGGCCTTGTACTGGCGTGGCCAGTAGTCGACGTGGACGTTTAGCTCCCGGGCCGCCCTGAGGGCGAAATGTGGATCACGGAGCAGTTCCCTGCCGAGCATGACCGCATCTGCACGTCCGCCGGCGACCACTTCCTCGGCATACTTCGCTGTCGTGATGAGGCCGACGGCGGAGGTGGGCACCTCGGACGCCGATTTGATGTGATCCGCGAGGGGAACCTGGTATCCCTCGCCCACTGGGATTTCAACGCCGTCAATCAGGCCGCCGGTCGAGATGTCGAAGACGTCCGCTCCCCGGTCGCGTGCCATGGCGGCGACCTCGGCGGTCTGCTCTTGGTCCCATCCGCCTTCTGCCCAGTCCGTTGCGGAGAACCGGACGAAGAGTCCATGGTTTTCGCCAATGGCTTCCCGTACTGCTGAGACAATGCGCAGCAGAAGCCGGGCCCGGTTTTCGAGGGATCCGCCATATTCATCGGTGCGGATGTTACTGAGCGGCGACAGGAACTCGTGGATGAGGTACCCATGGGCTGCATGGATTTCGATTATGTCGAATCCCGCCTGCACACTCCTCAGTGCCGCTGCTGCGAAGTCATGGACGACCTCGTCGATGCCTGCATGGTCCAGCTCTTGGGGCACATCAAAGCCCGGGAACGCCAGGGCCGAGGGAGCCACAGTCTTCCATCCGCCTTCTGCGACAGGCTTTGTGGTGCCGCAGCGTTCGTCGAAGAGCCGGTAGTCGGAGGCTTTCCGGCCGGCATGGGCCAGCTGGATTGCTGCGGTTGCGCCCTGCTCGTGTAAGAAGCGGACGATGCGTGCCCATGCGTCACGCTGCTGGTCGTTCCACATGCCCGTATCTTCGCTCGAGATGCGGCCTGCGGGGTTTACCCCGGTCGCCTCGGCCATGATGAGACCGGCACCACCAGCAGCGAACTGACCGAGATGCATCAGGTGCCAATCGTTGGGGATTCCGTCCTGGTTCTCACAGGAGTACTGGCACATGGGGGAGACCCAGATGCGATTGCGGATCGTCGTCGATCGTACGGTCAGGGGCTGGAAAAGAGGGGAAGTCGTCATATCTAAACCTTCCAGTAACTTGCTTGGGGCCGACGTCCGGGCGGGGCATATGAGCCTTGTTGGGTTTTGAACCCGTTTGAGAAAACCTTCTGCCGGGCTCTTGTGAATCTGATCATAAACTAGATATGATCAAAACCACAACCCCGAAAACGCAGCTTTCGACCTCCTCCTGGAGCCCACTGAAGGGCACAGGGAAGGGCTCGACGAACAAAGCTTCCGGGCCCGAATCAGGGGCCCCGACCAACTATTTCTCCTCCTCTTGGAAGGCATACCCATGGTCACTTCGGACACTGACGTCCGTACAGGTACAGATGCTCTACGGATAGAGAATTTGTCCAAGACCTTTTCCGGTCAGCGGGCCCTCAATGAAGTCTCTTTCACCGTGCAGCGTGGAAAAATCACAGCCTTGCTAGGCATGAATGGCTCAGGCAAGTCCACCCTTATCAAGGTCCTCGCCGGCGTCTACCAGCCCGACCCCGGCGCGGCACTTACCATCGGTGGGGCCGCGATGTCGCTGCCAATGACGCCGCACACTGCCCACGAAGCGGGTCTGCGGTTCCTCCACCAGGACGTCGGACTGGTGGACAGTCTGACGATCGCGGACAACTTCGCCTTTGTTGACCGGTTCCGGGCCCCCGGCAAACTCGGACCAATCAACAAGGCCCGCCAGCACGAGCATGTCGCCGCGACACTCGAAAAGTTCGCCATCTCCGTGCACCCGGGGGCGCTGGTCGGCTCACTGAACCCCACCCTGCGGACTATGGTCGGCCTCGCCAGGGCGTTCCAGGACGAAGAAGAATCCGGTGTACGGGCATTCGCCAAAAACATCGTCGTACTGGACGAGCCCACGGCTTCCCTCCCCGTCGAGGAGGTCGACACGATCCTGACCTCGCTGGAGGAACTGAAAGCTAACGGCGGAACGGTCATTTACGTCAGTCACCGCACTGAAGAGGTCAAGCGCATCGCCGACCAACTCGTGATCCTCCGCGACGGAAGGCTCGTCGCCGACGAGCCTCTGGCGCAAATGGGTGTGGACGATATCGTTGCCCGGGTCGTGGGAAAACGACTGGAGAAAACGAAAATTCCCCGCCAAAGTGAACGCGAAGGCGATGTCGTGCTCTCTGCCCAGGGGATCACCGGACCGCGGCTGCGGGGGGTGGATCTGCAGGTCCGCTCCGGTGAGATCCTGGGCGTCGCCGGGCTCGTGGGCTGCGGGCGCAGCGAACTGATCCGGATTCTGGCCGGTGCTCAGAATCCATCCGCAGGGCACATGGAATTGGCCGGGAAGAGCTATTCGCCGGGTTCACCGGCGACCGCCATCGCAGCCGGGGTGTCGTGCGTGCCTCAGGAACGGCGCCGCGAAGGAGCAGTGCTGCCAATGACCGTCCGGGAGAACATCACGCTTGGCCGGTTGAAGACCTTCACCCGGAACGGCGCCTTGGACGGCCGCAAGGAGCGCAACGGGGCACTGCGGCTGATCGAGCAGTTCTCGGTCAAGCCAGCGGACCCCTCCCGGCTTATCGGGCTCCTCTCAGGAGGGAACCAGCAGAAAGTAGTCGTCGCCCGTGCCGCAGGGTTCGGCGGGACCGCGCTGCTTCTGGATGAACCCACACAGGGTGTGGACGCCCTGGCCAAGCAGGAGATCGCCAACATCGTCCGGGGCCTCGCCGCAGATGGATTGGCCGTAATTCTGGCATCGACAGACTTCGAGGAGTTCGTCGGCCTGTGCGACCGGGTCCTCATACTTGACCGCGGCCGCCTCGTCGCTGAGGCCACCGGCGAGGACATCAGCGAGGAGCACCTCGCGCTCCTCTGCGCCCAACATGGGGCGGCGGCATGAATCCCCCGACGGCTCCCACCAAAAACCCCGAGATTTCCCAGAAGGACGCCATGAGCACCACCGCAAGCAGCACCCAGGAACGCCCCTCCACAAAGACAGCAAAGCCGGGACGGAACCGGCCGGACATCGGCACCGTTGCCACCTCGTACGGGGTCATCATCTTCCTTGTCCTGATGATCATTGTTTTCTCGGCCCTGCTGCCGGACACTTTCCCCACGTCCGACAACGTCAAGGCCATCCTGACGGACCAATCGATCCCGGTCATTCTCGCCCTCGCCGCGATCCTTCCCTTGGCAGCCGGTGAATTCGACCTCTCTCTTGGCGCAGTCCTCGGCTTCAGCGCAATCACCGCAATCGCCCTGTCGAACGCCGGGGCACCCCTGCCCGTGGTTATCCTAGCTTGCCTGGCGGTTGGCGCTGGCGTCGGCATCGTCAACGCGGTGCTGGTCGTCAAGGTCGGGGTGAACGCCTTCATCGCGACACTTGCTTCGGCCACAATCCTTTCCGGCCTGAACCTGCTCGTTACCGGCAGCTCCCTCCTCGTGCTCGGCTCAGAGGAGTTCGGGGCGCTTACCATCACCAGGGTCTTCGACCTCCAGGTCGTCCTCGGCTATGCAATCGTGCTCAGCCTCCTGTTGTTCTACGTGGTCGAGAAGACGCCGTACGGCCGCTACCTTCGCGCCACGGGTATGGGTCGCGACGCGGCACGGCTTAGCGGTGTACGGGTTGATCGGTACCTGGCCTCGTCATTCATCGCTGCCGGGGTCCTCGCGGCATTGGCCGGTGCGCTGCTGGCCTCCCGGGGCGGCACCGCCGCCCCGAACCTGGGTCCGGAATTCCTCCTCCCGGCCTACGCTGCCGCCTTCCTGGGCGCGACAACGATCAAGCCCGGCTACTTCAATGTCTGGGGAACCGTGATCGGCGTCGTCCTCCTCGCCGTCGGCAGCAACGGCCTCACCCTCCTCGGCGCCCAAACCTGGGTGACGAATATTTTCAACGGCGTCGCCCTCATGCTCGCAGTTTCCGCCTCCGTTCTCGTCGGCAAGCGCCGCCGCAAGGCCACGAGCTGACAAGCCTGCTCTTACTTTCTTTACCTCCCATCTGAAAGGCATCACCATGACCAGAATCAAGCACCGCGCCGCAGTCTGGGCCGCGGTCCTCGCAGGCGCCTTGGCACTGACCAGTTGCGCCAGCCCTCAAGGGACCGCAAGCAACGGCGGTGGAAACAACGATGTATCCGCCGCCCAGAAAGTCCTGGACGAAGCCCAGGCCAAGGTCACCAGCTTCGACTTCCCCAAGGAACCGGTCGCGGCACCAAAGGATAAGCTCGTCGTCGGCATCCCCTGCGCGTACGCAGCCGAGGGCTGCAAACGAGAAGTCGACACCATTGCCGAAGCCGCCAAAGCTCTCGGCTGGCGCTATCAGATGATCGATCCCGCCGGTGACCCCGAGAAAATGCGCGCAGCCGTCCGGACCGCCGTTCAGCTCAAGGCCGACGGCATCTTCCTCGGCTCCATCCCCCCAAGTGTCGTTAAGGACGACATCGCCAAGGCACGCAGCGGAGGGATCAAGGTCGTGAACATGTCAGAACCCGCAGACGAAAGCTTTGCCGACGCCCACACCCTCTACGACCACACCAAGGCAGGGCGCTGGAACGCCGCCTACCTCACCGTCGCAACGAAGGGCGCCGGAAAGGTCATCTCCGTGAACGACCCCGAGTTCCCCTCTGTTGTCGAATGGCACCAAGGCTTTGTCGACGGACTCAAGGAGCTCTGCTCCGGTTGCCAGATCGTGAAAGACATCAACTTCCAGATTGCGAACCTACAGACCCAGGTCCCCGCAGAGTTCCAGGCCACCCTGCAGGCCAACCCAGGAGCCAATGCTGTCTGGACTGCGTATGACCCCGTGGCACTGTCCCTCAGCCCCGTGATCAAGCGCTCACCGCAGAACGGCAAAATCACCGTCGTCTCCCAAAACGGCGACGCCGGCGCCCTCCAGGCCGTCAAAGCCGGTGACCAGCCGTTCAAGGCAACCATTGCGGTCAGCGTCGAATGGCAGTCCTACGCCGCAGTAGACCAGATGGTCCGGCTGTTCGCCGGCAACCTTCCCGGGAACCTCAAGACAGTCAACGTCCCGGAGAAACTCATCGACGCGAAAAACGTCAGCTCCATTCCGTGGGACGGCGACCTCGATTGGAAGAGCACCTACCTCAAACTCTGGAAGACCAGCTAACCCCACACATGCCAGGGCGGGGGTGAGAATCCCCCGCCCGCACACCCCATCAAAGAGAACAAGCCGCCGAAAGACGGCGGCCAGCAGATTCAAAGGAGAACACCATGGGACGTCTCAGCGGAAAAGTCGCACTCATCACCGGCGCAGCAGGCGGGCAGGGCGCCGTCGAGGCCGAACTCTTCGCCCGGGAAGGCGCGAAAGTCGTCGTCGCCGACATCAACCAGCAGGGGGTCAACACCGTTGTCGACCGCATCCGTCAAAGCGGAGGGGAGGCGCTCGGCATCGAACTCAACGTCACCGACGACGCTGCCTGGGCTGCAGCCATGAACCAGATCCGCGCCCAGTTCAACGGCCTCGACATCCTCATCAACAACGCCGGCATCCTCTCGCTGGACGGCATCACCAAGATCGACCGTGCCGAGTGGGACCGGGTCATCAACGTCAACCAGACCAGCGTGTTGCTGGGCATGAAGTACGGAAGCGCGCTCATGCGGGAAGACGGCAAGGGCGGCTCCATAGTCAACCTCTCCTCCACCTACGCACACGTCGGCAGCGGCGCCGCCGTCGCCTACCAGGCCGCCAAAGCTGCCGTCTTCATCATGACCAGGACTGCCGCCGTCGAATTCGCTCCCGACGGCATCCGGGTCAACTCGGTAGCCCCGGGGATCATTGAAACTCCCATGACCAGGGAAGTACTCGCCGCGGCCGGTGACGACCACCCGGACATCACCCGTACCCCGCTTCTCCGCGCCGGCCAGCCGCACGAAGTCGCGAACGCCGTCCTCTTCCTTGCCTCCGACGAAGCGTCCTACATTACGGGTACGGAACTCATGGTCGACGGCGGACGCACCATCTCCTGACCCTGCCATGTGCACCAACAATCCAGAATGAACTATCTGAAAGGCATTACCGTGACCGCAGCTACCACCCCTGAAACCTGCACCCCCGCATGGGCCCACGCCACCGGAACCATCGACCTGCAGCCCGTACCGCCGGTTCCCTCCGACCTCACCTCGCTGGCCGACCGTCTCATGGTCCTGGAAACTGCCTCCCGCTACGCGATTGCGTATGACGAGCGGCGACTGGATGTCCTGGAAAGCCTGTTCACTGAATCGGTGACGTTCTCCTACCGCATCGGTGAAGGGCCTCTCACAAGCGAAAACGGCCGTGCGGGTGTCATTAAGTGGCTCGGGGAAGTCATGGAGTCCCAGTCCGACCAGCGCCGGCATGTTCTTGGCAGCATGACCGTTGAGCGGCTCACGGACGATGAAGCGGTGGTTATCGCCTACCTGGCAATCTACGGTATCGAAAAGGAGGCTCAGCTGATCACTACCGGGCTCTACCGGTTCAGCATGATCAAGGAAGACAGCCGTTGGAAGATCGACGAGGCCATTGACGCCCTCGACCGGCCCTTCTAAACCGGAAGTTTCTGTGAGCGAAGGGACCAAACGCTTGACTAAGGAACTGGACGGCAAAGTCGCCGTCATAACCGGAGCAGGGCAAGGCATTGGCCGGGGTATCGCCGACGTGCTGGCGGCCGAAGGAGCCCGCGTCGTCGTAACGGATCTCGAGCTGTCGCGGGCTCAGGAAACTGCCGAAGCCATCAGGGAGCGCGGCCACCAAGCGCTGGCGCTGAAGCAGGATGTGCTCGACATTTCCTCCACGGGGCAGGTCTTCGCCGAAGCTGAGCAGGTGTTCGGGACTGTAGACATCCTGGTCAACAACGCGGGTACGGCCCAGCAGATGCCGTTCCTTGCGGTGACCGAGAAAAGCTGGGACCTCGTCAACGACATCAACGCAAAGGCGGTGTTCTTCGCCTGCCAGACTGCCGGCAAATACTTCCAGGAAAAAGCTGGCGGAAAGATCGTAAACATAGCGTCCATGGCGGGGAAAAATGCCATCGACGAGTACTCGGCCTACAACGCATCAAAGTTCTCGGTGATCGGGATAACCCAGTCGGCGGCCCTTGAACTCGCCAAGCACAACATTAACGTCAACGCGGTCTGCCCTGGCATAGTCCGCACGCCTATGTGGGAAACTCTGGACCCTCATCAGTGGGAGCGGCAGATAGCCCGCGTCCCACTCGGCCGGGGGCAATACCCTGAGGATATTGGCAACGCCGTGGCATTCCTCGCCTCGCCCCGGGCCAAAAATATCACCGGCGCGTCCCTGGCAGTTACCGGCGGGCTACAAATGTGGTGATACACACCGCGTTTTTCCTCGCCAGGAAAAAGGAGCCTCAACATGATTAAGTACCGACCCCATCACACTGCGATTTCTGTCCGCGACCTCGACGCTTCCCTCGCCTTCTACAGCGCACTGGGCTTTGTCGAGGTCAACAGGACAAATTTCGACGGGGCAACACTCGCCCATCTCCAACTGGACGAATACGCGCTCGAACTTTTCGCCTACGAGAAAAATAAGAACCTGCCATCGCTGAAACCCGGATTCGGGAATGACCTTGACGTTATCGGCCTTAAGCATCTTGCTCTCGCCACCGACGATATCAACGCAACCCTTGCCCAGCTGAAGCGCCAGGGCTTTGCCGATGAGACAGTCGAAATTGGGGCGCTGCCCGACGGCAAAGCGCAGTGGGTCTTCATCCAGGACCCTGACGGTCTTTGGGTCGAATTTCTCCAGGAAGATAGATTCTCCATCTATTCACGACCATGGCCAGCAACGGCCGAAGCCATCCCCTGAACACGAAGGAACAGAATGGCAAGAATTGCTGTTTATGGAGCCGCCGGAAGAATCGGTTCCCGAATTTTGTCAGAAGCACTCAACCGCGGTCACGAAGTCACCGCCGTGGTCCGGGATCCAAACACAGTTACGGGTACTGAGCCCAGGATGCGGGTCGTCGCCGGCGACGTCCTTGACCCGGATTCAGTTAAAGCCATAGCGTCCGAACATGACGTCGTGGTCAGCGCGGTCGGCGGGGCCGGAGGGCAGGAGAACCAGGCCACAATCGCCCCTGCCGCCCACTCACTGGTTGCCGGGCTTCGTTCCGCCGGGGAGGAAGCGCCGCGGCTGGTGACAGTCGGAGGTGCCGGCTCCCTGCGGACCCCGGGCGGGGGGCAGGTCTGGGACCGCCCGGGCATTCCAGAGGCCGTACTACAGACCATGCATGCCCATGGTGATGCCTTGGAGTTCTACCGCACAGTGGCTGACTTGGATTGGACCAACATCAGCCCGGCAGCCAAGATCCAGCCGGGACAGAGAACTGGGTCCTACCGGACGGCGAACGATGACCTGATCACCGACGCATCCGGCAACAGCACAATCTCATTCGAGGATTATGCAGTTGCAGTCATGGATGAAATCGAATCGCCTAAGCACCGCCGTCGGCGTTTCACCGTCGCATATTAAGCCAGCATATTCCTGAGACTTGGGCGAACAAGGCGTTAGGCCGCTGCGAGGCATTGCTTCGCAGCGGCCACTCGTCATTCTCCTGCAGATAGCAGCACCCCCGTCAGGGACTAAGGAAGACGAAGATGATCGACTACACCGCGAATTCGGCTGACGCATGGGAAGCGCTATGCGTTGAGCAGTTCCAACTTTGCAGCCTCGACTGGGCCGCACCAACATTCGACGCCGGCCTCCGTGCATCGGCGAGTTCGGCCCACCTGTCACTGCGGCTGCTCACCTCCGGACCCTTCGGGGTCTCCCGATCCGCGCGGGACATCCGCCGGCATGACTCGGATGACCTCATGGTCGTGCTGCACGACGCCGGGGCCCGGGGGCGCCTGGAACACAAGGGGCGGCAATCCGAACTGCGTCCTGGGGACGCGGTAATCATCGACACAACCCGCCCCTATGCGTTCGACTTTCCACAGCCCATCCAGCAAGTGGTCTTGAAAGTCCCCCATGGGCTGGCAGGAAGGCTCGCTCCAGAGGCCGGTCGCGTATTTCATGCCTCTGACGGCCCGTTGGGCAGAGTCCTAAGGACAATTGTTCGGGAGTTCGCCGAGCGCGAGGAACCGATTCCTTTCGGTTCAGACCAGACCAAGCATAGCCTTGAAGGCACATCGCTGGCAGTGGCCGCCGTAGATCTTGTCTCCGCCATTTACGCCGCAGACTCATCACGCAACAGTGAACTGCTGGGGCACGCGGCGCTGCTGAAGTCCGGGCAGGATTTTGTGCGGACGCGATTCCGGGATCCGGCGTTGACACCCTCGCTCATCGCTGAGCATCTGCGGATCTCTCCACGCCTGCTCGCCCAGGTTTTTTCGCAGGCCGGAACTACCCCGGCGTCCTACATCAGGGATGTTCGTCTGGAGGAAGCGGCGCGTCTTCTTCGTTCGCCCTACCATCGCGAAGTGCCCATCTTCGATGTCGGCCTCCGGGTCGGCTATGCCGATGCCACGACGTTTACAAGGGCCTTCAAGCGGGTCCACGGCGTGGTCCCGTCAGAGTTTCGCGCCGACGCTCCTGCCGTTACGGCGGCTTGAACACTCCAGAGACGAGATCGCCGCCGCCTTTGCGATACCGGCAAAGGCGGCGGCGAAGGAGCTAGCGGCGGTAAGTCCCCAGCTCTGCCAAGGGGATCGTCAGGACCGATGGCCAATCGATGAAACGGCCAGTGTCCTCATCGAGGGCCACGCCCGCCGGACTCTTGTACGCTGCGTCGGCGGCCTCTTCGCTATCGAAGGTGTACTCCGAGAACGCGGCGTAATCGATCGCCTCGCCACCGCGGTAGCCCTCCTTGAGGATCTTCGTCTGGCGGTACGAAACTAGCCCCGGCAGCTTTTCTGCCAGCGGGCGGTGGATATCGGTGTAGTGCTTGTAGAACTGCTCCAGCGTGATCCCGGGCTTGGGCCTGGTGAGGAATGCAAGCGTAAAAACCATCTGGCTCTCCTAGGAGGGGAATTCGATCTTGCCCAGCAGGTCCTGCAGGGCCAGGACCTGTCGGGGAAGATACTCGGCCACCGTGAGGGCGACGACGTCTGCCGCACCATGAAGGGCAGCTATCGTCTCGGCAACGGAATCACGCGACAAGCCCTGGGGCTCCATCCCGAGTCCGAGGACGACATCACTGCTGTCGATGACGTCCACGTCCAGGTGAATGGCGACCTTCGAGCAACCGGTGGCCTTGAGCCAGCCGAGCAGGCTCTCAGTACCCTGATTGAGAACTGTGGGTGAGAACGTCGTCAGCCCCCATGCCTGCACATTCGGAAGCTCGTCCTCGGCCCAGGCGTGCAGGCCGGCGAGTGCTACCCGGGACGGGTCGATCGTTGCAGGAAGTGCCTGGAGCACATCGGGGTCACCGTGGCCGATCAAGTGAGAAATCGCCATAGCGTGGTAGCCGTTGTAGTGGCTCTCGGGGAGGGTGCAGTCGGGGTGGGCGTCCAGCCAAACGACGGCGAGGTCGTCCCCGTACTTTGCCGCGAGGTGGCTAAACGGCGCGACGCTGACGGAGCATTCCCCTCCCAGTGTGGTGACCTTGTCCGGGTCGGCCTCCTGGAGGATATGCAGGGCCGCTTGGAGCTGATCGATAACAGCCTCGCGGGCGTAGACGCCGCGGTCAGTGCCAAGGGTGGAGGAGTAGTCGCCGACAGGCACTACTTCCGTTCGCTGGTCGGCTGACCCGGGGACGAGCAGGTCCAGGATCCTGGTGCCGAGTGAGTAGCCAGTCTGGGCGAGGGGGAGCGGCAGCTCAGGCGCGAGGGTTCCGACGACGTCCGGCGCGGCTCCCTGCCACTGCGGCCAGAGCAAGCGCAAACTGCTCGGACTTGCGGTGAGATCGGTGTTCATACGGGTACATTTCCTTCCATTGAATCGGTTGATGCTGGAGCCGACCGCTGCGGCTCACCGAGTGTGTTGAGCGGAGCGGCACGGACGGCGTCGAATTCTCCGGAGAAGTCACGACGACGGGTGAGCAGCAGGTAGGTGCAGGAAGATATTCCCAGGCCCACGGCGAACGCGATGTCCGCCCCGCCCAGTGCAGTCGCGACTGGTCCGGCGTAGATGGCGGTGCTGAAGAACGGGACCATGGCGATGAATCCAAGGGCGTAGCTGATCATGCCGGGGACACCCCAGCGGCCGTAGATCCCGCCATCGGGCTTGAGGATGTCCGTGATGGAGTAGCGCCCGCGCCGGACAATGTAGTAATCCGTGAGATTCACCGCCGTCCATGGGATCAGAAAGTACCCGAGGATGCTCAGGAAGGCGGTGAAGGCCCCGAGGAAGTCCGCGGGGAGCAGGAGGGTGGCCGCGATGACAATGACACCGCCAATGGCGATGGTAACGGACCGCACCTTCCCCGTGGACTTCATGCTCCGGAAGGCCTCTAGCGCGCTCAGAAAAGAGACGCTGCCGCTGTAGAACGAGAGCGAGCAGGTGATGAGGCAGGCGACGACCGCCACAGCCATCGTTACACTCCCGATGCCAAAGCCGAAGCTGTCACCCATGTCGTGAACGGCGGTGATGACGTCTGACTCGGGCATGGCGATGGCCAGTGCGGCACCTAGCGACTCGAGCCACACGGCCGAAACGAGTGTGCCTCCGAAGACCGCAGCGGACACCGCCCGGCCCTTCGTCCTCGATGGCAGATACCGGGTGTAGTCCGAGACGATCGGGGCGATGGCGATCTGATATGTCGCAGCGGCCCCGAACTGAGCGAGGAACG
Organism: Arthrobacter sp. NPDC093125; assembly: GCF_044754225.1. NCBI lineage: Bacteria > Bacillati > Actinomycetota > Actinomycetes > Micrococcales > Micrococcaceae > Arthrobacter > Arthrobacter sp. NPDC093125. The sequence goes on along the minus strand of NZ_JBIVOQ010000022.1, from coordinate 3,188 downwards.
CCACTGGTTCAAAGGCGCTGTTATTGAGCATCGTGCCGATCGGCAGCACCACAACGGCGGCGAGCGTCAGGATGATGAGGTTGGCCAGCGTGATGTACGAAGCGAACTTCTCGACACGCAGCAGGAGCTTGTAGCCGACGATCGCGAGGACGACCGCAACTGCTCCAATAAGCACGTCATAAAGGCCGACCTGGTCGACCGTTATCGCGGCCAGGGAAGAAGAGGCGGTCTGGATGAAAAAGATAGCGAAGCCGAATTGGACCACGGTGGCTGCTGCCAGGGGAAGCACGGCGCCACGGGAGCCGAACTGGACCCGGGACTGAATCATCTGAGGCAGGCCCATGTGGGGTCCCTGGGCCCCGTGGAATGCCTGGAACAGGGTGCCGAAGACACTGCCCAGGATGATGGCGAGCAGGGTCCAGGAAAGACCCAGCCCCATTGCTGGCCCGACGGCTCCTGTGAAGAGGGTGATAAGGGTGGCATTGACCATGAACCAGAACTGAATCTGGGTCCGGACCGTGCCGTGACGCTCCGATTCCGGGACGTGGTCAAACGACCGTGCTTCGACAATGCTGTCGCGTTGCTTCATGGATTCTCCAGAGTGCTCAAAGCAGTATGCATGGATGGGGTAATGAGACGCTACGGCTCCTGGGCTCTACTCCCTCGGCGATATCTGCAGCCGTTTACCGGCATTCCGTGCAGGAGGCCCCGTCAGCCCAAATGCCAGCAGGGAGAGACGTGGTGTTAACGGCAAGTTGCGGGGGAGTCCTCAGCATTTCGTGGGCTAGGTCGTTTCTCCGCAGGCTTCCGAAAGACCATGTCCGAATCGAAGTGCCGGGGCAGCTGTATCGAAGGGAACATCCGTGCGACTCGCTTCCACGGCTGCGAGATGGTGCCGCGCTGTTCGTCGAAGTCACTCTCCTCCCTGCTTTCCCACGTCGCCGGGTCCCCGTCGTCGTACCCGCCTCGCGCGCAAAAAGCTGCGATCGAACACCTCCTGGTCCTTGGACACCCGACGCGATTTGGCCCAGGTGTGGACGGTTATTGGGCCGGGCACGCGCTCGGGGCCTCCTAGGCCAGGAAGCTGCTTGACGATTGTTTGATAGAGGAGAAACCACCGTCTCGAGTTCAAGGGAACGCGGATACACACGGTGCAAGCGTTCCTTCGAGCTATCGTATGGTTCTTCGTGCGAGCCATGTCAGGATGAGCACTGCGGCCGAGGCAGTACCAACCGCTGCTGCGACAGACACAATTGCCGCGCTAAGTCCAAGAGGAGCCACCAGCATGCCGATAAGGATTACGGCGCTCCCCGAGATGCTGTACCCCCAGGCGTTGAGCCTGCCGAGAACAGCCCGCTGCTCGGCGGCTGATGCGTGATCTCGCACTATTGTGAGGGCGGCGACTTGTCCCAGTCCCTGAGACGCGCCACTCGTTGCAGCCGCAGCAAAGAGCGCTGAAACATCAACACTGAGAACGCCGTACGCCAGCAGTGCCAAGGACAGAAGTCCCATCAACGGACCGCTCACAGCCAGCCCCAGAGTACCGAGGATCTTTGCCAGCAATTGGGCTGATGCTGCACCTCCAAAAATAATAGCTATCAGCGCGCCGGCGACCATCGAATCGACATCGCCCAGCTGCTGCTTCAGATACGTCGAACCCAGACCCATGAATATGGCACACGTGATTCCGGTGGACACCAGTACCAAGGTTGCGGTGCGGATCGCCGGCTGGCACGGTTGCCGCGGCCCATGGTCGTTTGACTCGGTCATACCGGCCATTGAAGCGGCGCAGTCGAGTCTCGCCAGTGGGCTGGACCGCATGACGACAAAACTCGCAATTAACAGGGCGACAGCCTCGGCAGCAAAAACGGCACGATAGTGCGCGGGAAATAATGTTCCAGCACTGCCGCCCAAGACCGGCCCCAGGGCGAGCCCCGCCGAGAAGGAAAAGCCAGCGACCATTGGTCCGTCCAGGTGTCCTTCGGCCTTACGTAGTCGCGCAATCGCCACCGCTCCACACGAGAGCAGCACTGCGATGGATATACCGGTAATGAACCTCGCGATGGCCAGTATGACCGGGCCCGAGGCCAGGGCGAAGAGCAGGGCGGCGAGTGCGCCGACCGCGGTGGCGCTGGTTAGCGTCCTTCTCCACCCGGTCCTGTCGATGTAGCGACTCAATCCCAACAGTCCGACGACGACTCCGCCTTGGTAGGCGGAGAACAGCAACGTGGTTGTCCTCGCGTCAAAGCCCATCTCGAGCTCCCACATTGCAAACAGCGGGGATGGCATGTTTGACAGAATGAATACGCAGACAGCGACAACGGCAATGTTCATAGGTGGTTTTCATCTACTGTCTGGTGGCACGGGGTTAAACAGCCTGGGCGCCCTGGTTGCAGCCAACGCACACCAATCGAACGGCAATGGAAGACCGGCGCGTGAGGTTTAGCCGATCACGCGGTAATCCCGCCGTCGCTGGAGGCTATCGGTCTGCGGGCCATGCCTCCCTGCTAGTTGGCGTAAGGGTCTGCGATGCCGAGGTATTGGGTGGTGGTGTATTCGGCGATGCCTTCGGTGCCGCCTTCACGACCGAGTCCGGATTGCTTGACGCCGCCGAAGGGGGCTGCGGCGTTGGAGATGACGCCGGCGTTGAATCCGACCATGCCGAATTCGATTTGTTCGGCCACACGGAGGAGCCGGTTGAAGTCGCGGCTGTAGAGGTAGGACGCGAGGCCGTATTCGGATGCGTTGGCCAGGCGGATCGCGTCCTGCTCGGTGGTGAAGGTGGTGACCGGGGCGACGGGTCCGAAGATTTCCTGGCGGAGGATCTCGGCGTCGTTAGGCACGTCGGCCAGGACCGTGGGCTGGTAGAAGTAGCCGGGCCCGTCCACGGGTGCGCCGCCGGTGATGGCGGTGGCTCCGGCGTCGACCGCGGCGGCCACCAGGGAGTGGACGTCGTCGCGGGCGCCGGCGTCGATGAGGGGTCCGACCTGGGTGGCGGGTTCGGTGCCGCGGCCTGTGGTCAGGGCGGCCATGGCGGCGGCGAACTTACGGGTAAAGTCCTGTGCGACGGTTTCGTGGACGAGGAAGCGGTTGGCGGCGGTGCAGGCTTCGCCCATGTTCCGCATTTTGGCGGCCATGGCCCCTTCAACGGCGGCATCCAGGTCGGCGTCCTCGAACACGATGAACGG
>NZ_JBIVOQ010000021.1:0-32471 GCF_044754225.1 Arthrobacter sp. NPDC093125 | reverse complement strand
ATCGCATCGGCCAGGTCAACGCCGACCTTCTTGCCGTCCACATCGAACGCGGCAACGAACTTCACGTCATTGACGTGGTACTTGCCGAACTCCACGTGCATCAGACCCGGAATCGTGGCCTGAGGGTCAGCGTCCCGGTAGTAATGGACACCCTGGACCAGCGAAGCGGCGCAGTTACCCACACCGACGATAGCGACACGAATCGGATTTGAAGACACGGAACTCCTTTGGAAAAACTGTTTCCTTATCATTCTTGCTTCCATGGCTCACCGGGGACTATCCCGTCATTGGACGGTTACGCCTACCCGAACGGATAGGCCGGGAACCCACCCATAGCTGCCCGGCGGGGCAAAAGTCATTTTTTGACAATGACTGTGAGCTGACGCACGCTGTTGCGTAAACTGAACCCCGTTGATTATTACGGAACCGACTGGGCGGAAAGCGAGAGGATCCTGCGTGCTAGCACATCTCCTGACGAAAATGTGCTTGGTACACATCCCTTCATCGCTGATGAGTCCACTCCCCGGGAGGTGCTAGCTGCACGCAGGCGGGCCCACTCAGCGTGCCGGACCTCCGACCTCCGCCGACCGCACGGCCGGTACCCAATAGAACAAGCCATAGTCTTGGGCGGCTCCTCCATGGCCTTGCGCCAGCGACCAGCCGAACTTGCCCGCGGGGCCAACCGCAGCGCACTGCGGCTGAGTCCCTGCCAACATCCAGTTAGGAACCCCTTTATGACAATCAAAGGTGATGTCACTACCGATCCGAGCAGCAAAGACAGACACTCCCGCAGGCTCACGGCGTCCGATATCAATGTCGTGGACCAGCGGATGCTTAAGAAGGCCCTCGGCGGCACGGTCGTGGGCAACGCCATGGAGTGGTACGACGTCGGTGTGTTCGGCTATCTGATCACCACCATGGGGCCCGCCTTCCTGCCGGAAGCGGACAAGACCGTCCAGACCCTGTTCCTGTTGGGTACGTTCGCGGTCACGTTCATCGCCCGGCCCGTTGGCGGCGTCGTGTTCGGCTGGCTTGGCGACAAGGTAGGGCGCCAGAAGGTGCTTGCCGCGACCCTTATGCTGATGGCGGCCAGCACATTCGCCGTCGGCCTCCTGCCCGGTTATGCGCAAATAGGCGCCTGGGCGGCCGTACTGCTGGTGGTCCTCAAACTCCTGCAGGGCTTCTCCACAGGCGGCGAATATGCGGGAGCAACCACCTTCGTGTGCGAATATGCTCCTGACAAGCGCCGCGGCTTCTTCGCCAGTTTCCTGGATATGGGGTCATTCATTGGATTTGCCCTCGGCGCTGCCACGGTATCTGCCCTGCAGGTCACGCTAGGCCAGGCCGCCATGGAGGAATGGGGCTGGAGGCTGCCCTTCCTGGTAGCCGGTCCGCTAGGACTGATCGCGCTCTATTTCCGGAACAAGATCGAGGAGTCGCCCCAGTTCCAGGCGGCCCTGGACGCTCAGGAGGCAGCCGCCGCCGAAGCTGCCGCCGCCGATCCCGCCAAGGGCCCGGTCGGCATTTTGAAAACCTACTGGCGCCCGATCCTGCTTGCGATGATGCTCGCCGGCGCGGCCAACACCGTTGGATATGCACTGACGTCCTACATGCCGACATACCTGACCGAGTCCAAGGGCTACGACCCGGTCGACGGCACCCTGCTGACCATTCCTGTGCTGCTGGTGATGGCGCTGTGTATCCCGCTCACAGGCAAGCTCTCCGACCGCATCGGCAGGCGCCCGGTGCTGTGGATGGGCGCCGGCAGCACTGTCCTGTTCGCCATACCTGCATTCGTCCTGATCGGGATCGGAGACGTCTGGTCGACGCTCGCCGGCCTGTCCCTGATCGCCATCCCCGTGGCCTTCTACGTGCCCAACCTGGCCTCCGCCTTGCCTGCCTTGTTCCCCACTTCCGCCCGCTACAGCAGCATGGGCATTGCGTACAACTTTTCCGTGGCACTTTTCGGCGGGACAACGCCGTTCCTGGTGCAGGGCCTGATCCAGGCGACCGGCGACGACATGGCCCCGGCGTACTACCTGATCGCGACGTCGGTGATCGGCGCAGTAGCCATCCTTTTCCTCCGCGAGTCTGCCGGCCGCCCGCTCCCGGGTTCCATGCCGAGCGTGGACACGGAGGCCGAGGCGCACGAACTCGTCGCCAGGCAGGACCACAACCCCTTGATCGATCTGGACGACATGCCGTTTGAGAAGCGCACTGAAGCTTCCGTACGGTGATCCCGGAAAGCTGCCTTTAGCTGCCCACTTCCGGGGCGCTGGCTGCAGCCTCCCCACACACAAGAGTGTCCCCGCCGTTGATAACGGCGGGGACACTTCCTTTTAGGCTGCTGCTCCTTTTAAGGCCGCTGCATTCTTACACCAGCGACAGCTGCGGCATTTCTTCCCAGTCCCGCACCAAGTCAAGCGCTCCAAGGGTGAGACCGAAGGTTTCGTCGGGGTCGAGGCGGCGGAGTTCTTCGGCGAGGCAGTCGCGGAGGCTGCGGCGTGGGAGGGAGATGCGTTGGGCGGGTTGGCCGGGCTGGGTCAGCTCCGCGATGGAGAGTCCCGGGCGGAAGAGCTGGACGTCCCCGCTGGCGCGGGTGAGGCGGACCCTGCGGATGCCGGTCCCGGCGGGGTCCGCGACGATCGTGACGGGGGCGTCCAGGGACAGGGTGAGCCAGGCTGCGAGGAGGATGGTGGAGGGTGAGTCCGAGGCGCCTTCGACGGCGACGGCGGTGACCGGGGAGGGGTCCACCTGGTCCAGCACCGCGGCGAGCTGGATCCGCCAGTTGGTCAGGCGGGTCCAGGCGAGGTCGGTGTCGCCGGCTTTGTAGGTGTTGCGGATGTTTTCCAACGCGACCTGGGGTTCGGCCTCGTTCGCCGAATCGGTGATGCGGCGGTGCGCGATCCGCCCGATGGAGGTTTCGGACGCGTTTTTCGGTGCCCCGTGCGGCCACCAGGCCACGATCGGGGCGTCGGGCAGCAGCAGCGCCGCGACCAGGGACTCGCTTTCCTCGGCGAGTTCGCCGTAGCCGCGCAGCACGATCACTTCCGAGGCGCCGGCGTCCCCGCCGACCCGGAACTGCGCGTCGAGCCGGTTCGGAGCGGCCGAGCCGGCGTCGGCGAGCACGATGATCCGGCAGGGATGTTCCCGGCTGGCCTCGTTCGCGGCCTCGATCGCTTCCTCTTCCAGCCCGGACTTGGTGACCACCACCAGGGTCAGCACCCGGCCCAGCGCGATCACCCCGCCCTGCTCGCGCAGGGCCATGATCTTCTTGGAAACGAGAGAGGTGGTGGTGTTCGGCAAATCTACAATCATGGCCTTCTCCAGGTGCGTCCGTCACGGGCCAGCAACTCATCAGCGCTGGCCGGCCCCCAGGATCCCGGGGCGTAGGGTTCGGGCTGTTCGTTCAGGGCCGCCCAGTAGTCTTCGAAGGGGTCCAGGATCTTCCAGGACAGCTCCACTTCCTCGTGCCGCGGGAACAACGGCGGCTCCCCCAGCAGCACATCCAGGATCAGCCGCTCATACGCTTCCGGGGAGGACTCGGTGAAAGAATGCCCGTACCCGAAGTCCATGGTCACATCCCGGACCTCCATCTGGGTGCCGGGGACCTTGGACCCGAACCGGATCGTGGCGCCCTCATCGGGCTGGACCCGGATCACCACGGCGTTCTGGCCGAAGTCATCATCACTGTGGCCAGCGCCGCCGTGACTGCCGAAGAGCAGGTTCGGGGCGCGTTTGAACACCACCGCGATCTCCGTCACCCGCCGGCCCAGCCGCTTGCCCGCGCGCAGGTAGAACGGCACCCCGGACCAGCGCCGGGTGTTGATATCCACCCGGATCGCCGCGAACGTCTCCGTGGTCGAATCCGCCGGGATGCCCTCTTCCTCCAGGTACCCCAGCACCTGCTCCCCGCCCTGCCAGCCGCCGGCGAACTGTCCGCGGGCCGAGTGCGTGGACAGATCCTCCGGCAACCGCACCGCGGCGAGGACCTTTTCCTTCTCCGCCCGCAAATCATCGGCGTTGAACGAGATCGGCTCCTCCATCGCCGTCAGGGCCAGCAGCTGCAGCAGGTGGTTCTGGATCACGTCCCGCGCCGCGCCCACCCCGTCGTAATACCCCGCCCGGCCGCCGGTGCCGATATCCTCGGCCATGGTGATCTGGACATGGTCCACGTAGTTCGCGTTCCACAACGGCTCGAACAGCTGGTTCGCGAACCGCAACGCCAGGATGTTCTGCACCGTCTCCTTGCCCAGGTAATGATCGATCCGGAACACCGCATCGGCCGGGAACACCGACTCCACAATGTCGTTCAGCTGCCGCGCCGAGGCCAGGTCATGCCCGAACGGTTTCTCGATCACCACCCGGCGCCACTTCTCACCCTCGGCCTGCGCCAACCCATGCTTCGAGAGCTGCCGGCAGACCTGCTCAAAGGCCTTCGGCGGGATCGACAAATAAAACGCGTGGTTCCCGCGGGTGCCGCGGACCTCGTCGAGTTCCTTGATCGTGTCCCCGAGCCGGTCAAACGCCGCGTCATCGTCGAACGCCCCCTGCACGAAACGGATACCCTCGGACAGCTGGTTCCACACCGCCTCATCAAACGGTGTGCGCGCATACGAGATGACCGCGTCCTTGACCTCCGCGGCGAACTCCTCGTTATCCCAGCCCCGCCGCCCGAAACCCACCAGCGCGAAACTCGGCGGCAACAACCCACGGTTGGCCAGGTCATACACCGCCGGCATCAGCTTTTTGCGCGCGAGGTCACCCGTGACCCCGAACAACACAAGCGAGGACGGACCGGCAATACGATTCAAACGACGGTCCCGCGGATCCCGCAACGGATTCCCGCCCCGGAACGCAGACCTCTTCAAGGTATCTGGCATGGTTAACTTCAGTGCCTTAACTATCAGCGCCGGAAGCCGCCTTCGCGGCAAGCGACGAAACGATCTCCTGGGATTGGGTTGTCAAGCCTCAATAAGCCACGAGGGGCCTCGGACAGAGGCTGGAAGGCATTCCACTGAGGGAACGAGGGCGGCAAGCCATGGGGCTCCCTGCCTAAAGACTGCCACCTGCCGGGGAAGGGGTTAACCACCAGATCGAGCGGCCCCACCCGCCCGTTAGGATGGGAGGGCCAAACAGCAGCGGTTTGCCCCTGGCTCTGCTAGGCAGCGAACAGGGCCGTCCGCACGGCCTTTTCAAAGCCGTTCACGTGAGTACGCGCCAGTTCGGCTGCGCGGGACTCGTCTCCGTCGATTACTGCCTGCAGCAGGTCGACATGCTCATGGACATGCCGGGAAAGGTCCGGCAGCCGGTCCAGGACCATGCACCAAATGCGGGTAGCCAGATTGTCGTAGCGGATCAGCACGTCTTCCAGATGAGGATTCGCCGCTGCAGCATAAATCCCCTGGTGCACGCGGGCATCCAGCCGCAGGGTCTCCACGACGGATGCGCTGTCCACATCAAACGACTCCACGGCTTTCACTATGAGCCGGAGATGCTCCCGGACCGCCGCGCTTGCAACCCGGGCAGCGCGGGAAGCAGCAAGCGGTTCCAGCTGCGCCCGAATTTCCGATATGAACGCAAGGTCGGTCACTTCCACACGTGTGGCAAAGGTCCCGCGCCTCGGATACGTCACGACGAGCCGATCCAGTTCCAGCCGCTTGAGAGCCTCCCTCACGGGAGTCCGCCCCACGCCGAGTTCCTTTGCAAGCCCTTCGTCGTACAGGGGCTCACCCGGCTTGATTTCGAGAGTCAGCAGGCTGTCGCGGATCCGCTCATATGCCACATCCGCCAGGGATTTCGAGCTAACGTCCTCAGTCACCGCCAGAGCTTCAAACGCCACCGTACCGCCTCTCATCTTGGGCAACATTCACTATTGACCCGTTCCCTTGCACCAGTATACGCTGGGTCACAATCCTAATATATCAATAAGGCGATCAGGAATATATCTAAAGGAGGGCACATGACCCTGGTGCAGACGCTCCGCGAAACGCGGCCTACGCCGCAGGCAGAAGCCACCGGAGAAGCAAGCAGCCGAAAGTTCGTACTCACACTGTCGTGCGTGGAACGGGCCGGCATCGTTCAAGCGGTCACCACGTTCCTGTTTGAACGTGGATTCAATATCGAGGAGCACCAGCAGTTCGACGATGGCCTCCGCCAAACTCTTCACCTGCGCACCGCCTTCTCCGGACCGGCAAACTTCGAAGCGGCAGAACTCGAAGAGGAGTTCCGTCCCATCGCAGAACGCTTTGAAATGAAGTTCAGCTTTCACGACGAAACCAAACAGCGCGTGCTGGTTATGGTCTCCAAGTTTGGCCACTGCCTGAATGACCTGATTTTCCGCTGGCGTGGAGGCAGCCTCGGCGGGGACCTCGTGGTGGTCGTTTCCAACCACGAGACACACCGGGCCATGGCAGAAGCAGCCGGCCTTCCCTTCGTGCACATCCCCGTGACCCCCGAGACCAAACACGATGCCGAGCGCCGCTTGCTCGAACTGGTCGACGAGTACAACGTCGACTTGGTGGTCCTGGCCCGGTACATGCAGGTGCTTTCCGATGACCTGTGCCGGGCCCTCGAGGGAAGGGCGATCAACATCCACCATTCGTTCCTGCCAGGGTTCAAGGGTGCACGCCCCTACCACCAGGCCTACGACCGTGGTGTGAAGCTTGTCGGGGCAACTGCCCACTACGTGACCGCGGATCTGGACGAAGGTCCCATCATCGAGCAGGAAGTTATCCGCGTCGACCACAGCTTTGGGCCTACCGCCCTCTCAACCGTGGGCCAGGACGCAGAGGCCCTGGCGCTGTCGCGGGCAGTCCGTTGGCACTGCGAGCACCGTGTTCTGCTGGATCAGTCCAGCACCGTCGTATTCCGTTGAAAGCAATAAGGCACGAGCAGCAGCAGCGCACGTTCAAAATCAGCAGGAGAAAGTAAGAAAAATGGCATCGACACCACACATTGTGATCATTGGCGCTGGGATTGTCGGCACTAACGTCGCCGACGAACTCGTGGCCCGTGGCTGGAACAACATCACGGTATTGGACCAGGGGCCGCTCAACATGCCGGGCGGCTCCACCTCCCATGCCCCGGGCCTGGTCTTCCAGACCAACCCCTCAAAGACCATGACCACTTTCGCCAAGTACACGGTTGAAAAGCTGCTCTCCCTGACCGAGGACGGCACCAGCTGCTTCAACCAGGTGGGAGGACTGGAAGTCGCCACCACAGAGACCCGGCTCACCGACCTGAAGCGAAAGCTGGGCTATGCCTCCTCGTGGGGCATCGAGGGATCGATCCTGTCCCCTGCCGAATGTAAGGAGCTCTACCCGCACCTAAACCAGGAGGACGTCCTCGGCGGCCTCCACGTGCCCAGCGACGGACTGGCCAGCGCTGCCCGCGCAGTTCAGCTGCTCATCAAGCGGACCGAGGCAGCCGGCGTCAAATACCTGGGCTCCACGACGGTCACCGGCATCCAGCAGTCGAACCGTCGGGTTACGGGCGTAGAAACCTCAGAGGGCGTCCTCCCCGCAGATATCGTGATCTCCTGCGGCGGATTCTGGGGCGCCAAGATCGGTGCTTTGATCGGCATGTCCGTCCCTCTGCTGCCACTGGCCCACCAGTACGTCAAGACTGCTCCAGTTCCCGCCCTGAAGGGACGCAACGAACTGCCGAACGGGGCAACGCTGCCCATCCTTCGCCATCAGGATCAGGACCTCTACTACCGGGAGCACGGCGAGCGCTACGGTATCGGTTCTTATGCGCACCGCCCGATGCCCGTTGACCTCGACGATCTGGCTACCTTTAGCCCTGAGACCGTCAACGAACACAACATGCCCTCCCGCCTTGACTTCACGGTGGAAGACTTCCTGCCCGCATGGGAAGCCTCTAAGCAGCTGCTCCCCGGACTCGCTGAGAGTGAAATCGAGGATGGCTTCAATGGCATCTTCTCCTTCACTCCGGACGGCGGACCGCTCGTTGGCGAGTCCAAGGAGCTGGACGGCTTCTTCGTGGCGGAGGCAGTGTGGGTCACGCACTCCGCCGGTGTCGCCAAAGCGGTGGCCGAGTTGCTGACCACCGGCAAGTCAGAGACTGACTTGGGCGAGTGCGACATCACCCGTTTCGAAGACGTCCAACTCACGCCGGAATATGTCAGCGAGACCTCGCAGCAGAACTTCGTCGAAATCTACGATGTCCTCCATCCGCTGCAGCCGCGGCTCTCCCCGCGGAACCTTCGCGTCAGCCCGTTCCATGCACGGCAGAAGGAGCTCGGCGGCTTTTTCCTGGAAGGCGGAGGATGGGAGCGGCCCTACTGGTTTGAGGCCAATGCCGGCCTGCTCAAGGAAATGCCCACGGAGTGGCTGCCCCCGGCGCGTGACGCCTGGACCAACATGTTCAGTTCGCCGATCGCTGCTGCTGAGGCCTGGAAGACCCGCACCGCAGTGGCAATGTACGACATGACCCCGCTCAAGCGGCTGGAAGTATCCGGCCCAGGCGCACTGAAGCTGCTTCAGGAGCTGACCACGGCCGATCTGGACAAAAAGTCAGGAGCCGTCACCTACACGTTGCTGCTTGACCACGCGGGCGGCGTTCGTAGTGACATCACTGTCGCCCGCCTCAGCGAGGACCGGTTCCAGCTCGGAGCGAACGGCAATATCGACACGGCGTACTTCACCAGGGCCGCCCGGCACCAGACCCAAAGCGGCTCAGCCACCGATTGGGTCCAGGTTCGGGACATCACAGGCGGCACGTGCTGCATCGGACTCTGGGGTCCCCTGGCCCGCGACCTCGTCGGCAGCATCAGCGACGACGACTTCTCCAATGACGGTCTCCGGTACTTCCGGGCCAAGGACGTTGTCATCGGTGGGGTCCCTGTCACGGCAATGCGTCTGTCGTACGTCGGGGAACTGGGCTGGGAACTCTACACAAGCGCCGAATACGGTCAGCGGCTTTGGGACGTGCTCTGGAAGGCCGGCCAGCGGTTCGGAGTCATCGCCGCCGGACGTGCAGCCTTCAGCTCGCTGCGCCTGGAAAAGGGATACCGTTCCTGGGGTGCGGACATGACCACCGAACATGACCCGTTCGAGGCAGGCCTTGCATTCGCCGTAAAGATGTCCAAGGACAGCTTCATCGGCAAGGCTGCACTTGAGGGACGGACGGAGGAAGGGTCCGCCCGCCGCCTGCGGTGCCTGACCATCGACGACGGCCGGTCCATCGTCCTGGGCAAGGAACCGGTGTACTACAAGGAGCAAACGGTCGGCTACGTAACCAGTGCGGCCTACGGCTACACAGTCGCCAAGCCGATCGCCTACGCCTACCTTCCGGGCACCGTTTCCATCGGCGATTCTGTCGAGATCGAATACTTCGGGCGACGCATCAGGGCCACTGTTACTGAAGATCCCCTGTACGACCCGAAAATGACCAGGCTCCGCGGCTAACCAGCCGCCGGGCCCCTTGGGGGCGCGCAGCCTGGACTCCTCCCTCGCAACGGAACCGGGCTGCGCGCATCCCCCTTCTCGCCTCAGCACCAACCAGCCCAGGAATGGACAAATGATCGGTTCAGAAACACTTAATGACTACCTCGGCAGGCTTGCCTCGCGGAACCCCACGCCAGGTGGCGGTGCGGCCGGGGCGCTTCATGCAGCGCAGGGAGCGGCCTTGGTGGCCATGGTGGCCAGATTCACCACCGGCGGAAAATATGAGCAGTACGGGCAGACAACGTCCAGGATTATTTCCGCCGCCGACCGTCTCATCGACGAGGCGATACGGCTGGCTGATGCCGATGAAGTCGCTTTTAATGACGTGATTGCCTCCTACAAGCTGCCTGCGGCCGACGACTCGGAGCGTGCGGCACGTGCAGCCGCCATTCAAAATGCACTCGTGCAGGCTGCCCAGCCGCCTGCCCAGCTGATCAGGATGGCCGGCGCCGTAGTGGAACTCGCCGTCGAACTTCTGGATATTGCCAACCCCAATGTCATCAGCGATATAGCTGCAGCCGCCGACGCTGCCAGGGCGGCTGCCACCACGGGGCGCGTCAATATAGACATCAACCTTGTAGCGATAAAGGATACGCAGGCGCGTGCAGCGCTGGCGGAACAGACTGACGGCCTTGAAGAAAAAGTTGTCCTGGCAGCCGACGCGCTCTCACGGCAAGTACGGGAAAGGATCCTCCGATGACGGCAACTACGCTCTCGGGCAAACCCCTCGCGAAACTGATACAGCAACAGGCCCAGGCAGAAGCTAAAGCCCTGGCCGACGAGGGCCTGCGCCCGACACTCGCCGTCGTGGTCGCCACCGAGGACAGTTCGACGCACTGGTATGTGCGGTCCATAGAACGTGCTTCCGAAAATGCCGGCATCGACTGCCGGATCATCGACCTCGGCCACGACGCCACAGAGCAGGTGCTGGTTGCCGTGCTGAAAGACCTCAGCGCGCAGCCTTCGGTAAACGGAATCATCCTCCAGACCCCCCTGCCCCCGGAGGTTCGAAGCCAGGAACTCGTCAGGCACATCGCCCCGGAAAAGGACATCGACGGCGCTAACCCTTTAAGCCTGGGACTCCTCGCTGTCGGTCAGCGTGCCTTCGCCCCGGCGACAGCACGGGCAGTCATAGAAATCCTGGACCACTTCGACATCCCGCTGGCCGGCCGCAGTGTGGCGGTGGTCGGACGTTCAGCCGTGGTTGGCAAGCCACTATCGCTCCTGCTGCTGCAAAAGGACGCTACCACCACCGTCTGCCACTCGCGGTCCGGCCCCCTTGCCAAGTACACCAAGACTGCCGATGTGGTGGTTGTTGCCGCCGGCCGGACCGGGCTGCTCACCGGAGCAGACGTTTCCGACCAATCAGTAGTCATCGATGTAGGGACTAATGTGCTTTCGGATGGCTCGCTTGTGGGCGATGTCGATGAAGCCAGTGTCCAGGCCGTTGCTGCCGCCCTGACACCGGTCCCGGGCGGCGTTGGTTCCGTCACCACATCGCTGCTTCTTCTGCACACCGCGGAAGCGGCCCGTGATCAGTCGCGTGCAGCCCTGGTGCCAGTACTCGCACAATGACCGAGACAATCATGGCGCCCCGCACTGCGGCTGATTGCACCAGCAGCACAAACACCAAAACCAGCACGAAGGTCGTATCCGACTGGTCAGCGCTCATCCCTGGCGACTACGTCACGGTGCTGGAAGAGTACACGGTCCCGTACAGCGGCTGGATTGATGACGTGACGGAGGACGGCATGATCATTTGGCTGGTCCTGGACTTCGGCCGGGGCCGCCGGATGTTCTTCCGGGAGGACGGCAACCTCGTCACGGCCGAAGTTCCGCATGCGGGGGGTTGAGCAGCAGACGGTTCCGGGCCCGGCTGCCTGCGAAGGACCACGACCCGGCCTGCGCCACTTAATCGGCATTCAACGCCCGCCCAGAGTTTGAAGGAAAACCAATGGCCTTTAAAGCCCCCCGCGAGAACATCGATGAGTCGAAGCTGACTGTCGGCAAACCCAAAACCAAGGCCGTCGGCATCCCCGCAGTAGCCAATGCGCTGAAGATATCCCTTGAGCAGATGGGCCCGCTCCGGAGCGTCCAGACCCTCTTGGCGGTCAACCAGATCGACGGCTTTGACTGCATGGGTTGCGCATGGCCGGAGCACGAAAAGCGCAACGCAGCGGAGTTCTGCGAAAACGGTGCGAAGGCGGTGGCGGAAGAAGCAACCCGCCGCCGCGTGACACCTGAATTCTTCGCCAGGCATTCCATCGCCGATTTGAAGACACGCGATGATTACTGGCTTGGGCAGCAGGGCAGGCTGACCCACCCGATGGTTCTGGAGGAGGGCGCAACCCACTACAGGCAGATTGACTGGGACGCCGCCCTGGACATGATCGCCCAGGAACTCAAGGACATGGATCACCCCGACCAGAGCGTTTTCTACACCTCCGGCAGGACGTCCAACGAGGCGGCCTTTGTATACCAATTGCTCGTCCGCGGCGTGGGCACCAATAACCTCCCGGACTGCTCGAACATGTGCCACGAGTCCTCCGGGTCGGCCTTGGTGGAGACCATAGGCATTGGCAAGGGCTCGGTCAGCCTCAAGGATCTGGAAACGGCCTCCCTGATCTTCGTGGCCGGCCAGAATCCTGGCACCAACCATCCACGCATGCTCAGCGCCCTGGAGAAGGCCAAGAAAAAAGGCGCCGCCATCATATCCGTCAACCCCCTCCCCGAGGCCGGGCTGTTTCACTTCGAGAATCCCCAGACCGTCGCAGGCACGCTGCTGGGCACCCAACTGACTGATGATTTCCTTCAGATCAGGGCCGGCGGCGACCAGGCGCTGTTCCAAGGCCTCGGCAAATACCTGCTGGAAGCAGAACGTGCAGGCAGGAGCAGCCCCGGCCTGAGGACGGTTTTCGATCACGACTTCATCCAGCACCACACCGTCGGGCTCGAGTCCTACCTTGCGCAGCTGGAACAGGTCCGCTGGGATGACATCCTCGAGGCAAGCGGCCTCACCATGGAACAGATCGCCGCTACCGGGGAACGCCTACTGGCGTCAGATTCAACCATCGTCTGCTGGGCGATGGGTCTGACTCAGCACAAGCATTCAGTGCCCACCCTCCGTGACGTCGTCAATGTCCTGCTGCTGCAGGGCAACATCGGAAAGGCCGGAGCCGGGGTATGTCCTGTCCGGGGACACTCCAACGTCCAGGGCGACCGGACCATGGGCATCTTCGAACGTATGCCGGAGGGCTTCCATGACAGGCTGGACCAGGAGTTCCAGTTCCGTTCACCCAGGGCCCACGGGTACGACACAGTCGCTGCAATCCGGGCTATGCGGGACGGTAACGTCCGCCTCTTCGTCGGCATGGGGGGGAACTTTGTCCGGGCTGCTCCGGATTCGGATGTTACCGAGCGGGCCCTGGCCAATACGCGCCTGACGGTCCAGATCTCCACGAAACTAAATCACTCGCACCTGGCGACAGGAAAGCGCGCCCTGATTCTTCCGACTCTGGGCCGCACAGAGAGGGATACCCAACGGTCCGGCGACCAGAGGGTGACCGTCGAGGATTCCATGAGCGCTGTCCACGCATCGCGCGGCCGGCTCAAGCCTGCAAGCGAGCACCTGATGTCCGAAGTCGCCATCGTCTGCAACCTCGCACACAGGGTGTTTACGGATGCCTCCGGAGTTCCCCTTCCCAACACGCCTGTGGCTAACTGGCTTTCGCTCGGGGACGATTATGCCC
This sequence comes from Arthrobacter sp. NPDC093125, assembly GCF_044754225.1. Taxonomy (NCBI): domain Bacteria; kingdom Bacillati; phylum Actinomycetota; class Actinomycetes; order Micrococcales; family Micrococcaceae; genus Arthrobacter; species Arthrobacter sp. NPDC093125. The sequence continues at coordinate 19,252 of NZ_JBIVOQ010000021.1, read as the reverse complement.
TGATCAGGAAACACATCGAGGCCGTGGTCGATGGGTTCGAGAATTTCGAGGAGAAAATTCAGAACCCAGGAGGTTTTGTTCTGCCACACCCACCCCGGGACAAGAGGGAATTCGATACCCGATCAGGCAAGGCGCACTTCACCGGAAATGCCCTGGAGTACCTTCGGATCCCGGCCGGCCGGTTGATCTTGCAGACCCTTCGTTCCCATGACCAGTACAACACCACCATCTACGGCAAGGACGACCGATACCGCGGTATACACGGCGGCCGGCGGGTCGTACTGGTCAACGAGGCAGACATAGCCGAGATGGGTTTTGCGGACGGGGATATGGTCGACCTGGTCTCGGAATTCCGCGGAACAGAGCGCAGGGCCGAGCAGTTCCGAATTGTCTCCTACTCGACCCCCAAGGGTTGCGCCGCTTCCTACTACCCGGAAACCAATGTGCTGGTGCCGCTGGATTCGGTGGCGGACACCAGCGGCACCCCGACGTCCAAGTCCGTCGTGGTGAGGTTGGAACCGGCGGGAGCGCAAGGTCATGGGTGAGGCTACAGCCGTGGAGGTGCCCGGCAAGGCGGTGGACCGCCCGCGGGTTGAGCGGGCGGTCCGTGAATTCCTCCTCGCCGTCGGTGAAGACCCTGACCGGCCAGGCCTTGCTGAGACTCCGGCTCGCGTTGCCCGGGCTGCGGCGGAAATGTACGGCGGCCTCCACGAGGATCCGGCGACCGTACTTGATAAGACTTTCGATCTGGGACACGAGGAATTGGTGCTCGTAAAGGACATTCCGTTCTACTCAACCTGCGAACACCACCTGGTGCCCTTCCATGGTGTGGCGCACGTCGGGTACATCCCCTCGGCCGAGGGACTGGTGACGGGGCTGAGCAAGCTTGCCAGGCTGGTGGACGCGTTCGCGCGACGGCCACAGGTGCAAGAACGCCTGACAACCCAGGTAGTAGATGCGCTTGTTTCGGCCCTCCGGCCGCTGGGCGCCATTGTCGTCGTGGAATGCGAACATCTGTGCATGTCCATGAGGGGGGTCAGGAAGCCGGGTGCGAAAACGATCACCTCGGCAGTACGCGGCGAGCTGCGCCTGCCCGCAGCACGCGCCGAGGCGCTCAGCCTCATAATGGGCCGTTAGCGTAACCAACAGCACAGGCCTTCCCCTTGATATATCTTTAGGATACATTATAGATATCAGTTATCGCCTAGGCGTCCTCCACAAAAGGCGCCTCACCCTCCGCAAGCGCAGCCGCTGCCAAGGGCACGCAGCAAGACAGCGGCCAGCTTCGGAGAAAGGCGACGTCGTTTCCCGTAAACGGTGTTCCGGTTGGCCTGAATACCTGGGGAGGTAAGCGCCGGAACACCGCTTTCGGGAAACGAACGGACACCAGACAATTTAGCAACGAGGGAACGACCAGTGGCAGCTCCAGCCCTTCCAACCGTCGACAGAGCGGGCAAGGATCGAGGGCTGGCAGCGCACAGCGACCTCACCTGGGCGGAAGCCCGCCGGTTGGCTTTTGATTGCGCCGCATCCCTTGGGCCGGTGCGGGTTCCACTCGTGGAGGCGAACGGCAGAACGCTTGCCGCTGACCTTACCGCGCTTCAAGACATGCCCCACTACGCCTCGTCAGCAATGGACGGCTGGGCGCTCAACGGGGCCGGACCTTGGGTGCTGACTGAACCAGGAAAGCCGCTCGGCAACGGCCAGGCCAGTCCCATCGTCACCGGCGGACTAATACCGCCGGGCTCCCAGGCAGTGCTCCGGGTGGAGAGCGGACAACTGGGGACCAATGCGGGCGGCCAGCCCACACTGATGCTGGCGGAGGGGGCTTCATCGGGCGAACCACGTCAAGGCCAGCACATCCGCAAGTCGGGCGAGGAAGCGGCAGCAGGCGACGTCCTGATCCCCGCAGGGACAGCCTTGAATCCTGCGCACATCGCCCTGGCCGCAGTTGCCGGCTTCGACCAGTTGGAAGTGCGGGGCAAACCGCTGGTCAAAATGCTGGTGACTGGATCAGAGGTGGTCACGGCGCGTGTCCCGGCGCCGGGACAGGTCCGGGATGCTTTCGGGCCCCAAATCAGCACACTCATCCACATGCTCGGCGGCAGTCCAGGGCCGTTGATCCGCATTGGGGATTCCTATGAGGCATGGCTGACGGCGCTCGGGGCTTCTGAGGCTCCGATGGGCCAGTGGTCCGATGTGATCGTTACAACGGGAGGAACAGGGCGTTCCGGCGCGGATCATTTCCGAGCTGCCGTTGCCGCCCTCGGCGGACGGCTCCTCATCGACGGCATCGCTATGCGCCCCGGCCACCCGGCCGCCTTGGCCAAACTGCCTAATGGCCGTTTCGTCGTCGGACTCCCGGGCAACCCGCTGGCCGCCTTGATGGCGCTCTTCACCATTGGTGCTCCGCTCCTTGCCGCACTTGGCAACCAGCCTCTTGCCGACACCAACCAAGTGCCCTGCGGCACCGTCATCGATGCCCACCCGGCATCCACCCGGCTGATGCCTTTCCGTTGGGTCAACGGTCTTGCAATTCCGGCCCGTTACTCCGGGCCGGGCATGATGCGCGGCCTCGCTTCAGCCGACGGTGTCATGGTGGTCCCCTCCCATGGCGTCAAGTTAGGCGAGCCGGTGTCGGCCTTTACCCTCCCGTGGCGCCCGGAACCGCAGATTGCCCGGGCCTGACCATGACGATCAGGACAACAAGGCAAGGAGAGTTCACCACATGGCACGCTTGACCCAACGGCGGAAGGTCCACAGGTACCTCCTGGATGGCTCCGCTGCCGCCCTTGAATTCCCCGTGCGGCACAGGGAGGACGTGCTGGCAGCCGAGGAACCGCTGGAAATCCGCTTCGGCAACATGTCCTTCGCGGTGACTATGAGGACGCCCGGAGACGACTTCGACCTCGTAGCCGGATTCCTGGTGTCTGAAGGAATCATCAGCAACCAGTCGGATCTCGTGTCGCTCCGCTTTTGCTCAGGCGAGGATGAACAGGGCCGGCAGACTTTCAACGTCGTCGAAGCCCAATTTCGCGGCGGCCTGCCGCTGCCGGAAACCGGCCGGCATGTTTACACCTCCAGTTCATGCGGCATCTGTGGCAGCACGTCCATCGAAGCCGTCCGCAAAACCCTCAACTACAGCCCCCGCGAAGACTCCCTGCGCGTGCCGGTCGACGTCCTGGCGCGGCTCCCGGAGCAGCTGCGCGAAGCTCAGGCCTTGTTCGACAAGACCGGAGGCGTCCACGCGGCAGGGCTGTTTAAGATCGGCAGTGACGGGGCCGAATTGCTTTGCCTCCGTGAAGACGTGGGGCGGCACAACGCGGTGGACAAGGTCATTGGGTGGGCCCTGCGCGAAGGGCTGCTGCCCTTGCGCGGAACCGTTTTGCAAGTCTCAGGCAGAGCCTCGTTCGAGCTCGTGCAGAAGGCTGCCCTCGCGGGTATCCCGGTACTGGCCGCTGTCAGTGCACCTTCGAGCCTGGCGGCGGACCTTGCTGACGAGACCGGCCTTACCCTCGTGGGGTTCAGCCGGGGCAAGAGCCTCAACGTGTATGTCGGCGAAGAACGGGTGGCACCTCCCCTGGCGACCGCCGACATCGGCGTGAACATCTGAAAGGAATCCAATGGCTGATTGTGAAGTGATCGGGGCCGTCCTCACCGCCGATCCCATCTCTGAGGACGACGCCATTGCCGCGGTTGAGGGTGCCGAGGCAGGGGCCGTTGTCAGCTTCCGGGGGGTTGTGCGTAATCACGACGGCGGCAGGCCGGTGGAGTGCTTGAGCTACACGGCCCACCCCACCGCACCGCAGGCGATGCTGGAGGTTGTGGCCACTCTCCTTGACGAACACTCGGAGGAGAACGGACACCCCGTGCGGATCTGGGCGGCCCACCGCATTGGTACGCTGCAGATCGGCGACGTGGCTCTCGTATGCGCTGTTTCCGCTGCCCACCGCCGCCAGGCGTTCACCATCTGTTCCGAGCTGGTGGACCGCATCAAGGCTGGCGTGCCCATTTGGAAAGAACAGGTCTTCAACGACGGTTCGGTGGAATGGGTGGGCGCCGATGAGCCGGTGGCAGGCAGAACACGAAGACTCCAGGCTGAAACCGGGCAGCGCCCCGCACTCCATCTGCCGGCTGGTTGAGCCCAAGATGTCCTGCAAAACGTAACTGACAAGTCCTCGACAGCCGTCGAAAACTGACACTGTCGGAAACCAACAATTAGGAGAAAGATGACCTTGAACATCTCTGCGCCTGCCGTGTCCACCACGCAGTCCGGCGCTCCCGTCACGTCCGATGCCCACTCGAAGTCCGTCGGTGCCGATGGCGCGATCATCCTCACGGACCACTACCTGGTCGAGAAGCTCGCCCAGTTCAACCGTGAGCGGGTTCCGGAGCGTGTGGTGCACGCCAAGGGCGGCGGCGCGTTTGGTACGTTCAAGACCACCGAGGACATCTCCAAGTACACCAAGGCCGCGTTCCTGCAGCCCGGTGTCGAGACCGAGATGCTGATCCGTTTCTCCTCCGTTGCCGGCGAGAACGGGTCCCCGGACACCTGGCGTGACCCGCGCGGTTTCGCCGTGAAGTTCTACACCTCCGAGGGCAACTACGACCTCGTGGGCAACAACACCCCGGTGTTCTTCATCCGCGACGGCATCAAGTTCCCGGACTTCATCCATTCCCAGAAGCGCTTGCCGGGCACGCACCTGCGCGACGCTGACATGCAGTGGGACTTCTGGACCCTCTCCCCCGAGTCGGCGCACCAGGTGACCTGGCTGATGGGTGACCGCGGCCTGCCGGCTTCCTGGCGTGAGATGCAGGGCTACGGTTCGCACACCTACCAGTGGATCAACGCCGAGGGTGAGCGTTTCTGGGTTAAGTACCACTTCAAGTCCAACCAGGGCGTGAAGAACATGACATCCGAGCAGGCCGAGGCCCTGGCCGGTTCGGACGCGGACTTCTACATCCGGGACCTGCACGAGAACATCGAAGCCGGCAACCTGCCCTCCTGGGACCTGCACGTGCAGGTCATGCCCTACGAGGACGCCAAGACCTACCGCTTCAACCCCTTTGACCTGACCAAGGTCTGGCCGCACGCGGACTACCCGCTGATCAAGGTCGGCACCATGGAGCTGAACCGGAACCCGGAGAACTACTTCGCGCAGATCGAGCAGGCCACCTTCGCGCCGTCGAACTTCGTGCCGGGCATTGCCGCGTCCCCGGACAAGATGCTGCAGGCCCGCATCTTCTCCTACGCCGACGCGCACCGCTACCGTGTGGGCACCAACCACGCCCAGATCCCGGTGAACCAGCCCAAGAGCCAGGTCAACAACTACAGCCAGGACGGCGCCGGGCGTTACCTGTTCAACGCCCCTTCCGTTCCGGTCTACGCACCGAACACGTTGGGCGGCCCGGCCGCTGTGGAGCCGCAGAACCCCGCCGGCGGGTGGGAGAACGACGGCGAGCTGACCCTCGCCGCGCACTCCCTGCACGCCGAGGACGGCGACTTCGTCCAGGCCGGAACCCTCTACCGTGAGGTCTACGACGACGGCGCCAAGGCCCGCCTGCTGGAGACCATCACCGGCGCCGTGGGCGGCGTGAAGAGCCCCGGCATCAAGGAACGCGCCATCCAGTACTGGACCAACGTTGACGCCGACCTCGGCGCCAAGCTCCGCGCCAACCTCGGCGCAGCCTCCCTCTCGGATGCAGAGGCAGCCAACAAGATCGGCTAACCCCTTAGTCGATGACACCGAAACCCCGCTGCGGCACAGCCGCAGCGGGGTTTTTGTGATGAGCTAGCCGGGCGGTGGGTGATCCCGCTCTGAACTGCTCGCTGGACGTGGATTTCGGCAGGCTCAATCAGCGGTCAGTTCTTTTAAACTGCGTGAGCCTGGAGCGAAATCTTGATCTCGCTCCAGGCTCACGCAGTGATGACAGGCAGTCTCGGCTTTAGGAGGCTGGGGTTGGGGTCTCTTTGCGCTGCAGGGTTTCGGCGCGTTCTTCCAGTGGCGGGGTGTCCTTGGTGAGGCCCAGCAGTGCTTCTCCGGAGAGCTGGACGTCGCCGACCTTTTCCTGGACCCAGTCGTGGAAAGCGCCGATGTGGTGTTCGCTGGGGACCAGCACGCCGCCCTTGGCGTAGGACTTGGAGGCCATGCCCGGCTGGCAACGCTCGCACGCGTCGAAGTCCTGCATGTTCACGCGGTGGAACAGCTCAACGGAGGCGCTGACGTCCTTGCCGGACTCCACCACGGAGGGCAGGTACAGCCAGTCGCACTCCACGATCGTGTGGTCTGCGGACATCGGGAACATGCGGTGGATGATCACGTGGTCCGGAACCAGGTTCACGAACACGGTCGGCTTGATCGTGATCGCGTAGTAGCGCCGGTCCTGGTCCTCACCCACGCCCGGGATGACATCCAGGCCCTCGGAGCCGTCCACGGTGAAGCCCTTGATGTCCTCACCAAACTCCGCGCCGTGGCCCACGAAGTACTGCGCGGCCAGGCCGTCGGCGAACTCGGGCAGCACCTCGGTCAGTTCCGGGTGGATCGTGGCGCAGTGGTAGCACTCCATGAAGTTCTCGATGATGAGCTTCCAGTTCGCCTTCACGTCATACCGGATCCGCCGGCCCAGGGACAGGTTCGCCACGTCGTACCCGTCAATGGCGTGGACGTCGCCCAGACGTTCCTCGATCGCGCCCATGACCTCCTCTTCGAAGGACGGCGGCTCCTCGGCCAGGCACACCCACACGTAGCCCAGGTATTCACGGATGTGGACCTTGGCCAGGCCGTACTCGTCCCGGTCGATGTCAGGCATCTTCGTCAGGTTCGGCGCAGCGATCAGCTTGCCCTCGAAGTCGTACGTCCAGGCGTGGTACGGGCACTGGAAGTTACGGGCCGCTTCGCCCTTTTCCTCCATGCACAGCTTCACACCGCGGTGCCGGCAAACGTTGTAAAACGCCCGGATCTGCCCCTTGCGGGTCCGGGAGATCAGCACACTCTCCCGCCCGACCTGCACCGTCTGCCACGCACCGGCCTTATCCAGATCCGCCGAACGGATCGCGCAGAACCACATCTGCTCAAAAATACGCTCCTGCTCGGCCCGGAAAATCGCCGGATCCGTATACAAATGACCGCCCAGCGTCGGGATCAGGCTCGGGGTGCTTACCTCAACAGACAATGTGTACTCCTAACAAAACAAAAAACTTGGTAATCCATGGTGACGGCGAAGGGTTAAGTGGTTGCTGCTTTTCAAGACACGGCGGCGGCCCCCACGAGTGCGGCTGCCCCTGCCGGTACCGCCAGGGCGGCAGGCTGGGCAGGTAGCGGCGATGCCAGTGCCGGCGCTGGCGAAGCCAGGCTCCGGCGCCATTTGGTGAAGAGCCGCGGCTGGTTCATTCCCAGGACTGCCACGGCAGAGTCCCCGCGGTAGTACACGGCGAGGAAACTGTGGGCGAGGGGGTCTCCGGCTTCGATTTCGAGGCGGTCATAGCCGGCAGAGTGCCCGGCGAACTGAATCTTGACGCCGTGCTGGTCCGACCAGAAGTAGGCCGGCTTGGCAGGCTGTCCGGGGGCCTCGGAGTCGAGGAGGGCCCGGACAGCCAGCGCTGCGCGCTCCAGGGCACCAGTCCAGTGCTCGACCCGGCGGTGGATTCCGGCCGCTGGGTCAAACCAGGCGGCGCAGTCTCCCACGGCTACGATTCCAGGCACGTTGGTGCGGCCCATGGCGTCACAGACGATGCCCGGGTTCAGTTCCAGCCCGGAACCTGACAGCCATCCCGTGTTGGGTTCCGCCCCAATGCCAACGACGACGACGTCCGCACCCACGTACCGGCCGCCAGAGAGCCGCAGCCCAGAGACATTCCCTTCACAGCTGTAGAAATCCTCTACGGTCGCGGACGGGATCAGCTCCACGCCGTTGGCCGCATGCAGCCCGGCCACCACTGCTCCCATCTCCGCCCCCAACTGACCGGCGAAGGGCACAGGCTTCGTGTCGATTATGGTGACTTCCATGCCACGGGACACGGCGGCCGAGGCGACCTCCGCTCCGATGAAGCCGGCGCCGATGACGGCCATCCTGCTGCCGGGCAGCAGTTCGGGGGCCAGGGCCTGGGCGTCCGCAAGGGTGCGCAGGGAGAACACGTTGCTCAGTCCCGCAAGGGTGGGCAACTGGCGTGCCCGGGCGCCCGTGGCGATGACAATGCCGTCCGCCTGAATCACCTGGCCGTCCTTCAGACGGATGCTGCGCGATTCGGCGTCAAGGGAAACAGCGCCGCCTCCAAGCAGCCACTCTGCCTGCAGCTCGTCCGTTTCGGATTCCAGGTACAGGTCCTCTGCGGTGATGGCACCGAGCAGGAAGTCTTTGGACAGCGGCGGCCGGTCGTAGGGCCGGTGCGGCTCATCACCGATCACCACAAGCCGTCCGGTGAAGCCTTGGGCGCGGGCCGCCCGTGCGGCCGATAGGCCAGCCAGGGAGGCTCCCACAATTGCAAGCGTCTCCATCGACACCCTCCTTCAATTGCTTCTTACGCAACAATGATCGCTATATGCAACAGAGTGATCTATGCCACGGCGGCTGTCAAGGGTGGCCCTTAACGGAAGGCCCGGGGGCCGCAACACAACAGAAAAACCTTGACAGCGGGTTGTGAGCTACCGCACTCTGTTGCTTATAGCGATTGCTGTTGTTGATTACGGAACAGTCGGCAATCGGAAGTTGCACCCATCACCGCTCGACAAAGAAGAAGAGGTCCTCCATGCACAAGGCATGCCCGCTCAGTGAACTGGCACCAGGGGAAGCGCTCCGTCTGGAAACGTCTCCCCCCATTGCTGTCTTCCACACCGAGGAGGGCGAACTCTTTGCCATTGACGACACGTGCACGCACCAGGACGCCTCCCTCGCAGACGGCTGGGTCGAGGACTGCTGGGTCGAATGTCCGCTCCACGCATCCCGCTTTAACCTGCGTACAGGAGGCGTGGATGCCCCGCCGGCCAAGCTCCCGGTCCGTATCCACGAAGTATCAGTAATCGACGGCGACATCATGATCACCGAATCCAACGAGGTCCCCAACCTCCCCCCTGGCCTGACCGTAGACGGCCACATCTAAAGCAAGCCCATGAATCCGAGCAAAGGACTTCCTCATGGCTCAAAACAGTGACACCCGATATAGCAGTGACAACCTAAGCAGCGAACCCAATCTCAACACCGGCGGCAGCGCCGCAGAAGACCCCTATTCTTCCAAGCGGTCCCAGGGCGCCGACGAAGTCGCCCCGCACCGCCCGCAGGACCATGACCTACCTTCGACAGAGCCGGTGGCGGACCCCCTGTCTGAACTGGAGGACTACGATCAGATCCTGCAGGAGCTCCGCCAGACCAAGACCGAGCAGGCCGTGACGGAACGCCGGAACCGGAAGCTCACCCTCGACAAAGTGACCTTCGGGATCACCGGGGTATTCGCCGTTGCCTTCATCATGTGGGGCTTCTTCGGGCGCGACAGCCTCTCCAGCACCTCCCAGAACATCCTTGACTGGGTCATGCAATACACCGGCTGGCTGTTTATGGGGCTGGCCTCCCTCTTCGTCATTTTCGTCCTGTGGCTTGCCCTCGGTAAGTTCGGCAACATCCCGCTGGGCAAGGACGGCGAAAAACCCGAATTCCGCACCGTGTCCTGGGTGGCCATGATGTTCGCCGCCGGCATGGGCATCGGCCTCATGTTCTACGGCGTTGCCGAACCTCTCTACCACTACATCTCTCCCCCGCCCGGCACCGTGGACGGACAGACCCCCGAAGCCATCCAGACCGCCATGGCCACCTCCATCTTCCACTGGACCCTGCACCCCTGGGCCATGTACGCCGTGGTAGGAATCGCCATGGCCTACGGTACCTACCGCCTCGGCCGCAAGCAGCTGATCTCCGCCGCCTTCACCTCCCTCTTCGGCGTCAGGATGGTCGAAGGACCGGTCGGGAAGTTCATCAACATCCTGGCCATCTTCGCCACGCTCTTCGGCACCGCAGCATCCCTGGGTTTGGGCGCCCTGCAGATCGGCAGCGGCCTGACGTCCAACGGCTGGGCCGGGGAAATCGGCACGCCCGTGCTCGTGGTGATCGTCGCCATCCTGACAGCCTGCTTCGTGGCCTCCGCCGTCTCCGGCATTAGCCGCGGCATCCAGTGGCTGTCCAACATCAACATGGTGCTCGCCGTCATACTGGCCCTCATCGTCTTCGTGGCCGGCCCCACCATGTTCATCCTCAACCTGATCCCTTCCGCTGTCGGCGACTACGCCCGTGATCTGGCGGAAATGTCATCCCGCACTGAAGCTGTCGGAGACGACGCCCTGCGCACCTGGATGTCCGGCTGGACCATCTTCTACTGGGCCTGGTGGGTGTCCTGGACACCGTTCGTTGGCATGTTCATCGCCCGCATCAGCCGCGGCCGGACCATCCGGCAGTTCGTCACCGGCGTGCTCCTGGTGCCCAGCATCGTGAGCGTCATCTGGTTCGGCATCTTCGGCGGCACCGCCTTCAGCATCCAGGCCGAAGCTGACAAGACGGACAACCCGGCAGACGGACTCGCCAAAATGGTCGACGGCGTGCCCACCATTTCGTTCGACGGCGCCCTCTTCGACCTGGTCAAGAACCTCCCCATGGCTGGCTGGGCTATCGCCGCAGTGATTGCCCTGGCCATGGTCCTGGTAGCGATCTTCTTCATCACCGGAGCCGATTCGGCCTCCATCGTCATGGCCTCACTGAGCTCCAACGGGTCCAACGAACCCCGCCGCGGACTGGTGATCTTCTGGGGCCTGCTGACTGGCGGAGTAGCCGCAGTGATGCTCTTGGCCGGTGGAGATGAACCATCAGAAGCCTTGTCCGGACTGCAACGAATCACCATCGTCGCCGCCCTGCCATTCGTACTGGTCATGCTGCTGCTCTGTGTCGCCCTGGCGCGGGACCTGCGCCGCGACCCGCTGGCCCTGCGGCGCAGGCTCGCCACGACCGTCGTCGAACGGGCCATCCGCACCGGCGTCGACCAGCACGGCGGCGTCCAGTTCGACCTTGTAACCAAGCATGAGTGCGGCGAACGCTGCGCCGGCGACGCCCCCTGTCCCGGCGGTTCCAGCGCCGTGACCCCCAAGTAGGAGATATCGTGACCACAACTCTTGAAGCCCGGTCCGCCGGCGCCGCAGCACCCTTTACGACGGAAACCGTGGCCGCCCCGCGCTCCCTGGCCAAGACGCGCCCTGCGGAGTTCGTCCTCACCCTGGCCTGCCCCGAACGGCCAGGCATTGTCAGGGCGGTGACCACCTTCCTGGCCGACCGCGGTTTCGACATCGTGGAGCACCAGCAGTTCGATGACCACGTCAGCGGGAAACTGTACCTGCGCACCGCTTTCACGGGCGGCGCACTAGAAACCCGTGACCGGGCACATCTGGATTTCGCGGGTGCCGACGGACTCAACCAGCAGACCGCCAAAGGCCTCACTGCCGAGTTCGCGCCAACGGCCGTCGAATTCGGCATGGATTTCGCCATCCACGACGGCCAGCCCCAGCGTCTGCTGATCATGGTCTCGAAGTTCGGCCACTGCCTCAACGACCTGATCTTCCGCTGGCGGGCCGGCAGCCTCGGCGCTGAGATCGCCGTCGTGGTGTCCAACCATGAGGATCTGCGCCCCATGGCGGAAAACGCCGGGCTGCCTTTCATCCATGTTCCGGTGACCGCCGCAACCAAGCCCGAGGCCGAGGCCCGGCTGCTGGAACTCGTCAAAGAGTACGACGCGGACCTCGTGGTGCTGGCGCGCTACATGCAGGTTCTCTCCGACGGCTTGTCCAACGAACTGCGCGGCCGGGCCATCAACATCCACCATTCCTTCCTGCCCGGTTTCAAGGGAGCGAAGCCCTACCACCAGGCCTACGACCGCGGTGTCAAGCTCGTGGGGGCTACCGCGCACTACGTGACCGCGGACCTCGACGAGGGGCCAATCATCGAGCAGGAGGTCTTCAGGGTGGACCACAGCCTCGATCCGGACGCTCTGGTCACAGTCGGCCGGGACGCTGAATCGCAGGCCCTGTCCCGGGCCGTGAAGTGGCACTGCCAGCACCGCGTCCTGCTCAACAACACCCGCACCGTCGTATTCCGCTGACGGCAACGTCCGCAAAGCAACCAGGAGAACCACTTATGAGCGCATCACCACGGGTCGTCATCATCGGCGCCGGCATTGTCGGCACCAACCTTGCGGACGAACTGGCCAGCCGGGGCTGGAACAACATCACCGTCGTCGAACAGGGCCCGCTGGAGCTCGCCGGTGGTTCCACCTCCCACGCCCCCGGACTGGTCTTCCAGACCAACCCGTCCAAGACCATGACGGAGTTCGCCACCTACACGGTCAATAAGCTCCTGTCCCTCAGCGCCGAGGGAACGTCCTGCTTCAACCAGGTGGGCGGGTTGGAGCTTGCCACCACCGAAACCAGGTTGCAGGACCTCAAGCGCAAGCTCGGCTACGCCACCTCCTGGGGCGTTGAGGGCCGGATCATCGACGCGGATGAATGCGAGAAGTACTGGCCGCTGCTGAATAAGGGACAGTTCAGGGACGGGCGCCAGGTCCTTGGCGGTCTCCTCGTTCCCTCCGACGGACTCGCCTCCGCGGCCCGGGCAGTCCAGCTGCTGATCAGCCGCGCCCGCGAAGCGGGCGTGACGTTCCTCGGGTCCACTGCCGTCACCGGCATTGAACAGGCGGGCGGCAAGGTCACCGGCGTGGAAACCTCCTCCGGAGTGATCCCGGCGGACATTGTGGTTTCCTGCGCCGGGTTCTGGGGCCGCGAGGTGGGCAAGCTGGTGGGCATGAAGGTGCCCCTGCTGCCGCTCGCCCACCAGTACGTCAAGACCACCGCCCTGGCCGAACAGAAGGGCCTGAACGAGCAGCCGAACGGTGCCCGCTCGCCCATCCTCCGCTACCAGGACAGGGACCTGTACTTCCGTGAGCACGGCGACCGCATCGGCATCGGCAGCTACGCCCACCGCCCGCTGCCCGTCGACATGGAACTCCTCCCCCGCGTGGACGCAGACCAGATGTCCGAGCACCGCATGCCCTCCCGCCTGGACTTCACCCTGGAGGACTTCGCGCCTTCATGGGAAGACTGCCAGGACCTGCTGCCCGCCCTGCACCGGACCCAGATCCAGGACGGCTTCAACGGCATCTTCTCCTTCACCCCCGACGGCGGCCCCCTCATGGGCGAGTCGCCCGAGGTCGAAGGCTTCTTCGTTGCCGAAGCCGTCTGGGTCACGCACTCCGCGGGCGTGGCCAAGGCGATGGCCGAACTGCTGGTCGATGGACAGTCCCGCACGGATCTGCACGGCTGCGAAATCGAACGGTTCGAAGAGGTCCAGACCAGCGACGAATACGTCAGCGAAACGTCCCAGCAGAACTTCGTCGAGATCTACGACATCCTGCACCCGCTGCAGCCCAAGGAATCCCCCCGCGACCTGCGGGTGAGCCCGTTCAACGTCCGCCAGAAGGAACTCGGAGCCTTCTTCCTGGAGTCGGCGGGCTGGGAGCGTCCGCACTGGTTCGAGGCCAACCGCGGCCTGCTGGAGGAACTCCCGGCAGAGTGGCAGACCCCGGAACGCGAACCGTGGGCCGCCATGTTCTCCTCGCCCATCTCGGCGGCCGAAGCGTGGAAGACGCGCACCGCCGTCGGGCTTTATGACATGACGCCGCTCAAGCGGCTCTCGGTGAACGGCCCGGGCGCGCTGGCGCTGCTGCAGCGCCTCAGCACCGGCAACATCACCAAGAAGCCCGGCGCGGTAACCTACTGCCTCCTGCTGGCGGACGACGGCGGCATCCGCAGTGACGTCACCGTGGCCAGGCTCGGGGAGGAGACTTTCCAGCTTGGCGTGAACAGCAACGTCGACTTCGATTACCTCCGCGTTGAGGCCAGGAAGCAGTCGGCTGCCGATCCCAGTCAGTGGGCGCACGTCGCCGACATCACCGGGAGCACCTGCTGCATCGGCCTGTGGGGGCCGCTGGCACGCGAAGTCATCGGAAAGGTCAGTACGGACGACCTCTCCAACGACGGCCTGAAGTACTTCCGCACCAAGGAAATCTCCGTGGGCGGCATCCCGGTCACAGCCATGCGGCTCTCCTACGTCGGCGAGCTCGGCTGGGAGCTCTACACAACCGCGGAGTACGGCCTCAAGCTCTGGGACCTGCTCTTCGAAGCCGGCCAGGAGCACGGCATCGTCGCCGCCGGGCGCGGCGCGTTCAACAGCATGCGCCTCGAGAAGGGCTACCGGCTGTGGGGCACGGACATGACCTCCGAGCACCACCCGTACCAGTCCGGCCTGGGCTTCTCGGTCGCCAAGGACAAGGTGGGCTTCATCGGGGCCGAGGCCCTGGCCGCCCGCAAGGAACAGCCCGCCGAGAAGATCCTGCGGTGCCTCACCGTGGACGACGGCACCTCCATCGTGCTGGGCAAGGAGCCCGTATACGTGAACGGCGCGGCGGCGGGCTACGTCACCAGCGCCGCCTACGGCTACTCCGTGCGGAAGCCGATTGCCTACGCCTGGCTGCCGGCCGCCGTCGAGGTCGGGGACTCTGTGGAGATCGAGTACTTCGGTGAGCGGGTAGCCGCGACCGTCACCGCCGAACCGCTGTTCGACCCGGGCATGGAGCGCCTCCGCGGCTAACAGCCAGCGCTGGTTGAGCGCGAGCGTACACTTGAGGCCCCGCTTCCGAAAGGCAGCGGGGCCTCAACTGTACGTTCGCGCGATGTGGTGGGGGTGACGGCGGACCCCGCAGCCACACCCCATAGCCGAGGCGGGCCCCGAGCGGGTAGAACAGAGTCATGACTACCTCATCCCTGGTGCTCGGCCCGATCATGCGGCACGTGGATGAGACCTCGGCGAGCATCTGGGTGGAAACCCGGGACGCTGCCCGCGTCACAGTCCGCGCGGGCCGGCAAAGCTGGGAGGCCCGCACCTTCGCGGTACACGGCCACCATTACGCCCTGGTGGAGGCAGAGGGGCTGGAGCCGGGAGCGGTGGTGCCCTACACCGTGGAAATTGACGGAAACCATTCCTGGCCCGATCCGGACTCGGAGTTTCCGCCGCCGGTGATCGCCACCTTGAAGCCCGGCGCACAGCTTCGACTGGCCTACGGCTCCTGCCGCACCAGCGTTCCGCACGATGCCTCCGGCAACCGCACGCACGGCGTCGATTCCCTGCGCGCCTACGCCTTGGCCCTTGCCGCCGGCAGCGGCACCGCCAGCGGCACAACCAACGGCACAACATGGCCGGAACTGGTGGTCTTCCTGGGAGACCAGGTCTACGCGGACTCAACCAGTGAAGAGATGCAGGAGTTCATCCGGGCCCGCAGGGACATCAAGGAACCGCCTGGCGAGGAACTCAAGGACTACGAGGAATACGCCCACCTGTACCACTTGGCCTGGTCCGACCCGGCAAACAGATGGCTGCTGTCCACCCTGCCCAGCGCCATGATCTTCGATGACCACGACATCCGTGACGACTGGAACGCCTCGCTGAGCTGGAAGAAGAAGATGGAAGCCACGTCGTGGTGGCATGAGCGGATCGTCGCCGGGCTGTCTTCCTACTGGGTCTATCAGCATCTCGGAAACCTCTCACCGCAGGAGCGGGCGGAGGATGTGATCTGGCAGCAGATCGTTCTGCATCCGGGCGGGGACGAACCCGACCTGAGCGCGGAGCTGGACCGCTTCGCCGAACTCGCAGACCAGGACCCGGCCTCGTACCGGTGGAGCTTCTGCCGGGACTTCGGAGACACGAGGCTCATCGTGGTCGATTCCCGCGCCGCCCGGAACCTGGACCCGGAACGGCGTGCCCTGCTGGACGGCGCGGAAATGACCTGGCTGGACGGGCAGATGCGCGGCGGCTTCCGTCACCTGCTGGTGGCCACGTCGCTGCCTTTCCTGCTGCCGATGGGCCTGCACCATGTCGAGTCCTGGAATGAGGCCATATCCGAGGGCGCGTGGGGCAAGCTGGCTGCGCGGGCGGGTGAAAAGCTGCGCCAAGCGGTGGACCTGGAACACTGGGGCGCCTTCCAACAGAGCTTCCGGGACGTGGCTGCCATGGCGACCGAGGTCGCCGACGGTAAACGCGGCCCGGCCCCGGAAACCGTTACCTTCCTCTCCGGGGACGTGCACTTCTCCTATGTCGCTGAGGTAGAACGCTCCTCCGGCAGCCGCATCCTGCAGGCAGTCTGCTCCCCGATCCGCAACCCGCTCCCCCGGCTCATGCGATCCTTCGGGGCCGTCATGTCCTACGGACTGGCCGTTCCCATCGGCGCCCTGGTGGCACGCTCAGCGCGTGTTCCGGACCCACCCTTTCGCTGGTCCCGCGTCAGGGGTCCCTGGTTCAGCAACAACCTCGCCAGCCTTGAGGTGTCCGACGACGGCCTGCACCTATGGTGGGAGACCGGCGTTGTGGACGGCGGCGACGACCTGAACCCACGGCTCGAGAACGTGGCATCCCTGACTATGGCGCCTCGGACCCCTCAGGAACATGCGGCACGAAGCGGACGAACATCGCCTTGAATCCGGGGGTGTTCGACACCCGGGCGACGTTTTCTTTGTGGACCAGGGCGTTGGCTTCGGGGAAGTACGCGGCGGCGCAGCCCTTCGCGGTGGGGTAGGCCACGAGCCGGAACTTCTCGGCGTGCCGGTCCTGGCCCTGGAAGGTGCTGATCACGTCTACGAGGTCGCGGTCCTGGAAGCCCTGCTCGGCGAGGTCCTCGGGGTGGATGAGGATGACGCGGCGGCCGTCGGAGATGCCGCGGTAGCGGTCATCCAGGCCGTAGAAGGTGGTGTTGTACTGGTCGTGGCTGCGGATGGTCTGCAGCACCAGGTGCCCCTCCGGCGGTGTCAGGTATTCCAGCGGGCTGACGGTGAAGCGGCCGCGGCCGATGTCGGTGGCGAAGGAGCGGGTGTCCCTGGGCGGGTTGGGCAGCACGAAGCCGTTCTTGGTCCGTACCCGGGTGTTGAAGTCCTCAAAGCCGGGAAGGACGCGGGAGATGTGGTCCCGGATCACGTCGTAGTCCTCGGCCATGGCCTTCCAGTCCACCGGGTGGTCCGGGCCGAAGGTGGCCTCGGCCATGCGCGCCACGATCACCGGTTCGGCGAGCAGGTGCTCTGAGACCGGGGTCAGCCTGCCCTGGGTGGAGTGGACCACGGACATGGAGTCCTCCACCGAGAGGAACTGGGCGCCCTTGGCGTGCTTGTCGTCCTTGTCCGTCCGGCCCAGGGTGGGCAGGATCAGCGAGGTGCGGCCGTGCACGATGTGGGACCGGTTGGGCTTGGTGGAGATGTGCACGGTCAGCCCGATCCGCTGCATCCCGGCTTCCAGCGTCTCGGTATCCGAACAGGCCAAGGAGAAGTTCCCGCCCATGGAGACGAACACGTCCACCTCGTTGCGTTCGAAGGCCTCCATGGATTCGACGGCGTCGTAGCCGTGGTGCCGCGGGGAGGCGATCCCGAACTCGTTGTCGAGTGCCTGCAGGAGCCATTCCTTCGGCTTTTCCCAGATGCCCATGGTGCGGTCGCCCTGGACGTTGGAGTGCCCGCGGACCGGGCAGGCACCGGCGCCGGGCTTGCCGAAGTTGCCCTGCAGCAGCAGGACGTTGATCATTTCCTTGATGGTGTCCACCGAGTGCGGCTGCTGGGTCACGCCCAGGGCCCAGCAGAAGATGGTGGCCTTGGACCGGATGAGCATCCCGGCGACGTCCTCGATCTGGGCCCGGGACAGGCCCGTTGCCTTCTCGGTTTCGGTCCAGTCCAGCTCCCGGCGCGCCTGGCGGTAGGCCTCGAAGCCGTCGGTCTGCGCCTGAACGAAGGAATGGTCGACGACGGTGCCCGGGTTTCGTTCTTCGGCCGCCAGCAGCAGGTGGCCCAGGGCCTGGAACAGCGCCAGGTCCCCGCCGACCTTGATCTGCAGGTATTCATCGGCCAGCGGCGTGCCGCCGCCGACCACGCCGGAGACGGTCTGCGGGTCTTTGAAGTTGAACAGGCCGGCCTCAGGCAGCGGGTTCACCGCCACCACCTTGCCGCCCTTGTCCTTGCACTCCTTCAGCGCCGAGAGCATGCGGGGGTGGTTGGTGCCGGGGTTCTGCCCGACGACGAAGATCAGCTCGGAATCGTGGATGTCATCCAGGGACACCGTGCCCTTGCCGATGCCGATGGTCGGGTTCAGCGCCGAGCCGGAGGACTCGTGGCACATGTTGGAACAGTCCGGCAGGTTGTTGGTGCCCAGGGCCCGCGCGAACAACTGGTACAGGAACGCGGTCTCGTTCGCGGTGCGGCCGGAGGTGTAGAAAACGCAGCGGTCCGGGGTGCTGGCCCGGATGTGCTCGCCAATCAGCTCGAACGCCTCAGCCCAGGAGATCGGCGAATAGTGCGTCTCGCCTTCCCGGATCACCACCGGTTCACTCAGCCGGCCCTGGTTGCCCAGCCAGTACTCCGTCTTCTCCGCCAGCTCCGCGATGGAGTGCTTCGCCCAGAACTGAGCCCCGACGGTGCGGAGTGTGTTTTCCTCGGCCACCGCCTTGGCGCCGTTTTCGCAGAACTCGGCAGCCTTGCGCTTCTTGTCCGACTCCGGCCACGCACAGCCCGGGCAGTCGAAGCCGCCGCGCTGGTTCAGGCGCAGCAGGGACTGCGCCGTCCGGGTGACACCGGCCTGGGCTACAGCGCGCTCCAGGGCCACCATCACAGCCTTCACGCCGGCGGCTTCCGTTTTCGGTTTGCCGACCGCCAGGGAGTCCTCGTTGATGTCCGCAACGGGGGCGGGCTGTATGCCGAACTTCATTGTTCCAACTTCCTTACCGGCTAACGCCGTGCTTGTTCAAAACGCCCGGCAAGGCGCGCCAGCTGTCCTGGCGCGCCTCACGGGATCCTGCTTGATGTGGGAAACCCTGCCCTACTGCGGAACCTGCTCTACTGGCTCACCTTGGCCAGCGTCTCCCGCTCGGCACCGATGGTGGTGTTGTCGCCATGGCCGGTGCGGACCACCGTCTCGGCCGGAAGCGGCAACAACCGTTCCCGGATGGAGGTCAGGATGGTGGGGTAGTCGCTGTAGGAGCGGCCGGTGGCGCCGGGGCCGCCGTTGAACAGGGTGTCCCCGGTGAACACGGTGCCCTCTGAGGCGAGGTGGAAGCAGGTGGAGCCCGGTGAGTGGCCGGGGGTGTGGATCGCCTCCAGGGTCGCGCCGCCGACTTCGAAGACGTCACCGTCGGCCAGTTCGGCGT
>NZ_JBIVOQ010000020.1:0-58430 GCF_044754225.1 Arthrobacter sp. NPDC093125 | reverse complement strand
AAGCTCAAGGGCCTGAGCCCGATACAATACCGAAGCCAGGCCCTCGCGGCTTAGGCCCTTACTAACCCGGTCCAACTATCGGGGACCAGTTCATTCTGCACGTCTGGAGCAACAACTGATAAGCGTACTTACTATCTAGCTTGTTGCGTGGCAGCTTTGTCAAGGTCCTGTGGAAGCGACCGGGAAAGACCTGGCTCTCGCGGCCCTGGCCGTACAGCACAGGCACCTCACCTCCGTTACTATTTGGATATTTCAGGCGCACGGAGCCGGGCGCGCTGCGGGCGGAGTCCGAAAGGTGGAGATGATTCAGTTGAAAAGAGCTGCGAACAAGGCACACGTCAGGGACGCCTTGACTATGGCGGAGGGTAAGTCCCGCACCAGGGGAGGGGCTTCCAGGATTGCCTGGATGGTCCTTGGAATTGTGGCTGCCGCTGTCACGGGGGCAGTGGTCGTGTGGCAGGTTCTGGATCACAGTGAAGACCAGAAGCCGGAACCGGAGAAGGATCCCGGGGCAGAGCACATGTAGGTTGAAGCGGGGCTCTGGGGGAATCCCGCCGACGGCGGGGCTGCCTCCCGCCGTCGTGGTTTCCGCGTCTAGCTGGTACCGAGTGAACAGGTAGCCGCCTGGCTGAAAAATCGCGTACTGACCACGGATCCGTCCCGCAAAGGGCGACTCTACTCTTAGGGCATGAAGCGGCCGGGCGGGGCAGTCAGCATGACGGGCCTGAACACGTCGGACTGGGCGGCCGCAAACCACTGCCCGAAGGACGGATCCAGCGATGAAACACCCGATGGCCGAGGTTCCAGCCGCCTCTAAGGCCGACGCCGATGACCTCAATCCTGACCCCGCCAGCCCGCCGGCACAACCCGCGGTCCGTTCTGCAGGTGAGGACGGACAGGTAACGGGCGGCCCTGCAGGAGTTCTTGGCTCGGACAGCGCCAGGATAGGGAACTGGCCGGACCCCATGTAGGCCGACCCCACGTAGGCCGGTCAAAGTGCCGTTGAAAGGCAGCCGGACCGTCGGAATACTGGAAGCCAGGGCAAAATCCAGGGCTGAAAGCGGTGGTTGACGATGGGCGGCGGGGCGGCCGAGGAGTTTAGGCGCAAAATGGAGCGGCTGTCCGAGCTGCGTGCCGCAAGGGGCGCGGGCATCACTGCGGAGGAAGAAGCCGAGCTCAACGCCGCTGAGGAAGAGGAGCGGCAAAAACGCGGGAAGGTCTCCGACCCGGCGAGGGTCGAATACCTCATCCGGGACGCCATGGCGCAAGGGAAGTTTGACAACCTGAAATACGCCGGCAAGCCGATTCCCGGGCTGGGAACGAATTACGATCCCGACTGGTGGGTGAAGGGCCTCATCCAGCGGGAGCATCTCACAGGCGTGGGACCGAAGGCCATCCTCCTACGGACAGAGGACGCGGAGCTCGATGCCCGGCTGGATACGCAGTACTCGGAAAAACAGGTACGGGACCTCGTTGAAGACTTCAACGCCCGCGTCATCGACGCGCGGCGCCAGCTTCAGGGCGGTCCGCCGGTGATCACCCAAACCAGGGACCCCGGCGTCGAGGTACAGCGCTGGCGGGAGCGCCGTGCCGCCGCCGCTGCCACCTCTGCTGCTGAAGGACCGTCCGAGCCCCAACCCAGGAAGTCGTGGTGGCAGCGTCTCTGGACTGGCGGGTCCTAGGGGCAGGCCCCTAAGGCCGGTCCTGGTTCCGGCTGTCCTTCTACCGGCCGTCGGAGAGCCAGTGCGGCTCGAATTCAGGATGGTCGGAATATGGCAGAGCCAGGGCATTCAGCGACAGGGTGGTCCATTGGAGGGCGTCGGGAATCCACTGGGTGCCGTCGCCGTAAGGGTTGCTGACCAGCGCCGCCAATGCCGTCTGCCGTGCGTTCTCGACGATCACGAGGATCCTGCGTTTTGCAGCGCACTCGAGCAGGAGCCGCTCCTCGTACCACTGCGCTGACTTGGACAGCGTCCGGTCGCGCAGAAGACGACTGGCCGCGGCCTCGTCCTCCGCGATGCGCGCGGACAGGAATTCGACAATGTCCACAATCCGAGGGTACGCCCGGCCGGAAGTGCGGGCACGTGGCTACTGGGCGGAACCCGCGTTCTGGGTTCCCTCGGGGGCCGGCGCGGACAGGGGAAGATAGTAGGCGGAGCGGTACCGGCTGCCGTCACCCGTCACAACCCATGCCGATCCCTTCCGGACGCGGAAACGCTTGTTCAGGACAGTCCGCTCGTGCCGGCTGAGGTGGGCGAGGACGCCAGCCATGACGTCCTCGTGGGTGCACAGCACCGTTCCCCTCCCGCGCAGCTGCGCCACCAGGTCCAGGGTGGCTTCGAGGCTTCCTCCGGCCAGGTGATGCGATTGCTCCACTTCCAGGGACTCCTGCCGCGCCAGTTCAGCGACCGTGCCGATGCAGCGCGGCGACGGGGCGGACAGGACGCGCTCGATTTCGAACATGGATCCCAAAGCCGCGAGTGACGCGTCGGCAAGTCCGGTGGCGCCTGCTGGCAGCGCGCCGCTGTCGGCGCGGTCGTTGCCGCCCCTGATGACCTGGGCGCCGCGGACGAGCAACAGCATCTTCTCCCGTTCCGGTACTGGCCTCACCCCCAGCTGCAGCTGAAGCTGGGTGCCCAGTGCAACGATCGGAGGCCGGTCGCGCGGCTCTGTCACCGTGCGCAGGGCTGCGGGCAGTGAAAGCCAGCGGATGGCGTCCACTTCCTGGTTGGCAGTGAAATGCCCCGATTCGGCAGCCGCAGCCCAGTAGCGGATCGTCTTGACTCTGTTCTTTCTGTCCTCATACCTAATCGGCGGTAGCTCTGCTCCGAGGCGGCAGTCAAAGCCGGTTTCCTCCCGCACTTCCCGTGCCGCGCATTCGCGGCCGGTTTCTCCGGGTTCGGCTTTGCCCTTCGGGATGGACCAGTCGCCGTGACGGGGGCGGTGGATCAGGAGCACCTCGACTGCCCCTTTGGTTCCGATGCGCCAGGGCAGTGCCCCGTAGGTGGGCAGCCTGGTCTTACTCATACTCTTGCCTCCGTCTGCATGCTTTGAGCCCGTACCGGGGCCAGGGCCGGAATCGCGGGTTCCTGGGGGTGCTGAATTTCATCGAGCCGGCTGTACAGGCCGCCTGCTGCGACAAGCTCTTCGTGCCGGCCGGTTTCGATGATCCGGCCATGGTTGAGGACGTAGATCCTGTCGGCACGCTTGAGCGTGGATAGCCTGTGGGCGATGACGATCACGGTGCGTCCGGCCATGAGCCGGTCGAGCCCCTGCATGACGTACTGCTCGGAGATCGCGTCCAGGCCCGACGTCGGTTCGTCGAGGATGACGATTGGTGAATCCCGCATGAGCGCGCGGGCTATGGCGATGCGCTGGCGTTGCCCGCCTGACAGCGTGACGCCCCGCTCTGCCACCGGGGTGTCGTATCCCTGGGGCAGGTCGCGGACGAACTCGTCTACGTAGGCTGCCTCTGCTGCCGCCAGCACCTGCTCCCGGCTTACGCTCTCACAGCCATAGGCGATGTTGTCGTAGATGGTTCCGCGGAACAGGATGGACTCCTGCAGGACCATTGAAATCTGTTTGCGGACTGTGGGTACCTGCAGCTTCCGGATGTCGATCCTGTCGAGCAGCACCGTCCCCGCGGTGGCGTCGTAAAGCCGCGGGATCAGGCTGACAATGGACGACTTTCCGGCGCCCGTGGGACCCGTAATGGCCACCAGGCTTCCCGGTTCGGCCTTGAGGTTGATTTCGTGCAGCACGTCCCGGTCCTGGTAGCCGAAGCTGACGTTCCGCAACTCCACCCTGCCAGTCAGGCGCGGGGCGGGGACAGCGTCGGGCTCATCCGCAATGGCCGGAGCGGTGTCCAGGATTTCCTGAATGCGCTCGGCGCTGGCCTGGCCGCGGCTGATCACTGTGGTCAGTTTCGCCAGGGATTTCATGGGCGAATACATCGCTTTGAGGTAGGCGATGAAGACGAGTAGCAGGCCCAGCGTCATGGTTCCGTCCAGTACACGCTGCGCGCCGATCCACAGCACCAGCACGGTGCCCAGTGTGGCAATTACGTCCACCAGGGGAGAGAACATCGACTGTAGCCGGATGACCTTGAGGCCGGCGTTCATGCGCCCGTCGTTCCGGAACCGGAAGGCCTCTTCGTGCTGCGTTTCGCTGGTGTACGTTTGCATCACCCGCACGGAAGCGAACGTCTCGGACATGGCCGCTGCGATGTCGCTGTCCTTGCTGCGGGCCTCCTTGGAAGCGCTCTTGATGCGGCGCCGGTACACGAGGACGGTCACGAACATCAGCGGAGCAACTGCCAGGCCGATCAATGCGAACGTCGGGTCCACGAGAACGCAGATGGTGGTGATGAAGCCCAGAATGAAAATGTTCGGCAGCAGCACGGAAAGCATCGACACCATCAGGGAACGGACGTAATCCACGTCCGTGGTGGTCCGGGTGACAAGGTCGCCCAGCCGCTGCCTGTCATGAAATGACAGCGACAGGCGCTGAAGGTGCACGAAGACGTCCGCCCGGATAGTGGCCATGGTCTTCTCGCCGACGCCATTGAGCAGCAGTGTCCCCAGATAATCCGCCGCGGCATTCATCACCGTCAGGACGAGCAGCGCCGATGCAGCCAGCAGCAACAGCTGGAGCGGGTTCAGGCTGCCGAGACCCAAGAACTCCGGGGTCGTTTCCGTGCCCGATTTGCCCAGCGGCTGCAGGACGTCGTCAACAATGATCTTCATCGGCCAGGGCAGTGCCACTTGCATTGCTGCGACAAAAATGACCAGCAGCGCGCCGCCGCCCATTGCCCAGGCGTGTGGAGCAGCCGCCCTACGGAACCGCCAAAAGGTGCGAAACATTTGTCCCCCTCGTCAACCGGTAGCCCGGATAGACCCGTTGCGTCTTTCCTTGTGCCGTCAACTATCGCGGGGGGAACTTGGGGAAATGATGTCGGAGCTTGGGGAAACCCTATTCGGCGACGATGAAACCCATGACCGACGTGGCCAATCTGAAATTGGGGGCTTACAACCGGGGTTTCACGGGCTACGGTTTCACTGAGGGACAATTCCTTCCGCATGCGGCGAGCAAAGGAGTTCTCATGGGAGGCGTGTGGCTTCGCACGATCAGCCACAGTATGGTCCGTGCGGACCGTGTCACAGAAATCGCGTCCTCCCGTGGATCAGTTCACGAGGAGACGGGGTATTCCCTGAAGGTTGTGGTCGACGGCAGGGCGCACATCCTCGTCGACAACAGCAACCTCCCGGGCACGATGGAGGAAAGACTCGCGCATGCCCAGCAAATGCAGGATGCGCTGTTGGCCGCTATCGATGCAGCGAACGGTGAAAGCGCCTCGGTGGTCATCAGCCACGAACCCGACGGCGAGCGGTGGATGCTTGCTCCGGCGGCTGACCTGGCTGGCGAACCGGCGACCTGACTGCGGTGCTTTACGGAGTGAGGCCGCTCGCCTCATCCGGCCGTACGAACTCGCACGAACCGTGATGTCGTTCGGGCAGGATGCACGTGCGGCCTGTTGCCATATGCACATTGCCGCAACGGCCTGCCCGCGCCACATCCTCGCGGACGTGAATGCTTCTTAGGTCCGGCCGTTCGTCGGCGCGCACGGCTTGCCGGAAGGATTCGGACGTGTTGTTGTCGTGACTGTTCATGCCTCGTGACTTCCTCGTCGAGTGGCTGCCCCCAGTTAGCAAAGGCCAGTCAGTTGGATACTGAGACTTAATTTTCACCCGCGCGGATTACCCGCGGGTTACGGCTATGTTAGAACCTGCAGAAGAGTCTGTCAGCTGCCAGTTCCTCACTGTTGCGGATGCCTACTTGACGGGCCCGTCCGGGGAATCGGCGCCCTCGGCGGGGTCCTGCGAATGCATGCGGATATCTGTGGGATCAGCGGTCTCATCCCCTTCGGCAGGAGCCTCGCTGTGGATGCGCTGCATCCCTTCCAGATTCTCAGTCATGACTGCCACTCCTCTGCTGAGTGCCCTTGTGTGCCGTGAGCATCACCTAGTTCATCTAGCTCCCGCATTCATCGGCTGTCAAGAACCAAGCGTTCCCGCTAGCCGTCAGCAGCTGCAGCCCGGCCGGGAAAGCTACGCCCAGGCGGCGGTACTTTTCGAGCCTCCGGGGGAGCAGCTCCACCACTCCGGAAGTAGGCTAGGCCTGAGAATGTCGCGGGGAGGACGGGTCATGCCGAAGAAACAGCTACGCAACAGATCTCGCGTGGGTCACGCCCGCGGCTCTACGAGCAGCTGGTGGAACAGCTGATGGACTTCATCGAATCGGCCCAGCTTGGCCCCGGGGACACGCTGCCGGGGGAGCGTGATCTTGCCGAGCGGCTGGGGGTGTCGCGGGCCACGCGGGCCCAAGCCATCACCGCGGAGCGCAGTGACCTTGTTTCCGACGCTGCCCTCCTCAAGCAGCCATGAAGCCGTTTCTGTTGCTCGCCTCGAGGGCAGAGGACGTTGCCGCCGAGGACGAGTACGAGGCCTATCTGCGGTACGGAGGACTGGAGCCTGCGCAGTTGCAGAGGATCCGCCTGGAGCAGGGCCCGCTGCCGGAGGTGGACCTGGACGACCATTCAGGGGTGATCGTTGGCGGCAGCCCCTTCACTTCCAGCGATCCGCCGGAAAAGAAGTCCAAAACGCAGCACCGGGTGGAGCGTGAACTCGCGGGGTTGCTGGACCGGATCGTCGCCGAGGACTTCCCGTTTCTCGGTGCCTGCTACGGCGTCGGCACCCTGGGCTTGCATCAGGGGGCGGTGATAGACCGGACCTATGGGGAGCAGCTGGGCGGGGTGACCATCAGCCTGAGTCCGGAGGGGCTGGAGGATCCGCTGCTGGCAGGGCTGCCGGTGCAGTTCACGGCCTTCACCGGCCACAAGGAAGGCTGTACGGTCCTTCCGTCCCATGCGGTGCTGCTGGCGAGCTCGGAGACCTGCCCGGTGCACATGTTCCGCATCAAGAAGAACCTGTACGCCACACAGTTCCACCCGGAGCTGGATGCTGAAGGCCTCGTCACCCGGATCGACATCTACCGCCACGCAGGCTATTTTCCGCCCGAGTCCGCAGAAGAGCTGATGGCTGCTGCCAGGACCTTCACCGCGACGGAACCAATGAAGATCCTGCGGAACTTCGTCAAGCTTTACGCGAGCGATCACTGAGGTTCGATTACTGACAGAAGAGGACGACGGCGGGCGGCGGCCCGCCGTCGTCCTCTTCCTTGGGACTTGGGAGGGAGCGGGAACCGGCCCCAGGCCGGATGAGTTTTTCGCCCATTGACTTCGGGACGGCGGAGGCTACCGTTGTACTACGTCAACACCGACCTGTTACACGTGCGTACTGGGGGCAGCCGCACACCCGCGGATTGTTTGCGCAGCCAGGCTACAGCCGACAAACCGCAGACCCTCAGCTTCTCTCCACCCGGAGTGCCCATAATTCAAGGTCTCACCCTAGTCCCAGGCAGCGCCATGACACCCAACTACGTGACAGCTTTCTCGGTAAAATCCTTCGACGTCCCGGACAAAAAGAGATACCCGGACAAGGCGCAGGTGGATCTCGTCAGTGTCAACGACTATTCCGTGGCCCGGCTCATTCTGGCCCCCGGCTGGCGCTGGTCTGAAAACTCCCAGCCCACGGAGAAGACGGAATTCTGCCAGCACAACCACCTCGGATTCTGCATCTCCGGAACGCTGGAGATCGCCACGCCCGACGGCCTCGTGAAGACCATCCGCGCCAACGACACCTACGCCATTCCCCCCGGACACGACGAATGGGTGGTAGGTTCCGAACCTTTCGTGGCCGTGGAGTTCCTTGGCGCGGCCTCGTTCGGCCGGCCGTCCAGCCACGGACAGCACGCCCGCATCTGAACGCCAGCCATTGATCCTGCGCCTGCCGTCGCATTCCGGACTGCAGCGCAGGATCACTCCGGCGCTTGCGCAGGATTCCAAGCATTGGCGAAGGAAAAAGCAAGGTTCGGAGTTCTTTGAGGAGACCAAAAATACACTGGAATTGGCCATGAAGGTTGGCCTCTCCCACCGGTCCTCCATCCTCAAGGAACCCCAAAATTCGTTCTTCACTACGAACCCGCCCCGCCTTGGCCACGCTGCTTTTGACGGCACTCGCAGTGACCTCTGCGGGTGTAACCGCCGCAACGGCGGGCGGTGCCACTGACTCGGCTGCCGGCTCGGCTGCCGCCGGTTCGAAGCAGTCCGGAACTGCCCGCTACCTGGTGCGCTACACCGCCGGAACGGACGTGGCGGAGGAGGCGGGCAAACTGCGCTCGCGGAAGATCGCCGTCGGACGGACCTTCGAGAAGGCCCTGCGGGGCGCGGTGGTGACCGCAACCGCCGCCCAGGCTGCTGAGTTCGTACGTTCCAGCCTGGTGGCCGCCGTCGAAATCGATGCTCCCGTCACGACCTCCGAGACCCAGCAGTCGGCACCGTGGGGCCTGGACCGCATCGACCAGCGCGCCCTTCCCCTGTCCGGCTCGTACACGTCGGCGGCGTCAGGCACTGGAGTGAACGCCTATGTGATCGACACCGGCATCCTCGGATCCCACACCGAATTCGGCGGCCGCGTCGGCGCCGGGTGGACCGCTGTTGCCGACGGTCGCGGCACGGGGGACTGCAACGGCCACGGAACCCATGTGGCTGGCACCATCGCGGGCAAGACCTACGGCGTGGCAAAGGCAGCCACCCTCATTCCCGTACGAGTCCTGGACTGCGCGGGGTCCGGCTTCAACTCTGACGTCATCGCAGCCCTGGAGTGGGTGGCCGTGCACCACCAGACCGGCACGCCTGCTGTTGCCAACATGAGCCTTGGCGGCACCGCCAGCACTATGGTGGACTCGGCCGTGCAGGCCCTCGTCAATGACGGCGTCACGGTGGTGGCTGCGGCCGGCAACTCCGCTGTCGATGCATGCACCAGCTCGCCTGCCCGCGTCCCTGACGCGCTTACCGTGGCAGCGAGCGACGCATCGGACCGCCAGGCATCCTTTTCAAACTTCGGCGCCTGCGTCGACCTGTACGCGCCGGGCGTAGGAATCACGTCGGCCGGAACAGCTTCGACAACGGCCACGGCCTCGATGAGCGGCACGTCCATGGCGGCTCCGCATGTAGCCGGCGCGGCAGCTGCGGTCCTCTCTCGGTCACCTGAAGCTGCGCCCGCCGCGGTAGCCACCCAGCTGCTCTCCGGTGCGACGCCGGGCTCCGTCACGGCTGCCACCGCCGGCACGCCGAACCGCCTGCTGTACTTGGACCCGGCTGCAGGCACGGTCACTGCGCCAATAGTCACTGCGCCCACGGCCCCTGCACCGACGGTTACGGCCCGCACTCCGGGTTCCGGCAGCACCGGCATTGCCGCCGGAAGCAACGTCACCGCGACCTTCAGCTCGGCTGTCCAGGGCGTCACCGGCAGCGCATTCGTGCTGAAGAACGCGGCCGGGACCGTGGTGCCGGCTGCCGTCACCTACGACGCCACCACCCGCACGGCAACGCTCGATCCGGCGTCCAGCCTCACGAATGACACGAAGTACACGGCGACCCTCGTCGGCGGGGCTACCGCCATCCGTGATGCTGCCGGTACTCCGCTCACGAACACCAGCTGGACTTTCACCACGGGCCCGGCTCCGGTGGTCACGTCGGTGACCCCGCGGCCAGGGGCGTCCCTGGTGCGCCGGGCCAACAATATCGCGGTCACCTTCAGCGAGGCCATCCAGGGCGCGGGCACCGGCACCATCTTGGTGAAGAACACCGCCACCGGTGCCACCATGGCGGCGACGGTGTCCCGCTACGGAACCACAAACGAGTGGATCCTCAACCCGTCCGCCACGCTGGCCGCCAAGACTAAGTACTCGGTCACAGTTGCCGGCGGTCCGGCAGCAATCCGCGACCTCGCCGGCAACAGCCTGACTACGTACACCTGGACCTTCACCACCGGGTCGGTGTAGCCGGGCGCTGAGGATAAACGTAAGAACGCAGAACGACGGCGGCACCGTGGTGCCGCCGTCGTTCTTCCTAATCCCGAATCAGTTTGCCCGGGACGCGGTTTTACTTGTAGCCGCGGAAGTAGATGGTCTTCTTTTCGCTTTCGTCACTGTGCCGCTTCCAGTCGCCCTTGTCCTTGTAGACGATCTTAACGAAGTGGTAAACCGTGAGCTCCTTCTTATTGCGCTCCGGGAATACCTTGTCTACCTCAACCTTTACGTCATGATGCCGTCCGACCCATACCCAGCCCTTGCTGTGAGGCCGCTTAATCTCTTTGGCCCTGTCGCCCTTTGTCACCTTGAACAGTTTCTGGTCAAAGTAAACGTGAGTGCGCTTGTCGCAGTCGATCTTGAACTTGAAGACGACCTTGACAGCCTTGCCGTAGTCTTTGTCGCCTCTCTTCTTTTCCACAATGTCCGGCTTTTTGGCAGTGACCGTACATTTGTTGTCATTCCTGGGATATTCGGCGGCGTTGGCCGGGCCGGCGAGGGCGATGGGACCGGCAAGCAGTCCCAAGGAAACGGTCGAAACCAACGCGAGCTTGGCTGCCAAGGGGCGCCGCTGAATTGGAGAAGTGGTCATTCTATTGCTCCTGCATAGCTGTGCACGTGTTGTAGATGTGTCCGGGCAGCTGGCCGATCACGGTGCTTGTGGCAGGCTTTGTCAGCCGTTCCTGTCCGCTTATGTAGGGGCACCCGCTCCAGCTCGGGGCCGTCGCTGCGGATCCTCTTATGTCCCGAGGATCCGGTACTTCCAAGGGTACAACCGGAAGTGATGGTCGGCGATTGTTTTTGAGAAATTGTAACCATTAATGGTTGTGGCGGACGGACGACGGCGGCAGTGGCCGCCGTCGTCCGTCCTTGTCCCAGCGGGCTACTTGCTTGGGCGACCAGTCAATGAACGCGAGCAGCGGGCGGTGAAGGAATGGCAGCTCCGGCGGGAGCGTTGGACAGGACATGAAACGTATCGGCTTCCTCTCATTCGGGCACTGGGGACCTGTCCGGGGTTCGCGCACGCGGTCGGCAGCGGAAGCTCTGCTGCAGGGGATCGAGCTGGCTTCCGCCGCCGAGGAGCTGGGCCTCGACGGGGCGTTCTTCCGGGTGCACCACTTCGCACGGCAGCAGGCGTCGCCGTTCCCGCTCCTGGCGGCCATCGCCGCCAGGACCAGCCGGATTGAGCTGGGCACCGCCGTGATTGACATGCGCTACGAAAACCCGCTCTACATGGCGGAGGAAGCCGCCGCCACGGACCTCATCAGCGGCGGCCGCCTGCAGCTGGGCATCAGCCGGGGTTCACCCGAGCCCGCCAAGAATGGCGCCGCTGCCTTCGGCTTCGTTCCGGGTCCGGGGGAGTCAGACGCGGACATGGCGCGCCGGCATGCGGCAGAGTTCCTGAGGGCAGTCGCCGGCGCAGGAGTAGTGGAAGCCGATCCGCGCTACTCCGGAGGGGCCACCGGCCTGCTGCCCATCCAGCCGCGTTCCAAGGGGCTGGAAGAGCGGATCTGGTGGGGCGCCGGCACCCGCAAGACAGCTGTCTGGGCAGCTGAACAAGGGATGAACCTCATGAGCTCCACGCTGCTGACCGAAGACACCGGAGTTCCTTTCGACGAGCTGCAGGCCGAACAGATCGCACTCTTCCGGGAAGCGTGGTCGGCGGCAGGCCACCGCCGCGAGCCGCGCATTTCGGTCAGCCGCAGCGTCATCCCGCTGGCCGACGACGAGGACCGGCAGTATTTCGGGCTCAGCGCCCTGCGCGAGAGCAGGGACCAGGTGGGTCCCCTTGACGGCGCCCTCACCCGTTTTGGCAAAAGTTATATAGGCGAGCCTGACGTCATCGCCGCAGAGCTGGCGAACGATGCCGCTGTGAAGGCCGCGGACACCGTGCTCCTCACGGTACCGAACCAGCTGGGCGTGGACTACAACGCAAAAATGCTCGAAAGCATCGCCACGCATGTTGCCCCAGCCTTCGGATGGCGGCCGAAGATACCAATTTCAGATGAGCCTGTTCGCGGGGCCGGGCTGGCGTCCACTTAAACCGACCGCCCACATAGACTGGGGTCCTGCTGCGCCGCAGCCGGCAGCCATTGGCTCTGCGCGGCGCAGACCGCCCGACGGCGGATGACATGCAGTCCCGAGGGAAAGGCAGTTCCATGAGCGACCCCAACAACCCGGCACACGAGTCTCCCGAACTTCAGGGCCCCGGCGACCCTGACGCCGTCGAGCACGGTCAGCCCCACCCCGGTGCGGGCAACGCGCACAACATCCGCGAAGAACAGCTGACGCAGGCCGCTGGTACTGTGCCCGCAAGCTACGTGGGCAGCGGCGCAACCGACTCCGGCCCGAAGCCGGAAGAGGCGGCGGACGAGTCGGGCATGTGGGACTCGGAGGAAAAGTAGCGGGCTGCCCGGCGGTCAGCGCCAGGTGATGATCCGGTCGGCCCGGTGCCGCGTGGCGGCGATAAGCCGTGCGTTCGCTTCGTCCGAGCCGGCCGCCCACGCCTCGGCCGCCGGCCGGTCCATCCCGAAAAGCATGTGGCGCTCCACAAGGCGGGAAAGCCTCAGTTCATGGGCGGTGTCGATGAACCACACCTCGTCCAGCTGTGCCCGTACCTTTTGCCATTCGGGGTCTTCACTGAGCAGGTAATTGCCTTCGGTGATGATGAGCGGAACGGCCGCCGGCACGGCTATGGACGCGGCTACCGGCTCGTCGATGGACCGCCGGAAGTCGGGCGCGTACACCACTTCCTCATCCCGGCGCCGCAGGCGCTGCAGCAGCGAAACATAACCGCCGACGTCGAACGTGTCGGGAGCGCCTTTGCGCTGCCTTAGCGGTGTGCCGTCGATGATCGCATTCCCCAGGTGGAAGCCATCCATGGGAACCACCAGCGCCTCCTCCGGGCCGAACGCACCCGCGAGGCAGGCCGAGAAGGTGGATTTCCCCGCCCCAGGAGCCCCTACAACGCCCAGCACGATCCGGGCGCCGCCGGCTAACTTGAGGCGCAGCGCGGTGACGGCCTGACGGATGTCGGGGGAGTCGAAAGCCCGCACGGCAGGCGCCTGGACATTGCGCATCGTCATACGGGAAATCCTAAGCCAGGTCCCCGGCGGGCGAGGGGCGCTCGGCTGGCGGCTGCCGCCGACTTAGCCGCGGCCCGGCTTCGCCTGACCTGTTGCCTGACTTAGTCGAGCGGAATCGTGATGGTGACAGCTGTGCCCGATTCAGGATCCGAAGCGATGGCGACCGTTCCACCGGCTTCCTCAACCTCCGCGGCCATCGTCCGCAGACCGGGACTTCGCCGCCCGCCCTCGGAGGATGCGGCCTGAAATGCGGTACTCCCCGCCGAAGCACTCCCGGCGGCACCGTGCCGTGCGGAGCCACGACGCACGGCGCCCTGCCGCATACCGGTGCCGTTGTCGGCAACGGTCAGGCGGATGCCGTGGAAGACGGCGGAAAGCCGGACGGTGACGTCGGTGGCATGGGCATGCCGGAACGCGTTATTGAGGGTGACCTGCGCGGACCGGTACAGGAGGGATGCGCAACTGGCCGAAATCTCGAGGCAGTGGTGCGGTGTCTCCCAGTGGACACAAGTGCCCTGGCGCCGCAGCGGAACAGTCAGCCTGTCAATGCAGCCCGCGAGTCCGAGCCTGTAGAAGTCAGCCGGCTCCGGTTCGCCGATGAGGTCCCGCGCTTCGGCCACTTCTTCGAGAATTGCTGGGCTGTTCATGGCGACCGCCGTCTCCTTGCGTCCTAATGCGAGTCCCGGGAATGATTCGGGCTGTTGCATTAAGGCTGGCGCGGAACGATCAGGCTTAGCGCGGTATTTCCTCAGGATCGGATCAGGATTGCCCGCCGCTGTTCGGGCCGAGGTATCCGCCGGTCCCCCAAGGGCGGCGCTACCCGGCGAATGCCGACGGTTGGAGCGCCTGCCGCGGATACGTCACCGCATCAGCAGCGTCGAGGACCTCCAGTGCCGTCATGTGGGCGGCTGCCGCCACCTCCCGGATGGGTTTGCCGTGGGTAACGGCTGCTGCCACTGCAGTCTGAAGCGTCACAGCGGCGGGCTCGTGCTCAACGCTCTCGGATTCCAGCGTGGCTGCGGCTTCCTCCACTGCCCGGATGTCGTCATCGTCCATCATGCGCTCCTATCTCTGCTCCATTGCAGTGCTGTCTGCGGCGTTATCCGGATTCCAGCGGAAAGGAATTCCAGCTGACGTTTTCCACTGGTTGGTAACGGAGGATTCCGGGTAACTAAGCATACTGTTGGTACCCACCATAAGACAGACTGGTCTGTCTCGTCCATTCACGCGGTAGAGTATTTCCTGATGAAGGTACCTGATGCAAGAGAGGGCACTCTGCTGCCCCAAGGGGTTCGTGCTGCCCAGAACGAACCGCTGCACCGGATACTCGCCACTGCCTACGAGCTTTTCTCCCGTCGTGGCATCCGTGATGTCGGCATCAATGAGCTCATTGAGCGGTCCGGGGTGGCCAAATCCACGTTCTACCGGCATTTCCCCTCCAAGGACGCCTTGGTTCTCGCTTTCCTTGCACTCCGCGACCAGGTCTGGACCGTTGATCTGATCGTTGCCGAGGCCAGACGCAGGGGCAGCACGCCCGAGGGGCGCCTGCTGGCTATTTTTGACGTATTCGGTGACTGGTTCCAGCGCGACGACTTCGAGGCCTGCACCTTCATCAACGTTCTTCTTGAGATGGGTCCTGAGCACCCCCTGGGTGAGGCCAGTATCGGCTACCTTGCCCGGATCCGCGGCCACCTCAAAGCGCTGGCCGAGGAGGCGGGGCTGCGTGACCCGGAAGAGTTTGCCCGCTCGTGGCACATTCTGATGAAGGGGTCGATCATTTCGGCCACGGAAGGTGACTTCCTGGCGTCCAAGCGGGCGCAGCAGATGGCCGGCTGGCTGATCGCACACCACCGGAGCTGAGGCACGCCGGTCCGTCATCCCTCTTTCCTGCCCTTGCCCTTGTCCGCACCCTTGGCCCTGTTGTCTTCGGCGGCGTTGTTTTTCTCGGCGGCGCTCTCCTCGGCTGGCGGAGTGCGCGGGGGTGGTGCCGCCGTTACCGAAGTAGCTGGAACCGGCGGGGCGGGAATGCTCTGGACAGCTGCGCCTCCTGTGGCTGCGGCCTGTGCTGCAGCGTCTGCTGTGGCTTTGTCGGCCGCGGCCTTCTCTGCGGCAGCTTTCGCCGCCGCCGCCTTCTCTGCCGCAGCTTTGGCTGATGCGGCCTTCGCCGCAACGGCTGACCGCAAGTCTGGCCTGACGGTTTCCACCGCTTTCATGATGCTCTGATGGCGCTTGAAGGACACCTCGCCGTCAGCAGCGGCCCTGGTCACGTGATCCACCAGTTCATCAAGGGCCCTTAGTCCGGTAGCAGGGTCTCCGCTTGCAGCCGCTGACGTGACCGCCAGGACGCGGCTTTGCAGCTCCCGGCTGGCGGCAGGGTCGAGGTCCGGCGGAACCGGCGAACACCCCACGGCGGCGGCTGCCGCGATGCCGGCAGCCGCCAGCCCCAGGGCAATGCGCTGCCGCATGCCCCTGCCGTGCAGCATATCCATCATCGTTCCCAGCCTCTGCCACTAAGTCCCGCAGGCCGCTCCAAGCTGCGGGGCCCCGTCCGGTGACGGTTGCTGGACAATCATAAGCCTACTTAGCTTCAATTCGGGAGGCGGTGCGTTGCGAGGGGGCGGCGTGAGTTTTCGAGCAGGTGGCACAGCAGGGCCTGCTCGGGACAATCGGGGTGGGCAGCCAGGTGGCGCAACAGCCTGAGCCTGACTTCGGACTGCGGGTCTGTCGCAGAAATGATGTCAAGGATGAGATCGATAACCTGCTGGCGCATTGCTGTCCGTTCGGGCCGGGTGGCCGGAAGGGCTCCCGCATCCGGAACTGGGCGGGGCCGCCAGCAGCGGCCGGTTTGCTGGTGCTCCCCAAGCCCGGCTTCCAGCTGCGGCCCGTACTCTTGCCCGCGGCGCTGCTGCGGGTCCGGAAAGCTAGCGCCCATTACGGCCCCCAAAGTCGCCGGTCCCGGTCCCGGTCACTGCGCTGGGTCCTCGCTGCACATCCGATGATCGGGAGGGTCCCTGCACGTGGGCAGCCGGGCTGGCAACAGTCACGCCCGGCACCAATATCCCCGGTCTTTGGACAGGATCTGGCTCTGCTAATGCATGGCTCCAAACCTGGAGTCCGGCAACGGCGAGCACTGGAAAGCACAGGAGCAACAGCTTCTTCATGGGGCACTCCTTACGTGGGCTTCACTGCCGGACAAGGTCACTATCCCGCGAAGCTCCTGTGAAAATCCCTACGCGCTGCCCCCGTATTCCGGCCCGCCCCGCCGGGAGTGGGGGTGAAGGCGAATAGAACGGCCCCCCGGCAGCGAGGCTGCAGGGTCCCCATCAGGAAACTTCCAGGTTTTCCCAAGGAATCCCGAATGAGCCGGCGGGGCAGGCCGAAACAAGCCTTAACAAGCTGCAGGCGCGGGCGTACGTTATTGGTGTTGGAACCCATCCCGGCCCGTCCTTCAGCCGGAGCGGGCCGGAAACTGACAGGAGGTAACAGCGATGGCCAACATTCTCCGCCGGGCCGGCGTTGACTTTCCGGAGCCGTTCCGCAGGTTCCTTGAGGGGGACTTGGACTCCTGGCTCCGCGTAGAGGAGTACCGCGAGGCCGGGACGCTGGTGGTCAAAGCCGAGGTACCCGGCATCGACCCGGACAACGACGTGGACATCACGCTCACAGGCAATCAGCTGCAGATCTCTGTCCGCCACGAGGAGAGGTCCGAGCACAGGGGCAAAGAGGGCTACCGGTCTGAATTCCGCTACGGCACGTTCGCCCGCACGGTAAGCCTGCCCGCTCCCGTCAAGGAGGATGACGTCCGCGCCTCGTACACCGACGGGATCCTCGAAGTCCGCATTCCACTGCCTGAGGAACCTGAAGCCGGGGGACGCAAGATCCATGTTTCCCGGGGTGCCGGCGCTGCGCCAGGCTCTGCCGTCTAGCAATATTCGCCTGCAAAACCGGGAGCCCGCGCCCCGCCGCTGCCACTGTCTTGGTTAGAGTCGACGACCTGCACGCTCCCGCGTCCGCGATGAGGGGCACGTCTTCCAAATCGAGTCCTTCGTGGTGCCGGCCGGCGGCCCCCATCCGTCACTTGAGGCGCTCGAGGAAGCGCGGAGAGAATGCGCAGCGCTGGACTGGAAGGTGCAGGATCTTGTGATCATCCCGGTCGCGGAACTGCCCAGGGAGTTCCTGCCGGGCTCCGGCCCGAGGGGCAGAATACTGAACTGCTACCCCTCGTAGTGGGTCTTCGCCGGACCCTGCCCCAGCGAATCCACGATGGTTGTCGCCACGGTGCGGAGTTTGATGTTCCGTGTGCTGGAGGCTGCCTTGAGCAAGGCGAAGGCCTCCTCCTGGCTGCACCTGTTCTGCGCCATGATGACGCCGACGGCGACGTCGATCACGGTCCGCGTTTCCAGGGTGGCCTTAAGGTTGGCAGCTGCGTCACTGTAATGGGCGAAGCGCACTGCAAGCCGCAGGGCCATGGATGTCTGTGAGACGAAGTCCTCCGCCAAGGCCAGGACCCGTCCCTCAAACCGGCCGGGGCGGTGTGAGTAAAGGTTCAGGGCTGCGCGTGTCTCGCCTTCAAGCCGGAAAGGGATGGCCAGGATGGAACGCACGCCCTTGTCCAGCACCGTGCGCGAATACTGCGGCCACCGCTCATGGTTTCCGACGTCGCTAATGTGGACGGTCACCTGTTCGCGTGAAGCCGTCATGCAAGGGCCGTCGCCGAAGTCATACTGGATCTCGTCCATGGCCTGGGCCTCGGGCGAGCTGCTGGCCACAGTCGCCGCCTTGCGGTGGCGCAGCAGCGTAACACCGCACAGGACCTCGTCGCCGGGTTCGGAGAGGCTGCGGGCGGAAACCCGTGCGAGCTCGTGAAGGAACTCCTCCACATCGGAGCTGGCGAGCACCATTTCATTGAGATGCTCGGTAATTGACGTTTCAGATTTTGCAGTCGACTCGCTGGCCACGATTCCCAGTACCGTTTTCGCTCAGGTCAAGACGAGCCGGCGGGCGCAGCGCATTCCACGGAAGGGGAGCGGTAAGCGGCAGCTAGAAGCCGGATCGTACAACTATCCAACGGCCTTCTGCTAAACCGTACCGAGAAATTATATACACCAGTTGGAAAGGCGTTATGACAGCGAGTCGCGGACATAAACACAGGTCAGCCCCATCGGCTCTTCCGTTGCGCGAGCCACAGGGCCTGCCAAAAGGGCTGCGGGAGCGCGCCGCCGCACCTAGGCTGGGTGGATGAAAGCCGGCCGCACACCCGGTCATTCAGAAAGGGCTTCGACGAGGGCCCGCCAGCGGAACAATCAGAGGAGACCTTCGTGAGAATTGCTGTAACCGGCGGAAGCGGAAAGCTTGGGCGCAATGTGGTCCGCAGGCTCAGTGGAGACGGGCATTCCGTCCTGAACCTCGACCGGACAGGAGAACGAAGCCCCGCTCTGGCGCTCGTGGATCTGCGGAACTACGGCCAGGTCCTGGACGTGATTCTGGGCCTGGATGACCGGCACCAGGGATTCGACGCGATCGTCCACTTGGGTGCCATCCCGGCGCCCGGACTCGTGCCGGATGCCGCCACTTTCGAAAACAACATGCTGTCCACCTACAACGTTTTCCAGGCGGCGCGCAGGGCCGGCATCAAAAAGGTGGTGTACGCCTCCAGCGAGACGGTGCTGGGACTGCCGTTCGACGTCGACCCTCCCTACATTCCGGTCGACGAGCAGTACCCGGCCCGGCCGGAGAGCACGTACTCGCTGGTGAAGCACCTGGAGGAGCAAATGGCCATCGAAATGACGCGCTGGGACCCGGAGCTCAGCATCACAGGCCTCCGCTTCTCCAACGTGATGGATCCCGAGGACTACGAGAATTTCCCCTCGTTTGATGCTGATCCGAAGCTGCGCAAATGGAACCTGTGGGGCTACATCGACGGACGCGATGGTGCTCAGGCAGTGGCCCGCGCACTGGAGTACGGCAGACCCGGGTTTGAGGCTTTTATCATCGCCAATGAGGACACTGTGATGACCCGTTCCAGCGCAAGCCTCGCTGCCGAGGTGTTCCCCGACGTCAAGGTGACCAAGGAGCTGGGGGAGCACGAGACGATGCTGTCCATCGACAAGGCCAGGCGGCTCCTCGGGTTCGCTCCCGAGCACAGCTGGCGGACCTATCACTCCAACCGCACCACGCCCACGGAGGACTGAAGGTACTGGGGTACAGGGCGCCTGCTGCCGCCTGGCTACTGCGAAGGTTGCGGCACCTGGCAGTCGATCTTGGGGTTGGCGCCCATGTAGTTCAGGGGTCCTGCTACGACGGTGATGGCCACCGTGCCCGCTTCCGCGCAGGAATCCGGAGAACCGCTGAAATATCCCCGCTGAAAAGCGGCGAAGCCGCCGATGATAAGCCAGATAATCACTAGCGTTCCGACGATCCTCATGGAATCCTCCGTAGCCCCGTTGCCACTCCAGTGTGTGTCCAATTATCCACCGCGGACGGACTCCAGCACAGAGCATCGGGGCGGGCGGAGGCGGGGCGTCGGGCTTGGGCGGTTGGCCGAGGCCCGTTGGCCGGTTACCGCTGGCCATGAGCGGCTGGCCGGCGACGGGACGGCCAGCCGTTCAGTGTCCGATCAGCTCGGTTCGCTCGTTTCGACCGGTGTTTCCTCTACGTCAGGCGTGTCCTCGGCTGTCGCTACGGACGTTTCCCCGGAAGTCCTCCCGGACGGCGAACTGTCGCTGCCGTCCGTTCCTTCTTCCGGTTCAAAGGTGTTGGGCTCCCCGGCGCCCAGCCCGGCCCCGTTCTCCGAGCCGGGTATGCCGCCGGGCTCCTGCCGCGCTGCGTCGGGTCGACCATCCTCGCCGGTGCCGGTGTCTTCAGTGCTCATCTCGTCTCCTGAATCCTCGTAGGGCTGGGAAACCCCACGCTAACAGCGCCTGCCCGGCTTTGTAAGGGACACGCGCGCCGTTTCTCTGCAGCGCGCCGGCGCCGAAAAAGGTACCCTCATCCCACAAAACCATTTGATACTTCGGCGCACAGGCGGCTTCCACGTGGCGAACGGATCGGCAGGCAAGACCGGATGGCGGAGGGTGCTTCACGACAAGTTTGCTGTCGAGGAACGCTACGTCGACGCAGCGGTGCGGAAAAAACTCTATGTCGTTGCCGCTGTCCTGGCCATAGTGGGTGCGGGGGTCTTCGTCCTGGCGCTGACGGGCGTGCTTGAGAGGGACGGCCTGGCGAGCGCGGACGAATCGGCGCACAGGTGGCTGCTCACCACCCGGTCAGAGCCGCTGACCGATTTTATGATCATTCTTGCCGTAATCTTCGGCCCGGTGGCGCTTCCTATCATCGTGCTGGTGGTCACTGCCGCCTGGGGGATCCTCGCCAAACAGGCCTGGCGGCCTGTCCTGCTGGCCGCCGCGATGCTCACCGGGGTCGGGCTCGCACAGGTCATAGGCCGTTCCGTGGAACGCACCCGCCCGCCCGTGGAGCTCATGCTGTTCGGGGCCGACCATACATTCTCCTTTCCGTCCGGGCACGTCCTGGGGGCTTCCAACTTCCTGCTGGTGACCGCCTTCCTGGTGTTTTCCCGGCACAGGAAACCTGCCGTCACCGCCGCCGGCTTCGTCCTGGCCGGCTTCGGAGTGGCCCTGGCTGCTCTCAGCAGGCTTTACCTGGGCTATCACTGGGTAAGCGACGCCATCGGCTCCGTGGCCGTGTCGCTCGTGGTGCTGGGAGCTGTGATTGCGGTGGACACGTGGCGGACCGTGCGCATTCCCGGTGAGCCCCTGACTGAAGATGTTTCCAGGGCCGACACGCAGGCCGACTGACGCGCTTTGAACGGAGGACAGGGCGAGGGTTGCTGTTGATGCCAGCCGATGCGAGAGTATGGCATGGTCACCCAATCCGACGTCCGCCGGGTCTGCCTTGCCCTGCCCGGAGTCGTCGAACGTAGAAGCTGGAACCAGCCAGCGTGGTTCGCGAAAACCCTTATGGCCCGCATGTGGGACGAGGGTGTGCTGACGGTGAAGACCAGGGAGCGCGAGGCCCTCGCGGGAACAGACCCCGCCACCTACTTCTGGACACCGCACCATGAGCGGTCGCCGCAGTTGGTTCTCGTGCGGCTTTCAAGGCTCGACGACGGCGAACTCGCCGAGCTGCTGGAAGAGTCATTCCTTCTGGCCGGCGGACGGATGCGGGCCCCGGGGAGGTGAGTTCCGTGCGGGACTGCTACCCGCCGTCGTCGGCCTGCCTTTGGATGCGCGCGCGGGCGCGTTCGAGCTGCCGGCGGAGCTTGGCGTTGTCCAGCTCAAGCTCCAACACCTTGGCCACGCCCGCCAGGTTCAGGCCCTCATCCAGGAGCTCTCCGATCCGGCGCAGGACCAAAAGGTCCGCTTCGCTGTACTGCCGGGTGCCCCCGGATGTCCGCTCAGGCGTGAGCAACCCGCGCCGCTCATAGAGCCGGATGTTTTGCTGGCCTGTGCCGAGCAACTCCGCGACCACCGAAATGGCGTAGAGCCCTCTGTCTCCGCCTTGATCTGCCACGGTACATCCCTCGGTTGAAAATCTACTGCAGTGACTCTTGCACCAGTTTGACACGGGTGTTATAAAAAATCTATATCAACCACCATAGATACCGGTGGTGACCATCTATTCATCGCAGACTGAAGGAGTGGGAAATGATGCTCATCCGTACCGACCCGTTCCGGGAGTTGGACCGGCTCACCCAGCAGGTCTTCGGAACGGCTGCGCGGCCGGCAGCTATGCCGATGGACGCGTGGCAGGAGGACGGGGAATTCGTAGCCGCGTTTGATCTGCCGGGCGTCGTGCCCGAGAAGGTCGATCTCAGTGTGGAACGGAATGTTCTTACGGTTAGGGCCGAACGCCAGGATCCGACACAGCCGAACGCGGAACTGGTGGTGGCTGAGCGGCCGCGCGGCGTCTTCAGCCGCCAGCTGATCCTTGGCGACACCCTGGACGCCGACAACATCAAGGCCACCTATGACGCGGGCGTCCTGACACTTCGGATTCCGGTCGCCGAACAGGCCAAGCCGCGCAAGATCGAAATCGCGCGCAAGGAAGAAATGCACGAAATCGGAACGTAGCAGCCGGCCCATGTCCAGCGATTTCACTGACCACTACGCGGTGTTGCACGTTCCGCGGACGGCCACCCAGCGGGAGATCGCGCGCGCCTACCGGTCCCTGATGCGGACGCACCACCCCGACCTGGACAACCCCACCGCTGTACCGGCCGAACTGCAGCTCATCATGCAGGCGTTTGAGGTGCTGCACGACCCGAAGCGCCGCCTGGCCTATGACCAGGAGTTCCTCAGGCGGGAGCGCCGCGCCGGCACAGCAGCTGCGAGGGCCGGTCCTTCGCCGCAGGACCGGCCGCGCACCGGGCAACCGGCCGGAGACCCCTCCGCCGCCGGCAAAGCTCCCGGCGGCCGGCCAGTGCCCGTTAATTCCGGGGCCTCTGCCCGGGACATTCCCATCCGGCGCGTGCGGCACGTGGAGCCGCCGTTTCGCGTGACGCCGGTCCGGTGGGAAAGCGGGCCTTGGGCCAATGGACGTTCTGATCCCCGAGGAGAACAAAAACGATGAGCGATTGGCGCCGATACGACTCGCATCTAATTCCGGCCTTTTACGAGCGGTTTGAGCAGCGCTGGGGTCAGGGCACCGCTCCCTTCCTGGACCCTGAAGCCCACGAGCAGCCGCTTCCAAGGGCGCAGTGGATCAACCCTGCAACGGGGGCCGCCTTGGCCGTGGTGCCCATCTGGAGCAACGAGGACCGCCAGAACCGGTCGTTCGGTGTCTTTTACCTGCCGCCCACCGGGGACATCTGGGTACTTCGCCCCGGATTCACCGGCTATCTCGAACCAGCCGAGGACGGCCCTGAGCACCTTGTTGCCCTCAGAAATGACGCCTTCAAGAAAGCCGTGGCCCACGCCAAGGACTTCCTGTTCGGCCCGGCCGTGATGCACTAGCGCGTCCCTGCCGAAGTGCGCCCGCCGCGCGGGCGCGCCCGCTTTCCTGCAGGATCTGGCCCTCGTCAGCCAGGTAGCCGTGTGCCATTCTGGAAGGTGCCGCGAGTTCGGGCCGTCAAAGGAGCAAGGCCATGTTCAAGCCAAAAGGTTCATTTTCCAGCTTCAGCATCAACGATGTGGCGCAGGCTAAGGAGTTCTACGGACAGACCTTGGGGCTGACCGTGGAGGACATGGAGATGGGCTTCCTGCAGCTCACAACTCCCGAGGGTCACAGGATCATGATTTACCCCAAAGACAACCACGAGCCCGCCACATTCACCGTGTTCAACCTGGTTGTCGACGACGTCGAAGCCGCAGTTGATGAGCTCAACGCCGCCGGCGTCCGCACCAAAATCTACGACGATCCGAATCTCCCCACCGACGAC
The DNA here is from genome assembly GCF_044754225.1 of Arthrobacter sp. NPDC093125. Lineage (NCBI taxonomy): Bacteria > Bacillati > Actinomycetota > Actinomycetes > Micrococcales > Micrococcaceae > Arthrobacter > Arthrobacter sp. NPDC093125. The sequence continues at coordinate 34,958 of NZ_JBIVOQ010000020.1, read as the reverse complement.
AAAGGCATCGCGCGGGGCATGGGACCGGATATCGCCTGGTTCAAGGACCCGGCAGGCAACGTGATTTCAGTGATCCAGGAGAGTGGCATGATGTCCTGAGCGCCCCGCTTGAGGCAAACTTATCCTTCTGACCACCCCCGCGACGAACCAGGACCCGCAAATGCATACTTCCGCCAAAGAGTTGGCCGCCATGGTTCCGCCCGGCTTCACCTTGGGAGTGGCGACTGCCGCGTTCCAGATCGAGGGTGCCCTTGATGAGGACGGCCGGGGGAAGGCGGGATGGGACGTCTTCTCTGCCAAGCCGGGAAACATCGTGGATGGCCACAGTCCCGCCGTGGCGTGCGACCACTACCACCGCATGCCACAGGACGTTGCGCTGATGAGGGAACTGGGGATCGACTCATACCGGTTCTCGCTTTCGTGGCCCCGCATCCAGCCTGACGGCAGCGGCCCGGTGAACAGGGCCGGGCTGGATTTTTACGACCGGCTGCTGGATGAGCTCCTCGCCAGCGGCATTTCCCCCATGGTGACCCTCTACCACTGGGACACCCCCCTGGCCCTGGACGAGGCAGGCGGCTGGCTCAACAGGGACACGGCCTACCGGCTGGGGGAGTTTGCCGCCATTGCCGCGGCGGCCTACGGGGACCGGGTGGCACGCTGGGTGACCATCAACGAGCCTGCAACGGTCACCACCAACGGCTATGCCCTCGGGCTGCACTCGCCGGGGAAGGCGGACTTTGCGAACGGGCTGCCCACCGTCCACCACCAGCTGCTCGGCCACGGGCTGGCGCTCCAGGCGCTGCGGGCGGCCAAGGTGCCGGGGGAGATCGGTATGACCAACGTCTACTCGCCGATGGTGCCCAACTCCGCCAATCCGCTGGACTGGATGAGCGCCGGAGCCATGGACGTGGCACAGAACCGGCTCTACGCCGACCCCGTCCTGACCGGAAAGTACCCCGACCTCGTCCGCCTCGGGAAGTTCTTCTCGTCCTTCGAGCACCCCGATGAGGACATGGCCGTGATTTCGCAGCCACTGGATTTCTACGGGCTCAACTACTACATGCCCACCAGGGTGGCCGCCGGCGGCGGTGACAGCCCGGTCCCCGCAGCGATGGCCGAGGCTATGGGAGACGATCTCAGTGCCGCCACTCCGGGCGCGCCGCTGCACATCGAGCCCTGGCCGGACACGGAAACCACGGCCTACGGCTGGCCGGTTAAGCCGGAGTACATGTCCGTCGCGCTGAAGGAAATGTCCGAACGCTATCCCAATCTTCCGCCGGTCATCATCACCGAGGGCGGGGCGAGCTTCGAGGACATCATCGTGCGGGACAAATCCACCAACCGCAGTTTCATCCCGGACGAGCGCCGCCTGCGTTACCTCTCGGACCATATCGGCACGGCGCTGCGGGCCACGGCCCCGGGCGGCGAGGCTGAGGGAGTGGACCTCCGCGGCTATTACGTGTGGTCCCTCATGGACAACTTCGAGTGGTCCGGCGGCTACAAGCAGCCGTTCGGCCTGGTGCATGTGGACTATGAGACGCTCGAGCGGACGCCCAAAGCCTCCTTTTACTGGTTCCAGGAACTCCTCGAAGAGCGGAGACTCCTCACGGCTGCAGGAGCCGCCGTTGCGGCCGCCGCCGTTCCGGAGGAAGTGGCCCCGGCGAGTGCTGTTGCCGAGGCCGCGGGCGTTGCGGACGGTGGAATGCCCGACGGCGATGCGCAGCCACTGGGGCTGTAACCCTCGGGTTTGCCTCAGAACAGCTTGAGTTCCTTGAGCCGCCGGGCCATGCCTGCGCCGTCCGGCGAGTAGATCCACGGGACGGCTGAGGCGCTGTGGTCGCCGGTTTCTGAATGCCCGCCGGCGAAGACTGATTCGCTGACAGACAGCTGTCGGATGGCGATGGCGGCTACCTTGTCCCCGTGCTTACGGGTAAAGGAGGAGTAGATCTGCTCATCATGCTGGCCGTTATCACCGATCAGCAGCCAGCGCATGTTGGGGAATTCTGCGGCAAGCCGTTCCAGATTTTTACGTTTGTGGTCCTGGCCGCTGCGGAACCAGCGGTCCTGGGTCAGTCCCCAGTCGGTGAGTACCAGCGCGCCCGAGGGGTACAAGTTCCGGTTCAGGAAGCGGGCAAGGGTCGGCGCCGCGTTCCAGGGACCCGTGGACAGATAGATCACCGGGGCGTCGGGGTGCTCCACGATCAGCCGGTCCAGCAGTACCGCCATCCCCGGAGTTGCCATCCTGGCCCGTTCACTCAGGACGAAGGTGTTCCAAAGGGCGAGGAAGGGCCGCGGCAGGGCGGTGACCATGACCGTGTCATCGATGTCGGAGACGATCCCGAACTTGGTCTCCGGCCCGATAACGAAAATGCTCGCCTCCGCGGGCTCGGTGCCTTGAGAACGCAGCACAGCGGTGTGCCAGCCGGGGGAGAGGGACACCTCGACGTCGATATCGACCAGTCCACCCCGGTCCGCCCTGACCTTCGTGACGGTGCCGCCGATTTCAATCTCCACCTCGGATCCGGGAATGGGGACGCTGGTGAAGGCGCGCCAGCCACGTATGTTCTGGTTGCCGTTCTTCGCTGCATGTTCGGCCCGGCTTCCCGGCACAGGCTTGCTTGCCAGCACCACCCTGCCGAGCACCCTGACCCACTCCGTGGAGCCGTAGCCCTGGTATGCGATGGTCTTGGGTTCGAACTTCCACCGCCGCGCGAGCTTCAGCCGCCCGTTGTTGATGGCGTTCGAGAGCCAGTGGGCCAGGCGGAAGATGCGAGTGCCCGACAAAGAAATTTCCTGTGACGCCGTGTCCATGCCATCACTCTGCCATAGCCCGCGGGCTGGGTGGGCCGTTACCGGCATCTGTTACCTTCCCGGAGGCAGGACTTCGCAGCCGCGGGGAAGTCAGCCGTCACCCAGCAGCCACCTCAAAGTATCCGCGTTCCGCACAGCGTTGCCACCGCCGTCGTTATTGAAGTAGGCGTACACGTCCTTGCCCTCGCCGCGCCACTCCCGGATTCTGTCCGCCCACCACCGCAGGTCCTCCTCGGAGTACGAGCCGCCGTACAGGTGCTCGTGGTCCGGGCCGTGGAGCCTGATGTAGACGAAGGGCGCGGTGGCCCTCAGGATGCACGGCAGCCTGGCCCCGCTCATGACGCAGTACGCGGCGCCGTGTCTTTCGAGCAGGCCGTAGACGTCGGGATGGTCCCAGCTCGAATGGCGGAACTCCACGCTCACCCTGATCCAGGGCGGAACTGCGGAAAGAAAGTAGTCCAGCCGGGCGTCGTCCCGTGCGAAATCAGGCGGCAGCTGCACCAGCAGCACAGCACGCTTCTCACCCAGTTCGTGCCAACACCGGGAAATGCGCTCGATCCAGACTTCGGGGCCATAGAGCTTCCTGCCGTGGGTCAGACCGCGCGGGGCCTTGACCGATAAAGCGAAGCCGGCCGGAAGCCGCCGGCGCCAGCTCGCAAAGGAGGTATCGCGCGGCCAGCGGTAGAAGCTGGCGTTCAGTTCCACAGTGCTGAACTTCGCCACGTAGTGCTGAAGCCTGTCGCGGGCGGGAAGGCCCGGCGGATACAGCACGTTTTCCCAGTGGTCGTAACTCCACCCCGACGTTCCAATGTGCACCGACACAGTCAGCCCTGGTCTCCGGGAACGGTCACTCGAAGTGTGTGGACAGGTTTCCGCCGCCTGCTGACTCGACGATCGCGGCCGCCACATCGCGGAGCTTCATGTTGCGGTTGCTGGAGGCGGACTTGATCAGCGCGATTGCCTCGTCCTGGCTGCAGCGGTTCTGGGCGATAATGATCCCCACGGCGGTATCGATGATGGTACGCGACTCCATCGCGGCCTTCAGGTTCGAGGCCGTGTCCGTGTGCTGGGCCAAAAGGATGGCGAGGCGCAGGCCCTTGGACGCCTGCCGGACGTAGCTGATGGCGTTCTCCACCCCGGCGGCGTCGAAGGCGTTCGGCTTGTCAGAGTAAAGGTTGAGACCGGCGCGGGCGCTGTCCCCGGGCAGATCGAAGGGCACTGCCAGGACTGAGCGGACGCCGTTCCGGAGAACGGCCTCGTTGTAGTCGGGGAATTCGGTGTCCAGCTCAAAGTCCGGAACATGGACAACCACCCCTTCGCGGCAGGACCGCAGGCACGGCCCGTCACCGAACCCGTACTGGATCTCGTCCAGAGCCTGGGCGCGCTCGCTGCTGCTGGCTACGGTTCCCGCGGTACGGTTCCTGAGGAGCGTGATGCCGCAGTAGACGTGGCCGTGCGGTCCGGACAGCTGTTCCGCCGAGTAGCGTGCCAGCTCATTAAGGAAATTTTCCACGTCCCTGGTGTCCAGCAGGAGGTCCTGGACATAGCCGAGCACATCCGCCTCGTTTAGGCGACTTTCCAAAGCGGGCTCCAGTTCTGTCATGCCCTCCGGCGGGGCCGGGAAGCCAGGCGCGAGGTCAGGTTCCGGGGCAGTTGTTTGCCTACAACTCAGGCTACACCCCGGTTCCTCTCGTGCAGATGCGGCAGCTATGGCACTGTAAGGGCATGGCACGCATTGAGGACTATGCGGTGGTCGGCGACCTGCACACCGCGGCCCTGATCAGCACCGAAGGTTCCATCGATTGGCTGTGTCTGCCGCGCTTTGATTCGCCGGCCTGTTTCAACGCGCTGCTGGACACCCCGGAGTCCGGGCGCTGGCGGCTTGCCCCCGCGGGTGCAGGGACATGCACCCGGCGGCACTACCGCCGCCACACGCTGATCCTGGAGACTGAATGGGAAACGCCGGACGGTGCAGTCCGGGTCATCGACTTCATGCCCCCGCGTGATGAAGTGGCGGACATCGTCCGGATAGTTGTGGGCCTTGCCGGCGAGGTAAGGATGCGCGGCGAGCTTGCCCTCCGCTTCGACTACGGTCACATCATGCCCTGGGTCCGCCGGGACAGCCGCGGCCTTCATGCAATCGCCGGGCCGGATTCCGCCTACCTTGTCACCACGGCGCCGCTTCGCGGTGAGCACATGCATACCGTCAGTGACTTCACCGTTAAGGCCGGTGAACGCGTACCTTTCGTGCTGACCTGGGCGCCCAGCCATGTCCACCGCCCGCGTGCGGTGGACGCCGAAGCTGTACTCCAGTCCACCGAGGCGTTCTGGCTGGAATGGGCGGGCCAGTGCAACGTGGCGGGGCCGTACAAGGAAGCCGTGGAACGGTCCCTGATAACGCTCAAGGCGCTCACCTATGCCCCCACCGGCGGCATTGTTGCAGCCGTGACCACGTCCCTGCCGGAGCAGCTGGGCGGGCCCAGGAACTGGGATTACCGCTACTGCTGGCTGCGCGACGCCACCCTCACCCTGCAGTCCCTGCTGGCAGTCGGCTATACGGCGGAAGCGGCCGCATGGCGGGACTGGCTGCTGCGGGCCGTGGCTGGCGACCCCGCGGACCTGCAGATCATGTACGGCATCCACGGCGAACGCCGCCTGCCCGAGATGGAGCTTCCCTGGCTTGCGGGTTACGAAAAATCCGCCCCGGTCAGGATCGGCAACGGAGCCGCGGGGCAGCTGCAGCTGGATGTGTGGGGCGAAGTGCTGGACTGCCTGTCGCTCACCCGCAATTCCCTGCTCACGGATCCTGACGAGTCCTGGGATGTACAGGTGGCGCTGATGGAGTATCTGGAAGGAGTCTGGGACCAGCCGGACAACGGGCTGTGGGAAATGCGCGGGCCAAAGCGCCATTTCACCCACTCGAAGGTGATGGCCTGGGTTGCCGCCGACAGGATGGTCAAGGGCGTCCGTGAGTCCGGGCTGCCGGGGCCGGCCCGCCGCTGGGAGGCCCTGCGGGAGACCATTCGCGCTGACGTCATGGCCCATGGCTTCGACGCGGACCGCAACACCTTTACGCAGTCCTACGGCCGCCCCGAACTGGATGCCAGCCTGCTCCTGATTCCGCGGGTGGGGTTCCTGCCGCCGGATGATCCGCGCGTGGTCGGGACCATCGACGCCATTCAGCGAGAGCTGACTGAGGACGGCTTTGTGCTGCGCTACCGTCCGGAAATCAGCGACGACGGTTTGCCCGGCGGGGAAGGAGTCTTCCTTGCCTGCTCCTTCTGGCTGGTCGAAGCGCTCCTCGGTGCGGGCCGGCACGGTCAGGCAACAAAGCTCTTCGAACGGCTCCTGGTGCTGCGCAACGACGTCGGCCTGCTGAGTGAGGAATGGGGCGTGCAGACGGCCCGGCATCTGGGAAACACCCCCCAGGCCTTCAGCCACTTCGCGCTCGTCACGAGCGCCTTGGAACTGCACCAGCACGAGACCCGGCAAAGTAACAGGCCCCTGCCCTCCGCAGCGGGAACTGCGTTGTAGCTACCAGTTTTCGCTTTAAAACCCTTAACCATGCGCGGTCCGTAAGTATACTTACTAATACCTCGCCGAATGGTGAAGAAGGAGGAACGGTGGAATGTCTGGATATTTCGAGCTCGTGGATGCCCCGGACGGCGGCTACCGCATCCGGCTGCTGGACAGCACGGGCACGCTGATGGCAGTGTCCGTCACCTTCCCAACGAAGCGTGCGGCGGTGGCCGGGGTGGCCCGTGCCCGCGAAATCGCCGGGACCGGCCTTATCCGCGACAACTGCAGTGACGCAGTCAAGCGGCCCGCGGAGCGGCACACCAAGCCCGCCCGGAAGGCGGCCGGCACCGGATCCGCGCGGCCGTCGCCGGTCCTTTCCCCTGGCCGGTCCAAGGCAGAACACTGAGGCCGGCGGGGATGCCGCGTCATCACGCGGGCGACCTCCGGAAGGGTGTCCTGTTCGATGTTGACGGGACCCTGATCGACTCCGCCTATCTCCACACGCTTGCCTGGTGGCAGGCGTTCCGGCAGGCGGGCTTCGACGTTCCCATGGCGCGCATACACCGCCACGTGGGAATGGGCGGCGCCCGGCTCGTGGACAGCCTGTTGCCGGAGGGCCGCGACAAGAGCCTCGATACCGAGATCCTCGCCGCCCATGCCGGGATTTTTGGAACTTTTTGGCCTGCCCTGAGGCCGCTGGACGGTGCGCGGGACCTGCTGGCGCAGTGCTCCGAAGGCGGCCTCGCGGTGGCGCTGGCATCCTCGGCCAGGGATGCCGACCTTCAGGCCCTCCGCGCCAGCCTGGCTGCTGATTCATTCATCCACGCCGCCACCAGCGCCAACGACGCGGAACGGAGCAAGCCGGAGCCGGACATCCTCATTGCGGCACTGGCTGCAATCGGCGTCGAGGCCTCTGATGCCGTCTATGTCGGGGATGCGGTCTGGGATGTCTACGCAGCCGCCAGGCTCGGCATCCCCACCATCGGCGTGACCTGCGGCGGCACGAGCGAAGCCGAGCTGCGGGAGGCGGGTGCCGTCGAGGTGTATTCGGGCCCGCGGGAACTCCTGGATCGGCTGCGGGACAGTGCGATCGGGAAGCTCCTCGCGGGCTAGGCGGCAGGCGACAAATCGGACGGGGTAGAGCTTGCGCGGCGGGGCTTAGGCGGCGCTTGGCTTAGCCGGCGCTAGAGCCGGTGGCGGGCCTGCCGGTTGCCTTCCCGTTCCGGGTCAGCTGTTCGCTTGGGGCCTCGCCTGTGAACCCGCCCCCTTCCGGTTCATCTGCGTAGTCGCCCTTATTCCAGGACACCGTAATCGCAACCGACCCGTCGTCGTTCCTTAGAACCTCGGTGACCACCTCCGAGACCGCTGCCCCCATCGCCATGATCTTTGCGCGGTACGTGGTGACCAGCTCCTCAAGGCTTGACTCCGTCCATTCTCCGGGGCGCATCCGGGTGGAGATCTCCACGGGCTCGGGCTGGTACAGCGTCATGATGAAGCCTTTCTTGGGGGCCAGGGGCAGTTCCTACGCTAAAAGCCTTCCCCGGCCGAAACAAGAGCGGTACTGGCTGCCCGCGCCAATTGATAAGCATACTGAGCTTTACCTCGGGCGGGATCAACGCTACGGTCGAAGCAACCCGCATCGCAGCTGAAGGAAGGCACCCCATGAAGGCACTGACCTGGCAAGGCAAGCGCTCGATGAGCGTGCAGGAGGTTCCGGATCCCGTAATCCAGGAGCCTACGGACGCAATTATCCGGATCACCTCCACCGCGATCTGCGGTTCGGACCTTCACCTGTACGAGGTGCTGGGACCGTACATGAACAAGGGCGACATCGTCGGCCACGAGCCGATGGGCATCGTGGAGGAGGTGGGAAGCGCGGTCACCAACCTGAAGAAAGGCGACAGGGTGGTGGTCCCGTTCAACATCGCCTGCGGCAAGTGCTTCATGTGCGAGCGTGGCCTGCAGTCCCAGTGCGAGACCACCCAGGTGAAGGAAAAGGGGTCAGGAGCCGCGCTGTTCGGCTACTCCGAACTGTACGGCTCCGTTGCGGGCGGACAGGCGGAGTACCTGCGTGTGCCGCACGCCGATTACGGGCCCATTAAGGTGGGCCAGGAGCTGCCGGACGAACGATACCTGTTCCTCTCTGACATCCTGCCCACCGCATGGCAGGCCGTGAAGTACGCTGATGCGCCCGGCGGCGGGACCCTCGCCGTTTTCGGGCTGGGCCCTGTGGGCCAGTTCTCGGCAAGGATCGGAAAGCACCTGGGGCTGCGGGTGATTGGGGTGGACCCCGTTCCGGAACGCCGCGAGATGGCGGCACGCCACGGAATTGAAGTGCTGGACTATTCCAGGGACGTTGCCGATGAGATGCGGGAAATGAGCTCCGGCCGGGGACCCGATGCCGTGGTTGACGCCGTCGGCATGGAGGCCCACGGTTCACCGGTGGCAGGTTTCGCGCACCAGGCACTGGGCCTGCTGCCGGACAAGCTGGCCCAGAAAGCCATGGAAACAGCAGGCGTGGACCGCCTTGCGGCACTCCACGCCTCACTCGACGCCGTCCGCCGCGGCGGAACCGTGTCCCTCAGCGGGGTGTACGGCGGCCAGGCCAGCCCCATGCCGCTGCTGACCATGTTCGACAAGCAGATCCAGCTGCGCATGGGCCAGTGCAACGTCCGCCGGTGGACCGATGAGCTGCTGCCGCTGGTGGAGGACGACGCCGATCCGCTTGGTGTGACCGATTTGGTCACCCACCGCGCGGGGCTGGCTGAAGGCCCGGCGCTGTACGAGAAGTTCCAGAAGAAAGAGGACGGCTGCATCAAGGTTGTCCTGCAGCCTTAGTTTTCACGGACTTCCGGGCTCCAGCAGCGGGGTCCGGACGGCGACTGGCGGGAGGCTAGCTCTCCCGCCAGTCGTTGGTTGTGATGTGGGAGCCAGCCTGCGGACCCATCTGCAGCATGCCGCCGTCCACCGCCCAGGATGCGCCGTTCACATAGCTTGAGGCCGGAGAAGCCAGGAAGGCGATGACGGCGGCCACTTCCCGTGCATCACCGGGACGGCCCAGCGGCACTCCGGGCCGGTCCTTCGTGGTCGGGTCCTCGTCGGTCTGCCCTGTCATGGGAGTGGCGATCTCGCCCGGCGCCACGGAGTTGGCAGTGATGCCGTACTCTGCGAGTTCCAGGGCGATGGTCTTGATGAGCCCGCCCAGACCGTGCTTGGAGGCATCGTAGGCTGCGGCTCCAACCCGCGGCTGGGTCTCGTGGACGCTCGTCACGGCAATGATGCGCCCGCCCCGGCCCGCGTCCACCATCCGGCGGGCGGCGGCCTGGATGCACAGGAAGGCGCCGTTGAGGTTGGTGTCCAGAGTGCCGGCCCAGGTCTGGTAGTTGAGCTCGAGGAATTTGGTGCCGTCGCCGGTGCCCGCGTTGTTGACGAACACGTCCACGCCGCCCAGTGCCTCGGCCAGTCCGTCGATGACGCCGGCGCAGCCCAGGAGATCCGTGGTGTCGAGTTGCCTGACCACCGCATTGCGCCCCATGCCACGAACCTCCTCCGCGGTCTTTTCAGCGCCGTCCTTGTCGGAATGCCAGGTGATGCCGACGTCCAGTCCGGCTTGCGCAAGGGCCACCGCCGTGGCCCGTCCAATCCCGGAATCGCTTCCGGTGACGATCGCAGTGCTCGGGGAGAACTCCATGGTGTGTCCTTTCCTTGGAACGGGCTGTGGTTACACGTACTAAGGGGCTTTGGGTTTCGGGGCTTGGGATGTCCGGGTCAGGGTGAGGCATCCACCACGCAGAAGCGGTTGCCGTCCGGATCTTCCAGGACGATGAAGTCCGCGTCCTCCGGGTACAGCTCCCAGTCCACCGCCGACGCACCCAGGTCCAGGAGCCGCGCCACCTCGCCGGCCTGATTGTCGGCGTAGAGGTCGAGGTGGATCCGCGGACGGGGCTGAACCGGCGTCTCGCTGAGCATCAGGGCCAGGTGGGCGCCCTCTCCTTTGTGGGGGACCAGCACCACCCACGTCTCGTCGCCCTCCTCCCGCGGGACGTAGCCCAGAGCGTCACACCAGAACGCGGTGGCCCGGGCGACGTCGTTGACGCCGAGGACGGTTGTTCCGATCGTCAGCATGCTTTCATGTTTCCGTGCGTCCCTTCACGATGCAAGAGGCGGGGAGGGAAAGCCGAAGCCGCCGGAAACGCGCGAAATCGCCGGAAGCCCCCCAGCGTTCTGGAGGGCTTCCGGCGATTTTGGCGGCTCGGGGGAGTGCTTTAGGTCAAGCGGACCTGCCGGTTCATGTCCTTGTAGAGCAGGTAGCGGAATTCACCCGGGCCGCCGGCGTAGCAGGCCTGCGGGCAGAAGGCGCGCAGCCACATGAAGTCGCCGGCCTCCACTTCCACCCAGTCGTTGTTGAGCAGGTACATGGCCTTGCCCTGCAGGACGTACAGGCCGTGCTCCATCACATGAGTCTCGGGAAACGGGATCACGCCGCCTGGCTGGAACGTCACGATGTTCACTTGCATATCGTGGGCCAGGTCGTTGGAGTCGGTGAAGCGGGTGGTCTTCCAGACGTCGTCGGTGTCCGGCATCGACGTCGGTTCCACGTCCTTCTCGTTGGTGACGAAGGACTTCGCCTCGTACCCTTCGAGACGTTCGTATGCCTTGCGGATCCAGTGGAAGGAGACGATGTCGTCGGAAACGTTCTCCAGGCCCCACTCCGAACCGGCAGCCAGGTAGGCGTAGCCGCCCTCCTCGAGCCGGTGGAGCTCGCCGTCGAGGGTCAGGTTGACCGTTCCCTTGGTGACGAAGATGACGCCCTCGACGCCTTCCTCGAATTCTGCCCGGGGTGCCCCGCCGCCCGGCCCGATTTCGACAATCAGCTGGGAGAAAGTCGTGGCGAAGCCGGAGATGGGGCGCGCAATGATCCAGGAACGGGTGTTGGAGAAACCGGGAAGGTTGCTCGTCACGATATCGGTCAGCACGCCTTTCGGGATGACCGTGTACGCCTCCGTGACGATTGCCCGCTCGGTGGTGAGGTGGGTCTGCGGCGGAAGGCCGCCTTCGGGGTAGTAGTACTTGCCCATGTATGGATCCTTACTTTGCAGTTGTGGTGAGGCGTGGATGGGCCAGCACGGTGAGCTCGGGAAGCCCGACGCCGGCAAGCGCCAGCACCTCTTCGGCGCCGACCGCTCCGCACTGGACGCCGCGCAGCACGAAGGCGGCGAGCGCGCGGGCCGTGGCCGGCTCGTCCATCACGCCGCCTTCGGTTTGCTCCACGTAGTTGCGCAGCCGGGCCGCCGCGGCCGGCAGGCCCTGGCGGTAGAAGGCGTAGGTTGCCGCGAAGCGGCTGGGCAGCTGGGCCGGGTGCAGATCCCAGCCCTGGTAGTAGCCGCGTTCGAGGGAACGCCGCACCAGGCGGCCGTGCAGCTGCCAGGCGTTTTCCACGTTGTCGCCCACCGGGATGATGTTGGTGGAGCCGTCCGACAGGCGGATGCCCGTGCCGGCCACCGCCAGCTGCATGACCTCCTTGGCGAAGTCCGCCACCGGGTGTTCCATGGACTGGTACTCGGCGGAGATCTGCAGGGACGCCGAGTAGTCATAGGTCCCGTAGTGGAGCGCGCTGATTCTGCCGGGTACGGCATGGGCGAGCTGTGCGACGGGCGAGGTGCCGTCCGGGCCGAGGATGAGCTGGGGTGTTTCCACCTGCACCTCGAAGCGGAGCCTGCCGGCGGGAAGCGAGTGGACTTCCTCCAGCCGGGAGACCGCATACTCCATGGCCTCCACCTGGGCCACAGTGGTGACCTTGGGAAGGGTCAGGGTCAGCCCTTCGGGAAGCTCGCCGGCGGCAGCCAGCCCGGAGACAAAGAGGTCCAGGGTGCGGACGCCGCGGGCGCGGGTAGGCGCTTCAAAGCACTTGAAGCGGATCCCGATGAAGGGCGGCGCTGAGCCGGCCGCAACAGCGGCGGCCACAGCGGAAGCCGCAGCAACAGCGGCGGCGTCTTCGGCGTCGTCGCCCCGGTCCCCGTAGCCGTCCTCGAAATCGAGCCGGAGATCCTCGATGGGCTCAGCGGTGAGTTTGGCCTCAACGCGGGAGGCGACGGCGGCGGCCAGGGCGCGCTCCTGGCCCAGCAGATGGCCGAGGCGGACGAGTCCGCCATGGGCCTCGGCCATCGAAAGCGCCTGCGCGCCCCAGTCAGCGGCGAGCGACGGCGTGAACCGGTCCGCGGGAACGTACACCGTGTGCACGGGCTGGCGGGAGCCGTCGTCGCCCGGGTAATTGCGCTCCAGCAGGCGGTCGGTGGCGGCCAGCTGCGCATCGATCCGGGCAAGGTCAGCCGCGCCGAGTGATGGTTCGGGCACCGCCATCGCTCAGCCCACCAGTTCGTAGGCGGGGGTTGTGAGGAAGTCGGTGTAGTCCTCGGAAAGGCAAATGTCCGCGATCAGGCTGCTCGCCGGCTGGTAGTAGCGCGCGAAGGCATCCTCGCCCACCTCGCCGCGCAGCTTTTCCGTCTCCTCCGCCAGGATTGTCGTGACCAGCTCGCGGGTGACCTTGTTGCCGGTATCGGCAAGGACCACCTCGTTGCGGATTTGCTGCCAGACCTGGGATCGCGAGATCTCCGCGGTGGCCGCGTCCTCCATCAGGTTGTGGATGGCCACCGCACCGTTGCCTGAAATCCACACCGCCGTGTAGGCCACGGCCACGTAGAGGTTGAGGCGCAGGCCTGCCTCGGTGACCTGGCCGTCCGCGGAGGCAATGTCGAGCAGCTGGCCGGCGGTCACCGAAACCTCCGGGCGCTGCTTGTCCAGCTGGTTGGGGCGGTCGCCGAGCACGGAATCGAACACTTCCTGGCAGACCGGGACAAGGTCCGGGTGGGCCACCCAGGAGCCGTCGAAGCCGTCGTTCGCCTCGCGCGTCTTGTCGGCGCGGACCTTCTCGAACGCCTGGGCGGTGACTTCCGGTTCCCGGCGGTTGGGGATGACGGCTGCCATGCCGCCCATCGCGAACGCGCCGCGGTGGTGGCAGGTCTTGACCAGCAGCTCCGTGTAGGCACGCATGAACGGCGCGGTCATGGCCACGGTGGCGCGGTCCGGCAGCACGAAGCTGGCGCCGGCGTCGCGGAAGTACTTGATGATGCTGAACAGGTAGTCCCAGCGGCCCGCGTTCAGTCCGGAGGCGTGGTCCCGCAGCTCGTAAAGAATTTCGTCCATCTCGAACGCGGCCGGGATGGTTTCGATCAGCACGGTGGCGCGGATGGTGCCCTGGCCGAGGCCGAGGAAGTCCTGGGCGAAGACGAACACGTCGTTCCACAGCCGTGCCTCGAGGTGGCTCTCCATCTTCGGCAGGTAGTAGTACGGGCCGTGGCCGTTGAGCACCAGCTGCTTGGCGATGTGGAAGAAGTGGAGCCCGAAGTCCACCAGGGCGCCGACGGCAGGTTGGCCGTCGATCAGCAGGTGGCGTTCCTCCATGTGCCAGCCGCGGGGGCGGGCCACCACGACGGCGAGCGGCGCGTCGGTGCGCAGGCGGTACTCCTTGCCTTCGGGGGACGTGTAGCTGAGGGTGCCGTTCGCGGCATCGCGCAGGTTCAGGATGGCGTCAATGACGTTGGCCCAGGTGGGGGTGCTGGCATCCTCCAGGTCGGCCAGCCACACCTTGGCGCCCGAGTTGAGCGCATTGATGGCCATCTTGGCAGGGGAAGCCGGACCCGTCATCTCAACCCGGCGGTCCTGCAGGGCCGCCGGTGCGGGCGCAACTTTCCAGTCGCCGTCGCGCACGTCCTTGGTCTCCGGCAGGAAATCCAGGCTGCCGGTCCTGGCGACATGCTCGCGCTTGGCGGTGCGGGCCTTGAGCAGCTCGGCGCGGGTGCCGGCGAATCGTTTGTGGAGCTCTTCAACGAACGCGAGGGCCTTGGGGGTGAGGATCTCCTCCGCACGCTCGATCGGCCGGGGGTCTGTGACTGTGATAGCCATTGTGGGTCCTTTCCAGGGCTGCTAATCAGGCGTTGGCGAAGGCTGTGGCGGCCGAAGCTGCTGCTTCTGTTGAGTCTTCCGCTGTTGCCGCCGCGACGCCAGTACCCGCTGCGGCGTGGGCCGCCGCGGCAACTGCTGCCGCGACGTCGGCGGCCACGTGGGGGTCGAAGACGCTGGGGATGATGTAGCTGGCGTTGAGCTCGTCGTCAGCAACACGGTTGGCAATCGCCTCGGCGGCGGCCACCAGCATCTCCGGCGTGATGTCCGATGCCCCGGCGTCCAGCAGCCCGCGGAAGAAGCCCGGGAAGGCCAGCACGTTGTTGATCTGGTTCGGGAAGTCGCTGCGGCCGGTGGCGACGACGGCGGCGTGCTTGGATGCCACCGTGGGGTCGATTTCCGGCGTCGGGTTGGCCATGGCGAACACGATGGCGTTGTCCGTCATCGACGCGACCTGTTCCTCGCCGATGACGTGCGGGGCGCTCACGCCGATGAAAACGTCCGCGCCCTTGAGCGCCTCATGCAGGGTTCCGGAGAAGCCTTCCGCGTTGGTGTTGGCGGCAATCCAGCTGCGGTGCTCGTCGTCGTACTTCTCGCCCGAGTGGATGGCGCCGGAGCGGCCGGCAGCGATGATGTGCTGCGCGCCCTGTGCCTTGAGGAGCTGGATGATCGCAGAGCCCGCGGCGCCGACGCCGGAAACCACGATCTTCACCTCGTTGAGCTTCTTGCCCACCACACGCAGGGCGTTGACCAGGGCGGCCAGCGTGACGATGGCGGTGCCGTGCTGGTCGTCGTGGAAGACTGGGATGTCGAGCTCTTCACGCAGCCGGTTTTCGATCTCGAAGCAGCGCGGGGCTGCGATGTCTTCGAGGTTAACGCCGCCGTAGACGGGGGCAAGGGCCTTGACGATTTTGATGATTTCCTCGGTGTCCTGGGTGTCCAGGCAGACCGGCCAGGCGTCTACGTTGGCGAACTGCTTGAACAGCGCGGCCTTGCCCTCCATGACCGGAAGCGCGGCTGCCGGGCCGATGTTGCCGAGACCCAGGACGGCGGAGCCGTCGGTGACCACGGCGATGGTGTTGCGCTTGACCGTAAGGTTCCGGGCGGCGTCGGGGTTCTCCGCGATGGCGAGGCAGACGCGGGCGACGCCGGGTGTGTAGGCGCGGGAGAGATCGTCGCGGTTGCGCAGGGCCACCTTGGGAACGACTTCGAGCTTGCCGCCCAAATGCATCAGGAAGGTGCGGTCCGAAACGTTGCGGACTTTGACGCCGTCGAGCGCGTTGAGGGCGTCCTTGACACGGTTTGCGTGGTCGTCATCCGTGGTGTTGCAGGTGACGTCCACAACCAGGGTCTCGTGGTGGGACTCGGTGACGTCCAGCGCGGTGATGGCCGCTCCGGCGGCACCGACGGCGGCCGCGAGCTCGCTGGTGGCGCTGAAGCTGGACGGCGCCTCAACGCGCAGGGTGATCGAATTGCCGGGGCTCGGGTTCGCCATTGAATGTCCTCCTGTAGGGCCCGTTTGCCGGGCTTGGCTGACGCCTCTGAATGTTTTCGTATTATGGATATTATTATCTACTTCATGGAAAGACAAGCCCTTGGGCGCATCAGTTCGGTGCATCGACGGGGACCCGGCTGTCCTGTATCTTGGGATTTCTAAGCAACTCTTTTCACAATGCGGATAAGAGTTGTCGGAAACTACCCCTGGAGAAGACGGAATGGCAGAGAAAGCCGCGGGAGGCGTGCAGTCCGTTGAGCGCGTCTTCGAACTTTTGGAACTCATCACGGACGCCGGGGGAGACGTCACGCTCAGCGAGCTCTCCTCCTCCACGGACCTGCCGCTTCCCACCATCCACCGGCTTCTGCGCACGCTGGTCACGCTGGGCTACATCCGCCAGCTGCCGAACCGCCGCTACGCCCTCGGCCCCCGGCTGATCCGCCTGGGCGAAGGTGCCAACAAACAGCTGGGCGCCCTGGCCCGGCCGCAGCTCAAGTCCCTGGTGGACCGGCTCGGCGAGACGTCGAACATGGCCGTGCTGGACTCCGACATGGTCATTTACGTGGCGCAGGTTCCTTCGCTGCACTCGATGCGCATGTTCACCGAGGTAGGCCGACGTGCCCACACCCATGACACAGGCGTGGGCAAGGCCATCCTGGCTCAGCTCGACGACGAGGCGGTCCGCGGAATCGTGGCCCGCACGGGCATGCCCACCCCCACCCCCAAGAGCATCGGTGACATCGATGACCTTCTCGCGGACCTGAAGCTGATCCGCGAGCGGGGGTACTCCATTGACGAGGAGGAGCAGGAGCTCGGCGTGCGGTGCTTCGCCATGGCGGTGCCCAACGCCCCCACCCCGACCGCCATCTCGGTATCCGGGCCCGTGTCGCGCGTCGATGAGTCCTTCGCCGAGCGCGCAGTCCCGCTGCTCCGCGAAGCAGCCAAGGCCATCTCCGACGAGTTCAACCAAAACTAACCCTCAGCGCGAATGGACACTTGTGGCCCCGCAGTCTGCGGAAAGAAGGGCCACAAGTGTCCGTTCGCGCTCTTCTTTTTCCCCGCGCGAACGGACACTTGAGCCCCCTTGGTGAGTGCCGCCGTCGTGCGCCCGGACCGTAACGAAGCGCCCGGAGGGTAACGAAGCGCGAACGGACACTTGTGGCCCCGCGGTCCGCGGAAAGAAGGGCCACAAGTGTCCGTTCGCGCTTTGGGTTGCGCCGAGTGGGTCAGTGCTCGGACGTTGAGGAGGCCTGGATTGGGACTTCCTTACCGTCGCAGTCGATCAGCTTCCCGCCTTCGAAGCGGTCGCCGTCGGCCAGGCATTGCAGGTCCTCCTCGCGAACCACGCGCCCGGTGCCGGCCACGAAGACCGACTGGTTTTCCGAGTTGCCCGCCTTGAGGTGGTTGAAGAGCAGGTTCAGCAGGATGGCCATCACCGCCGCCGAGCTGATGCCGGAGTGGAAGATGGTGCCGAACCAGGACGGGAACTGGTCATAGAACGCCGGCGCCGCGATCGGGATCATGCCGAACCCGATGGACGCAGCCACGATGATCAGGTTCATGTTGTTGCGGTACTCCACCTTGGACAGCGTCCGGATGCCGCTTGCGGCGACAGTTCCAAAGAGTACGACGCCGGCACCGCCCAGGACGGGGGTCGGCACCGCTGCGACCACACGGCCAAGCACCGGCAGCAGGCCAAGGATCACGAGGATCAGGCCGCCGGCGCTGACCACGAAGCGGCTCTTGACGCCTGTGATCGCAACGAGGCCCACGTTCTGCGCGAAGGCGCTCTGGGTGAAGGAGTTGAACAACGGGGAGATTGCGCTGGAGAGCATGTCCGCGCGCAGCCCGTCGCCGATCCGCTTGGAGTCGACCTTCGTGCCCACGATCTCGCCCACGGCAATGATGTCCGCCGAGGTTTCGGTGAGGGTCACGAGGATGACGATGAGCATGGAAATGATCGCGGCGATCTCGAAGGTGGGGGCCCCGAACGCGAACGGCGTGGGGAAGGCGACGATTTCGCCCTGGCCCACTTTCGAGAAGTCAGCCATTCCGAAGACGAAGGCGATGAGCGTGCCCAGAACCATGGCCAGCAGAATCGATAACCTGGAAATGGCGGCGCTGCCGACCTTGCTGAGCAGGAGGACGATCGCCATGGTTGCCGCGGCCAGGCCGATGTTGGCCATGCTGCCGTAGTTGGGGGCAGCCTTGTTGCCGCCCATGGCCCAGTTGGCCGCTACGGGCATCAGGGTCAGTCCGATGGTGGTGATCACCGTGCCCGTCACAACCGGCGGGAAGAAGCGGATGATCTTCGAGAACAGCGGCGTGATGAGCAGGCCGATCAGCGAGGCCGCAATGACGGAACCGAAAACCGCCTGGATCCCGCCGCCTCCATGGACGATGGCGACCATGGTGGAGACGCCGGCGAAGGAGACACCCTGCACCAGAGGCAGCTGCGACCCGAAGAAACGGACGCCGACGGTTTGCAGGATGGTGGCCAGTCCGCCGACAAAAAGGCAGGCAGCGATGAGCAGGCCGATGTCCTGCGACGACATTCCGGCTGCCGCGCCAATAATCAGCGGCGGGGCGATGATGCCTCCGTACATCGTGAGGACGTGCTGGAAGCCGTACGCGAAGGTCGCGCCCAGCGACAGTCTCTGGTCTTCGGGGCGGACTGCCGCAGTGCGGGCTTTTTTCTTGGTGTTCATGGCAGACTTCCTTGGTTCATGGCAGACGCCTTCGTCTGGCTAACAATGTCTGGCTAACAATTTGGGTCTTGTGGTGCGGGCTTGGCGCCGGGCCGTTGGAAGTGGCCTGTGGCTTGGAGTTTTTGTCCACTTATTAAGGGTTAGGGGTCCCGAAGTCGCGATATCTGGACAAAAACTCGGAACCCGGGGTGGTGCTGGTGGTAGCGGCGGGCCCGCGGAGCTTGTGTCCGCGGGCCGGCCGGCTGCGGTTTCAGCAGAAGCCGGCGATGCCCGACCAGGCGATCTCGGCGGGCGCGGCGTCGTCGCGCTGGACCGTGGCCTCAATCAGGCCGTAGGGCCGGTCCGCGGCGAAGAAGACCTCGTTGGGGTTGTCGAGCCCGAACGGCGAGAGGTCCACCAGGAAGTGGTGCTTATTCGGCATCGAGAATTTGATCTCGTCGAGTTCGCTGTGGGCCTCCAGGACCTTGGTTCCCATGTCGAACAGAGTCTGCTGCAGGGCGTGGGAGTACTTCTCGGTGAACCCTTCGAGCAGCAGGCTCTTGATGTCCTCGTAGCTCTTGTTGAAATCCAACGAGCTGAAATCAGTGCCCTGCTTGAACCGCCAGCGGGCGGAGACGTCGGTGGCCAGGATGCGGTCGGTGGTCTCGGGCAGGGTGGTGTACTTGTCCTTCGGGTATCCCACGAAGCCAGACTGGGTGGACTTCAGGACGGTCAGGTCCTTGAGGCCGGAGATGAGGTGGGTCGCCGCGCCGTCCTTCACGAGGACGGCGGTGCGGACTTCCTGGCCCTTGCGCACGAAGGAGTGATCGTGCTCGCTGCCGTGCGCGTGGATCCGCTCCCAGCTGTAGGACTCGGCTTCCCAGCGTCCGCCGGAGACCCAGTCGAAGCTCGAGGTGAAGTGCTCGCCAAGGCGCAGCAGGAACGCCTCGGGGGAGCCGATGCCGTCCCTGGCGAAGGCGTAGATGGTGTTCTTCTGGGTGTCCGTGGCCACGACGTGGCTGTTGTTGCCTTCGAGGTGGGCGGCGGCAAAGTCGCCCCGGAGCTGCGAGGTGACGTTCAGGTCTTCTATTTCGTGGCGGTCGGTGTCCCGGGTGATTTTGACGACCCGGACTTCGGCCTTGCCGTACTGGTTCTGGCCGAGGATGATCTTGCTGCTCATGGTCTGTTCCCAACTTCCGTGATGTGGAACGCGGTTCCATCATTGAAATTAAGCGCGCTTTCAAACGCGTTTCCGGTGGAGCCGACCCAACAAAAAAGAGCCGGCATCCATTGATGCCAGCTCATTACGACCCTGCCTGCTGCTCCCAGGTTACGTGACCTGGGCCACGAATTGCTTACAAGCGTAGCCCAGCTCGGCCGGTGGTGTACATCACTTTCTGAAAATCAGGATTGTGACCGGAAGCGTCCGTGGGGCTATTGACCGCGCATCGCCGCCAGCGTAGGCTTTTCACACAGCAAAAGAATTTTTCCGCATAGCGAAACCGCGGACATAGACACCGAACCCGAAGAGGAGGATCAGATGAACCCGCAGGACCATTCACCCAGCACCCCGTCCACTGCACCGGCCCAGGCGGCCACGCCTCCTGTCCAGGAGTTCTACCTCCCCAGCGGAGGCGGAGCGGACCCGGATTTCTACCTTCCTGCAGACAGGGTCCACGCTCCGGGACGGATCTCGCGCTGGATCCACAGCCTCCCGGGGTTCGGCAGGCGGCCGTAGCGCCGCGGCGGCGACGCAGGAATTGCCGCAGGACGCGCATATGGTCTGGCGACACCGAAATTCAGGTGTCACCGGACCATTTGCGTGTCACCGGACTATTTGCGCGTCCGCAGACCATGCGCCAGCAGGTAGTCAGGCGAGTGCGGGTGCACCGACGTCAGGACACCGGACGCCCCGGCCACTCCTTGCCGGCCCACGGGTCGTAGTCGGCGATGAGCCCCTCCTGGGGCGGGCGCTCCGCTTCGGGGACGTGCTGCAGGTTCACCCGCACCCTGTACCAGAGCGAGCTCGATCCGCGCATCCCGTCGACGAGCACATCGGCCGGGTGCAGGGCAGGGACCACGTCCGCGTGCCGGGACTTCCACTCATCGAGCGCGGCCAGCGCCTCGGGCTTGGTCTTGGTGCGGGCCACTTCGATCAGCGGCATGACCGATTGTCGGCGGCCGGAACCGTTACCTCCGCGCGGCGGTTTCTCGGCCGGGCCCAGCTTCTCGGCCAGGGCAAGAAGCCCGTCGAGCGTGCCGACGGCGTCATCGATGCCGCCGTGAGGGTCGCCTACGTCCGCGAAGCGCTCGAGAACTGTAGGGACGGTAAATTGTTCCGGCCGGATGGAGCGGGTCTCGTCCCAGGTGAGCGGCGTTGAGACCCGGGCGTCAGGCAGGGGCCGGACCGAGTACGCCGATGCCACGGTGCGGTCCTTGGCGTTCTGGTTGAAGTCGACAAACACACTCTCTCCCCGCTCCTCCTTCCACCACCGCGCGGTGGCGAGGCCGGGAGCGCGGTTTTCGACCTCCCTGGCGAGAGTCTCGGCAGCGAGCCGTACATCCCGGTACGACCATTGCGGCGAGATGCGCACGAGAATGTGGAGTCCCCGCGACCCGCTCGTCTTCGGCCACGCCACGAGTCCCACGTCGTCAAGAACCTCCTGGGCGACGTACGCGACGTCGACGATCTGGGACCAGCCGACCCCCGGCATTGGATCGAGGTCCACCCGGAGCTCGTCCGGATGCTCCAGGTCCTCGGCCCGCACCGGATGCGGGTTGAGGTCGAGGCAGCCAAGATTCACCACCCACGCCAGGCCCGCGGCGTCCCGGATGACGGCCTCCTCAGCCGACGTCCCCGATGCGTAGTGCAGCGTCGTCGTGTCAATGAAGTCGGGGTGGTTTTCGGGCACGCGCTTTTGGAAGAACGGCTCCGCGTCGATGCCCTTCGGGAAGCGCTTGAGCACCATCGGCCGGCCGCCGGCGCCGCGCAGCGCTCCATCGGCGACGGCCAGGTAGTAGCGCACCAAATCGAGCTTCGTCAGCCCGGGCTCGGGGAACACCACCTTGTCCGGGCTCGAGATGCGGACCTCGGTGCCGTCAACGTTGAGGATCTCGGCCGGCGTCTTCGACGGGTTCATGCCGCCACGCTAGCAGCAGGCACCCTCCATTTCGATGGTTCCCTGCGCACTAGTAGGTTCGAACCATCGTCCGCGCCGGGAACCATCGAAACGGCCGGGCCCAGGCGGGGTCAGCCGGCAACAAGCCTGCGCGCCGCCGCTGAGTGTTCTGCGATGAGCCGGCCGAGGTCCAGCCCGGGGATCTGCCCGTCCACCACGCGCCACTGCCCGCCCACCATCACCCGGTTCGCCCGGTCCGCCGCGCACAGCAGCAGTGCGGCAACGGGATCGTGGCTGCCGGAAAAGCGCAGGTTGTCCAGCCTGAACAGTGCCAGGTCCGCCTGCATCCCGGGAGCCAGCTGCCCGAGGTCGCTCCGCCCCAGCACAGCGGCCGACCCGCGCGTGGCCCACCCTAACGCGCGTTCCACGGGCACGTCAGCCCCGTAGCGCAGCCGCTGCAGATACAGCGCCTGCCGCGCCTCGAGGATCATGTTGGACGCATCGTTCGACGCCGATCCGTCCACGCCCAGCCCCACGGGGACTCCCGCGTCCTCAAGTTCCAGGACGCGGGCGGTACCCGAGGCGAGACGCATGTTGGAGGTCGGGCAATGCGCGACGGCGGTGCCCGCGGCGCCCAGCCGGGCGATCTCGGCGTCGCTGAAATGGATGCCGTGCCCCAGCCAGGTCCGCTCCGTCAGCCAGCCCACGCTGTCCAGGTAGTCCACCGTCCGGAGCCCGTACATCTCCCGGCAGAACTCCTCCTCGTCCAGGGTCTCGGCCAGGTGCGTGTGAAGCCGGACGTCGAGCCGCTCGGCCAGCAGTGCGCTCTCGGCCATCAGCTCTTTGGTCACCGAAAACGGCGAGCATGGTGCCAGGGCGATCTGGATCACCGCGCCCTCGCCGCGTTCGTGGTACTGCCCGATCACCCGCTCACTGTCGGCCAGGATCACTTCCGGCGACTGCACCGTCGACTGGGGCGGCAGGCCGCCGTCGTTCTCTCCCAGGCTCATCGAGCCGCGGGTGAGCGTGGCCCGCATCCCCAGCCTGCGCACCGCCTCGACCTCGATGTCGATGGCATCCTCCATGCCCGCGGGGAACACGTAGTGGTGGTCGGCCGCGGTGGTGCAGCCGGACAGCAGCAGCTCGCCAAGGGCGGCTGTAGCTGCGAGCTCGAGGTCGCGGGGCGTGAGCCGGGCCCACACCGGGTAAAGGTGCTGCAGCCACGGGAACAGCGGCGCGTTGGCCACAGGTCCCCAGGCACGGGTGAGTGTTTGGTAGAAGTGGTGGTGGGTGTTGATCAAGCCCGGGAGCAGGACGTGGCTGCCGGCGTCGAACGTTTCCTCGCAGGGCGCCGACGGCTGCGCACCGGGGCCGAGGACTTCCTGGATTTTGCCGCCGGAGACCACGATGCCGCCGGACGCGTCGAGGCTGTTGCCGGTGAAGGCTGCGAGCGGGTTGCGGATCCAAAGCCGCGGACGGTGCTCGGTGGACGAACGGTGTGTGGATGTGCGGTCTCTGGACGAAGCGGGGGACGTACGGGACATTGCGGTTCCTGTCTGAGCGTGCCGATGAAAAGCCAGCTCAGTGGTGCCCTGTCTGCTGATCCAGGTCGCGCCATGTGCGGCGGTAGGCCCAGCGTAGAGGCGGGCCAACGGTGCGTCAACGCCGCCGAGTGTGACAGTCGCCGGGGCAATCCGGAGTGGAGAGCCAAGAACCAGGATTTCACATCACGAAATTAACTTTTCAAAACACTATGGCGCGGGCCACACGTCGGTGCTAATCTCGATCTTGCCAAAGGCGGGCACCGGGAGACCGGGAAGCTATCTACCAGGCGCAACTAAACCTTCAAAGCACATGCTGAAGCCTGGTATCCGTCGCACTGGTGTTTGATCCCGTCACGGGGTACCGGCTTCCACCCCAAGGGAGCGCATCATGAGTACCACCGTCACGGCCGAACAATTCCTGGCCAGGTCCATTGAGCTTGCAACCGCGAACGTCCTCAACAGCGGGGGACCGTTCGGCGCGGTCATCGTCACCGCTGATGGCCAGGCGTTCGACGGCGTCAACCGCGTCACCGCCACCAACGACCCCACCGCCCACGCCGAGGTGACGGCCATTCGCCGGGCCTGCAGCGAGTTGGGCACCTTCGATCTTCGCGGAGCCACCCTCTACAGCAGCTGCGAGCCCTGCCCCATGTGCCTCGCCTCCGCCCTGTGGGCCCGGATCGACCGCGTGGTGTTCGCCGCTGACCGGCACGACGCCGCCTCCGTCGGCTTCGACGACGCCGTTTTCTACGAGTATTTCGACAACGCCGACCGGGACGCCCTCATGCCGGTCTCCAAACTGGGTCTAGCAGACCCGCAGGCCCCGGCCATTCTCGCACCATTCACCACATGGAACACGCTCGATTCCAGGATCGATTACTAGGACCAGTGGTTCCAATGACCATTCTCGACAAGACGCCTGACGGCCCCGAAACCGCGGCCACGAAAACCACGCGCACGCCGGGCAAACAGCCCGCACCCTCCCCGAAAGCCACGCCGTCGAACGCCATCCTGGACCGCTTCTTCCAGATCACCCAGCGCGGCTCAACCCTGGCACGCGAACTGCGCGGCGGCCTGGTCACCTTCTTCACCATGGCGTATATCGTCATCCTCAACCCGCTCATTCTGGGCGGCTTCACCGCTGACAACGCTCCCACGGACGTCGCCGGCGGATGGCTCTCGGCGGCGCAGGTAGGCGCGGTCACAGGCCTCACCGCCGGAGTGATGACCATCCTCTTCGGGCTTATCGCCAACCTGCCATTCGGTCTTGCTGCCGGCCTCGGCATCAACTCCTTCCTCGCCGTGGCAGTCATCCAGGAGGTCACCTGGGCCGAGGCCATGGGCCTGGTGGTCATCAACGGCATCCTGATCGTCCTGTTCGGCGTCACCGGCGCACGGACAGCGATCTTCCGGGCCGTACCCAAGGAGCTCAAGGCCGCCATCACCGTGGGCATCGGCCTGTTCATCGCCTTCATCGGCTTTGTTGATTCCGGCTTTGTCCGCCCCACCGCCGGCGGGCCTCCCGTGCAGCTGGGGGAGAATGGCTCCATCACGTCCCTACCCACCCTGGTGTTCATCGTCGGCCTGCTCGTCATGGGCATCCTCGTCGCCCGCAAGGTGCAGGGCGGACTGCTCATCGGCATCGTCGCCACCACCGTGCTGGCCGCCGTCGTCGAAGCGGTCTTCCACATCGGTCCGGGTAGCAAGGACAACCCCGGAGGCTGGCACCTGAACACGCCGGTCCTCTCAGGCCAGCTCGTGTCCGCCCCGGATCTTGGCCTGGTTGGCCAGTTCGACCTGTTCGGCGCCTTCGGCCGGATCGGGGCACTCGCCGCCACAATGCTCGTCTTCACCCTGGTGTTCACCAACTTCTTTGACGCCATGGGCACCATGACGGGTCTCGCCAAGAGCGCCGGCGTGGCCCACAAGGACGGCACCTTCCCGCGGCTCAAGTCCGCCTTCATCGTTGAAGGCGTCGGGGCTGTAGCAGGAGGCGCGACGTCCGGGTCCTCCAACACTGTGTATATCGACTCCGCCGCAGGCATCGGGGAGGGCGCGAGGACGGGCCTGGCCTCGGTGGTGACCGGCGTCCTGTTCCTCGGGTCCATGTTCCTCACCCCGCTCACCAGCGTTGTGCCGCTCGAAGTGGCCGCCGCCGCCCTCGTTGTGGTCGGGGCAATGATGATGGCGCAGATCCGCGAGATCAAGTTCACCCGGTTCGCCGTGGCACTGCCGGCCTTCCTGACCATCGTCACCATGCCGCTGACCTACTCGATCGCCAACGGCATCGGCGTCGGCTTCGTGTCCTGGGCAGTGATCGGGGCGGCCTCCGGCAAGGCGAAGAAGATCCACCCGCTCATGTGGGTGGTCACGGCGGGCTTCCTCGTCTACTTCGCCCGCGGACCAGTGAGCGCCCTGCTCGGCGCGTAGACAGGCTCGGCGCGTAAACCTGCTAGGCGTAAAGCGCCCGGCTGCAGACGCAGCCCTTAGACCGGACCGGGACAGGCAGATGGGGCCTGTCCCGGTCCACACCCCACGTCCGCAACCCGGCCCCGTCCCAACCTGCACCACCTCTGCCGGTGCTTTCGCCGGCCGCCGATAGGAACGAGAATATGGAAACCACCGCAGCCCAGGAAAAGGGAGTGCAGCTATGTTGGATCTAATGCCTTCCCTCGCCGGCTGGCTGCCGGCGGCCGCAGGGCAACGGTGCGCCGTTGCCACGGTCGTGGGCACCAGCGGTTCTGTGCCGCGCCCGATGGGAACCTCCATGATGGTCTCCGAATCCGGCGACGTCCTCGGCAGCATCTCCGGCGGTTGCGTGGAGGGAGCCGTCGTCGAGGCGGCACTGGAAGCAATGCACGACGGCGGCAGCCGGCTTGAGCAGTTCGGCTACAGTGCCGCCGACGCCTTCGCCGCCGGACTCACCTGCGGCGGCGAACTCGAGGTCCACATCGAACCCCTCGACGCGCTCGGCAGGACCTACAGCGAGTGGCTGCGCCAGGCCCCTGGGAGCCCGGTGGCACTCATCCGCAGGGTGGACCTCACCGGGAGTGGCGCCGTCGTGGTTCCTGACCCGGCCACCTTCAAGGCAGCGGAGTCGGCTGCGCTGGCGGCCCTTCTCGGTTTGCAAGGTAACCGAGGCGCCGCGCGCCAAAGTAATGCCTACGGTGTTTCAGCAGTAGCACTGGCAGCAGCCGCGGCCCAGCTTGAACCGCTGCTGCGCGGCGGGCGCACCGGGCTCGTCCGGCTCGCCCCCGCCGGAGGCTGCTTCGCGGGCACGTCCGAACCGTCGGGCACATCCCGGCCCGAAGACCCAGACATCCCGCGGCCCGAGCCCGTCACGCTCCTCGTGGAAAGCCGTCTGCCGCCGCCGCGCATGCTGGTGGTCGGCGCGAACGACTTCGGGGCGGCCCTGGTGCCGGCGGCGAAACTGCTCGGGTACCGCGTGACGCTCGTGGATGCCCGCCCAGCGTTTGCCGCCCAGACCCGTTTTGAGAGTGCCGACGATGTCGTGACGGACTGGCCCCACCGCTACCTGGCGGCCGAGGCCGCCGCCGGAAACATCGACTCCCGCACTGCCATTTGCGTCCTCACCCACGATCCCAAGTTCGACATTCCGCTACTGAGAGAGGCGCTGGCCCTGGACATGGCGTTTGTTGGAGCGATGGGCTCGCGGCGCAGCCACCGCCAGCGTGTGGACGAACTGCTGGCCTCGGGCGTAGCCCCGGAACGGCTGGGCCGGCTCCATTCCCCGGTCGGGCTCGACCTCGGAGCCGTCACACCGGCCGAGGTGGCAGTGTCTATCACGGCAGAGCTGATCGCCGCACGAACTATGGCCGCCGGCGGGGTGCCGTCCTGCACGCCGCTGCGGAACACTGCCGGCCCCATCCACCGGCCCTCCCAATGCGCGTCCACAGACGCCTCCACAGACGCCTCCACAGAAAACAAGGTGACGCCATGGACATGAACACCATTGAAGCCATGGTCCGCACAACGGACCCGGCCGAATGGCGCGACGGCGACGCCTGGCTCGCCGGGGGTACCGTCCTTTTTTCCTACGGCAGCTACGCCTTCGGCCCCGAACCGCTCCGGCGGCTGCTGGACCTTGGCTCGGCGGGCTGGCCCGCCATCACGGTGACCGACGGAGGGATCGAGCTGGCCGCCACCTGCACGGTCGCGGAACTCTACGCCCTCCCGGACTCGCCGCAGGTTGCCGGCCGTGCCGGTGAGTGGCCTGCCCTCGACCTCATCCGGCCCTGCTGCGATTCCTTTGTGGCCTCCTTCAAGGTGTGGAACATGTCCACCGTGGGCGGCAACCTCTGCACCTCACTGCCGGCCGGACCCATGATCTCGCTCTGCGCCGGCCTCGACGGCACGGCCACCATCCTCGGCCCGGGCGGCGCCAGCCGTGAGCTGCCGGTCGTCGGCTTCGTCACCGGAGACGGACAGAACGTCCTGGCACCGGGGGAGCTGCTCCGCAGCATCCGTCTCCCGGCCCCGGCGCTGTCAGAACGCGTTGCCTTCCGCCGCCTCTCGCTGAGTAACCTCGGACGGTCGGGGGTGCTGCTCGTTGGAAGGCTCGACGCCGGCATGCAGCTGACGCTCACAGTCACCGCCGCAACGAAACGGCCCGTGCAGCTCCGCTTCACCCGCTTGCCGGACTCGGCCGAACTCAAACATGGGTTGGACGAAGCCATCCCCGGCTCCCTCTACCATGACGACATCCACGGGCTGCCCGCGTGGCGCCGCGACATGACCTACCGGCTCGCCGAGGAGATCCGCGGCGAACTCGCCGCGCCGGACGGCGTCCGCCCCGGGCCGGGCAGCGCCCTGCCCCTGGCGGTGTCCGGCGACTTCTGGCCGCCGGAAAGGCACGCCGCCCGCACCACGACCACCCCGCAGAAAGACACCCGAGCATGAGCATCGACATCAACGGAGTACCTGCCGGAACGGCGCCCCGCCCGGGCCAGTGCCTGCGCACCTTCCTGCGCGAGCAGGGCAACCTGGGCGTGAAGAAGGGCTGCGACGGCGGCGACTGCGGAGCCTGCACAGTACACGTGGACGGAACCCCGGTGCACAGCTGCATCTATCCGGCGGTGCGTGCCGAGGGCCAAGAGGTCACCACCATCGAGGGGCTGGCGGGGGACGCCGGGCTGCATCCGATGCAGCAGCAGTTCCTGGACCGGCAGGGGTTCCAGTGCGGATTCTGCACCGCGGGCATGGTCATGACGGCTGCAACCTTCGACGAGTTCCAAAAGGAGAATCTGCCGCGCAACCTCAAAGGCAACCTCTGCCGCTGCACCGGCTACCGCGCCATTGGTGACGCAATCTGCGGCCACGAGGGACACCCGGACCCGCAGGGCCAGGGGTCCGGCATCGCCGGAGAAGGCCAGCCGCAGCCAAGCCCCGGGCAGCTCGGCGACGACGTGCCCGCTCCCGCGAGCCGCGCAGTGGTCACCGGCAAGGCCCGCTACACCCTGGATGTACCGGCGGAGGAGCTTCCGGGACTGCTGCACATGAAGCTGCTCCGGTCCCCGCACCCGCACGCCCGGGTGGGCTCCATCGACAAGACCGCCGCACTGGACGTTCCGGGCGTCGTGGCCGTCTTCACCTCCGAGGATGCTCCCGACCAACTGTTTTCCACCGCCCAGCACGAGCTCTACACGGACGACCCCGACGACACCCGGCTGCTGGACGACGTGGTGAGATTCCGCGGCCAGCGCATTGCAGCCGTCGTCGCTGAATCGGTGGGGGCTGCCGAAGCGGGCGTCCGGGCACTGAAGGTGCAGTACCAAAAACTCCCGGCCGTGTTCACGCCCCAGGACGCCCTTCTTCCCGGAGCGCCGGCGATCCACGGCGACAAGGACAGCGCCGCGGCAAGGATCAGCAGGCCCAAGGACAACGTGGTGGCCGAACTGCACTCCGAACTCGGCAGCGTGCAGGACGGCTTCGCTGAGGCCGACTTCGTCCACGAGCAGACGTACCGGACACAGCGGGTGCAGCACGTGGCGCTTGAGACGCACTCGTCCATCGCCTCCGTGGACAACGCGGGCAGGCTGCAGATCCGTACCTCGAGCCAGGTCCCGTTCCTGGTCCGCCGCACCCTGTGCCGGCTGTTCGGGCTGCCCGAGGAGCAGGTCCATGTGGTGACGGGCCGGGTGGGCGGCGGCTTCGGCGGCAAGCAGGAGGTGCTCACCGAGGACATCGCGGCGCTCGCGGCCCTCAGGTTGAAGCGCCCGGTGCAGCTCGAGTTCACGCGCACCGAACAGTTCACGGCCACCACCACCCGGCACCCGTTCACCATCAAACTCAAGGCCGGCGCCAGCAGAGACGGCCGGCTTACCGCCCTGGAGCTCGACGTGCTCACAAACGCCGGCGCCTACGGAAACCATTCCCCCGGCGTGATGTTCCACGGCTGCGGCGAATCACTGGCCGTGTACAAATGCGCCAACAAGAAGGTCGATGCCCAGGCGGTCTACACCAACACCGTCCCCTCCGGCGCCTTCCGCGGCTACGGCCTGAGCCAGATGATCTTCGCCATCGAATCCGGCATCGACGAGCTGGCCGCCGGCATCGGCATGGATCCGCTCGAATTCCGCCGCCGCAACATGGTCCGCGAGGGTGACGACATGCTCTCCACCCACTCCGAACCCGAGGAGGACGTCCTCTACGGCAGCTACGGCCTGGACCAGTGCACGCGGCTGGTGCAGGACGCGCTGGCACGGGGCCGTGAACGGTACCGCGCCGCCGGACTGGATGACCTGGGACCGGAGTGGGCCATCGGCGAGGGCACCGCGTTGTCCATGATCGACACCGTCCCGCCGCGCGGGCACTTCGCCCACTCGAAACTCCGGCTGCTGCCGGACGGCACCTACGTTGCCGACGTCGGAACCGCAGAATTCGGCAACGGCACCACCACAGTGCACGCCCAGCTCGCGGCCACTGCGCTGTCCACGAATGCCGGCCGGGTCGCGGTGCGGCAGTCCGACACGGACTTGATCGAACACGATACCGGTGCCTTTGGCTCGTCCGGCACGGTGGTGGCAGGCAAGGCCACGCTCGCCGCGGCCGAGGAACTGGCGGTGCGGATCCGCGCCTTTGCCGCCGGCGTCCGCCAGGTCCAGTCCTCGGGCTGCTTGCTCGACGGCGACGCAGTGGTGTGCGAGGGAAGCCGCGTGCCGCTGGCGGAACTGGCGCACGAGGCTGCGGAAGCCGGCGTCGAACTCGTTGCCGAGGGCCGCTGGGGCGGCACCCCCCGGTCCATCGCGTTCAACGTCCACGGTTTCCGCGTTGCCGTCAACACCGGCACCGGGGAGCTGCGGATCCTGCAGAGCGTGCAGGCAGCGGACGCCGGCGTCGTGGTCAATCCGAGGCAGTGCCGCGGCCAGATCGAAGGCGGCATAGCCCAGGCGCTGGGGGCCGCGCTGTACGAGGAGGTCAGGGTGGACGACGGCGGCCGGGTCACCACGGACATCCTGCGCCAGTACCACATCCCGTCGTTCGCGGACGTGCCGCGCAGCGAGGTGTACTTCGCCGAAACGAACGATTCGCTGGGGCCGCTGGGTGCAAAGTCGATGAGCGAAAGCCCGTTCAATCCCGTGGCGCCTGCCCTGGCCAACGCCATCCGCAATGCCACGGGCGTGCGGTTTGCCGAGCTTCCCATCGCGCGGGACAAGATCTACCTGGGCCTGAAGGAAGCCGGCCTCGTCCCCGAACCCAGAAGCAAAGCGGGCTCACTCAGCGCCCAATGACCTGCGGCACTGAACTGCGGCACTGAAGAGCCGCAATGAACCGCCGCAATGAACCGCCGCAATGAACCGCCGCAATGAACCGCGCCGAAGGGGCGCCAAGTGAGCCCGTGTGGGGTTGGCAACATATAGTCGGAGGATGGAACAGCGCACTTTAGGCAAGACCGGACGGGATGTTTCCGTCGTCGGACTCGGAACATGGCAGCTCGGCGCGGACTGGGGCAACGTCGATCCCGCACAGGCACGGGCGGTCCTGGCCGCGTCCGCAGAGGCCGGGGTGACGTTCTTCGACACCGCTGACGTCTACGGGGACGGCCGCAGCGAGCAGGCCATTGGCGCGTTCCTGGCCGACAACCCCGGGCTGGACATCACCGTGGCCACGAAGATGGGCCGCAGGATGGAGCAGCAGCCGGAGAACTACAACCTCGCCAACTTCCGTCAGTGGGTCGACCGGTCCCGCCGTAACCTGGGCACCGATTCTCTCGACCTCGTCCAGCTGCACTGCCCGCCCACCGCGGTCTACAGCAACGCCGAAGTCTATGACGCCCTGGACACTCTCGTCTCCGAGGGCGCCATCCGGAACTACGGCGTCAGTGTCGAACGCACCGACGAGGCGCTGGAAGCCATCCGGCATGAGGGCACCGCCTCCGTGCAGATCATCCTCAACGCCTTCCGCCTCAAGCCGCTGGATGCGGTGCTCCCCGCGGCGAAGGCCGCCGGCGTGGGAATCATCGCCCGCGTGCCGCTGGCCTCCGGCCTGCTGTCCGGCAAATACAGCAAAGAGACGTCGTTCCCGGAAAACGACCACCGGAACTACAACCGCGCCGGTGGCTCGTTCGACGTCGGCGAGACCTTCTCCGGGGTGGACTACGAGCTAGGCCTGAAGGCCGTGGCTGAATTTGAGCAGCTGGTGCCGGAAGGCGCAGCCACCGCCCAGGCTGCTATCGCCTGGATCATCGCGCAGGAGGGCGTCACTTCCGTCATCCCCGGCGCCCGCAACGTGGAGCAGGCCAAGTCCAACGCCGCCGCCGCGGGGGTCTCGCTTGGTGCAGAGTTCGACGAGGGTGTCCGCTGGATCTACGACCACTACTTCCGCGAGGCCATCCACCCCCGCTGGTAACAGCAACGCAGGGTTCCTTACGGCCCGCCATGCCGGGCGGAAGTTTGCTGTGCCGGGCGGAAAGGGAGGCAGGCGCATGACCTCATCGTCGATCGACACCTTTATCGACCGGCTCGCCGCCGTGGAAACCCCGCCGGGGTGCACTAACTTTTTCGACCACTCAGCTCCCGCGAATGCCCTGCGCCGGCAAAACCTGGCGGCCTATTTTGGGGAGATGCAGCAGCGGGCACCGACGGTGCTGCTGCTGGGGGAAGCCCCCGGTTTCCGGGGCATGAGGATTACCGGCGTTCCCTTCACCAACCGCACCATGTTCCAGGGGCCCGCCAATTACTTCGGGCTGCTCGGGGCAGCGAAAGGGTACGTGCTGCCACCGGAGGCCGCCGGCGTCGCTGCGGAGCCGACGGCCACCGTGATGTGGGAGGTCCTGGCCGAGCTCGACGTCCTCCCCGTGCTGTGGAGCGCCTGCCCCTGGCATACCCATGTGCCGGGACAGCCGCTGACCAACCGCACGCCAACGGCCGCCGAGGCCGCTTTGGGCACCCCGTTCTGGCAGGACCTGACCAGGCTTTTTTCCATCGAATCGGTGGTGGCCGTGGGCAACGTCGCCCACCAGAGCCTCCGCCGCAACGGCCTCGATGTTCCGAAGATCAGGCACCCTGCCCATGGCGGAAGGGCCCGCTTCAAGGAGGGGCTGCAGGAACTCCTTGCAGCGGGCACGCTGTAGCGGCACTAGCTCCCAGGTGCACCAGCCAAGCAGGTGCACTAGTCAAGCAGGTGCAGCTGGTCCGGCGTATCGAGGTCTTTCCCGCCGGGCTGGCCGGAGCCCGGAGGCGGAGTGCAGGCCACCAGGTCGATCAGCTCCGGGTGCGCCTGCAGGAATAACCGGGCACCGGCGTCGCCGGTTGCGGAGGCCGCGGCTTCGGCACGCAGTGTTGCATCCAGCAGCAGGGGATGCCCGCGCCGCAGGTCCCCTGGACGCTCGGAACCCGGGTGGCGCCGGTAGGCGGCCGCCGTAACGCGGCCGGGACGGTGTGCCTTCAGCAGCCGGCTCACGGTTTCCGGCGTCAGCCCCGGCTGGTCCACGAGTGCCACGAGCACGTGGTCCTGAGGCCGCGCGGTGCCGAGCCCCAGTTTGAACGAGCTGCCCATGCCCGTTTGCCAGTCGGGGTTCTCCAC
This sequence comes from Arthrobacter sp. NPDC093125, assembly GCF_044754225.1. Taxonomy (NCBI): domain Bacteria; kingdom Bacillati; phylum Actinomycetota; class Actinomycetes; order Micrococcales; family Micrococcaceae; genus Arthrobacter; species Arthrobacter sp. NPDC093125. Next base: position 1,780 of record NZ_JBIVOQ010000020.1, on the reverse strand, counting down.
CACGGTGTGACGCTGCAGCCCGGGAACTTTCCGCACCGTCTCCGCCCCCGCCCCGAGCACCACCACCACTTCGCGGCAGCCGCCGTCGAGCAGGGCGTCCGCCAGCACTTCAACGAGGGTGCGGCCGCGGAACGGCAGAAGCGCCTTCGGGCCGAGCCCGAGCCTGATGCCGGCACCCGCGGCGAGAAGGACAGCGGTGGTACCGGCGGTGGTACCGCCCTGGGCCGGGAGGGGTGTCATGTGCTCCACCTTAGAACCGCCTTTCCGCTTCGGCAGCAAGACTACTGGCCGGTAGGGGTGGTTACTCCAGTTAGTGGTCGCTAACCTCGTAAATGTCGTGTTGGCAATTGGGGGCTACAGACGGCTGCAATGGCGCAGCTGGCAGAAGGAGCGCAGATGGCAGGCACATTCGAAATAGTAAGCGCGGGACAGGAATCGTTCCGCTTCCGGCTGAAGGCGGACGACGGCACCCTGGTTGCCGTTTCGCCCAGTTATCCGAGCATCAAAGCAGTTGTTGCGGGCATCACCGCGGTGCGTGAAAACGCCGCCACCGGGTTTGTCGTAGACCGTAGAGTCTTCCCGAGCTGAGTCCAAGCGCGCTCGCCATTGGAATGACGACGGCGGCCCTCACCGAAAGGTGGGGGCCGCCGTCGTCGTTGGTTGAGCCGGTGGGGAGCGAAACCGAGCGACGGGTTTCGACACGCTCAACCAGCTGTCAGGCGTCGCCGCCTGCTCCGCCGGTGGTGCCCGCATTGACGTCGAGGAGCTTGTAGCGGTCCATCGCGTACGACGGCGCTCCCTCCTCCACCTCACCCCTCGCCGCGAGCAGCTGCAGGGTTTTCACGACGATGGAGTGGGTGTCGTTTTTGAAGAACCGGCGGGCTGCGGCGCGGGTGTCGGAGAAGCCGAAGCCGTCGGCGCCGAGGGAGGCGAACTCGTTCGGGACGAACTGGCGGATCTGGTCCGGGACGGCCTTCATGTAGTCCGAGACGGCGACTACGGGGCCTTGGGCGCCTTCGAGCTGTTTGGTGACGAACGGCACCCGTGCCTGTTCGCCGGGGTTCAGGAACGCTTCTTCCTCGGCGGCCAGGCCGTCGCGGCGCAGTTCGTTCCAGGAGGTCACGGACCAGACGTCCGCGGAGACGCCCCAGTCCTCGGCGAGGATCCGCTGGGCATCCAGCGCCCACGGCACCGAGACACCCGAAGCCAGCAGCTGCGCGCGGGGGCCGTCGGTCTTGGCCGGTGCGAGCAGGTAGATGCCCTTCAGCACACCTTCGACGTCCAGCTCATCCGGTTCGGCGGGCTGGACGATCGGCTCGTTGTACACGGTGATGTAGTACATCAGGTTCCGGTCGGTCTCACCCGCGGCGGAGGGGCCGTACATGCGTTCGATGCCGTCACGGACGATGTGGCCCATTTCGTAGCCGTAGGCGGGGTCGTAGGTGACCACGGCGGGGTTGGTGGAGGCCAGGATCGGGGAGTGGCCGTCGGCGTGCTGGAGGCCTTCGCCGGTGAGGGTGGTCCGTCCTGCGGTGGCGCCGATGATGAAGCCGCGGGTCATTTGGTCCGCTGCTGCCCAGAAGGCGTCGCCGGTGCGCTGGAAGCCGAACATGGAGTAGAACACGTAGACCGGGATCAGCGGCACGCCGTGGGTGGCGTAGGCGGTGCCGGCGGCGGTGAACGCCGCGACGGCGCCGGCTTCGTTGATGCCGGGGTGGATCAGCTGGCCCTGGGCGGATTCCTTGTAGGCCAGGACCAGGTCCCGGTCCACGGACAGGTA
>NZ_JBIVOQ010000019.1:0-63689 GCF_044754225.1 Arthrobacter sp. NPDC093125 | reverse complement strand
GCCACCCTCAAGAACCAGCTTCCCGCCGGTCCCCCTCGCGGCGACTCAGAAAACAATACACCCACCCACCCCCCACCGCAAACCCACCCCAACACACCCACCCAACCCCCAAAAACCCCGCCAATCCGCAGAACAAGGGCGAGATGAGAGCGAAAAACCGGGTGCCGCCGTCGTAATTGTTTTCTGTGCGGTGCGTCACCTGATCTGGCGGCTCAGGGCAGGCTGGTTAGCAGCCAGCCAATGCGGGCTTAAAGCAGAAGGGCCGGCAACCATATGGTTGCCGGCTCTTCTCAAGCAGCTGGAATCAGCAGTGCTGGATTACCAGGAAGACTTGGTGATGCCCGGGAGCTCACCGCGGTGAGCCATGTCGCGGAAGCGAACACGGGAGATACCGAACTTCTGGAAGGTGCCGCGGGGACGGCCGTCGATGATGTCGCGGTTGCGCAGACGGATCGGGGAGGCGTCGCGGGGCAGCTTCTGCAGGCCGAGGCGTGCAGCTTCGCGTGCTTCGTCAGTCGCGTTCGGGTCAACGAGGGTCTTCTTCAGCTCGAGGCGCTTCGAAGCGTAACGCTCAACGATGACCTTGCGCTGCTCGTTGCGAGCAATCTTGGACTTCTTAGCCATGTGTTTAGCGCTCCTCTCGGAATTCGACGTGCTGGCGGATCTTGGGGTCGTACTTCTTCAGAACCAGACGGTCCGGGTCGTTACGACGGTTCTTGCGGGTTACGTAGGTGTAACCCGTGCCCGCGGTCGACTTGAGCTTGATGATCGGACGTACGTCCTTGTCCTTAGCCACTAGAGCTTCACCCCTCGTGCAAGAATGTCGGCGACGACTGCGTCGATACCGCGCACGTCGATGGTCTTGATGCCCTTTGCAGAGACCTGCAGGGTGACATTACGGCGCAGGGACGGAACCCAGTAGCGCTTCTTCTGAATGTTCGGGTCGAACCGGCGCTTGTTGCGGCGGTGCGAGTGCGAAATGCTGTGTCCAAAGCCCGGCTCGGCTCCGGTCACCTGGCAGTGTGCTGCCATGACGACTCTCCTCTGAAAAATGATTGAAACGGCTGGCAGCGTTCTGCGTCACCGTGCGGCAGGCGGCGTCCGCATCCAGTCCCATTGCATTTCCGGCATTCCACAGTCCTGAATTCTTTTGGGAGAATTCGTGCTGCGGCGGAATACGATGGCCACGGGCATCTGCAGCGGAAACCGCTGCGAACTGCCGGGATGCTGGGCGAATACAGGAATGCACGCAACTTGAGCCCCTAACTACCGGCCACCGGGACTTCGATCAATACCAAAGTCACCACCAACCGGAGCAATTGCACACGCTCCGCGCCACCTAGCGCCTACCAAGTCTACGAGACGCGGGAATTAAAGGCGAATCCGGCGGCAAAGGGTGTATAAGGCCCCCGCGCAACTTGCCGCTCCCCGGTTCCCCACAGACCCTGTTAATTACGACGGCGGCAAGCGCTGAGGCGGACCCCCGGTTTACCTGCTCGGGGTGCTCAAAGCCGGGTCAGTTGGCCGTACTTCGGCCCGAGGCTGTCTCCGGAGGACTTGCCGGTGACACGCCGGACCACCCAGGGGGCAGCGAACTCCCGGAACCAAAGAGCGTTGGCCCTCAGTGCATCCACCCCGGTCAGCTCCGGCACCGGCGTCATGGGCGGAACTTCGATGGAGTGATCGTATTTCAGGACCGTAAGGACGCGCTTAGCCATGTTCGCGTGGCCGGCGGCGGACATGTGCATCCTGTCCTTGGCCCACATCCCCCAGTCGTAGTACTCGTTGAAACGCCAGTAGTCCACCAGCAAAGCGCCGTGGTCACCGGCGATGCCCCGCACCAGCTCGTTGTAGATGGCCGTGCGGCCCCGCATGGTGCCGAAAACCTTCGAGCCGCGGGCATCGAAGCCGGTAAACATCACCACGGTGGCGCCGGTGGCCGCGAGTTTGCGGATGCCTGCGTCGTACTCCTCGAGGAGGTCGTCGATGTCGATTTTGGGGCGGAGGATATCGTTGGCGCCGGCATAGATGCTGACGAGTGTCGGTTTAAGCTCGACGGCGGCATCCACCTGTTCTGCCAGGATCTGGCGGAGCTTCCTCCCGCGGATAGCGAGGTTTGCGTATCCGAAACCCGGATCCGCCGCGCATAGCTGTTCCGCCACACGGTCGGCCCAGCCCCTGACACCGTTGGGACGCGTGGGATCGTCATCGCCGACGCCTTCAGTGAAAGAGTCTCCCAAGGCTACGAAACGCGACGTGAAATTCATGGAGTCCAGTCTGCCAGCCGTTGCCGGGAGCAACCAAGGCGGCTACCGCCGGGGTGCTGCCGGCCCTGCGGTTACTTCTTCGAGGGCTGCTTCCCATTCTTTAGGGCCTGCTGCCCGTCAGAGTGCTCCCGGAGGATCCAGTGGTTGCTGTCCAGGCGCGCCACGATCTTTTCACCAATGCGGGCGAGGTCGGACACATCCTGTTCAGTCAGCGCATCCAGGAACAGTGACCGGACGGTTGCAACATGCCCCGGAGCCAGCCCGACGATGGTGGACATTCCTTGATCCGTCAGGTGGGCGGTGGTCACGCGGGCGTCCCCCGGGTGCGGGCGGCGCTCCACCCAGCCGCGGTTCTGAAGTTTGGTAACTACATGGGAAAGGCGTGAAAGTGACGCACTGGTCCGGGCCGCAAGTTCACTCATGGGCAGGAAGTGCCCTTCTGCCTCGGACAGCATGGCCAGCACGTGATAGTCGAACAGCGAGACCTTGCCGGCGGCGTGCAACTGGGTGTCCAAGGCCGCAGGCAGCATGGTGTTGATGCTGAGCTGGGCGAGCCAGGCACGGCGTTCATTGGCATTCAGCCAGCGCGGTTCGGTCATGACTCCATCCTAGAAGATAGAAAGATTGACGATTCAAGCGGCGGTTCAAGGAGGCGCCTGTTCCGGCCGTGTGTCGTGGCCGGCGGGCACCGGCAGGGCAAGTAATCCTACTCTGCGCCTCGCCCTGGGGCGGTAGGCTGGCGGGCATGTACGTAGTTTCCCTGACTTACAAGGTTGCCCAGGACATCGTGGATTACCACTTGGATGCTCACGTGGCTTGGCTCAAGGACGCGTTCGACCAAGACGTGTTCATTGCCGCGGGCAGGAAGGTCCCGCGCACGGGCGGCCTCCTGCTGTCCAAGGCAGACCGGCAGACGCTGGACGCTTCCCTTGCCAAGGATCCGTTCTACTTCAACGGCGTCGCGGAGTTCGAAGTCATGGAATTCGCTGCGAACCGGGTGGCTCCGGGCTTCGAAAATCTGCTGGACCAGCCGAGCTAGCCCTTTCCATCAGTCTCTTCAGGCCGCCCTTTCGAGGCACTTTCACCGGTTCGGGCCAGCGGGGGCTGAGGTTGTCCCCGAGCGTGACGCCCCGCAGTTTCCGTCCGAAGAGCGGGAGCACCCAGTCGTTCACCCAGCGGCGCTGCCGTCGCTCCCAGTCGCGGAGCGTCATCCTGGCCGGGGGTTCCCACTCCTTGAGGCTGATCTTGTGCGGCACGCCAAGGTGGTCCAGCACCTGGGCCGCCACGTATTTATGGCCGGCTTTCGACATATGCAGCCGGTCCGAGTCCCACATGCGGCGGTCGTACAGCGCATCGAAGCACCAGTAGTCCACCAGCACGGCTCCATATTCGGCCGCCAGATCCCGCACCTCCCGGTTGTAGGCGGCGTTCCTCTTTTTCAGCGGCTCCAGCAGCGCTGACACCCTGACGTCGAAGCCGGTGAAGAGCACCAGCGTGGCACCGGTGCCGGCGAGTGTGGCAACGAGCCCTTCGTACTGTCTCATCAGTTCGTCCATGTCCGTACCGAAGTCCAGGATGTCGTTGCCGCCGGCATACAGCGTGATCAACGTCGGCTCCATGGCAAGCGCCGGTTCCAGCTGTTCGGCGATGATGTGGCGCAGCCGCTTGCTCCTGATGGCAAGGTTGGCGTACTCCCAGCCGGGCTCGGCCTTGGCCAGCCGCTCTGCCACCCGGTCAGCCCAGCCCCGCACGCCGTTCGGCAGATGCTTGCTCCGGTCCCCCACGCCTTCGGTGAACGAGTCGCCCAAGGCGACGAACCGCCGTCGCCCGTCCCGATCCGGAAGCAAAGGATTAGAACCCATCCGGACAAGGTACACACGCAGGGAGACCCGGAGGGAAACCGCAGGTGAACGTCAACGCTCCATCAGATCCTGCCGTAAATCCACGAACACCCCCTCACATCCTGCCGTAAGTCCACGAACGCTCCCTCACAGAGAAATTTGCTGATGAGGGAGCGTCCGGGATTAGACGGCAGGAACTGACGGAGCGTCCGGGATTAGACGGCAGGAACTGACGGAGCGTCCGGGATTAGACGGCGTTCCTGGGCTTAGAGCTCGGCCTTCCCCTGCCTCCAGTACCCCATGAAGGCGACCTGCTTCCGGTCGATGCCGACGTCGCGGACGAGGTAACGCCGCATGTCCTTGATGACGCCGGCCTCCCCCGCAATCCAGGCGTAAAAGGGCATCGCACCTGCAGGCACGGCCGGGTTCTTGGTGGCACCGATGGCCGCGGAGTCCATGCGGGCGGGTGTTTCCCACAGGATTTCCTGGTCCACGTTGACGTCCTCCGGTTCGGGGCCGGCCGTGGAGTCGGGCGACTTGATGCCCACCCAGCCCGGCACCGGCACCGCTGCCTGGACCGCCTCCTGGAGCAGCTGGCCGTGCGGACGCGAGCGGCCGATCGAGGCGCCACGGGCAAGCCAGGTGATGTCGATGTTGGCGGCTGTCTGGAGGTCGAGGAAGTCGCCGGCCTCCGGGACCTCCAGGAACGCATGACCGGTCATGTACTCAGGCAGGCTTTCCAGAATGGCGCTGATGGCGGGAACGGCCGTCTCGTCGCCCGCGAGGAGGACGCGCTGGGCCAGACCCGGGCGCCACTCAATGCCCGAGTAAATCTCAGCCGTGACGCAGTGCGCTGCACGGTTGTTGGGGCCGATGATGGTAAGGGCATCGCCCGGGCGGGCATTGCGCGCCCAGTTTGCTGCGGGGCCGCCGTGCCCGTCTGCGTCGAAGTGCATGACGAAGTCGACGTCGATCTCGGGATATACGGCGTCGAGCCGGGCGTGCCGCACTGTGTACGTGCGCATGGCGCCCCGGACGGCCGGGTCCATGGCGAGCCAGTCCCTGTACCAGCCGGGGTTCTCCATGTTGAAGGGTGGCAGTTCACGCTGGGTGCCGTCCTCGTTTACGGACGGAATCACCAGCTTGACGCGCAGGTCCCGGGTGCCGCCGTGCACGCCGAAGTCCCTGAGCGAGTAACCGCCAAACGTCACCCGGCGGAAGTTGGCGCCGAGCTCCTGGATGGCGCTGACGGTGACGTCGAATGCGAGTGTCATCGGCTCGGTGGCGAATTGCTGCACGCCCCTTGGACGTTCCCGCGCCGCGGCCTTGGAGGCGGTTGTTGCCGGGTTGCTGACTGAGCTCATGAGGCCAACTCCAGGGTCGTGGTTACGGCTTTTGGGGCGCTGTCACCTTCGGCGGCGCCCGATTCGGCGCCAACCCCGGCGCCAGCCTCGGCGCCGGAATCAACACCAGCCCCAGCATCGGACTCCGGGACCGCATGGTGTCGGCCGATAGGAATGATCAGCGGCGTGCCGGATACGGGGTCCGGCAGCACGCGGGAATCGAGTCCGAAAACATCCAGGACGAGCTGTTCAGTGATCACGTCGGAAGCGCCGCCTTCGGCTACGATCCGTCCGCCTTTCAAGGCAATGACGTGGTCCGCGTACCGGGCGGCAAGGTTGAGGTCGTGCAGCACGATGGCCACGGTGGTGCCGTGCTGCCGGTTGAGGTCGGTGACAAGGTCCAGCACCTCCACCTGGTGCGCAAGGTCGAGGTAGGTGGTGGGCTCATCCAGGAGTAAAATGTCCGTTTCCTGGGCGAGGGCCATCGCGATCCACACGCGCTGCCGCTGCCCGCCCGAGAGCTCATCGACATTCCGCCCGGCGAGTTCCAGCGTTTCGGTGGCTTCGAGCGCGCGCTGCACCGCGGCGTCGTCCTTCTCGGACCAGCTGCGGAAGAAGCCCTGGTGCGGGTATCTGCCGCGGCCCACCAGATCCCGGACGGTGATGCCGTCCGGGGCGGTCGGGTGCTGCGGGAGCAGCCCGAGCGTGCGGGCCAGTTCACGCGCCGGGAGGGCATGGATGTCCTTCCCGTCGAGGGTGACCGCACCCGCGGCGGGCTTCAGCAGCCGGGAAAGCCCGCGCAGGAGGGTGGACTTGCCGCAGGCGTTGGCGCCCACGATCATGGTCACCCTGCCTTCCGGGATCTCGGCGGTCAGCCCCTCGACGACGCGGCGCTGGTCGTACTGCAGCGTCAGGTCCTTCGCTTTGAGAACTGCCATGTCAGGCATCCTTTCGGTTGGCAGTGACCAGGAGCCACAGCAGGAAGGGGGCGCCGAGGGCACCGGTGACGACGCCGACCGGCAGCACGGTGCCGTCGAGCAGCAGCGGGGCCAGGTTGGCGGCGAAGTAGTCGGCGGCCAGGACAATCAGGGCGCCTGTAAGGGCCGACGCCGGGAGGCTGGCTTTGCGGGTGAAACGCCGGGCTATGGGCCCGGCCAGGAAGGCGACGAACGAGACCGGGCCAGCTGCCGACGTCGCCACAGCGGCCAGTGCGACGGCGGTGAGCACGATGCCCAGCCGGGTGAGGTCCACGCGGGTACCGAGTCCGGCGGCGGTGTCGTCACCGAGTTCGATCATCCGCAGGGGGCCGGCGAGAATGGCGACTGTGGGCACGAGGACCAGGAGCGCCGCTGCCAGTACTCCGGCGCGGTCCCAGCTTGCCGAGTTGAGCGAGCCGTTGAGCCAGACCAGGGCGTCAGCCGCGGTGCGGATGTCCGCTCGGGTCAGCAAAAAGTTGACCACGGCGCCGAGCGCTGCGGCAAGGCCCACGCCCGCGAGGATGAGCCGGTTGCCGGCGTCGACGCCGGAGCCGGTGGCCCGGGAGCCGCCCGGGCCGCTGCGGGAAATCGCGTAGATCAGGGCCGCGACTGCCAGGGCTCCGCCAAGGGCTGCGGCTGATACCGCCGGCCCGGTGGCACCGAAGATCACGATGGCCGTGACGGCGGCGGCGCTGGCCCCGTTGCTAATGCCGATCACGTCGGGGCTGGCCAGAGGGTTGCGGAGCATGGTCTGGAACAGGCCGCCGGAGAGGCCGAAGGCCAGCCCGATCATTGCACCGACCACCGCGCGCGGCAGTTTGCTCTCCATGACAATGAAGCTGGCGCCGGGAATTTTCTCGCCGTCGGTGAAGTGTGCGGTGAGGATCCGGAAGAAGTCGGGGATGGTCACGGTGTAGCTGCCCAGCAGGATGCTTGCGGCCAGCAGAAGAACGACGGCGAGTGCCAGGAATGCGGTGCGGTTCAGGAGCGTCCGGCGCAGCAACGGTGCGCGAACGGGCAGATAAGGCCCTGTTTGCGCCGTTTTGAGGGCGTTATCTGCCCGTTGGCGCTCGAGGCGGGGGGCCACAAATGTCCGTTCGCGCTGGTCGGTGGCGGTGGGGGTTCGGGGGGTTGTCACAGCCCGGCCCCCTTGCCGCGGCGGACGAGCCACACGAAGACCGGGGCGCCGACGAGGGCGGTCATGATGCCGGCAGGGACCTCGCCCGGGAGCAGCACCACGCGCCCGACGACGTCGGACAGCAGGAGCAGGCCCGGGGCGAGCACCAGGGAGAACGGGAGGATCCAGCGGTAGTCCGGCCCGGTGAGGAAGCGGACGGCGTGCGGGATGACGAGTCCAACGAAGGCAATGGGCCCGGCGAGGGCGGTGGCGGATCCGCAGAGCAGCACGATGCCCAGCGCCGTCACGCCGCGGGTCAGGCCAACGCGCTGGCCGAGCCCGCGGGCAAGGTCGTCGCCGAGGGCCAGGCTGTTCAGGATACGGCCGGTGCAGAGCACGATCAGCGCGCCGGCGGCCAGGAACGGCAGGCCGGGCAGGATGACGGACCAGTCTCGCCCGGCGATGCCGCCCACCTGCCAGAAACGGAAGCGGTCCAGGGTGTCCTGGCTGGAGACCAGGATGACGTTCATCAGCGAGTACAGTCCCGCGCTCAGGGCGGCGCCCGCGAGGGCGAGCTTGACCGGCGTCGCTCCGTCCCTGCCCATGGAGGCAATGAGATAGACAACGGCGGCGGCTGCCGCGGCGCCGCCGAAGGCGAACCAGATGTACCCGCCGAGGGAGGAGACGCCGAAGAGGTAGATGCCCGTGACCACGGCCAGGGCGGCGCCGGCGTTAACGCCGATGATGCCGGGGTCGGCCAGCGGGTTGCGGGTGACGCCCTGCATGGCGGCGCCTGCGAGGCCGAGCGCCCCGCCGGCGAGCAGCCCCAGGACGGTGCGCGGAATACGCGCGTGGACGACGGCGTGGTCGCCGTCGTCCGGGTTGAACTCCGTCAGCGCCTGCCAGACGGTGGCAAGCGACAGGCCGCGGGCGCCCACGGCCAGCGACACTGCACAGACGATGAAAAGCACGACGACGGCGGCCAGCAGCCACAGGGTGCGCGGCCCGGGGGCCTTGCCCGCCAGCCGGGCGCGAACGGGCACTTGCGGCCGTGTCGCCGCAGCCGCAGGGGCCACAGCTGTCCGTTCGCGCCCGGAGCCGGCCGCCGTCGTCGTACTTGGTGTCATGGCCCGCTACTTGACCGCGTCGGCAGCTTTACCGAGCTGCGGCAGGAACGTGTCCAGTGACCACGGCAGGCTCAGGGGGGAAGCGGCGGAGATCGAGAGGGTCAGCGTGTTGTCCGAGTCCGCCACCAGTGCGCCGTTCTTGATGGCGGGGATCTGGCTGAGCAGCGGGTCCTTCTTGATGGCGTCGCTGGTCTTGGCATCCGGGACCCAGGTCACGAAGACGTCGGATTCCAGCTCGTTGGCCTTTTCGGCGGACCAGGGCAGGAAGAATTCCTTGGATCCCTTGGACTTCTCCTCCACAACCGGCGACAGCTCCATGCCGATGGAGGACAGGAAACGCGGGCGGTTGTCGTTGGCGGTGTAGACGTTGACGCCGTCGCCCTTGGCGGGCTCAAGGTTGCCGTAGATGAAGGTCTTGCCCTCGATCTGCGGGTACTTGGACGCCTTCTCCTTGATGGTGGCCTCGGTGTCGGAGACCAGCTTGGCGGCTTCGGCTTCCTTGCCGAGTGCCTTGCCGATGATGCTGGTGGAGTCCTGCCAGGAGGTGCCGTAGGCGACCTCGGGGTGGGCGACGACGGGAGCGATCTCGCTGAGCTTCTTGTAGTCCTCCGCCGTCAGGCCGGAGTAGGCGCCCAGGATGACGTCGGGGTTGAGCTTGGCGATCTCGGTGAAGTTGATGCCGTCGGCCTCTGAATACTGCACGGGGGCCTTCTCAGAACCGAAGCTGGCGCCGAGCTTTTCAAGGGCGGCGTCCTTCCAGGGGGTGGAGCCCTTGTCGTTGCCGCCCCATTCGGTCTTGGGGACACCCACGGGAACGACGCCGAGGGCAATGGCGACGTCGTCATTGACCCAGGAGACTGTGGCAACGCGCTGCGGCTGCTTGTCGATGGTGGTCTCACCGAAGGCGTGCTTGATGGTGACGGGGAACTGCGCGCTGGAGGACTCTGCGGCGGATGAGGCCGAGGAAGAGGCGGCCGGGCCGGTGGAGCAGCCGGTCAGGGCCAGTGCTGCGGCGGCGGCGACGGCGGTGGCCTTGCCTGCGGTCTTGAGCAGGGCGCGGCGGGAAGTGGCGGCGCCGGGCACGCGGCCGGAGCCGGAGAAGAGGGGGGAAATCACGGAACTCCTTAGATGAATGAAGCGAACGTGAGTAAGGCTAGCCTATCCTCGCTGCAATTAAGAAAGCTTCGCGTCGCCTATTTCTCCGCAGAACGTGACATGTGAAGTTGTTGTTGGCGCGTTACCGTATCTAGCGGGCGAGGAGCGAGAGATGCCCCTGCCCGACTGCCTTGCCAGCCGAGTAATCGAAAGCTTTGCCATGGAAAAAGTCACTGCCCAGCAGATCCGGGCGTCCTTCATCAATGCCAGCCGCTCCGAGGCCGCCAAGCTCAACCTGCCCCGGAACTTCGAAGAGCTGACCTGGGACCGGATGGACTTCCTCGGTTGGCGCGACGAAAAAATGCCCCTGCGGGGCTACCTGGTGATTCCGCGCCCCGAGGGCTTGACGGGGGTCATGCTTCGGGCACCGGAAGGCGGCGCCAAGAAGAACCGTACCGTCCTCTGCGAGCTGTGCCGGGACGTCTTCTCCAAGGAGGACGTCCTGCTCTGGGTTGCCAGGAGGGCGGGGCAGTCAGGACGTGACGGCAACACGGTAGGCACGCTCATTTGTGCCGACTTCCTCTGCTGCAGCAACGTCCGGGTCGAGCCTCCGGCCAACGAGATCAATCCGGAACCGGCCGCGGTGGTTCTCCGCCAGATCGAAAGCCTATTGGCGCGGACGGAACAGTTTGTGGACCGGGTCCAGGGGCGGTAGGCACGTGAAAAGCCGCCAGTTGAGCTGTTAAAAAGGTGCTGGTTGAGCTTGTCGAAACCCGGTTCGACAAGCTCAACCAGCGTGATGGCTCAACCAGCGGACGACAGCCGCGCGATGATTCAGCGGTAGGAGATGCTCAGCAGGAGTGCCTTCAGGGCCTGTCCCTCGGCCCCCGCCAGCCAGGCCTTGGCGGCTGCGTCGCTGGCGAAGGGCTTCTCGATGAACTGGACCTCCGCCACGAGCACATCCTTTCCGACGCGGATGATGCCGTCCTGGGCCATGTCGGCGCCTGACGGCGGGGCCCCGGCCGTGAGGTGCATGCGGTAGACAGAGTTGTCCTCCATCCGGTCCGCATAGAAGGAGTAGTGGGCTACGGGAGCCGGCTGCTGCTTCAGGCCGGGAACCGCCTGGGTTTCGAAGACGTCCCTGGTGACCGGGTGGGTCACGCCGTCGGCAATGTGCCCGGAGTAGATGGTGGCCTGCCTGTTGCCGTCGGCATCGTAGACGGTCGCCGTGCCTGACACGGGGGGCGTGTTCGGCCCGGTGAAGAGCTCCACCTTCCATGAGGACGGGTATTTGAACGACACCTTGTCGCCCGGGAAGGTGAAGGTTGCCAGCCCGGTAGAACCTGGCGCGGCAGTGCCCGCCCCGGCGGCACCCGGAGCAGCAGCTTCCGGCGCAGCAGCCCCTGACGGCTTCGCGCTGGACGTCGCAGGCTCGGACGCCGCGGGTGCGGGCTTAGCCGTTGCTGTCCCTGTGGCGCCGGCCGCTGCAGCCGAGGGTGTTGCATTGCTGGACGCCGACTCTGCAACAGCTCCGCAGCCAGCGAGGCTGAGGGCGGCAGCCGCAGCAAGGGCGGTGACGAACGTGGCGCGGTGAGCAGAACGCATGAAGGTGCCTTTCGTGAGGACGCCGTCAAGCTCGGGAGAGGGTGGCTCTGGCCCGCCGCGTGGGAGTGTTGATAACCCTGTGAGCTGTGGCGAAGTGGTGGTGCTCACCAGATTGGCACGCACAAATGCGCCCCCACTAGGGACTGGAGGATAAATCCATCGATTTGTTATAAAGCTACGCGCAAGGTTACGGGGCGGTGGCGCCTCTGCATCTTTAGCGCAACACGATGTCCACGGGGTTGGCCTCCGACCGCCACTGGCCTCCCAGCCCGGACTTCGGCGATATGACCGGGGCTGTGAGTACTCCTGAACGGTTGGTGCGCTTGTCCCGCAGGATTTCCGTGACGGAACCGAGATGCCGGGACAGGTCGATCACGTTCTCCGGAGCGGCGAGGAGCAGTTGGAAGCCGAACTCGTGCAGAGCCTTGATGCCGGCACCGGCGAATTCCTCCGAGGCCAGGACGAAGGCCTCGTCCATCATCACAGTGCCGTACGTCGTGAAGCCCTGTTCGGCGATGCCCAGCTGGTAGCTCAGGGCGGCAGCCATGATGAACGCCGTGAAGCGCTGCCGCTCGCCCCCGGACATGGAGCCGGTGTCGGCGTGCATGAAGACTTCCGTCCGCTTGCCGCCCTTCCTTCCCCCGGGTACGTCCACCTCCCGGTGCTCCTTGCACTGGATAAACAGGTGGCCGCGCACGTCCAACACCTCGGCGCGCCACCTCCGGTCCTCCGGCGTTTGGGATCCCAGACGCTTTACCAGCGTCTCCAATGACTTGTAGCGGGCGGTGAGCTCGGCGTCGTCGTCCTGGCCGGCCGGAGCGGCGTCCGCCCTGCCGTGCCGCGTGTGCCGGGTCTTGAGCGCGTTCTGGATGGCGTCCTTGAACTGCTTCGCGGAAGCCGGCAGAGTCTGCTTGATGTCCAGTTCCAGGAAGCTGCCTTCGTGGAAGTTGACCTCGGACAGGATGCCGTTGAGCGGCAGGATGCGGCTCGTGATGGAGCGGCGCTCCTCGTCCAGCAGGTGCAGCAGGGTGCTGAACGATTCGTGCGTGCGCTGGTTGAAGAACTGCCGGAACTCGGCCTCCTGGGCGGGCAGGCCGTCGCTGACGATCGCGTGGTAGCGGGCCTCGAATTCTCCGGCGGCACCAATCGAGGTGCCGTGGTCGGCGGAGATTGCCGAGCCCCATTCGCGGACGAAGCCCTCGAAGATCCGCGTCAGGCGTTCCGACGTGGCCTGGCCCCGGGATTCCGCCGCGTGCAGCTCCCCCAGCAGCCGGGTCCTGACCCGCGCCGCCAGGTTATCCAGCTCGTGCATCTCGGACACGTCGCCCAGGTCCTCGAAGTACGGCTCCAGCGCGGCGGCTGTGGAGGACGACGGCGGCGCCTGGTTCAGGCGGGTCCGCGCCGCTTCCAGCAGGGAATCAGCGGTGGTGAGCTGGTGGTCCAGCGCCTTGTATTCGCTTTGCAGCACGGCGGCTGCTTCCGTGCTGGACTGGTGCTTCTGGCGCACCGCCTCAATGTTGGCGCGCAGCGGTTCGAGATCAGCCTGGGCGGCAAGGGCGTCCTTGAGCCGCTGTTCGATCCTTGCGAGTTCGTCCGCGGCGACGGCGGCAGAGACCTGCTCCCAGGGCCGGTTGTCGCCGGCCACCCGCCGCAGGGCCTCGAGCTGCCGGGTCATCCCCTGGTGGGATTCCTCCCGGCTCTGGGCCAGCTCGGCGGCTTTGGCGAGCTCCTGCTGCAGGTCCGCCACCTGCGCCGCCACGAGCTCCAGCTTGGAGGCGTTGTCGAAGCCGAGGACATAGTCCTGGCGGCTCGTGAACCGGTCGTCCTTCTCCACGGTATGCCGGTTGCGCTTGACCACGCCGCCCAGGCTCAGGCCCTTGTCGAGCGTGGCGAGATCGTCGGAGTTTTCCACGCAGGGGTAGGCGAAGTCCAGGGCGATGCGTTCGCGGATCCAGGTGCTGGCGTGGGCGGCGGAACCGTCCTTGTGCCCGGTGGTGAGGATGTCCAGCTTGGTCAGCAGGTCGCCGTCAGCCACGTCCTCAACAGCGAGCGCGCCTCCGGAGAGCGGCTTGGACACGTCCACCGCGCGCAGGGCGCCGCGGACAGCATGGTCGTTCAGGTACCGCGTGACGGCGGCGAAGTGTTCCCCCGGAACCAGCAGCGTGGTGGCGAGGCTGCGCAGCGCACGCTCGGCCGCGGGCCGCCACCGCTCCTCCCCCTCGGCAAGGTCGATGAGCTCGCCGCCAAAGGGCATCAGTTCTTCCGGTACACCCGTGGCAGCCGAGATGGCGGCACGGTTTTCAATGCTCGACGGCGGCAGCAGAGACTTACGAGTCTTGAGAGACACGAGTTCCTGTTCCGCAGCTGCCAGCTCGCGCTTTTTCGTGGCGTGGACGTCGAAGGCTTCGAACCGGAGCTCCTTCAAGGCCTCCGAGTCGTCCTGGAGCTCCGCCGACCGGGCAGCCGCCTGCTCGTGTGCCTGCTCCCAGCCCGCGGCCGTCCAGTCCAGCTGCAGCCCGGCCTCCGCGAGCGCCTGCCGGGCCGCGTCCTCCACCTGCTGCCTCAGCTTCAGGCCGACGCGAGCGTTCTCCAGCGACTGCTCGATGGAGGAGATGGCGTTGCCGCCCTGGTTGTTGTACTCGGCTTCCAGCTGGCGCAGTTCCTTGGCCAGGCCGTCCCGGACAGCCCGTTCGGCGCTGAGCTCCTTCGCTTTTGCCTGCGCCAGCACTTTGAACCGGGCGAGCGTCTTCTCGTGGACCCCGACGGCGAGCTGCTGCCGGTACGCCTCGAATTCCTCGCCGGCGAGCTCCCGGAGCCGGTTGGCATCCAGCAACGACTGCGCGTACTCGCGGTTGAGCTCCGGCACCGGAGCCAGCTGGTCGCGCTGCTGGCGCACGTCCTCGAGGCGCTGCCGGATGGACATCAGGTTGCTGAATTCCTCGACCACGTCGTCCGCGGCGGCCAGCGTCGCCGGCGCGTCCAGCACCTGGTCGCGGAAGAAGGTGTTGACGCTGCCGCCCAGGCCCTTGCCGGCCTGGATCACGCGGAGCAGCGGAAGCGCCTGGTCCGAGTTAATGCCAAGAAGCCGGCGGAACCGTTCAGCGAAGGCCTTGTGCACGTCGAAGACCTGCGCCTCCGGGAAGATCCCTTCCAGGGCTGCCTTGGTGAACCGCTTCTCGGCGATACCCTCAATCGCCGGGAGGTCCAGCGGCTTGTTGTCGATCAGGTAGTACCTGCCGACGCTCGACTCCGTCCCGTTCTTCGGCAGGTCAAACAGCGCCGAAACCGTCACCTTGGTGCCGGCGGCGTTATCGAACGTCAGGGCGACGGCGGACCAGGTCGCCCCGGGACGCTGGAAGGCACTGGCGGAGCCTTCGCCCACGGCCTTGTCGCCCACCTTCCCCCGCATATAGGTGAACGTGGTCCTCTTGTCCTCCACGGCGCCGCCGGAACGCTGCGCGGCGGCCTCGTTCGAGCGCGGCCGGGCGTCGAAGACACGCAGCATGGCGTCGAACAGCGTCGACTTGCCCACGCCCGAGTTGCCCGTCAGCAACGTGCCGTTGCGGTCCACGTGCATAGTGTGCGCCCCATGGAATGTGCCCCAGTTGACCACCTGGACCAGGGCCAGGCGCATTTGGCCAGGGTTCACGACGTCGCCAAGTGGAAGCATGCTCGCAATACTCACTTGGCCGCCTCCTTTGCCGTGGGCGCCTTCGACTCCGCAGCCGATGCGGTGGGCCCGTCACCTTGGGCGTCGTCGTCGGTGTCTTCCGCTGCGTCCGAGGTGTCGCCGTCGAGCTCAATCAGCGGTTCTGTCCCTGATTGGTCCGCCGTGGCTGCAACCAAGGCCTCGATTTGGGACGGGATGTCGCCGATGTTTTCGAATGGGAGGGCCAGTGGGAGGGCGTTGGAGATTGTGTAGACGTCGTCCAGGCCCGTCGTGAGCAGGAGCTGGCGCGCCAGGAGCTTGGCGATTGCCCGGTTGACGACGTCGGTGTCGCGGAGCGCGTCCTGCTGGCCCGCAGGCTGGTAGTGCGCCACGAGCTCTGCGATCTCCTCGCGGGTGATCGTCGGGTCGGTCTGGGCCGTGACATGGCGGTCCAGCAGCAGCCGGAGGCGGAGCAGCACGATGGTTTCCACCCGGCTCAGGGCCCGCTGCTGGCGCAGGATACTGGAGCGGGTGCTGCCGCCGATGGCCTCGGGGTCAACCGGCCGCAGCACGGCGATCTTGCGCTCATGGTCCAGGTGCAGGGTGAGGAACAGTTCGGAGAGACGGCTGCGGAGGATGAGCTGGTTGTCCAGCAGGGTGGTCCACAGCTTTTCGTCGCGGCCGCCGTCGACGTACGGGCCTTTCAGCAACTTCACAAGTGCCTGGCGCACCTTCATCGGGAGCACGCCGGTGTCCCCTGGGAACAAGGCAGCGCCGTCCACGAAGGTGTCCTTCGGGCGGACCGGGAAGGGGTCGGTCCTGGTTTCGGCAGGCTCGACCAGCGGGGCTTCCGTTCCGGCAGGCTCAGCCAGCGGGGTTTCTTCAGTCATCAGGGTCCTTCGTGAGGGTGATCGCCGGCAGGTAGGCCTTGCGCGTGGTTCCGTCGATCTGTTCAAACTCGACGGGGTCCCAGGTTTCGCGGTCGAAGCCGGCGCCGTCGTGGAGGGCATGCGAGAGCAGTGCGCGGATGGAGTTGATGTGCCGTTCCTCTGGAGGCAGCTGCTGCCAGGCCTCGGCGAGTGTCGAGGCTCCGGCCATGGCTGCCCTGATGGCCTCGGGGCGGGCTTTTGACGTGCGGGGGGAGCGCACCCGGTCGGAGTCGCTAAAGGCGATCGGATCGGCGAGCTTGGGCGGGGCCGCAAACTCATCGGGATCGAACAGCTTCACCATGGCCAGGGATTCGAAGCCGGCGTTGAAGAGCACCGGACCCGGGACCAGGCCGGAGCGTTCACGCTCGTACGGCAGGGAGCGGATAGCCTGCTCGGCTTCACGCAGTACCTTGCGGAGCCGGACTGACTGGCGGAAGTCGTCGCTCTGAACGTACGTGTTCAGGCTTTCACTGAGCTTGCCGTAGATGCGCTGGATCTGGCTGTGCTGCTGGCGGAGCTCAGCGACGAGGTTTTTCAGCGTCTCCCGGTCCTCCGGGGAGAGATCGTCGGCGAACTGCCGGCTGAGCACCTCCCCGATGGCCGACCGGAAACGCAACTGCTGCTGCGGGTCCTCAAGGAAGGCCGTGAAGGAGCGGAAGGTCCTGCCCTCGGGGCTTTGCCGCAGCCGTTTGTCGGCTTCAAGGACCTGGGCCATGGTCGCGCCCTTGGTCAGGGATTCCTCGATGATCTGGTTGCGCAGCTCGCCCACGAGCTCCTCGATGCGGTCACGCATCTTCTTGTAGTCGGCCGGGAGGCTGGCGGCGAGATCCAGGATGTTTCCGGCGGCTTCCACGGCTTCGTCGTCATCGAGCAGCCCGTCGAAGCCACCGGAACTGATGTCGTGCATGAGCTGCTGCCGCTCCTCGATCTCTTCCTCGAGGGCCTCCAGGCGCGCACTCTGATCGGGATTGGTCTCATTGGCGAGCTTTTCCACATCGCCAAGCAGCGTACCCAGACGGGATCCGTTGAGCGTGGAGCGTTCGCTCGAGAGGCTGTCCAGGAAGGCCAGCACGCGGGCGGCGGGCTCGGTGACTTCGTAGACGATCTGCCCGGACTGGTTCCGCCGCGTCAGGAACTGCTTGCGCGTCCATTCATCGCCGAAGCTCTTGCCGTTGGCGCCGCCACCCAGCCCCGGCTCCTGGCGGCGGAGCTGCTCAAGGAAGGAGTCGACGTCGGCGTGGAACTCTTCCAGCGGAAGCTGCGGACGGATGCGGGTGAAGGAGGCCTGAAGCACCGCGATCACCCAAGGGGCGGACCGGGTGAGCGCCCAGGCCGGGCCCTTGGTCAGGAGCTCGAGGTCCCGGAGCCGTGCGCTGATGGCGTCGGCGGAGGACGGAGCAGACCGGCGCACACACTCTCCTTGGGCAGGCGTTGGGGATGGTTAAGGCAGCGGGAAACCCGAAAACTGCCAGATACAAGGTTAACGCAGAGCCACTTTCCACCTGTGCACTCGCAGGAAGCTGGGTCGCCCGCCTCGATCCGCAACGAAGCAGTCTTGTTTGCCTGGGAAGAAACAAAACCTCTGTGACTGGTGAGAATGATGTGACCGGCCCGTGACCTACGAAGGAGTATGATTTCGATCCCGTATCAACCCGCCCGGCACGCGTGTTGACCTGTGGCTGCACCCGGGTCAGCCGCCCTAGGCTCGTGCTACTGATCGAACCGCAGCAACGGCGCAGGGGGAAGCATGGAGTTTGACCTTAGTGCAGTGGAGACAGCCACCTTGGTCTTTATCGGGACCTTGGTGTGCGCATTGGCCCTGGTCCTGTTCGTGACAGTGGCGGCGATGGCCGCCCTTGTCCTGGTGGGGATCGGACGGCTGGCCTGGCTGATCGTCGCGGGCACGCTGCTGGGTCTGGTGCACGGCATCAACCATCTGTGGGACCGGCTGGTGCACCACGCCTCCGCGGTGGAGCTTCCGGGTGATTTTCAGGGGCAACCTTCCCCTAGCACGGGTACTTACCCGCGGGTAGCATTGAGGGACAGCTGAAGGGTTCTCCACCCGCGGCGGACCCAGGGCTCGAGCCGTTAAGCGGTTAGAGGAGATGTCCCATGAGCTCCGCCACCGAGAGTCCCTCCACTGAAGACCAGGCCGGGCAGACCCGGACCATCCCGCCCATCGACAGCCCGGCCTCCGAGACGCCGGTAGCCGCTGAGAATATCGGGTCGGGTGCTTCCGCGGAGGATGCCCGGGCCGTCGCCGAGGCGGCCCGTGAAACCGGGTGGGAGCGGCCCAGCTTTGCCAAGGGGCTGTACCTCGGCAACTTCGACCTGGGCCTCATCCACCCTTGGCCCGCCGCCAAGCCCGACGACGTGGAGCGCGGCGAAGCCTTCATGGAGCGGCTCACCGCTGTGTGCCGGACGATGTCCGGCCGGACGATCGAACGGAACGCCACGATCCCGGACGAGTACCTCCAGGCGCTGGCGGACCTCGGCGTCTTCGGGATGAAGATACCGCAGGAATACGGCGGCCTGGGACTGTCGCTGGTGTATTACGGCCGGGCACTTGGGCTGCTGGGCTCGGTGCATCCCAGCCTGGGTGCCCTGCTCTCCGCGCACCAGTCCATCGGCGTCCCCGAGCCGGTCAAGGTCTTCGGCACCGACGAACAGAAGCGGGAATATCTGCCGCGCTGCGCGGCCGGTGCCATCACTGCCTTCCTCCTCACCGAACCCGACGTCGGCAGCGACCCCGCCCGGATGGGCAGCACAGCAGTGCCCACGGACGACGGCGACGCGTACCTTCTGGACGGCGTGAAGCTTTGGACCACCAACGGTGTGATCGCCGAACTTGTGGTGGTGATGGCCGTGGTGCCGCGCCACACCGATGCCGCCGGCGTCGTGCACAAGGGAGGCATCACAGCTTTCGTCGTTGAGATGGATTCGCCGGGCATCACCGTGGAAAACAGGAATGCCTTCATGGGCTTGCGCGGCATCGAGAACGGCGTCACCCGCTTCCACCAGGTAAGGGTCCCGGCAGCCAACCGGCTAGGCCGCGAGGGGCAGGGACTGAAGATCGCCCTCACCACCCTTAACACCGGGCGACTCTCCATTCCCGCACTCTGCGTTGCGTCGGGCCGTTGGAGCCTGAAAATTGCCCGGGAATGGTCCAACGCGCGCACTCAATGGGGCAGGCCGGTGGGCAAACACGAGGCCGTGGGCAAGAAAATCGCCTTCATCGCTGCCTCGGCCTTCGCGTTGGACGCCGTTTTTGAGCTGTCCGCCGAGATGGCTGACGCCGGGCAGAAGGACGTCAGGATCGAAGCCGCCCTGGCCAAACTGTGGTCCACCGAGATCAGCTGCAGGATTGCCGATGAGCTCGTACAGATCCGCGGCGGCCGCGGCTTCGAAACCGCCGACTCGCTGGAGGCGCGCGGCGAACGCGCCGTTCCCGCGGAGCAGCTCCTGCGCGATCTTCGGATCAACAGGATCTTTGAGGGCTCCTCGGAGATTATGAGGCTGCTGATCGCCCGGGAAGCCGTGGACGCCCACCTCACTGCGGCTGGCGACCTGGCATCGGCGGAAGCCAGCCTGCAGGACAAGGCCCGGGCCGCCGTCGGGGCCTCAGGTTTCTATGCAAAGTGGCTCCCCAAGCTGGTGGCGGGGCCGGGCATGGACCCCCGCTCCTACAGCGAGTTCGGCCGGCTGGCCAGGCACCTGCGTTTCGTGGAGCGGTCCTCCCGGCGGCTGGCCCGCCAGACGTTCTACGGCATGGGGCGGTGGCAGGCCGCGCTGGAGCACAAGCAGGCATTCCTGGGACGGATCGTGGATATCGGCGCGGAGCTGTTCGCCATGGCCGCGTGCTGCTCACGGGCCGAGATGCTGCTGCGCACGGCACCCGGGCGCGGCGCGACCGCGTTCGAGCTTGCCGATGCCTACTGCGAGCAGGCCCGCCTCCGGGTGGACGAATACTTCGACCAGCTGTGGCGCAACACGGACGACGGCGACCGCGGGCTATCGCGCAAGGTCCTCGCCGGGGATTACGTCTGGCTGGAGGCCGGCGTGCTGGACCAGTCCGAGGGCACCGGACCATGGATTGCGGACACCACTCCCCGCTCGTCTAACAAGGAGAACCTGCACCGGAAATACCGCTGATTCGGGGAAGCAGCACGCCCGCCTGCACCCTAAACGGCACGAAAACCTAAATAGTAAGCATCCTTGCTATCAGGGATTGAACGGAGTTAGCTAGAAGTGAGGCCGCAGTTTGGCCCCAGCATTGCGTTGCCCGGCTTAGACCGTAAGCCAGGTCCGTTCAATGAAAGTGAGATGTTCATGAGCAGCCCAATCGGTTCCGGGGAAAGACGGCCCCGGCATAGCCAGCCCGAGCACAGCGCCGAGGACACTCCCGTGTACGACGCCACACAGTCACGGGATGCGGATGTACGGAACAGCGGCAGCAGCGCACGGGACACTGACACAAGCACCAGAGCCATGACCACCGAGGTTCCCCGCTCCGAGCGGGAGTACGGCGCCGAGAAGGAGCACACGGCGAAGGAGTACACGGCCGAGCGGGACTACACTCCCGCCACCGATAGTGATGACACGCGGCCGCACTCCGACCCCAATCTCGCCTCACGCGAGACCGCGATCGCCCGTGAGAAGGAGGCGTTCGGCGGCGTCAAGGTGGGCTCGGCATTCTTCGGCTGGCTGGCGGCCACCGGCATGGCCGTCCTGCTGACAGCCCTCGTGGCGGCTGCGGGAACGGCCGTGGGACTGGCCACCAACCCCGACGTCAACGCAGCGATCGGACAGGCGGCCTCGAATCAGACGGTCGGACTGGTGGGCATCATCCTGCTTCTCGTGATCCTCTTCGTGTCCTATTACAGCGGGGGCTACGTGGCCGGGCGGATGGCGAGGTTCAACGGTGCGAAGCAGGGCATGATGGTCTGGATCTGGGCGCTTATCGCCGCGGTCATCATCGCCGTTCTCGGGATGATCGCCGGTGAACAGTTCAATATCCTGGCGCAGCTGAACAGTTTCCCGCGGATTCCCGTCAACGAAGGCCAGCTCACCACCACCAGCATCATCGCGGCCATTGTCGTGGCGGCAGTGGCGCTCGTGGGCGCCGTCGTCGGAGGAATGGCCGGCATGCGTTTCCACCGGAAGGTGGACCGCGCGGGCTTCACGCCGACAGCAGACTACGAGCAGCACTAGGGCCGTTGCCGACACGGGGCGCGGGGCACCGTTGAACTCAGGCAGCGTTCAGCTCTGGTGCCGTTCAGCTCTGGTGAAGAGCGACGGCGTCGAGGTAGTACCACTGGCCTTCCGCCTTGATGAAGCGGCTGGTTTCGTGGTGGACGCCCCGTTCGCCGCCCTGCCTGAAATGTGCCTTGAACTCCACGGCACCCTGGTTGTCCAGCGGCCCGCCGCGCTGGGTGGACACGACGTCCAGCCGCCGCCATTCGATGCCGGTATCAAGGTCAAGCTCCGAGGGCCGGGTGTCCGGATGCCACGTCTCCAGGAGATACGCGGAGTCCAGGAGCACGAAGGCGCTATAGCGGGAACGCATCAGCTGTTCTGCGGTGGCTGCCCTGGCGGATGCACTGTGGAAGCGCCCGCAGCAATTAACATACTGCTCGCCCGAGAGGCACGGACAGTTGCCCGAGTAGGACTGGAGGTGGGTCACTGACTCCCCTGAAATTGTGGAGGTTACTTGCTATTTCCGACTATAGGCTTCCGACGGACAGCGCATCCTGTAACAGGTTCAGAACAACACCTGATGGACCTTGGAATACGTGCATGCCGGCAGTAAATAGTCCGTATGGTGGTAAGGGGCTGTTGGCCGCCGGGACTGCAGCGGGAAGCGGCAGCGGGCGGCTGTTAGGAGGGTGAAGTGGAAGATCCAGCAACAATTGCACTCAACCTGACCTTTTTCGGCACCGTGTTCGTTGCCCTCGTCATGTTTCTTGGGCTGTTCATCGCCTTCATCGTGATGCTGGTGCTCGCCGGTGTGGGCCGGCTGCTCGCATTGGTTTTCATGGCCCTGTTCGGCAGGCTCCCCAAAAATGACACCATCGAAGTTGTCCGCCTGCCGGCCGCCGGCAAGCAAACTGCGGCGGGGCCGGATGCCGGCCAGTCTGCGCCGGCAAAAGAACGGCCTGAGAAGGGACACACTGCTAAGAAACCACGCGCTCCGCGGCCGGTGCGGGCGCCCCGGCCTGCTGTGGACTGGAAGGCCTTGCTGACCCGGGCCGGTCTGCGGGAGGCACTGCACACCGCCGTCGCACATCACCCCCTGCTGACAGCGGCGCGACCCGTGCCCCCTGTCCTGGCCAAGGACTGGGCAGAGGCGGTTGCCGCTGCCGACGCCCGTGCCGTGGCACGGGCCAGGGCGGCTGCCCCCGTACTCGGCATCCCGGTGCCCGAGGCCCCCGTCACAGGGGTGGGCGATGTGGTGAAGGTTGCGCCGCTCGTCGAGACCGCCCTGCACAAGGGTCTGCACGACGACGGCCGCGCGCCCCTCGTTCAAGTGCCGCCGCGCCCGGCCCGCGTCCCCGCAGCGGGCGCGTCAAAGGACGTCCAGGCTCCGAAGCAGGCCCAGCCCGTCAGCTCTTCGCTCGCGAAGACGGCCGAGCCGGCGGGGCCCGCCACGAAGGCGGCAAACGCCGGACACATGGCCATTCTGGACACGGGCTCCATGGTCTCGCTCGCCCAGCACAGGGAAGCCGGCGTCCGTTCTTAGGTGAAGGCCAGGCAGACAGGCGCCGCAAGGTGATGCCCAGGAATCCCTTACCCTGAGCAACCATGTCCGCTAGCGTGAAACCCATGGACTTCAGATACCTCGGAAACAGCGGCTTCAAGATTTCGGAAATCACGTTCGGCAACTGGCTGACGCACGGCTCGCAGGTGGAGAACGACGTCGCAGCGCAGTGTGTGCGTGCTGCTCTTGACGCCGGCATCAGCACCTTCGACACCGCCGACGTCTACGCCAATACGGCCGCCGAGACGGTCCTGGGCGAAGCGTTGAAGGGCGAACGCCGCCAGTCCCTGGAGATCTTCACCAAGGTCTACGGTCCTACCGGCCCCAAGGGCAAGAACGATGTCGGGCTGTCCCGCAAGCACATCATGGAGTCCATCGACGGCTCGCTCAGCCGGCTGCAGACGGACTACGTGGACCTGTACCAGGCACACCGCTACGACTTCGAGACGCCGCTGGAAGAGACCATGCAGGCGTTTGCGGACATTGTGCGGCAGGGCAAGGCGCTCTACATCGGCGTCAGCGAATGGACTGCAGAGCAGCTCCGGAACGGGCACGCGCTGGCGAAGGAGCTGGGATTCCAGCTGATCTCCAACCAGCCCCAGTACTCCATGCTCTGGCGCGTTATCGAACAAGAGGTGGTGCCGGCGTCGGAGGAGCTGGGTGTCTCCCAGATCGTGTGGTCCCCCATGGCGCAGGGCGTGCTGAGCGGCAAGTACCTGCCCGGCCAGCCGCTGCCGGAGGGCAGCCGTGCGACCGATGACAAGGGCGGCGCGAAGATGATCGAGCGCTGGATGCGCGACGACGTCCTGGCCGCCGTGCAGGAACTGCGTCCGGTGGCTGAGGAAGCCGGGCTGACCATGCCCCAGCTCGCGGTCGCCTGGGTGCTGCAGAACCCCAACGTGGCCTCGGCCATCATCGGCGCCTCCCGTCCGGAGCAGATCGCGGACACCGTGGCGGCTGCCGGAGTGAGGCTCGAGCCGGAAATCATGAAGAAGATCGATGACGCTGTAGGCTCCCTGGCCGAGCGCGACCCCGCCCAAACCAAGTCCCCGGCCAAGCGCGAGGCATAGGAGCGGCCGTGGCAGATCTTCCGGACCTTGCCGTCACAGGCTCCACCGGCGTGCCCGGTGGAATGGTGGCGCGAGGGCTCGCCGAGGCTGGCTTCTCGCAGCGGCTGCTGGTGCGCGACGCCGGGCGGGCGCCTCAGCTGCCGGACGCGCCGGCCGTCGTTGCCGGCTATGCGGATGCGGCGGGTTCGCGTTCTGCGCTGCAAGGTACCAAGACGCTCTTCGCGACAACTTCTACCTGGACTTCCTGCCCATGCTGACAGGTGAGGACGACGTGATCCGCGGGCCGGCTGGGGACGGCGTCATGGCTGCCGTCGCCAAGGAGTTCGTGAAGCAGCCGCAGCTGTAACCACCTGAGCATTGACGGCGTAGCGGAGCGCGGCGTAAACCTGTGTCGAGGGGGCACGCCGTCCGCAGCACCGAGCAGAATCGCAATGCCATGTCCAAGCTGACCTACCGACGCCGCCAATCCGCCAGGCCCGCCCCGCATTCCGGGGAACCCACCTACGGGCCGCTCACACCGGAGGAGCTGCAGCTCGCGGTGCGGAACCACTCGCTGCCCCTGGAAGCGCTCCGGTACGATGTCACGCCGCCCGGGCTGCACTATGTCCTGACGCATTTCGATATTCCGCACATTGACACGTCGGCCTGGCACCTGAGGATCGGCGGCGCCGTGGAGCGGTCACTGGAACTGGGCATGGGCGCGCTTATCCGGGACCCCGCCATCAGCGTTCAGGTAACGCTCGAGTGCGCAGGCAACGGGCGGTCGCTGCTGAAGCCGAGGCCGCTCAGCCAGCCGTGGACGCTCGAGGGCGTTGGTACGGCAGTGTGGACGGGGGTTCCGCTGGCCTACCTGCTGGCGCAGGTAGGGGTGGAACCCGAAGCCGTCGAGGTGGTCTTTACAGGCGTGGATGAGGGAATCCAGGGCGGTGTCCGGCACCAGTATGCCCGCAGCCTGCCGATCGCAGAGGCAATGCGCGGCGACGTTGTGGTGGCGTACAAGATGAACGGCAGCGAGCTGCCGCCGCAGCACGGCTACCCGCTGCGGCTGGTGGTTCCCGGCTGGTACGGAATGGCCAGCGTCAAGTGGCTGCAGTCCATCCAGGTCGTGACGGCGCCGTTCGGCGGATTCCAGCAGCCGGTTGCGTACCGCTACCAGCACAATGCGGACGACGCCGGCACACCGGTGACGCGGATCAGGGTCCGTTCGCTGATGGTTCCGCCGGGCATTCCGGACTTCTACACGCGGCGGCGGCATCTGGCCCGCGGCCCGGTCATGCTGCACGGCCGCGCCTGGTCAGGCGAAGGTGCCGTGACCGCTGTGGAGGTCGGCATCGACGGCAAGTGGGCGCCCGCCCAGCTGGAGAAGCCGGCCGGCGCCTTTGCCTGGCTTGCCTGGACCTTCCCGTGGGTGGCCGATCCGGGCGAGCACGAGCTGGTCTGCCGGGCCAGAGACGCCACCGGAGCCGTCCAGCCGCTCGAGCAGCATTGGAACTACCAGGGCATGGGCAACAACGTGGCCCACTGCATCCGCGTCACCGTTGAATAGTCTCCGTTAGTGCATGTGGCTTCCGCCGTTGATGTCGATCGTGGTGCCGGTCAGGTACGCCGAGTCCTCGGAGGACAGGAAGGTGATCACGGCGGCGACCTCTTCGGTGGTGGCGTTGCGGCCGAGGGGGATGCCGGCGTTGATGGCGGCTTCCTGCTCCTCCGTGCTGCCCACGCGGATGTTGGTGTCCACGGCGCCCGGGGTGATGGCGTTGACGGTCACGCCGGTATTGCCGAGCTCGCGGGCCAGGGCCTTGGTGAAGCCGAGGATGGCGGCCTTGGCTGAGGAGTAGGGGACCTTGCCGAACACGCCGCCGCCGCGCTGGGCGGAGACGGAGGACATGTTGACGATCCGGCCCCAGCCGTTGTCGATCATGTCCGGCAGGAAGGCCTTGGTGACGAGGTAGGTGCCGGTGGCGTTAACGTCCATCACCTTGTGCCAGAGCTCCAGGGTGGTTTCCAGGAACGGCAGCGGCGAGGTGATGCCGGCGATGTTGGCGAGGGCGCCGACCGCGGGCAGGCTGCCGGAGCTGACCTCGGCGGCCACGGCCTTGTAGGCGGCGTTCACAGACGCCTCGTTGGCGACGTCGATCTCGTAGCCGAATGCCGGGACGTTGAATTCGTTGCCGATTTCGGCGGCGACCTTTGCCGACTTCTCGCCGTCGAGGTCGAGGATCACCACGCCCCAGCCCTGGCTGGCGTAGCGGCGGGCGGTGGTGAGTCCGATGCCCCGCTCGGAGGTTGCCCCGGTGAGGACGGCGGTGCGCTGAACGATGGTGGTCATGATGCTCCTTGTAGTGCGTGAGGTGAGTTTGGGTGGGTTCAGATGAGGTCAGTGATGAAGCTGGCTGCCTTGGCTGCCACGGCCGGACGTTCGGCGTGGGTCACGTCGCGGGTTTCGAGCTCCAGGCTGAAGTTGCCGGCGTAGCCCTGCTCGGCCAGCGAGCGGACCCCGCCGGCGAAATCAGCCTGTCCGTTGCCGATGCTGAGGTTGATGTTGCCCGGCACGGCGTCGCGCAGGTGCACATGGGCAATCCGGCCGTCGTGGCGCCGCAGGTACTCCTGCGGATCCTCGCCGGCCGCCACGATGTGGCTGAAGTCCATGACGATCCCGACGCCGGAGCCTGCCAGCCGCTGTGCCAGCAGTTCCGCGCGGTCCAGGTTCCAGCAGAACCGCAGGAAGTGCAGCGATTCGGTCCAGAGCCCGACGCCGAACTCCGCCGCCCGCCGGCCCGCCCGGATCAGCTGGGCTGCTATTTCGTCCAGATCCTCCTCGAGGCTCCGGACGGGTTCATGGCTGAGGCGGCCGCAGGGAAGAACCAATGCCTTGGCTCCGGTTGTGGCCGTAAGGGTGAGCAGGGCGTCAAGGTGACGGTCCCGCGCGGCCTGCCGGCCGCCGTCGAGCACAGCATTGAGGTCCCCGATGTCCCCGTTGACTGAGCGGACGCGCAATCCGGATTCAGCGACGTCTGCCGCCACTGCCGTCACCGCGTCCTTGTCCAGCTCATAAGGAACGTGATCGCAGACGCCGGGGAGGGCGCCAAGGTCGATCTCTTCGAAACCAAGGGCCCCGATGGTCCGCAGGGCGGCCGGCAGGTCCTGGTGCCTAAAGCTAATGGATGAGCACCCGATTCGGGAATGGAACATCGTCGTTGATCCTCTTGTCGTGCCCGGCAGGCGGTAGTGATGAGGACCACAGTAGCCGGGTTAACTGTCAACAGTCAACCTCCAAGGTTGACTGTTGACACTGGAGATGACCTCGGTCACACTGGGACATATCTTGTTAACAGTCGACAGCGCTGACACTCCTTCAGCCGCTCTTAGAAAGGGAAACACCATGAGCAACGAAGCTCTGAACATGCGCGGGCCGGTCCACGGCACCAAAGACGCAAAGCGGGTCGCCATCGGCTCGGGTGTCGGCGCAGTCATTGAGACCTACGACTTCATCGGCTTCGGCACCGCGGCCGCGCTGTACTTTGGAACAGCGTTCTTCCCCACCGGCGACCCCGTCACCGGCACCTTGGCTGCATTTGCCACCCTGGGCGTCGGCTTCGCCGCACGTCCGCTCGGCGGCATCATCGGCGGGCACCTGGGCGACAAGGTGGGCCGCAAGCCCGTCCTGGTCACCTCGCTCATCCTCATGGGTGTTGCCACCTTCCTGATCGGCCTGCTCCCCACCTACAGCCAGGTGGGACTGCTCGCTCCGGCGCTGCTGGTCTTCGTCCGCATCGTCCAGGGCCTCGCCTTCGGCGCGGAATGGGGCGGAGCGATCCTGATGAGCTACGAGCACGCACCGTGGAAGTCCAAGGGCAAGTACACCGGCATCGTCCAGGCCGGCTTCCCGGTCGGACTGCTGCTGGCCAACCTCGTGTTCCTCGTCAGCGTGAACCTCGGCGGCGAGCTCGCCTGGCGCGTTCCCTTCCTGGCCAGCATCGTGCTGGTGGTTGTCGGCCTGATCATCCGTTCCAAGGTCCCCGAGTCCCCCGTGTTTGACGAGGTCAAGGACAGCGGCGACATCGTGAAGTCCCCGATCGTCGAGGTCATCAAGACGGACTGGCGCAACATCGTGAAGGGCATCGGCCTGCGCGTGGCCGAGACCGCCGGCTACGCCGTATCCATCACCTACATGATTTCCTACCTCCACACCGAGCAGCTGGCTGACAAGACCCAGACCCTGGTGGCCCTCTGCATCGCCTCGGCCGTGGGCATCTTCGCCACCGCAGCCTGGGCCCGCCTGACCGACAGGATCGGCCGCCGCCCCGTCTACATCTGGTCCTGCCTGTTTGCTGTGCTGTTCGCCATTCCGATGTTCCTGCTGGTCAACACCGGCATGTTCATCTTCATCATCGCCACGATCGTCATCTCCTACGCTGTCTGCCAGAACTCCCTCGCCGGAGCCCAGGGCGCATGGTTCCCGGAGCTGTTCCAGGCCAGGACCCGCGCTTCCGGCGCCTCCCTGGCCTACCAGATCTCCGCCATGGTCTCCGGGTTCACCCCCTTCGTCACCACCCTCCTGTTCGTCAGCCTCGGCTGGATGGGCCCGGCCATGCTGTTCGGCCTGTACGCGGCAGTTGGCCTGTGGGCCGCCGTCGTCACCCGGGAAACCTGGGGCAAGCGGGAACGCCAGCTCGCCGATGAAGTCACCAAGAGCACTACGCAGTCGGTGAACGCCTGATGACCGCCACCAACGAAATCAGCCCGCAGGAACTTCGCTCCCGCGAACTCTCTGAGAAGGAAAGAATGACCCAGGAAACAGCCGCCGAACGCCTCGCGCGGGTCAGTGCCGCCGCCTACCGCATCCGGCATCACGCCCTCACCATGGGCGAGGTCCAGGGCCAGGGCTATGTGGGACAGGCACTTGGTGCAGCCGACATGCTCGCCGCCGTCTACTCCGACCAGCTCCGCTTCCGGGCGGAGGACCCGGAGTGGGAGGAGCGCGACCGGTTCCTGCTCTCCACCGGGCATTACGCCATCGGCCACTATGCAGCCCTGGCCGAGGCCGGCGTCGTACCCGTCGAGGAACTCGAAACCTACGGGTCTGACGATTCCCGCCTCCCCATGTCCGGCATGTCCACGTACACCCCGGGCATGGAAATTTCCGGCGGCTCGCTGGGCCACGGACTGACCATCGCCGTCGGCATGGCCCTCGGCCTGCGCTACCAGGGCTCCGACGCCCGGGTCTACAACTTCCTCTCCGACGGGGAACTGGATGAAGGCTCCACCTGGGAAGCGGCCATGGGCGCCCACCACCACCAGCTCGGAAACCTCACCGCCATGGTGGACATCAACGCCCTGCAGGCCGACGGCAAGACCGACACCGTGCTGCGCACCGAGCCGATCACCGAAAAATGGGAAGCCGCCGGCTGGTACACCCAGCGGGTGGACGGCAACGACATGGGCGCGCTGCTGGAGGCGTTCGACAACGCCGCCGCCCAGGCCGCCGCCTCGGGACGTCCCTCCGTGATCCTCTGCGACACCAAAGTTGGACGCGGCGTGCCACTGCTCGAAGAACGCGAGAAGGCGCACTTCATGCGCATCGAAGAACACGAATGGCAGCTCTGCCGCGAGCAGCTGACCGCAGGATACGAAGGAAAGGCCGCCCGATGAGCGCCACCACTACGGCCCCAGCCGGCACCGCAGCACCCGCCCCCAAGCTCAAGACCTCCGCCATGATCGCATCCTTCGCCGATCCCGGCCAGAAGACTGCCTCAGCACCGTTCGGCCACGCCCTGGTGAAGGCCGCGCAGGAAAACGACAAGATCGTTGGCCTCACCGCGGACCTGGGCAAGTACACGGACATGCACATCTTCGCGAAGGCCTTCCCGGAGCGCTTCTTCCAGATGGGCATGGCCGAACAGCTGCTCTTCGGCGCAGCGGCCGGCCTCGCCGAGACGGGCCTGGTGCCCTTCGCCTCCACCTACTCCGTGTTCGCTGCGCGCCGCGCCTACGACTTCCTTTGCCTCGACGCCGCCGAACCCAACCTGAACGTCAACATCGTCGGCGGCCTGCCCGGCCTCACCACCGGCTACGGGCCCAGCCACCAGGCAACCGAGGACATGGCAATTTTCCGCGGCATGCCCAACCTGAGCATCGTTGACCCCTGTGACTCCCTGGACATCGAGCAGGCCGTGCCCCAGCTCGCCGCCAGCGAAGGACCCACCTACCTGCGGCTGCTGCGCGGCAACGTGCCCACGGTCCTGGACGAGTACGACTACACCTTCGAACTCGGCAAGGCCAAGGTGCTCCGCGGCGGCAACGACGTCGTGTTCGTCTCCAGCGGACTCATGACGATGCGGGCCCTGCAGGCAGCCAAGGCGCTGGCCGAACACAACGTGGACGTCGCCGTCGTCCACACCCCCACCATCAAGCCGTTCGACGCCGCCACAGTCCTGGCCGAAATCAACACCGACCGGCTGGCCGTGACGCTGGAGAACCACAGCGTGGTGGGCGGCCTGTTCGAAACCGTGGCCTCCGCCGTCGTTACCGCGGGCCTTGGGAAACGTGTGGTGCCGGTGGCGCTGCCGGATGAGTTCCTCGACGCCGGCGCCCTGCCCACGCTGCACGAACGCTACGGCCTGTCCGTTCAGCGGATCGTGGCAAAGGTCCTCGCCGAACTCGGCTGACCGGCCTCGCAGGAGCGCGGGCGGGCCCTCCCGTCCGCGCTCCTGCCGTGGCATCATTGTTAACACTGCGGCTGTAAACAGTCGACCGCTGAATAAGGGGAGAACCTCCGATGGCCGGAACCACAGCATCCCTGCTGGGACTGCAAAAAAAGAGCCTCCGCGAGCAGGCGCTGGCCGCGTTGCGCACCGCCATCACCAGCGGGGCCCTGGAGCCCGGCCGCCATCTGGTGGAAACCGAACTTTCCGAGATGCTCCAGATCAGCCGCGGAACCCTCCGCGAGGCCCTACGCCAGCTCGAGCAGGAAGGCCTCGTATCCGCAGGCCCCCGCGGCAGGCTCTCCGTCCGGCACCTGGACGCCAAGGAAATCCGCGACATCTACTCTGTCCGGGCTGCGCTGGAATCCCTGGCCGCAAGAACCCTCTGCGAGCTTCCGGACCGCCATCGCGTCATTGAATCGCTCCGGGCCGCCATCGATGCCATGGAAGCGGCCACCCACGGCACCCTCGAGGAACGGGTGGAATCCGACCTCGAATTCCACCGCACCATGTGCCGCCTCACCGGCAACGAGACTCTGCTCCATTCCTGGGAGTCACTGGAGGGGTCCATCCGGATGTCCATCATGTTCGCCGGGCTGGAAAAGGGCGTCAAGAACATGAGCGTTGCCCGCCACCACGACATCGTGGCGGCCATCGAAACCGGTGACGCTTCCCTGGCCCGCAGGACCATCCGCGAGCACATGGACACCGCCGCAGCCGTCCTGGTGGCGTAGGCCTCCCTGTCGCCTGGACCTCCGGGTCCGGCATTCGTTTAGCCCTTCGCCCGGGTGGGTACGGAAAGCTGTGCACGGCATGGACAACCTGATCTCCCTGGAAGGTGGTGAACCGTGAATCGCCGCACATCTGCCCGGTGGGCAACCGCACAAACGCCCGAGAATCCCGCCGTTGACGTCCTCATCCCCACCCGCAACAGGGGCGCAGAACTCGCCGTCACGCTCTCTGGCCTCGCGGCCCAGGACAGCCCGGTATTCCGCGTCGTTGTCAGCGACCAGTCAGACGGAGCGCCCGCTTGGGAGCTGGCTCCGATCTCGGCCATGGTGCGCGTACTCCGGGCGCAGGGGACGGAAGTCGAGCTGCTCCAGCATCTGCCGCGCCGGGGCATGGCAGAACACCGCCAGTTCCTCCTTGACCAGGCCCGCGCAGACGATGTGCTCTTCCTGGACGACGACGTGTGGCTGGAGCCCGGCGCTCTGGCCAGAATGAGTGAGGCCCTGGACCAGCTCGGCTGCGGCTTCGTGGGCATGGCACCGCAGGGCCTCTCCTACCTTGCCGACCGCAGGCCTGAACAGACCCAAGTCTTCGAGCCCTGGGAGGGGCCCGTCACGCCGGAACGGATCCGGCCGAAGGAGCCCGCCTTCCAGCGCTGGCCGCTGCACAGTGCGGCCAACCTGAGCCATGTGAGCGCCGAGCTGGGCCTCGAGCCCGGGCAATGGCTGCCCTACAAGATCGCATGGCTGGGCGGCTGCACCATGTTCCGCCGCCAGGCGCTGGAGGAAACCGGCGGCTTCCGTTTCTGGGAGCAGCTGCCGCCCGAGCACTGCGGCGAAGACGTGGTGGCCCAGTGGCGCGTCATGGAATCCTTCGGCGGCGCCGGAATCCTTCCTGCAGGTGCCGTACACCTCGAGTCTCCCACCACGGTCCCGGACCGCCGGGTGGAGGCCTTCGAGGTAATCCTCTCTGATTCCCCGCACGAAAATGGCCTGACCCATCACTAGGAAAAGGAACTGACATGAGCGAGACCCCCAACCCGATCCAGATCCAGAAATTCCTCGGCGGCATCGACTACCCGGCCACCCGCGACACCCTCGTCGAGCGTGCCCAG
Organism: Arthrobacter sp. NPDC093125; assembly: GCF_044754225.1. Taxonomy (NCBI): domain Bacteria; kingdom Bacillati; phylum Actinomycetota; class Actinomycetes; order Micrococcales; family Micrococcaceae; genus Arthrobacter; species Arthrobacter sp. NPDC093125. The sequence continues at coordinate 31,365 of NZ_JBIVOQ010000019.1, read as the reverse complement.
GAGTCCGGCGCGGACGGGGAAGTCCTCAGCGCGCTTGAAAACCTTCCGGACAAGGAATACGACAGCCCGACGGCGGTCAGTTCCGCCATCTCGGATTCCTAGGCACTGAGCACCCAGCCCTGCCCCGCACGGAACGCCCGCTCTTGGCAGCCGGGCGTTCCGTGCAGGGTCCGTTGAGGGCGCCCCTCAACGCCGGTGGGGAATATACTCGGCAACAGAATGAGCAGTCTTCCTTCAGCCCCCGCAACCGTCCGGATCGATGCCTGGCTGTGGGCAATCCGCGCCTACAAAACCCGGTCGGCAGCCACCGCGGCCTGCCGGGCGGGGCACGTGCGCCTGAATGGCAACCCGGCCAAGGCATCCCAGTCTCTCGTGCCGGGAGACACGGTCCGGGTACGCCAACCGGGGTACGAACGGATCCTTGAAGTACGCCGGCTGATCGCCAAGAGGGTGGGTGCCGAGGCCGCTTCCCACTGCTTTACCGATCACACGCCTCCGCGCCCTGTCGCTGCCGAACTCGGCCTGCCGCAGCGCGACCGCGGCGCCGGCCGGCCCACCAAGAAGGACCGGCGGGAGATGGAACGGCTGCGCCGGAGTTAACGGCTGCGCGGGATTCAACGGCTTCGCCGGAGTTGGGGAACGTCGCGTGAACCGACAAGAGGTCCCGGCCGCCGGGCCTACTCCTTGATCTGTTCCCGCCCCTCCCGCACCTCGAACTCCCCCACTTCCAACTCCGCGGCACCGAAGGCCGCGGGCACCAGGGTGAGATGGACGGCCCCGGCCGACGTGGCCTTGTGCCCGGCCAGGGTGTAGGCGGAGGGCATGGCGCCGCCGTCGAAGAGCCGTTTGCCCTGGCCGAGCACGAGGGGAAAGACGAAGATCCGGTATTCGTCCACCAGGCCGGCGTCATGCAGCGCCCGGGCCAGGCGATGGCTGCCGTGCACCTGCAGTTCCCGGCCTGGTCCGGATTTGAGGTCATCAATCGCCTCGAGGAAATTGGCCGGGAGGACGCTGGTGTTGTTCCACGTCGGGTTGCTGATGGTGCTGGAGACCACGTACTTGGGCAGCGAGTTGAGGGCGGCGGCCACAGCGTCCTCCGGGTCGGTGACCTGTTCCCAGTACGGCTGAAACATTTGGTACGTGGTGCGGCCGAGCAGGATCGCGTCGGCCCCGGCAAACCAGCCGTCGACGAGGCGGCCAAAGTCGTCGTCCACGTACGGCACCAGCCAGCCGCCGAATTCGAACCCGCCGCTGGTGTCCTCTTCCCTGCCGCCGGGACCCTGCATGACGCCGTCAAGGGTCACGAACGTGTGGACGGTGAGTTTCATGATTGACCTTTCGGTTGACTGGCGGGCGGGGCCACGGGTGGATTGACGGGCTGGCTCCCGTGCGGATCGGCCGGGCCCATGTCCAGGCGGAAGGGCGGATACTCGTCGCGCATCAGAGCCACGTAGGCGGTCACCCGGTACACCCAGCGGTTCAGGCCGAGCAGGAGGTCGAACAGGCTGGGGAGGAACCGTCCGGTGAAGAGCAGGATCAACCCGGCAATGAGGACCAGGAGAGCGATCAGGGATATCGTCCCCCCGGCGGCGTACCGTGTCCCGTAACCTGACCAGTCGTCGTCGGACGCCGCCCAGGTGCGCGTCATGCCGGCGAGCACCCCCACGATCAGCAGGTGGGGGATGGCCAGCAGCCATGACTTGACCAGGACCAGGCCGCGCGAGAGGCGCTCCGGGTAGTCGACGTCGAAATCCGCGGGATAGTCGGTGCGGGCAAGGGTGAAGGGCGGGTAGCGGTCCGTACCGATGGCGGAGAACGCGTAGAAGGACACCCGCCAGCTCCACCTCAGGACCCCCACATTGAAGTTAAACAGCGAGCGCGGATACCGGGCTGTGAAGAGGATGGCGAACCACGCCACAATGGAAGTAACAATCAGGGCGAACCACAGGAAGAACAGCACGATGAAGTGCGGAATGGCCAGGAACCACTTGACCAGCCACATCCAGCGGGACAGCGCGGGGTCCAGGTATCCGTCGAGGCGGGCCGGGTACGGCGCGTTGGAGAAGAGGCCGACGGCGGGCGGCGGGGGCGGTGGGCCGGCCCCGCCGCCGCCGGGGCTGCCGCCTGCGGGGCTGCCGCCTGCGGGGCTGGCGTAATAGGGGGATGCACTGGCACCCGGGACGACGGAGGGAGGTCCCGCCGTCGTCGGGCGCTCGGGCGGGGGGCCGTGCCGGCCCAGGCCCCTGGCCGCCGCGACAATCAGCGGGACGCCGACGGCAAGCAGCACGATCCCGGCCAGCAGCAGACCCAGGAAGAGAGGCCAGAGCAGGTCGGAGCGGATTCCTCCCTGCAGGTCGGCGGCGATGGGAGCGCTGCCGTCGGCGTTCATCACCACGATGGCCCAGTTGCCGGGCTGCAGGTCCCACCGGAGTTCCTGCGCGCCGGGACCTGTGGCGGTTGCCGTCCAGAAGGTCTGGGCTCCGGGGCGGGCGAGGGTTCTGGTGCCGGGGACCTCGCGGTACTCGACCCGGAAGGGCCGGAGGTCAAGCTCCGTGATCTCCGAACGCCTGGCGCCCTCGAGGTACCGCGAAACTTCCTGCTGCGGTGCGACTCCGAGGAAAAGGTCCTTGCCCGCTGTGGCGGACTCGCCGCGGACGAGGATGCTGCCTGCGCTGTCGGAGGGGATGAAGTCCGGCAGGCGCTGGCCTACCATGACGTCCAGCCCCAACGAGGTGATGGCGTTGGAGCTGGTTTCAAAACGCTCTGTTGACGAGGTGAAGAAGCCTTCGTCGCGCTGCTGGAAGTGAAGCCAGCCGGTTCCGGCAGCGGCGGCCACGAACCCCAGGCCCAGCAGTCCCAGGAGCGTGCCGAGGACGAGCATCACGATGCGGCCGGTTTTCACACCGTCTCCTGGCTCTCGTGCAGCCGCGTCTTGGAGCGCTTTCTGGTCTGCTCGCCCTTCACGGGCTGGGCTTGGAGCGGCTCACCTTTGAGCAGCTCACCCTTGAGCAGCTCACCCTTGAGCAGCTCACCTTTGAGGCGCCCACCTTTGAGCGGCGGGTTCTTGCGCGAGTGGTCAGCGGCCGCGGGTGCGTGGCCGCCGCTGGTGTGGCTGCCATGCGAGTGCGGCGGATCCAGGATCCGCAGCGGGCACAGCAGCCCCTTGTTGCCGGACGTGATGGCGAGATTGTTGAGCTGGACCGGGTCGTGGAGAACGTTGACGGCTTCGGTTGCAGCCCGGGCATGGGTGAGGTCAACGACGATTTCCCGCCCGGGCAGGAGCGCACTGGTCCTGCGCGCGATAACGTACAGAGCGCGCAGGTTGGCGACCGTCAGGGTGCCGCGCACCTCGATGCTGGCGGTCTGCAGATGGTCATCGATGTGGACGTGGATTTTGAGCCGGTGCTGGATGACTGTACGGTCCACGGCCGTCACACCCCGGCCGGTTGCGGCGGAAGGTCGGCCTGAGTATTGAGGGTGCTGTGCATAACGGCTGGATCCCCATTTCCTGCTGCCCGGCGGGAAACGGCCCGGGCAGCCACGCGATTCCCCAACTATGGCGAGACCGGTCAGCCACGAACCGCGGCCCCTCCCCCGACTTCTTAGTCGGAACCGCGTCCGTGTCCAGAATGCACGATTGCGCCCTTGCTGGGAAGAGGGGGCCTGAATTGTTGCCGGGGCGGTCCGCCCCTAGCTCACTCGACACCGAATGCATCCGGTGTCGTAGCCTCTGCCTGTCCCGCCTGCCACTATCCCGGGGCCGGTCCGAGGCGACCGGGTCCGGTGCCGCCTTGTAGGATTTCGGGATGGCAACTCTTGGGGGAGAACGTCCGGTCGCGGGCACCGTGCTGCTGCTGGTCATGGCTGGTGCCGGGATGGCCATCAGCGGGTGCGAGTACGCGGATAACAGTCCTGTTCCGGTGACGGAGCCTCCAAGTGCTTCCCGGACTGCACCCCCTCCCCCACCAACCGCCGACCCTGGCCTTGCCGAAGCCCAGGCAAGAAATCAGTCCCAACTGGAAGTCCTGCTGGGGTCGAAGCCGGGCAACCTCGTGTTTGCCAGCTCAGGCGGAATAAGCGGCAGCGGGTTCCGTGGGTCCCTGGCAGGAATACCAAAGGGAACGTATACGGTTACCGCCGCCTGCATCGGGGTGTCCTCCGCATCGCTCTCCATCACTCAGCCCGATCACAGGGGAGGGACGGAGCACACGCTGCCCATGGAGTGCGGAGCCAAAGCGAGCCTCAAAGTCGCCCTTGAAGCAGGTCCCGTCTTCGCCCAGGGCAATCGCATGACCACCGACCCGGGGGCTGCTGCTGTGGCGGGTTTTTGGATGGTTCCCGCGCCGTAACAAAATAGGCACGGGCGGTGACTAGTCCCGTGCCCAAACGCCGCCGGACTGTGCCGGCATGCAGCAGGATGACCCGCCCTGAGCCGGTAGCGCTCACTGACCGCGCGCCTGTACACCCGGTGTTGCCCGTCGTAGAGTTAAATTTCTCCTTCGACGGAGTTAGAACTCCGATAGGCCAAGTGCATGGCCGGGACTACGGCCGCTGCAGCAAAACGGCGGCAAAGATGCACCTCGCGGAAAGCGCCACCCATGGCCTCATCGCAGCAACAGTTTTTCCAGAATGCATCGGCGGCCAGAACAGCGGGCCCCGGCGCCACACACTCCCCATATGACCGACGGGCCGAAAGCCGCCGGCCAGCGTCCCGCCTTGTTTGTGCAGCGTAGCATGTCCTTCACGCCCAGCGGCCACAGGCCGGGAGATCGCCGGCAGCCCAAGCCGCACCGCCTCCGCTGCGAAGAATGCGGCACCGAGCACAACCTGGCCATCCGTGCGATAACGGCATTGGCTGCCGGCGACGGCGACCTGGTCACGGTCTCCTACACCTGCATGGACTGCCTGCGCTTTCATGAACACACCGCCTATATGGGTGACGTCACCGCTGCTCTGCGGCAAGTGCTCTGGACCCCTGACCTCCTCATCTTCGGTGACGAGTACATCCACTGCGGACGCCCGATGGAACCAACGGGCCACGAATTCCAGGCCCTTCATTACTGGTTCAGCAACGGCCCTTCTCCCGGCCGGCTGCGCAGGGTTTTACTGCCCATCCAGATACTCGGCTGCCGCTGCGGCTTCCGGCTGGAGATTCCGGAGTGAACCAACGGCTTAGTCTGCCGAGTCCGTTCCGAGTGTTGCGGAATGCCCTGCAATGTTGTTGAAGCTGTACAGGTGGATGCCTGCCAGGGCCGGCCGGGCGGCGGAGAGCTCGGCGATAAGGGACTGGGAAGAATAGCTGCTTGCGTTCAGGAGCCTGCGGGCGAGCGGCCCCTTGCGGTTCAGGAACTTCAGGGACGGGCCAACCCCTATTTTTGTGGCAAGCGCGATGAGCTTCGCGCGTGGGACTGTTCCGGCCACTCCCGCCCAGATCGGAAGGTCGACGCCTTCGCGCCGCAGCAATTCGGCGTACCAGCTGATCCTCTGGGCCGAAAAGCACATTTGCGTCACCACGTTCGACGCCAGATGCTGTTTCTCCAGCAGGGCATCGAGCATATGCAGCTCGTTGTGGCGTGGATGCCCTTCCGGGTATCCGGCGACACCGACGGCGAAATTGCCGCCGGTCATGTCCGCGATGTCCTCCATGAGCCGGCCGCTGTTGTTGTAGGGGCCGGCGGCATGCGGGGCGTCGCCCCCGATGGCGAAGACTTCCGTGATGCCGGAGGCTTCACAGTCACGAAGGATCCCCTCCAGCTGCGCCCGGCTTTCCAGGCTCCTGGCGGCGAGATGCGGGATCACGTTGTAGCCGCGGCGGCCAAGCTGGACTGACGCCTCCATTGTGGCCCTGACGCCGTGATGCGCAAGGCAGGTCACGGTCAGCGTGGACCCGGCGGGAACGTGGGCCTGGACCTTGGAGACGATGCCGTCCGTAGGGATGATCTCCAGCCGCGCGGAAAGCTGCGTCCGGGCTCCGGATGCTGAATGGGCGGCCTCAGGGCCGGCATGGCGTGAGGGAAGAGATTGAATCGTCATGAGGAAACTCCAAATTTGGCCGGCCCTAACGGCGCACGGCACGGGTTGGTCTCTGATGCGGGACCGCCTGTTGCAGCGGCCCCGCATCAGAAGACGTGTCAGCGAAGGATGACCGTCCGGTTCCCGGAAAGAATGATTCTTCCCTCAGCATGCCACCGCACAGCGTTCGTCAGTGCCTTGCACTCGGCGTCCTTGCCCACGGTCACGAGATCGGAGGGAGTGTAGGTGTGGTCGACTTCGATGACCTGCTGAGCGATGATCGGGCCCTCATCAAGTTCTGAATTGACGTAGTGGGCCGTGGCTCCGACTGTCTTCACGCCGCGCTCATAAGCCTGATGGTACGGTTTGGCACCCTTGAAGCTGGGCAGGAAGGAATGGTGGATGTTGATGGCCTTCCCCGCAAGCCGGGCCGTCAGGGAATCGCTGAGAACCTGCATGTAGCGGGCGAGGACCACCAGTTCGACGTCGTAGGCGTCCACCAGCTCGAGGAGGCGGGCTTCCGCTTCGGGCTTGGTTTCAGGACTGACGGGAATGTGTTGAAACGGGATCCCGTGCCAGGCGGCAAGACCTTCCAGGTCTCCGTGGTTGGACACCACCGCCGCTATCTCAACGGGCAGCTCACCGCTGCGGGCGCGTACCAGCAGATCGTTAAGGCAGTGCTCGTACTTGGACACCATCACCAGGATGCGCTGCTTGCGGCCGTGGCGCTCCAGGCGCCAGTCCATGCGCCACTCCTCAGCCAACGGCGTGAAATCCTGGCGCAGTTGCTCGCTGGTTGCGGTGCCGGCTGTCGACGTGAAGTGCACCCGCATGAAGAAGTGCCCCTCGCTCCGGTCCCCGAACTGCTTGATGTCGACGATGTAGCATTCGTGCCTCAGCAGGAATTCCGAGACGGCCTGGACGATGCCCAGCGAATCCGTGCAGCGGAACGTGAGTACAAACTCCCCGCCGGACCCGCGTGAGTCAGGCACTTGAGCGATGGAAGCCGGTGTCGGCTTGGTCCCGATCATCCCTTGATGCTCTCTTTCTCCTGCAGCAGGCGGCCGGACTGCTCGCGGGCGGCAATCTCCTCCGCTCGCAAAGCGTCCTGGAAGGCGGCAAAACGGGCCAGGTGGGCCGGCCGGCGGCGCAGGACGAGCCATGCCGCACCGAGCATGAGGAACCAGACCGGTGTCACCAGCAATGCAACCAGGGTGTCCGGCTGGGTGGTGAGCGCCCAAAGCACGAAGGCGAAGAATCCGAAGACCACCCAGACCATCGGGATGCCGCCTGGCATCTTGAACTTCGAGGCGGCGTGCAGGTGCGGGCGCCGGCGTCGGAATGCGATGTAGCTGGCGAGAATGATCGACCAGACGAATACGAAGCACACGGCAGAGACGGTGGTGACCATGTCGAACGCCTTGCCGATATCCTGCCCGGCGTACATCAGCACTACACCCGAGAGCAGCAGCACGCAGGAAAGGAACAGTGCATTCTGGGGCACCTTACGGCGGGACAGGCTGCTGAAGACAGCGGGCGCGTCCCCTTCCTCGGCCAGGCCGAAGACCATCCGCGAGGTCGAGTAGATGCCGGAGTTGGCGGAGGACATTGCCGAGCTCAGTACCACGAGGTTTACCACCGTGGCAGCGGCTCCGAGTCCGGCCAGCGAGAACATGGCGATGAAGGGGCTGTGCCCGGCGGCGAACTGGGTCCAGGGCGTGACGGACATCAGGATGATCAGGGCGCCCACGTAGAAGAGCAGCACGCGAATCGGAATGGAGTTGATGGCCTTGGGAAGGTTCCTCTCCGGGTTCTTCGCTTCGGCGGCCGTTGTGCCCACGAGCTCGATACCCACGAAGGCGAACACGGCGATCTGGAAACCGGCCACGAAGCCCATGAATTCGTTGGGGAAGAAGCCCCCGTGGCTCCACAGGTTGGTGAAGCTGGCCGTGCCGGCGTCGCTCTGGAACCCGCTGAAGATCATGAACATGCCCACGATGATCAGGGCAGCGATGGCGATGATTTTGATGAGGGCGAACCAGAACTCTGTTTCACCGAATGCCTTGACAGTGGTGAGATTCAGCAGCAGCAGGATGGCGACTGTGGCCAGGCCCGGGATCCAGAGCGGCAGTCCGGGCCAGAGTTCCCGGGAGTACCCCGCGATGGCAATCACATCGGCAATTCCTGTGATCACCCAGCAGAACCAGTACGTCCATCCGGTAAAGAACCCGGCCCATGGGCCCAGCAGGTCAGCGGCGAAGTCGCTGAAGGACTTGTAGTTCAGGTTGCTCAACAGCAGCTCGCCCATGGCGCGCATGACGAAGAAAAGCATGAAGCCGATGATCATGTAGACGAAGATGACGGACGGACCGGCAGCCGAGATGGTCTTGCCGGAGCCCATGAACAGGCCCGTGCCGATGGCACCGCCGATTGCGATCAGCTGGATGTGCCGGTTGCTCAGCTGCCGCTCGAGGCGGGGAGCCTCGCCGGTCGAGGAAGCAGGGGGATGAATCGTCATAAGGAACTCCATCGTTCAAGTGGCATCCGATTGCCACAAGGATTCGGTTCCTCCCCGCTCTGTCTTGGACCTGAGAGATTCCGCGGACATGGTCTTCCGCTTGCACCGTCGGTGAGCCGGTACCAGCCCGGCTGCTTTCCAGAGTTGCCTCGCCGCGGCGGTACGGGGGCCTGAGAGTTTCCTGGGGAGGATTTGCTCCTACGGCGCCCTGCTGAATGTACCGGCAGGACTCTCCCGCCGCAGGTCGTAAGCATTTTTCAGTTGTGTAGGGGATAAGAATCATGCGTGCGATGGTGGCTGGCTCTGCCGTCACCATCTCAAATCTCGCAGATCGGGCTGTCTGGGGGCGTACCGCCCAAGATTAGCTGAGCCGGTTCGAGCCCCGCGAGCCACCGGTTCAGTGTGGTCTTGGTCACGCGCAAAAGTCAAACCGACCCCTTTTCAGGCGCCCTGGTTCAGGCGCCCTGGCTGCCTTCACAACGAGCGCTTGAAGAACCGGCGCCGCGGCCCCAATTTGGCCTGCAAGGAGTTTTCCTGTAAGTTGTGAGCCGAATCACCCACATTTTTATAGCCTTTCGAGCCGTGGCGGGAGAGTCCTCCCAGTCATTCACCGGGCAGGCGCCGTAGGAGCAAATCCTCCCCAGGAATCTCTCAGGCCCAAGTACCGCTGCGGCGAGGCAACTCTGGAAAGTAGTCAGGCAACGTCCTGGCTCACCGACGGTGCAAGCGGAAGACCATGTCCGCGGAATCTCTCAGGTCCAATACAGAGCGGGGAGGAACCCAACCCATGCCGTGCCCCTCAGGCCGGCCAGACCTGGAGTTCCTCATGACGATTCAATCGCTTCCGTCAACTTTCGCTGACCGGCATATCGGTGCCCGGCGCCAGGCTGACGTCGACATCATGCTCAAGAGCATCGGCTACGACACGGTCGATGGCCTCGTTGAAACCGCCGTTCCGGCCTCCATCCGCCAAGAGAACCCCCTGCAGCTCACCGCCGCGCTCAGCGAGGTCGAGGTCCTCGCTGAGCTCCGCCGGCTGGCAGCGAAGAACAAGACTGCGGTCCAGATGATCGGGCAGGGCTACTACGACACCGTGACGCCGCCGGTGATCCGCCGCAACATCCTGGAGTCCCCGGCCTGGTACACGGCCTACACGCCGTACCAGCCCGAAATTTCCCAGGGCCGCCTCGAGGCGCTGCTGAACTTCCAGACTATGGTCCAGGACCTGACCGCCCTGCCCGTGGCCAACGCCTCGCTGCTCGATGAAGCCACCGCCGTGGCTGAAGCGGTGCTGCTGATGCGCAGGGCCAACAAAAATAAGGACGCCAAGGACGGCAAGACGGTCCTGGACGCCGATTGCCTTCCCCAGACCATCGCCATCGTGCTGGGCCGCGCCGAGGCGCTCGGCTTCGAGGTCGAGGTCGCCGATCTGTCCAAGGGACTGCCCGACGGCGACATCAACGGCGTCGTCCTGCAGCAGCCGGGCGTTTCCGGCCGGGTCTGGGACCAGTCAGCCGTGATCGCCGCCGCCAAGGAACGGGGCGCGCTCGTCACCGTTGCTGCCGATCTCCTCGCGCTGACCCTGATCACGCCTCCGGGCGAGCAGGGCGCGGACATCGCCGTCGGTTCCACCCAGCGCCTCGGCGTGCCCCTGTTCTTCGGCGGACCGCACGCCGCCTACATGGCCGTGCGGACCGGCATGGAGCGCACACTCCCCGGCCGCATCGTCGGCGTCTCCAAGGACAACGCCGGCGCCACCGCTTACCGGCTGGCACTGCAGACCCGCGAGCAGCACATCCGGCGCGAGAAGGCCACCTCCAACATCTGCACCGCGCAGGCGCTGTTGGCCATCGTGTCCTCCTTCTACGCCGTCTACCATGGCCCCGACGGCCTGAAGGCGATTGCCGAAACGGTCCACAACAACACGCGTGTTTTGGCAGCCGCACTGAAAACAGCCGGCCGCGAACTGGTCGCCGAGTCCTTCTTCGACACCCTCACCGTGCGCGTCCCGGGCAAGGCCCGGAAGGTCATCACGGCAGCGGAAGCCCGCGGCATCAACCTGCGCCTCATCGACGAGGACACTGTGGGCGTCTCCGTTGATGAAACGACGACGGCGGCGACACTGTCCGCCGTTGCCGTCGCCTTTGGTGCCGGTCCCGTGCGTGACGCAGCAGGCTTTGACCTGCCCGAGTCTGTCCTCCGCACCTCCGGTTACCTGCAGCACCCGGTGTTCAACACGCACCGCTCCGAGACGCAGCTGCTGCGCTACATCCGCAGGCTTTCGGACCGGGACCTGGCACTGGACCGCACCATGATTCCGCTGGGCTCGTGCACCATGAAGCTGAACGCTACCGCCGAGATGGAAGCGATCTCGTGGCCGGAATTCGCCTCGATCCACCCGTTCGCGCCGGATTCCCAGACCGAGGGCTGGCGTGAGCTGATCGCGGACCTGGAGGCGCAGCTGACCGAGATCACCGGCTACGACCAGGTCTCCATCCAGCCCAACGCCGGCTCCCAGGGCGAACTGGCGGGCCTGCTGGCGATCCGCGGCTACCACCGCTCCCGCGGGGAGGGGCAGCGGAACATCTGCCTGATCCCTGCCTCGGCGCACGGCACGAACGCTGCCTCCGCCGTGCTGGCCGGGATGAAGGTCGTCGTGGTGGCCACCGCCGCCGACGGCACCATCGACCACGCGGACCTGTACGCCAAGATCGAGGCCAACAAGGACGCGCTGTCCTGCATCATGATCACCTACCCCTCCACCCATGGCGTGTACGACGCCGACGTCCGCGAGGTCTGCGACGCAGTTCATGCCGCCGGGGGCCAGGTCTACGTTGACGGTGCGAACCTGAACGCCCTGGTCGGGCTGGCGCAGCCGGGCAAGTTCGGCGGGGACGTGTCCCACCTGAACCTGCACAAGACCTTCTGCATCCCGCACGGCGGCGGGGGACCCGGCGTTGGCCCGGTCGCGGCCAAGGCCCACCTGGCGCCGTTCATGCCCGGTGACGCGAACAAGGCAGCACACGAGGCCGGTCACGGCGTTGCGATCAGTGCTTCGCGCTACGGCTCCGCCGGTGTGCTGCCGATTTCCTGGGCCTATGTAAAGCTCATGGGCGGCGAGGGCCTGACCGAGGCCACCAAGTCCGCGCTGCTCGCCGCAAACTACGTCGCCTCCCGCCTGAACGAGTTCTTCCCGGTGCTCTACACCGGTGAGGGCGGCCTCGTGGCCCACGAGTGCATCCTGGACCTGCGCGAACTCACCGCACGGACCGGCGTCACCGCCGAGGACGTGGCCAAGCGCCTGATCGACTACGGTTTCCACGCCCCCACCCTGGCGTTCCCGGTGGCCGGGACCCTGATGGTGGAGCCGACCGAGTCCGAGGACCTGGCCGAGATCGACCGTTTCATCGACGCAATGATCACTATCCACGCCGAGATCGAACAGGTCGCTGCCGGCGACTTCACCGTGGAGAACAGTCCGCTCCGCAACGCACCGCACACCGCTGCCGCCGTCGTAAGTTCTGACTGGGACAGCTCCTACTCGCGCGAGCAGGCCGCCTTCCCGGTGTCCTCGCTCAAGCAGGACAAGTACTTCCCGCCCGTGGGCCGCATCGACGGCGCAGCCGGCGACCGGAACCTGGTCTGCTCCTGCCCGCCAATCGAAGCATTCGAAAACTAAGGACTTCCCATGACTGAGAACTACACCGCACTCTATGACGAGCACAAAAAGGCCGGCGCCTCCTTCACCGACTTCGGTGGCTGGCAGATGCCGCTCAAATACACCTCTGAGCTGGCCGAGCACCACGCCGTCCGCAAGTCCGCCGGCCTCTTCGACCTTTCCCACATGGGTGAAGTCTGGGTGACCGGGCCGGACGCCGGAGCGTTCCTGGACTACGCACTGGCCGGAAAACTGTCTTCGATTGCCGTCGGCAAGGCCAAGTACTCGCTGATCTGCAACGAGGACGGCGGCATCATCGACGACCTGATTTCGTACCGCCGGAGCGATGAAAAGTATCTTGTGGTGCCGAACGCGGGCAACGCCGTCACGGTCGCCGCAGCTTTGGCCGAGCGGGCAGCAGGATTCGACGTCGTCGTGGACGATGTCTCCGCCGAGACCTCCCTGATCGCTGTCCAGGGACCCAACGCCGAGGCCATCCTGTTGGGCCTGGTCCCGGCCGGGCAGCACGAGCTGGTCACCGGCCTTAAGTACTACGCTGCGGTGGAGGTGGAAATCAATGGCCAGACCCTGCTGTTGGCCCGCACCGGCTACACCGGCGAAGACGGCTTCGAGATCTACGTGCCCAATGCCGATGCCCCCGGTTTGTGGGAAGCGCTGCTGGACCTGGGCGCTGCGCACGGGCTCATCCCGGCCGGCCTGGCCTGCCGCGACTCGCTCCGCCTCGAAGCAGGCATGCCGCTGTACGGCAACGAACTGTCGCTCGAAGGCGACCCGTTCGCTGCCGGCCTGGGTCCCGTCGTCGCACTCTCCAAGGAAGGCGACTTCGTCGGAAAGGCCGCTCTGGCCGCCAAAAAGGAAGCCGGAGCCGGTTCCACCTCGGGCCGCAAGCTCGTTGGCCTCAAGGGCTTGGGCCGCCGCGCCGCCCGCGGCCACTACCCCGTACTCAAGGACGGCAACGTCGTCGGCGAAGTGACCTCCGGCCAGCCCAGCCCCACCTTGGGCTACCCGGTCGCTATGGCCTATGTCGACGTCGCCCTCTCCGAAATCGGCACCGTCCTGGAGGTAGACCTCCGCGGCAAAGCGGAAGCTTTCGAAGTGGTGGCCCTCCCGTTCTACAAGCGCGCCAAGTAGCTGTTAGGCCAATCGGGGCATGCGCTCAGCAGCCCTGTACGCAACCACACGATTTCGAACGTAAAAGGAAAAGATCACATGAGCAAAGTTGTTTCTGAACTGAAGTACTCCGCTGAGCACGAATGGGTTGCTGCTGACGGATCCGGACCGGCGACCATCGGTATTTCGGCTGTTGCCACTGATGCCCTCGGTGACATTGTTTACGTGGACCTTCCCGAGGTTGGCTCCGCTGTCACCGCCGGGGAGACCTGCGGCGAGGTGGAGTCCACCAAGTCGGTCTCTGACCTGTACTCCCCGGTGACGGGCGAGATCACAGAAATCAACGACGCTGTTGTTTCCGATCCGGCGGTCATCAACAACGACCCGTACGGTGCAGGATGGCTCTTCAAGGTTGCCGTCGAGTCCGAGGGCCCACTGCTCTCGGCCGAGGAATACGCGTCCAAGAACGGCGGCGAGCTGTGAGCGCCGCCCGTGCCGCAGGCATAGAGACAATGGCCTTCCAGCAGGTCGTCTCCCCCAGCCTCAACGCTGAGCTTAGCGAGCTGGATCCGGAGATCGCGGCGAAGATCGACGCCGAACTCACCCGCCAGCGCGACGGCCTGGAGATGATCGCGTCCGAGAACCACACCGCTGCCGCCGTGATGCAGGCACAGGGTTCGGTGCTGACGAACAAGTATGCCGAGGGTTACCCGGGCAAGCGCTACTACGGCGGCTGCGAGCACGTGGACGTCGTCGAGCAGCTTGCAATCGACCGGGTGAAGGCCCTGTTCGGTGCCCAATTCGCCAACGTCCAGCCGCACTCGGGCGCCCAGGCCAATGCCTCGGTGATGCATGCGCTGATCAAGCCGGGGGACACCATCATGGGCCTGAACCTGGCCCACGGGGGGCACCTGACGCACGGCATGCGGATCAACTTCTCCGGCCGCCTCTACAACGTGATCCCGTACCAGGTCCGCGAGGAGGACCACCGGATCGACATGGCCGAGGTGGAGCGCCTGGCCCAGGAGCACAAGCCGCAGCTGATCGTTGCCGGCTGGTCCGCCTACGCCCGCCAGCTCGACTTCGCCGAGTTCCGCCGCATCGCCGAATCGGTCGGTGCGTACCTGATGGTGGACATGGCGCACTTCGCCGGTCTGGTTGCTGCGGGGCTGCACCCGTCCCCCGTGCCGCACGCGCACGTCACCACCTCCACCACGCACAAGACCCTTGCCGGTCCGCGCGGCGGGATCATCCTGACCAACGACGCCGACATCGCCAAGAAGATCAACTCGGCCGTGTTCCCCGGCCAGCAGGGCGGACCGCTGGAGCATGTCATCGCCGGCAAAGCCGTGGCATTCAAGATCGCGGCCTCGGCAGAGTTCAAGGAGCGCCAGGAGCGCGTGCTCGCCGGCGCCCGGATCCTGGCCGAACGCCTGGTCCAGCCGGACGTCACCGCCAAGGGCATCTCCGTGGTCTCCGGCGGAACCGACGTGCACCTCGTCCTCGTGGACCTCCGCCACTGTGAGCTCGACGGCCAGCAGGCCGAGGACCGCCTCGCCTCGATCGACATCACGGTCAACCGCAACGCCGTGCCGTTTGATCCGCGCCCGCCGATGGTCACCTCCGGGCTCCGCATCGGCACCCCGGCGCTCGCCACTCGCGGCTTCGGCGAAGCCGCGTTCGCAGAGGTCGCGGACATCATCGCCGAGGCTTTGACCGCCGACGCCGGTGCCGACCTTTCGGGCCTGCGCGCCCGCGTCGAGGCTCTCGCCGCCGCGCACCCGCTCTACCCGGGCATGACCAACCTCGGCTAACTGCCTCTTTTGGCCCGTTGGGGCCGCGTACGTCACCATGGTGCGGCCCCCGGAGGGGGCCGCACCGCCCCAAACCCGACCACAACAATCATCTAGTTAGGAACCAAGCGCATGGCTGTTGGTGTCTTTGACCTTTTCTCAATCGGGATTGGCCCGTCGAGTTCGCATACTGTGGGGCCGATGCGGGCTGCTGCGGTGTTCGCGGAGGAGCTGAGGGCTTCGGGCGTGCTGGAGCGGGTGGCGTCGTTGCGGGTGGATCTGTATGGGTCGTTGGCCGCGACGGGGCACGGGCACGGGACGATGACGGCGATCCTGTTGGGGTTGGAGGGCTTTCATCCTGAGCTGATCCTGCCGGAGGAGGTGGAGTCCCGGCTGGCGTCGATCGCGGAGACCGGGACGCTGCGCCTGGCGGGCGCGGGTGACGGGGGCGGGGTGCCGTTGCCGTATGGGGTGGAGGATATGGTGCTGCGGCCGCTGACGGTGCTGCCCCGGCACACGAACGGGATGACGTTTACCGTCTCCGACGCGGCCGGGGACGAAATCCATAAGGCGACGTTCTTCTCCGTCGGTGGCGGGTTCATTGTCCGGGAGGGTGAGGAGGACGCGGCGCAGCAGGAGCTGGAGGAGTCCAAGAAGGAGCTGCCGCTGCCGTTCCGGACCGCGGTGGAGCTGCTGGAGCACTGCCGGGCCCTGGGGCTCTCGATCAGCGAGATCATGTTTCTCAATGAGCGTGCCTCCCGGTCCGAGGAGGAGATCCGGGCGGGGCTGCTGCACATTTACGCGGTGATGGAGGCCTGTGTGCAGGCCAGCCTGCAGCGGGAGGGGCTGCTGCCGGGCGGGCTGAAGGTCCGCCGCCGGGCTCCGGACTGGCATGAGCGGCTGCTGAAGGAGGACAAGGGCCGGGACCCGATGTACTGGCAGGAGTGGGTGAACCTGGTCGCGTTGGCGGTGAACGAGGAGAACGCCTCGGGCGGGCGGGTGGTGACGGCCCCGACGAACGGGGCGGCCGGGATCATTCCTGCGGTGCTGTACTACGCGCTGCATTATGCCCCGGGCATGGACCGGGCCAGCCAGGCCGACCGGGATGATGTGGTGGTGCGGTTCCTGCTCGCGGCCGGCGCGGTCGGGGTGCTGTACAAGGAGCAGGCGTCCATTTCGGGTGCGGAGGTCGGGTGCCAGGGCGAGGTCGGGTCGGCGTCGTCGATGGCCGCCGCGGGCCTGGCCGAGGTGATGGGCGGGTCCCCGGCGCAGGTGGAGAACGCCGCGGAGATCGCGATGGAGCACAACCTGGGCCTGACCTGTGACCCGATCGGGGGCCTGGTGCAGGTGCCCTGCATCGAGCGGAACGCGATCGCCGCGGCGAAGGCCATCAACGCCGCGAAAATGGCGCTCTGGGGTGACGGCACCCACCGCGTCTCCCTGGACGAGGTCATCATCACCATGCGCGAGACCGGCAAGGACATGAGCTCCAAATACAAGGAAACCGCCATGGGCGGCCTCGCCGTCAACGTCGTCGCGTGCTAGCCGAAGCCCGCCGCCCCCTGCGGCTGTTGCCGTGCCTAAACAAGAAAAAGCATTTCACCCTCGAAGGAGTTCTCCTGTGACACTGGCACCAGAAGGCCGGAAGATGCTGCGTATCGAGCAGCGCAATGCGGCCACCCCGGTGGAGCGCAAGCCGGAATGGATCAAGGCCAAGGTCCAGATGGGCCCGGAGTTCGTCCAGCTCAAGAACCTGGTGAAGAAGGAAGGCCTGCACACCGTCTGCGAGGAAGCCGGCTGCCCGAACATCTTCGAGTGCTGGGAAGACAAGGAAGCCACCTTCCTGATCGGCGGCTCCGAATGCACCCGGCGCTGTGACTTCTGCCAGATCGACACCGGCAAGCCCTCCCCGGTGGACGTGTTCGAACCGACCAAGGTGGCCCGCTCCGTGCAGGCGATGCAGCTGCGCTACGCTACCGTCACCGGCGTGGCCCGCGACGACCTCGCCGACGAGGGCGTCTGGCTCTACGCCGAAACGGTCCGCAAGATCCACGAGCTGAACCCGGGCACCGGCGTCGAACTGCTGATCCCGGACTTCTCCGGCAAGCCCGAGCACATTGCCGCGATCTGCGACTCCGCACCCGAGGTGTTCGCCCACAACGTCGAGACCGTGCCGCGGATCTTCAAGCGCATCCGCCCCGCGTTCCGCTACGAACGCTCCCTGGACGTCATCACCCAGGGACGGAACCTGGGCATGGTCACCAAGTCCAACCTGATCCTGGGCATGGGCGAAACCCGCGGGGAAATCTCCGAGGCCCTCCGGGACCTGCACGAGGCCGGCTGTGACCTGATCACCATCACCCAGTACCTGCGCCCCTCCGAACGGCACCTGCCGGTGGACCGCTGGGTCAAGCCGCAGGAATTCGTGGAACTGCAGCAGGAAGCGGACGAGATCGGCTTCCTCGGCGTCATGTCCGGCCCCCTGGTCCGCTCCTCCTACCGGGCCGGCCGGCTCTGGGCCACCGCGATGCGCAAGAAAGGCCGGGAAATCCCCGCCGAACTCGCCCACATCGAATCCTCCGGAACCACCCGCCAGGAAGCCAGCAGCCTGCTCGCGGGATAACTGGTACCTGCGGGAAGGAGTGCCGGGAGAAGGTGGCCCTAAGCAGAATTAGGGCACACGATTGGGTCTTTTTGATCGGCGCGGACCGGCATACCGTGGACGCAAGGCGCTGCCCGTCCGGGCGGCCGGGACCAGGAGGAATCTCCCATGACAACGCACGTCGCAGACTGCAGCGTAACGAACTGTTCCTTCAACGACCACACCAACTGCAACGCAGCCGCCATCACCGTCGGCGGCGACGAAAACCACGCCCACTGCGCCACCTTCATCGACACCGGCTCCCACGGCGGACTCCCCAAGGTCCTCGCAGACGTTGGAGCCTGCCAGCGCACCGAGTGCGTCCACAACGACCACCTCATGTGCGGAGCCCCCGAAGTACACGTAGGCCCAGGCCGCGACAACGCCGACTGCCTCACCTACGCCCACCGGTAACCGCCGTCCTGACAGGGCTGGCCGCCTATTGCGGCCGGCCCTGTTTGCTTCCCCGCACAACAACTGAATTTAACGCTGTACTTCCTGACGACTGGGACGAAGGAGTCCGCCATGAACCCGTTGCTCGCGTTAGTGGATGCCATTGAACGGTTCGACCGCTTCGACGGGGTCGCATCCTCCGTTTCGAAGGCCGTGGGATGGGCGGTACAGCCGCAATTCGTCCGCAACCTGTTGAGCGGCACGCCCATCGGCCATCCCCTGCATCCGATCATGACTGACTTGCCTATTGGAGCCTGGAGCATGTCGACCGTGCTGGACACCATAGGCGGGAAGGCTTCCGAGCCGGCTGCCGACCTCCTGGTGGCGGTGGGAATTGCGACTGCCATTCCGACAGCCGCCTCCGGGCTCAATGACTGGTCAGACACGACGGGGAAAGCGCGGCGGGTGGGCACGGTTCATGCGGTCGCGAACAGCACGGCGCTGTGCCTCTTTACGTCCTCGGCAGTTGCACGGGCCACGGGCAGCCGCTCTGTGGGGAAAGCCTTGGGGCTGGCGGGTTTCGGCATCCTCATGTTTGGCGGTTTCCTGGGCGGCCATCTCAGTTACAGCAACGCGGTCAACATCAACAAAACGGCCGGCAGGATCGGGCCGAAGGAGTGGACGCCTGTCCTGGCTGAGTCCGAACTCGCCGACGGCGAGCACCGGAAGGTAAGCGCCGGCAAGGTCACCGTCCTGGTGTACCGGACAGGCTCCAGCATCCTGGCATTGGACAGTGTCTGCAGCCACATGGGCGGCCCTCTGGAAGAGGGAAAGATCGACGGCGGCTGCGTCATCTGTCCCTGGCACGGCAGCACGTTCCGGCTCGAGGACGGCGGCATAGTCCGGGGCCCCGCAAGCAATCGGCAGCCAAGCTACGAAGCACGGGTGAATGACGGCCAGATCGAAGTCCGCCGGCGCCGGGCAGCCAGCTGAGTCCCGTAGAGCTGAGCCCTGCCAGGGTATGTCCGCTGCACCCTTTTGCACGCAGTACTAAGCCTGCTTATGATGTAGATCCGGCGGTATGCAGAATCCGTCCATGAATCGTCCCCGATCAGGAAAGGCGCGGCCGTAAAGGCTTTGCGGTTCCTGGGGCGAAAACGCTGGAGTGCATATGTCCGAGAATCAGCCGCACATCTATGACGTGGTCGTTGTCGGCGGCGGAGCAGCAGGGTTGAGTGCAGCTGTCACTCTCGCCACCGCACGTCGCTCAGTGCTGGTCGTCGACGCCGGAAGTCCCCGCAACGCTGCGTCGTCCGCAGTTCATGGATTCCTCTCCCGCGAGGGAACGTCACCGCTGGAATTGCTTGCCGAAGGTCGGGAGGAACTCCGGGCTCGCGGCGGGGGGCTTGCAGAAGGCACGGCGGTCGCGGCGAGCGGCCATGCGGGCGCATTCACGGTGCATCTGCAGGATGGGCGGGCGCTTAGCGCACGCCGGCTACTGATCGCTTCCGGCTTCGGCGACGAGCTGCCGGACGTTGCCGGGATCAAGGAGCGGTGGGGCCGGGACGTGGTGCATTGCCCGTACTGCCATGGCTGGGAACTTCGCGATCGGGCCGTAGGCGTTTTGGCCACAGAACCGGAAGCAGTGCAGGAGGCGCTGTTGTTTCGGCAGTGGAGTCAGAACATCACTCTTTTCCAGCACACCATGCCTGAGCCAAGCGCTTTGGAGCGCGAACAGCTCGCTGCCCGGTCCATAAGGATCGTTGAGGGCGGGGTGAAAGGCCTTCGCATCATGGGGGACGCGCTCACCGGCGTCACTTTGGATTCGGGGCGCGTGATCCCTTGCGAGGCCTTGGTGGTCAGCCCGAAGCCAGTCACAGACTCTCCCCTGCTGCAGTCCCTCGGCCTGCAGCAGGAGGACGGCCCCTCCAACCAGTACCTGAAAACGGACGAAAGCGGCGGAACGGCCGTAGCCGGAGTATGGGCGGCGGGCAACATCACGGACCCAGAGGCGCAGGTAATCACAGCTGCCGCTTCAGGGGTCAAAGCGGCCAGCGCCGTAAACGCAGACCTGGTCTCCGACGACACTCGGCAGGCCGTCATGGCGCTAAACGGTGCACTGTCTTCCCATCGAGGCTTGTCAGACCATCCGGTTATGGACGAAAACCGCAGCGCCGGACCTGCGTCCCGCCTTTAGGTACTCCCCTCCATTGCTCGCTCCTCCCCACCATTGGCTGTTCCAGCGGCTGCCCATTCCAGCCGCACAGGGTCTCTGCCGCGCCTTCTGATCGCACCGTCACGGCCACCTCCACAGACGCGCAACAAAGCCCCGGCTACTACCCAACGCTGCCCACCAGGGCCTCCAGCACCCCTTGACGGAAATACCCCCTGGGGGTATATTTTTGGTGTTGTCAGTGAAGTGGTATGTCCAGGGGACCTGTCCCCGTCACAGCCGTTCAACCCCAGCGCACCTACCCGTTTACGTGGAATGGAACTGACATGCGTGACTCACAGAAGCGATTTGATCTGCCGATGGCCACATCTTCCGGTGGACGCATCCACGGGGAACACGGCCACGGCGAACACGCGGCCGGATTGTCCGACACAGCGGAGACCACACAGGCACCGGCACTGGTTCAGGGTCACGGTGCGCATGCCGGTCATGACGTGGATGACGACCACGTTGTGCACAAGCACGGCCAACAGGCCGGGCACAGCACGGCCATGTTCAAGGACAGGTTCTGGCTAACGCTGGCCCTGTCGGTGCCCGTCGTCTACTTCAGCCCCATGTTCGGGCATCTGCTTGGCTACGCCCCGCCTCAGTTTCCGGGGTCATCATGGATTCCGCCCGTCTTCGGCACGGTGATCTTCCTATACGGGGGCCAGCCGTTCCTCCAGGGCGGCCTGAATGAACTTAAGGCGCGGCGCCCCGGCATGATGCTGCTGATCGGCATGGCCATCACGGTCGCGTTCATCGCGTCCTGGGTGACCAGTCTGGGCATCGGCGGCTTCGACCTGGACTTCTGGTGGGAACTCGCCCTGCTCGTGGCCATCATGCTCCTGGGCCACTGGCTGGAAATGCGGGCCCTCGGCTCCGCGCAGGGTGCCCTTGATGCCCTCGCCGCGCTGCTGCCGGACGAGGCCGAGCGGATTACCGGCTCCGGCACCGAAACGGTCAGCGTCTCCGAGCTTCGGGCCGGGGACGTGGTGCTGGTCCGCTCCGGGGCGCGGATGCCGGCGGACGGCACCGTAACCGAGGGTCAGGCCGAGTTTGACGAGTCCATGATCACCGGGGAATCCAAGACGGTGCTCCGTTCCGACGGTGACCCGGTTATCGCGGGTACGGTGGCAACGGACAATACGGTTCGGGTCCGGATCACCGCCGTCGGGGATGACACCGCGCTGGCGGGCATCCAGCGTCTGGTTGCAGAGGCCCAGGCCTCGTCCTCAAGAGCACAGGCCCTTGCAGACCGGGCCGCTGCGTTCCTCTTCTACTTCGCCGCGGGGGTGGGCGTCCTGACGTTTATCGCCTGGACCCTCTTGGGCAGTGTCCCCGAGGCCGTGACCCGCACCGTCACCGTCCTGGTCATCGCCTGCCCGCACGCCCTCGGCCTGGCCATCCCGCTCGTTATCGCGATCTCAACTGAGCGCGCAGCCCGCGCCGGCGTACTGATCAAGAACCGGATGGCGCTGGAGCGCATGCGCACCGTCGACGTCGTGCTGTTCGACAAAACTGGCACCCTCACCAAGGGTGAACCGGAACTGAAGGACGCCGCCGCCGTCGACGGCATGAGCCGCGAGGAGTTGCTCGCCCTCGCCGCTGCCGTCGAATCGGACAGCGAACATCCTGTTGCGCGAGCCATCGTCCGCGCCGCCAAGGCGCAGGACCTGCATATCCCTCACGCATCGGACTTCACCTCGATGACCGGCAGGGGCGTCCGCGCAAGGGTTGACGGCCGGACCCTGCAGGTCGGCGGACCGGCACTGCTGCGGGAGCTGGCCATCAGCGAGCCTCCTGCGCTGGCGGGGACCACAAAGGCTTGGCGGGAACGCGGCGCGGCGGTGCTCCACGTCCTGGCCGACGGTCAGGTGCTCGGCGCCGTCAGCCTCGAAGATGCCATCCGGCCGGAATCCCGCCAGGCCGTGGCGGCCCTGCAGCACCGCGGCATCAAGGTCGCCATGGTCACCGGCGACGCCCGGCAGGTGGCCCAGGCGGTCGCGGACGAACTGAACATCGACGAGGTCTTCGCCGAAGTCCTGCCCGCGGACAAGGACAAGAAAGTGACCGAGCTGCAGCACCGCGGCCTCAAAGTGGCCATGGTCGGCGACGGCGTCAACGACTCCCCCGCCCTGGCCCGGGCAGAGGTGGGCATCGCCATTGGTGCGGGGACCGACGTCGCGATGGAGTCGGCCGGAGTGGTGCTGGCGGGCAATGATCCGCGGGCTGTGCTCTCCATGGTGGACCTGTCCCGGGCCAGCTACCGGAAGATGTGGCAGAACCTGATCTGGGCCACGGGCTACAACGTCCTCGCCGTCCCGCTGGCCGCCGGCGTCCTGGCCTTCGCCGGCGTCGTGCTCTCACCGGCGGCGGGCGCGGTGCTGATGTCCGCCTCCACGATCGTCGTCGCCCTCAACGCCCAGCTGCTGCGGCGGCTGAAGCTGAACCCGGCACAGGCTCACTGAGCCGCAGACACACAGGTACCGGTCCCGGGAGGGGCCCGGAGGAGCACAAGAACCTCCGGGCCCCTCCGGTACGATTAACGCTGGTGGTCGGGAGTCTTCCGGCGCCCCACATCGCTCGTGCAGCGCTGCGCCCCCTCATTCTTCAAATTGCGAAGGCGCAGTCGCGCGCCTTCCTGACCATGAACGGAGCCAGCAATGGCCGTCAAAACCGCCGCGGACGCCCCTGCCTACACTCCCGAACAACTGCAGTCCGTGCGGGGCACCTTGATGTCACCGCGCCGGTTGAAGACTGAGGTCCTGGCAGGGTTGGTGGTCGCGCTGGCCCTGATCCCGGAGGCCATCGCCTTTTCCATCATCGCCGGTGTGGACCCTCGGCTTGGCCTGTTCGCCTCCTTCACGATGGCCGTCACCATCGCCTTCGTCGGCGGCCGCCCTGCCATGATTTCCGCGGCCACCGGCGCCGTCGCCCTCGTCATCGCCCCGCTGGTGAAGTCACACGGCGTCGACTATCTCATCGCCGCGGTCATCCTGGCCGGGATTTTCCAGATCATCCTTGGTGTCTCCGGGGTCGCGAAACTGATGCGGTTCATCCCGCGCTCCGTCATGGTGGGCTTCGTCAACGCCCTGGCCATCCTGATCTTCATGTCCCAGGTCCCCGAACTGATTAACGTCCCGTGGCTGGTCTACCCGCTGGTGGGCCTGGCCCTCGTGATCGTGTTCGGCCTGCCCAAGCTGACGAATGCTGTACCGGCGCCGCTGGTCGCCATCGTCGCCCTGACCCTGCTCACGGTGTTCGCCGCCATCGCGGTCCCCACGGTCGGCGACAAGGGTGACCTGCCGGAGTCACTGCCATCGCTGTTTATGCCGAACGTCCCGTTCACTCTCGAGACCCTGCAGGTGCTCTTCCCGTTCGCGCTAGCCATGGCCTTCGTCGGACTCCTGGAGTCCCTGATGACCGCCAAGCTTGTCGACGACGTCACCGACACCCGCTCGCACAAGTCCCGGGAAGCCTGGGGCCAGGGCGTGGCCAACATCGTTACCGGCTTCACCGGCGGCATGGGCGGCTGCGCGATGATCGGCCAGACCATGATCAACGTCAAAGCCTCCGGCGCCCGCACCCGGATCTCCACCTTCCTCGCCGGCGTCTTCCTCCTCATCCTCGTCGTCGCCCTCGGCGACCTCGTATCGGTGATCCCCATGGCGGCACTGGTCGCCGTGATGATCTTCGTTTCCTGGGCCACCTTCGACTGGCACAGCATCCACCCCCGGACACTGAAGATGATGCCCAAAAGCGAAACCATCGTCATGGCCGCCACTGTGACCGTCACCGTCGCCACCCACAACCTGGCCATCGGCGTCGGCGTCGGCGTCCTGGTCGCCATGGACCTCTTCGCCCGGCGCGTGGCACACTTCGTCACCGTCAAGCGCACCGTCAAGGTACTCAACGGGCAGGAAACGGCCATCTACGTGGTGGACGGCGAACTCTTCTTCGCCTCGTCCAACGACCTCTACACCCAGTTCGACTATGCGCTGGACCCGGAGCACGTCATCATCGACATGCACGCCTCCCACCTCTGGGACGCCTCCACGATCGCCGTTCTGGATGCGATCACCGAGAAGTACCACCACCACGGCAAGAACGTGAAAATAATCGGACTTAACGAGGCCAGCCTCCAGATGCGCGAACGCCTCGCCGGCAAGCTCAGCGGGCACTGACAGACCGCCTGCAGAAGCAGCGGGAGGAATCTCCCCGCGCACCCCAACCGGCAAAAGCGTACAGTGGAACAAGACGCCTGATTTTGGACGCCTTGCTGCAGAGGGAGAGATCGTGACGATTGACTGGGACGAAAAAAAGGCCCTGCTACAGGAACCGAACATCGCTGCAGTAACGCAGCTGTGCGACGAACTCATGGAAAAGAAGCCGGGATCCGTCGTTCCCTACATCGACCCGATCCACGACGAGGACGAGTGCCGGATTGTGAGCCTGCACGTCAGCCCAGGGAAGGGCACCGAGTCGGGGTTCGTGTCCCACTTCAATGACGACGAAGCCGCGCGCCGGGCCACGCAGATTTATGAGCTTGCGGAGCTCGACCCCCGCTACGTCATGCCGTGGAACGCCTACCCCTGGGTGCGCGACCCGGACATGCCGTCCGCGCTGAGCGTTCAGGAAAAAACCGACGGGCTGCGCCCCTTCCGTCAGTTCCTGAAAATCAACAAGCGGGTCTCGGCCATCATCGCCCACGGCACGGATGCCTCCACCTTCCTGACCCTCTTCGAGAAGACGTACCACTCCTCGCTGAAGAACAGCGGCATCAAAATTTATAAGGCCAGCGCGCTCGGCGGGCGGGCCTTTGCTGTTTCCGAGGCCAAGCAGGAAGAGCTCCTCACCAAGAGCGTGGATATCTACAAAGACGCCATGCAGCGGGCCGGCATCCAGCACCTTTAATCCACCTGAAGAGGACGACGGCGGGGCCGCCTGCGTGGGCAGCCCTCCGCACGGCGTGGTTCACATGCGTGGGCGGCTCAACCGTGTGGGCGGCTTACCCCTCCAGCAGCCTCCGCCGGTGCCTGAGCTCCTTGACCCACGCCCTGGTGACCATGTCCGGGAAGGGCGAGCCGCCGTCGTCGTTTGTTGGTGCGAACGCCGTGCCGGCCTCCAGGTCCGCGAGCAGCGGTCCGGCCGCTTTCAGCGCGAGCTCCACCGCCTGGGCCGCCGTGCGTTCGGGCAGCCCCAGGCCGGCGGCCCAGCCCAGGAAATGCTTCCGGGAGATGCCGCTGCGCTTGCCGCCGAGTGTCAGGGCGAGCGTCTTGTCCCCGTAAACCACTGTGGAGGGGATGTCATACACCGGCGCGACAGACCATTCGCCGTGCGGCTGCTGCACCATGGACACGTTCTTCGCGTGCAGGTCGCCGTTGCCGCTCAGCCATGCGAAGGCCACCTGAATGGCCAGGTTCCGCAGCGCAGGGAGCGGAGCGGCGCAGTACTCTGCCAGCGCACGGCAGACGGTTCCGAACCCCACGTTGTACTTGTCGGCCGGGTACAGCTTCAGCACTTGGGCCCCGTCCTCGACGGCGAGCCGGGCCACGCGGTCACCATCGCCTGCCGTGCCGTCCCCCAGCGGCACCCGGTCGAACCGCTCCACGAGCAGCCCCGGCCGGCCCGCGACGTCCCGCATCAGCTGCACGCGGCTCATCGGAATCCGCAGCTTGGCCGCATACCGGAACATGATGAACTCGTTCTCCACCACGTGAGGAAATTCCGGGGCATTGAGTTTGAGGATGAACCGCCGGCCGGCACTGGCCACGGGCATGGAGATCATCCCCGCGGACAGCTTGTCCTGTACGCCCGCGAGCGCCACCGGATCGATCAGGCCCGAGTCCCCCAGCAGCTCGTCGAAGTCCACGGGCTTGCGGGGGTCCACCTCGACGGCGTGCTCCTCCGGGTCCAGCAGTTCGCCGTGGCCCACAATCTGCACGTCCCCCACCGGGTTGCCGCCCGCGGCGATCAGCAGGGAAAGGTCATCATCGGCGCTGGTCTTGATGGACCGGCGCAGGGCGTTCAGCCGGCGCCCCTCCGGGAGCAGCCCGGTGAAGTACGGCGGGGCGGCTCCGGCCCCCGATAGCATCGGTTCCGGTGACAGCGGCAATGAACTGGCGACGGCGGGGCGGCCGCTCTGCAGGTACGCCGGCAGATAGCTGAACTTCGTGCCGCCGTCGTGCCGTTCCAGCCGCGCTGCCAGGACGCCCCGCTTGTAGATGTCGGCGACGCGGTGCCTCATGGCAGGTCATCCCCTGGGACGCCTTTACTGTCTTCCGCTGCGCCCCTTTGCTGGACAGCCGACGGCGGCTGGGGCACCAGCGCGTGGGGCACCAGCGCGTGGGCGGCTTCCCGGGACCGGGTGGCGAGCTTGAGCTCGAGGCCAAGCGTTTCCAGCACAGCCAGCAGCGAGTCGAGCTGGATGCTCGGCTTGCCCTGCTCCACGAACCGGACAAAGCGCTCCGAGACCCCGGCCATATCCGCCACGTCCTGCTGGTTTAGTTTCAGCGAGGTCCTGCGGGCGCGGACCTTCTCAGCTAGCTGCAGGGGAAACTCTTGAGCCATTTCCGCTCCTCTTGCCGGTACGATCGTGCCGTTCCCACCTTCAATCCCCATCGTACGCTTCCATGCAGGAAGCCAGGCAAAGAAGAACGGAACGTACGTACCGGTGCCGCTGTCTGTGGTTCGCCGAAAGACCTGAATCTCGCTGCCAACGAGGGTCCCCGGAGGTTCTGTCCGGCCGCTGGTCGGACCGCACCCCCCCAGCGGTGGGCGCCATCACATCAAAAGAGCGGCGCCGTATTCTTCTCTACCAGGGCAGGGTTCCCCAGCGATTCCCGCTTCTTCTTGAGGAACCCGGCCCGCTGATAACGCTGGGCCAAAATGAAACCGGCGGGCGTGCCTTGTTCGTAGGATTCAACAAAGACAGCCTCCTGCCGCCCGTCCTCCGTGGTCACAAAACCATCCCAGGCAACGGCCACCCGGTCAGGAACGGGCTCTTCGCGGACCGATTGCCGGGCTGCGGCGACGCTTTCTTGAAGCTGTCCGGCGAGGTAGCGCTGCAGATCCCGTTGATCGCCCTTCTCCCGAATAACAAAAGGTACGAGGTCCGCGCCCGATGAGACGACGGAACCGATGGCGTGATCAAGGGCCGTGAAGGCAAGCTGGACAAGTTCCTCTGAATATTCCTCCATGGCAGGAGGGTATCGGGCAGTGGTGGCAGCGCGTAGCTCCCGGCGGCTCATAAACCAAAAGTTCACCGTCCTGGCATTCGCCGGCAGAAGTTGACACACCCTGTGACCCGTGCCATATTTTTAACCGTGAACCTGTCAGACAGCCGGACAGCCGGACAGCAAGGAGCAACTCCTTCGCCGCTCGCCCGCCTCAGCGCCGCCGAGGCTGTCTTCAACGCCATCCGAGGCGCCATCGAATCCGGCAAGCTGGCAGTCGGCGACAAGCTCAACTCCGAGGCTGCCCTCGCACAGGAGTACGGGGTCAGCCGCTCCGTGATCCGCGAGGCTCTCCGCTCCTGCAACGCCCTGGGCCTGACCGTGACCCGCACCGGCCGCGGCACTTTCGTCGTCGCTGACCATGTGGCAAACGACCTCGTTCTTGGCCAATTCTCGGCGCGCGATCTAAATGAGGCACGCCCGCACATCGAGGTCCCGGCCGCCGGACTGGCGGCCGAACGCCGTACTGCCGAAGACCTGGACATCCTGCGCGCCATGGTGGCCTCGATGGTCGTCGAGACCGACCCCGAAGCCTGGGTGGTGCTCGATTCCGGCTTCCACGCGGCGATCGCGCGTGCCAGCGGCAACAAGGTCTTCGAGAGCGTCGTCGCTGACATCCGCGACGCCCTGACACACCAGTCCGAAACCCTGAACCTGGTCACGGAGGACCGCCAGCACGCCTCGAACGAGGAACACCAGCGCATCCTTGATGCCATCGAATCCGGCTCGGCCCCTGATGCCAGCACCGCCATGAGCGCCCACCTCCGCGCGGTCGCGGACGCCCTCGACTCCATTCTCAAGCAGTAAACGCCAGCAGCAACCCATCACCCAAGGACTCCATGCCCTCCCCCGCCATGCCCGCAAGCCCTCCGTTGACCGCGCCTGCCGGTGCCGTGCACGCCGAAAGCGAAGCCAGCGCTTCCGCCGCACGGCTCCCGCGGCACGAACCGCTTGCCGTTCAGACCCGTGACGGCCTCGTGGAAAGCATCCACTACGGATCGCTCATCGCCACGGCGCCGGACGGCGGTATCCTGTTTTCCGCCGGCGAGCCGCAGGCGGCGTTCTATCCGAGGTCCTCGCTCAAGCCGCTGCAGGCCGTGGCACTGGTCCGGGCCGGGCTGGACCTTCCGGCTGACCTGCTGGCCCTTACCGCTGCGAGCCATTCGGGCGCTGCGGAACACCGCGACGGCGCTGCCCGGATTCTTGAAATGCACGGGCTCACGGACACTGCGCTCGAGAACAGCACCGACCTGCCCTACGGCGTCCTGGAGCGCGAAGAATGGCTGCGCGCCGGCGGCCGGGCCACCCAGATCACCCAGAACTGCTCCGGCAAGCACGCCGCCATGGCCGCCACCTGCATCATCAACGGCTGGCCGGTGCAGGGCTACCTGGACCCGTCGCACCCCCTGCAGCAGCTAGTCGCGGAAACCGTGGCGGAGCTGACCGGCGAGGAGCCGGCCGGCATCAGTACCGACGGCTGCGGCACTCCGCTCTTCGCCCTGACGCTGGTAGGAATGGCCCGCGCCTTCGGCAGGCTCGCCGCGGCTGAGCCTCTGGAAGACAACATCAGCATCCACGACAGCCGCTCAGCCGCCCCGATGAGCCCGGAAGCCGCCGTCGCGCACGCCATGCGGCGCCACCCGGCGATGGTTGCCGGCGAAGGCCGCGATGTCACCGAGCTCATGCGCCGCATGCCCGGCCTGCTGGCGAAGGACGGCTTTGAGGGCGTCCAGGCCGTGGGACTGCCGGACGGCCGCGCCGTCGTTATTAAGATTTCCGACGGCGGCGACCGCGCGCGCATGCCGGTCACCGTCCGCGCCCTGGAAGCGCTCGACGTCGACACCGCGCCCCTCGCGGGCATCGCCACCGGCGCGGTCCTGGGCGGCGGCAAACCCGTGGGCCTTCTCCAGGCCGCTGATTTCCTTCCTTCTGTCCCTGTCAACGACGCCAACTAAGGACTGCACCACATGACCGAAACCCAAACCCTGCCGGACGCCCAATCCCTGTCCGGCATGCGCTCCGAGCATGACCTGCTCGGCGACCGCGACGTCCCTGTGGGCGCTTACTGGGGCGTGCACACGCTCCGCGCGGTGGAGAACTTCCCCATCACAGGACAGCCGCTCTCCACCAACGTGCACCTGGTCCGCGGCCTGGCCGCCGTGAAGATGGCCGCCGCCCGCACCAACCTGGAGCTCGGGCTGCTCGACGCCGAGCGCGCCGCCGCCATCGAACAGGCCTGCAAGGATGTTCTGGACGGCCAGCTCCATGAGCAGTTCGTCGTGGACGTCATCCAGGGCGGCGCCGGAACGTCGTCGAACATGAATGCCAACGAGGTCATCGCCAACCGTGCCCTGGAAATCCTGGGCCACCTCAAGGGCGATTACGCGCGGCTGCACCCCAACGACCACGTGAACCTCAGCCAGTCCACCAACGACGTCTACCCCACTGCGGTGAAACTCGGCACCATCTTCGCCGCGCGGGAACTCCTCAAGGCCCTGACTGAGCTGGAGGACGCCTTCGCCGATAAGGCGCTGGAGTTCCGCACGGTAGTGAAGATGGGGCGCACCCAGCTCCAGGACGCCGTCCCCATGACCCTGGGCCAGGAATTCGGCACCTATGCGGTGACTATCGGCGAGGACCGGCTGCGGCTGGCAGAGGCGGACCTGCTCATCCACGAGATCAACCTCGGCGCCACCGCCATTGGCACCGGCCTGAACGCCCCCGCCGGCTACGCCGAAACCGCCTGCCGGCACCTGGCCGAGATCACCGGGTTGCCGCTCGTGACCGCTTTCGACCTCATCGAAGCCACCCAGGACGTGGGCGCGTTCGTCCACCTCTCGGGCGTGCTCAAGCGCGTGGCCGTCAAACTCTCCAAGATCTGC
Source organism: Arthrobacter sp. NPDC093125 (assembly GCF_044754225.1). NCBI lineage: Bacteria > Bacillati > Actinomycetota > Actinomycetes > Micrococcales > Micrococcaceae > Arthrobacter > Arthrobacter sp. NPDC093125. The sequence goes on along the minus strand of NZ_JBIVOQ010000019.1, from coordinate 887 downwards.
AACGACCTCCGCCTGCTCTCCTCCGGACCCCGCGCCGGACTCGGCGAGATCAACCTTCCTGCCGTCCAGTCAGGATCGTCCATCATGCCCGGCAAGATCAACCCGGTGATCCCGGAAGTGGTCAGCCAGGTGGCCTACGAAGTCATCGGCAACGACGTCACCATCACCATGGCCGCCGAAGCCGGGCAGCTGCAGCTCAACGCCTTCGAGCCCATCATCGTGCACAGCCTGCACAAGAGCATTTCCCACCTCGAGGCCGCCTGCCGTACCCTCACTGCACGGTGCGTCCGGGGCATTACCGCCAACACCGAACGGCTCCGCCTCACGGTGGAACAGTCCATCGGCCTGGTCACCGCGCTGAACCCGCATCTGGGTTACGCCACCGCCACGGCCATCGCCCAGGAAGCCCTCGCCACCGGCCGGGGCGTCGCCGAGCTCGTCCTCGAGCACGGCCTCCTCACGGCCGAGCAGCTCCAGGAGCTCCTCAGCCCCGAGCGCCTGGCCAACCTCAGCAAATAGCAAGATTCCTTCCCCCAACAGGAAACCAAAGGATCCCCCATGTCCAATCCCCAACAGGGCGCCGCAACACAGTCGGCCATCACGGACCATACGGTCCCCGCCCAGGCGCATGCCACCGAGTCCCTTCTTCACGCGGAGGATAAGGGCTATCACAAGAGCCTGAAGCCGCGGCAGATCCAGATGATCGCGATTGGCGGTGCCATCGGTACCGGCCTGTTCCTGGGTGCCGGCGGCCGCCTGAACGCCGCGGGCCCCTCCCTCGTCATCGCCTATGCAGTGTGCGGGTTCTTCGCGTTCCTGATCCTGCGCGCCCTGGGCGAACTCGTCCTGCACCGTCCTTCCTCGGGCTCGTTCGTCTCCTACGCCCG
>NZ_JBIVOQ010000018.1:0-73626 GCF_044754225.1 Arthrobacter sp. NPDC093125 | reverse complement strand
CGCTGGACCTCACACAACGAACTAGACGCACCCATAAAACTGCTCCCCACAAATCGGAACTGAATATTCCAGTCCAACTTCCGGGGAGCAGTTCAAAAGGTGAGGGAGCGTCCCCCAAAGTCCTGCGGAAGGAAGGTGAGAGGGAGGGTTGGGGGCCTGTGTGGCTAGGCTAGGCGGCCATGATGGCTGAGCCGACGAACGGGTCGACGGCCAGGGCGATGAACAGGAGCGTCAGGTAGCTGATGGAGCCGTGGAAGACCTTCATGGCGCCCTTGTCGGAGAGGTCGCCGCCCTGGGCCCGGTTGTAGAGCGCATGGGATTCGTACAGGAACCAGGCGCCGGCCACGACTGCCGTGACGGTGTACACCCAGCCGGCACCGCCGGCAGGCACCATGAGCAGCGAACAGGCCACCATGGCCCACGCGTACAGGACCACCTGCACCGACACCACCTTGGCGCCGGCGATGGCACCGAGCATGGGCACCTTGGCGTTCCGGTAGTCCTCGCCGTACCGCATGGACAGCGGCCAGTAGTGCGGCGGCGTCCACAGGAAGATCACCATGAACAGCACGACGGCGGGCCACTCGACAGTGTTGGTGACTGCCGACCAGGCGATGAGGACCGGGAAGCAGCCGGCGGCGCCGCCCCAGACGATGTTCTGCGCCGTGCGGCGCTTGAGGATCATGGTGTAGATGACCACGTAGAACAGGATGGCGCCGAGGCCCAGCCAGGCAGAGAGCGGGTTCGCGCCGAACCACAGGATGGCGATGGCCGCCGCGCCCAGCAGCCAGGCAAAGACCAGGGCTTCCCGCGGAGTGACATCACCGGTGACCAGCGGCCGCTTTTCGGTGCGGTGCATGAGCTTGTCGATGTCACGGTCGATGTAGCAGTTGAAGGCACCCGCACTGCCTGCAGCGAACGCGCCGCCCACCAGCGTGGCCAGGATCAGGCCCAGCGACGGGAAGCCGCGCTGCGCGTAGATCATCGTGGGGAGCGTGCTGACCAGCAGAAGTTCAATGACGCGGGGTTTGGTGAGAGCAAGGTAGGCCTTCGCCTTGCGGGCTAGTCCGGCTTTTCCGTGGACCCTGGATGAGGTCAGCGGCGTATCTGTTGTGCTCACGTTGGCAGTCACTCTGTTCTGTCTGGCGGTGCGGTCTGACTGATCTGCCCGAATCCTGGGTCCGGAATGATCCCTCAACGGCGGTTAATCGGGCGGGGAAGTCCGCTGCGCGGTCCCTGCCTGCACGCCGGTGGCCTCCCGATATCATACCGCGGCCACGCACCGGTCCGCGGCATCGGCCGCACGACGCAATTCACGGAAAATGATTCCTCCGCGCCCACTTCGATCACATTAACGCAGCGGGCGGAAAAAGGTGATTCACAAAACAAAAATTGAGTCCATTTGGTGAGATTTCAGACGCCCAGAGTGTGGAATAGAGCTAAGCTGTCTGCAGATCAGCGCACCGTGGGATAAGGCGAGAAACCGCGTTCCCACTCCGTCGAGCGACTGAATGAAGATCAACGTTTCAATGGTGAACGGCTGGTAGTACAGGACGCAGCGGGCACCAGACTGTGCCTCCCCGCGACATGTCCGTACCGCCTGCCGTCAGCACAGAGAGGGGCCCGGTTTTCGTGCCACATTTGGAAGAGCAAGAACTGTCCTGGACTGACCTGGACCAGCGTGCAGTGGACACTGTGCGTGTCCTGGCCGCCGACGCCGTGGAGAAGGTGGGCAACGGCCACCCCGGCACCGCGATGAGCCTGGCTCCGGCCGCCTACCTTCTCTTTCAGAAGATGATGCGCCACGATCCGCAGAACCCGGACTGGATCGGGCGTGACCGGTTCATCCTGTCCCCCGGCCACACGTCCCTGACCCTGTACATCCAGCTCTTCCTCTCCGGCTACGGCCTGGAGCTGAAGGACCTGCAGGCGCTGCGGACCTGGGGTTCGCTGACCCCGGGCCACCCTGAGTACAAGCACACCGCCGGCGTGGAGATCACCACCGGCCCGCTCGGCCAGGGCCTGGCCTCCTCTGTGGGCTTCGCCTACTCCCAGCGCCGCCAGCGCGGCCTGTTCGACGCCGACGCCGCCCCCGGCACCAGCCCGTTCGACCACACCATCTGGGTCATCGCGTCCGACGGCGACCTGCAGGAAGGCGTGACCTCCGAGGCCTCCTCGCTCGCGGGCCACCAGGAACTGGGCAACCTGGTGGTGATCTACGACGAGAACCACATCTCCATCGAGGACGACACCGACATCGCCTTCACCGAGGATGTCCTGAAGCGCTACGAGTCCTACGGTTGGCACACCCAGCGCGTCGACTGGACCAAGACCGGCGACTACAAGGAAGACATCCAGGAACTGCACGCGGCGCTGCTGGCCGCCAAGGCCGAAACGTCCAAGCCCTCCATCGTTTCGCTGCGCACCATCATCGGCTACCCCGCGCCGAAGAAGCAGAACACCGGCAAGATCCACGGCTCGGCCCTGGGTTCGGAAGAAGTTGCAGCACTCAAGGAAGTCCTGGGCTTTGACCCGGAGAAGTCCTTCGAGGTGGACGAGGAAGTGCTGGCCCACGCCCGCGGCGTTGTTGACCGCGGCGCCCACGCACGCAAGGCATGGGAAGAGTCCTTCGCCGCCTGGCAGTCCGCCAACCCCGAGGCCGCTGCCCTGCTGGAGCGCGTCGAGGCCCGCGAGCTGCCGTCCGAACTGGACGGCGCCCTGCCCGTCTTCCCCGCCGGCAAGGACGTTTCTACCCGGGCCGCCTCCGGCAAGGTCCTGAACGCCATCGGCCCGGTCATGCCGGAACTGTGGGGCGGCTCGGCGGACCTCGCGGAGTCGAACAACACCACGATCGAAGGTTCGCCGTCGTTCGTTCCTGCCTCCAAGCAGACGGACGCCTGGTCCGGCAACCCCTACGGCCGGGTGCTGCACTTCGGCATCCGCGAGCACGCCGCCGCCTCGATCGTGAACGGCATCTCACTGCACGGAAAGACCCGGGCGTTCTCCGGCACGTTCCTGATCTTCAGCGACTACCAGCGCCCCGCCATCCGCCTCGGCGCGCTCATGGGCGTGCCGTCGCTGTACGTCTGGACGCACGACTCGATCGGCCTCGGCGAGGACGGCCCGACCCACCAGCCGGTGGAGCAGCTGGCCTCCCTGCGCGCCATTGTGGGCCTGGACGTCGTCCGCCCCGGTGACGCCAACGAGGTCGCGGCAGCGTGGAAGGCGATGCTCGCCAACCACGAGAACCCGGCAGGCATCGTTCTGACCCGCCAGAACATTCCCACCTGGGAACGCGGCCACGGCGACGCCACCGGCGACACCTTCGGCTCGACCGCCGGCGTGGCAAAGGGCGGTTACGTCCTGGCTGAGGCGTCCAAGGACGGCCAAAGCGTCCAGCCGCAGGTCATCCTGATCGGCACCGGCTCCGAAGTCCAGCTCGCCGTCCAGGCCCGCGAAGCGCTGCAGGCCGAGGGCATCGCCACCCGCGTGGTGTCCATGCCGTGCGTCGAGTGGTTCAACAAGCAGGACGCCGCCTACCGCGAGGCGGTCCTGCCCGCAGCCGTCAAGGCCCGCGTCTCGGTAGAAGCCGGCCTGGCCCTGGGCTGGAAGGAGTTCGTCGGCGACGCCGGACGCTCCATCAGCCTCGAGCACTACGGCGCCTCCGCCGACTACAAGCGCCTCTTCCAGGAATTCGGCATCACCGCGGAAGCTGTCACCGCCGCCGCCAAGGATTCCCTCGCCGGACTCCAGTCCTGACAGCACCGAAAATTTCAAGGAGAAATTGACATGACTACCACCCCCACCCAGCAGCTCTCCGACGCCGGCGTGTCCATCTGGCTCGATGACCTCTCCCGTGGCCGCCTCACGACCGGCACGCTGCAGAAGCTGATCGAAGAGAAGAACGTTGTGGGTGTCACCACGAACCCCTCCATCTTCCACGCCGCGATCACCACCGGCCACGACTACGACGCCGTCATTGCCAAGGAGGCCGCGGCCGGCGCGTCCATCGAGGACACCATCTTCGAAATCACCACCACCGACGTCGCCGACGCCTGCGACCTGTTCGCCCCAGTCGCCGCTGCGACCAAGGGTGTTGACGGCCGCGTCTCCATCGAGGTTGACCCGCGCCTGGCCTGGGACACCGCCGGCACGATCGCCGAGGCCAAGCACCTGTACAAGAAGGTCAACAAGGACAACGTCCTGATCAAGATCCCTGCGACCCTTGAAGGTCTCGAGGCCATCACGGCCACCCTCGCCGAGGGCATCAGCGTCAACGTGACCCTGATCTTCTCCCTCGAGCGCTACCGCGCGGTTATCAACGCCTTCCAGTCCGGGCTCGAGCAGGCCAAGGACAACGGCCACGACCTGTCCAAGATCCACTCCGTGGCCTCGTTCTTCGTCTCCCGCGTGGACTCAGAGATCGACAAGCGCCTCAACGCCATCGGCACCGAGGAAGCCAAGGCCCTCAAGGGCAAGGCCGGCCTGGCCAACGCCCGCCTGGCCTACCAGGTCTACGAAGAGCAGTTCGCCACCGAGCGCTGGGCCGTCCTGGCCGAGGCCGGCGCCCTGCCGCAGCGCCCGCTGTGGGCTTCGACCGGCGTGAAAGACCCGGCGTACCCGGACACCCTCTACGTCACCGAACTCGTCGCTCCCGGTGTGGTGAACACCATGCCGGAAAAGACCCTGGACGCCACCTTCGACCACGGCGTGGTCACCGGCGACACCGTGACCGGCACCTACGAGGAAGCCAACGCCACGCTCAACGCCCTGGAAAACCTCGGGATCTCCTACAACGACGTCGTCGCGCTCCTCGAATCCGAAGGCCTCGACAAGTTCGTCGCCAGCTGGAAGGAACTGCTGGCCGACGTCGAGGGCGCCCTCGCCTCTGCACGGAAGGCTTCCTAGTCCACATGAACACACTCAGCTACGACGCCACCGGCGCCGCCCGGAAGGCCCTTGAGCAGCACCTGCCCGCCTTGGTGGAGGACCGCGTTGCCACCAGGATCTTCGCAAAGGACCACACCCTCTGGGGACCCGATGCCGAGGCCGAGTCCTCAATCCGGCTGGGCTGGGTCGAGGCGGCCACCGTCTCGCAGCCCCTGGTGGACAGCATCCTGGAACTCCGCGGCGCACTGCAGGCCGAAGGCGTCATCCGGATTGTCCTCTGCGGCATGGGCGGCTCCTCGCTGGCTCCTGAAGTGATCGCCGGAACCGCCGGCGTCGAGCTGACCGTGCTGGACAGCACCGACCCCGAACAGGTCGGTGCTGCCCTCGCGGACCGCCTTGCCGAGACTGCAATCGTGGTCTCGTCCAAGTCGGGTTCGACCCTGGAAACGGATTCGCAGCGGCGGATCTTCGAGCGTGCCTTCACCGAAGCCGGCATCGACGCCAAGAGCCGGATCATCGTGGTCACCGATCCCGGCTCCCCGCTGGACAAAGCGTCCCGCGAGGCCGGCTACCGCGCCGTCTTCAACGCCGATCCCAACGTGGGCGGGCGCTACTCCGCGCTGACCGCGTTCGGACTCGTGCCCTCCGGCTTGGCCGGCGTGGACATCCAGTCCTTCCTGGATGAAGCCGAGGAAGCCGCGGAAATCCTCAACGAGGACGGGCAGGAGAACATCGGCCTGGCGCTGGGAACGGCCCTGGGCGGCACCAACCCGCTGCGGGACAAGATCGTCATCGCCGAGGACGGTTCAGGCATCGTGGGCTTCGCCGACTGGGCAGAACAGCTCATCGCGGAATCCACCGGCAAGCTCGGTACCGGCGTCCTGCCGGTCGTCGCCGGCCCGAATGCTCCGGAGGTCACCTCCGGCGCTGAAGACGTTCTGGTGGTGCGGCTGGTAAGCGCGGATGCCGACGTCGAACTCGGAGAAAACGAAGTCGCCATTGCCGGCGGACTGGCCACCCAGATGATGGTGTGGGAGTTCGCCACGGCCGTGGCGGGGCGCCTCCTGGGCATCAACCCGTTCGACCAGCCCGACGTGGAAGCCGCCAAGGTGGCTGCCCGCGGCCTGCTGGATGCGCAGCCGGAACCGACACCGGCAGCCTTCACCGATGGCGCCATCGAGGTGCGCGGCGGGGAATGGCTGGGGAACGCCGGTACGGCAGCGGAGGCAGTTTCAGCGCTCCTCTCGCAGCTTGATGCCAACGGCTACCTGAGCGTGCAGGCATACTTCGACCGGCTGGCCTACAACCGCCTGGAAGGCGTCCGCGACGAGCTCGCCGCCGTCAGCGGCCGCCCGGTCACCTTCGGCTGGGGCCCGCGCTTCCTGCACTCCACCGGGCAGTTCCACAAGGGCGGCCCCGCGATCGGCGTGTTCCTGCAGGTCACGGCGGCTTCCAGCCAGGACCTGGCTATCCCGGAACGGCCGTTCACCTTCGGCGAGCTGATCGCGGCGCAGGCTGCGGGCGACGCACAGGTGCTGACCGAACACGGCCGGCCCGTGCTGCGGCTGCACCTCACCGACCGGGCAGCGGGCGTGGCCCAGCTCCAGGAGATCGTTTCGTCGCTTGCCGCGAAGGCGGCTTCCGGCGCTGATAGTTAAGGCACTGAATTAACCATGCCAGATACCTTGAAGAGGTCTGCGTTCCGGGGCGGGAATCCGTTGCGGGATCCGCGGGACCGTCGTTTGAATCGTATTGCCGGTCCGTCCTCGCTTGTTTTGTTCGGGGTCACGGGTGACCTCGCGCGGAAGAAGCTGATGCCGGCGGTGTATGACCTGGCCAACCGTGGGTTGTTGCCGCCGAGTTTCGCGTTGGTGGGTTTTGGCCGGCGGGGCTGGGATAACGAGGAGTTCGCCGCGGAGGTCAAGGACGCGGTCATCTCGTATGCGCGCACGCCGTTTGATGAGGCGGTGTGGAACCAGTTGTCCGAGGGCATCCGGTTCGTGCAGGGGGAGTTCGACGACGACGCGGCGTTTGAGCGGCTCGGGGAGACGATCAAGGAACTGGACGAGACCCGCGGCACGCGCGGGAACCACGCGTTCTATTTGTCGATCCCGCCGAAGGCCTTTGAGCAGGTCTGCCGGCAGCTCTCCAGGCATGGGTTGGCGCAGGCCGAGGGTGAGAAGTGGCGCCGGGTGGTGATCGAGAAGCCGTTCGGGCATGACCTGGCCTCGGCGCGGCAGCTGAACGACATTGTGGAGTCGGTGTTCCCGGCCGATGCGGTGTTCCGGATCGATCATTACCTGGGCAAGGAGACGGTGCAGAACATCCTGGCGCTGCGGTTCGCGAACCAGCTGTTCGAGCCGTTGTGGAACGCGAACTACGTGGACCATGTCCAGATCACCATGGCCGAGGACATCGGCACCGGCGGCCGGGCGGGGTATTACGACGGGGTGGGCGCGGCGCGGGACGTGATCCAGAACCACCTGCTGCAGCTGCTGGCCCTGACGGCGATGGAGGAGCCGATCTCGTTCAACGCCGATGATTTGCGGGCGGAGAAGGAAAAGGTCCTCGCCGCGGTGCGGTTGCCGGAGGATCTGTCCACGCACTCGGCCCGCGGACAGTTCGCCGGCGGCTGGCAGGGCGGGGAGCAGGTGCTGGGGTACCTGGAGGAAGAGGGCATCCCGGCGGATTCGACGACGGAGACGTTCGCGGCGATCCGGGTGGATATCAACACCCGGCGCTGGTCCGGGGTGCCGTTCTACCTGCGCGCCGGGAAGCGGCTGGGCCGGCGGGTGACGGAGATCGCGGTGGTGTTCAAACGCGCCCCGAACCTGCTCTTCGGCAGTCACGGCGGCGCTGGCCACAGTGATGATGACTTCGGCCAGAACGCCGTGGTGATCCGGGTCCAGCCCGATGAGGGCGCCACGATCCGGTTCGGGTCCAAGGTCCCCGGCACGCAGATGGAGGTCCGGGATGTGACCATGGACTTCGGGTACGGGCATTCTTTCACTGAGTCCTCCCCGGAAGCGTATGAGCGGCTGATCCTGGATGTGCTGCTGGGGGAGCCGCCGTTGTTCCCGCGGCACGAGGAAGTGGAGCTGTCCTGGAAGATCCTGGACCCCTTCGAAGACTACTGGGCGGCCCTGAACGAACAGCCCGAACCCTACGCCCCGGGATCCTGGGGGCCGGCCAGCGCTGATGAGTTGCTGGCCCGTGACGGACGCACCTGGAGAAGGCCATGATTGTAGATTTGCCGAACACCACCACCTCTCTCGTTTCCAAGAAGATCATGGCCCTGCGCGAGCAGGGCGGGGTGATCGCGCTGGGCCGGGTGCTGACCCTGGTGGTGGTCACCAAGTCCGGGCTGGAAGAGGAAGCGATCGAGGCCGCGAACGAGGCCAGCCGGGAACATCCCTGCCGGATCATCGTGCTCGCCGACGCCGGCTCGGCCGCTCCGAACCGGCTCGACGCGCAGATCCGGGTCGGCGGGGACGCCGGCGCCTCGGAAGTGATCGTGCTGCGCGGCTACGGCGAACTCGCCGAGGAAAGCGAGTCCCTGGTCGCGGCGCTGCTGCTGCCCGACGCCCCGATCGTGGCCTGGTGGCCGCACGGGGCGCCGAAGAACGCGTCCGAAACCTCCATCGGGCGGATCGCGCACCGCCGCATCACCGATTCGGCGAACGAGGCCGAACCCCAGGTCGCGTTGGAGAACATCCGCAACACCTACAAAGCCGGCGACACCGACCTCGCCTGGACCCGCCTGACCAACTGGCGGATCCAGCTCGCCGCGGTGCTGGACCAGGTGGACCCCTCCCCGGTCACCGCCGTCGCCGTCGAAGGCGCCTCGGACTCACCCTCCACCATCCTGCTCGCGGCCTGGCTCACCCTGTCCCTGGACGCCCCCGTCACGATCGTCGCGGACCCCGCCGGGACCGGCATCCGCAGGGTCCGTCTCACCCGCGCCAGCGGGGACGTCCAGCTCTTCCGCCCGGGACTCTCCGTCGCCGAACTCACCCAACCCGGCCAACCCGCCCAACGCATCTCCCTCCCACGCCGCAGCCTGCGCGACTGCCTCGCCGAAGAACTCCGCCGCCTGGACCCCGACGAAGTTTTCGGTGAAGTGATTACTATTGGACTGCCACGTACCAATCTAAGGAGTGTCCGTCCCAGTGAGCGCTGAGCCCAGAGTAAGCATCCATCCAGACTCTTCCGTCCTCATGGCTGCCATCGCTGCACGCCTGATCACCAAGCTCGTCGATGTCCAGGACAGGTTCGGAGAGGCGACGGTGGTGCTTACAGGCGGCAGCGTGGGCATCGGTACCCTCAAGGCAGTGGCGGATTCGCCCGCTGCTCCGGCGGTGGACTGGACCAAGGTGAATTTCTGGTGGGGTGACGAGCGCTTTGTCAGCGCCAAGGATCCGGACCGCAACACCGTCCAGGCCCATGAGGCACTGCTGCAGCACATCACGGTCGATCCTGAGCGTGTCCACGAGCCGGGCTCCTCGGATGAGTTCGATAGCCCGGAGCTGGCCGCTGAGGATTATGCCCGCCAGCTCGCCGAGGCAGCGGAGGCAGAACACGCCGCGGACATGTCGGACAACAGGCCGGAGTACCCCGGCAAGCTTCCGCGCTTTGACGTGGTCCTGCTGGGCGTGGGACCGGATGCCCACATCGCATCGCTGTTTCCGGAGCAGGCCGGCATCCGGGAAAAGGAGAATACGGTGGTGGGGGTGCGCAACTCCCCCAAGCCGCCGCCTGAGCGGATTTCGCTGACGCTTCCTGCGATCAACACCGCGGCGGAGGTATGGATGGTGGTGGCTGGCGAGGACAAGGCAGGCGCCGTTGGCCTGGCTCTCGCCGGCGCCAACCCGGTGCAGGTTCCCGCGTCCGGACCCGCCGGGCGCTCACGCACCCTGTGGCTGATTGACGAGAATGCGGCGTCGCGAGTGCCGGAGCAGCTAGTCCGTAAGGCCCCTGCCGGCTCGTAGCCTCTTCAGCGCTCCGGCCAGGACATCTTCCGCGTCCTGGCTGGAGCGTCTTTCTTTAACGTAGTCCAAGTGGCTCTTGTAGCCCTCAGGGTCGTCCTCCGGGGGCAGCTGGCCTGGTACGGTTCCGGGATTCCGGGACGCCGGCCTGCCGCAGCGGCGGCAGTCCCACTCCGGCGGTATCTGCTCCTCGGGCAGCTTGATGAAAACAGGCTGCGTCTCATGCCCCTGGCTGCACCAGTAGGAGACGCGGATCCGCGGCGGCCGCTCGGCGAGCGGATCTTCGCCCTGGTTTTTGAGCCCGGCCCCGAAGGTAACACCGGCGCGGATGCCGCGGAAGCCGGAATTCGGAGACGTCATCGGGAACTCCTTACTGCCAGGGACCACGGCTGATACGAATCAACAGCCACAGTTTAGTGCGGAAGGACCGCGTCCAGAAGACGGTTGAATGCAAGTACGACGGCGGCCGGTCACCTTCGCTGGGAAGGTGACCGGCCGCCGTCGTGCTTGAGTACCGGCTGTTCAGAGCCGGGGGGCGGCTAGGAGTCGGCTACGCCGGTGAACCTCATGAGCAGGCCGAGGGCGATGATAACGGCGCCCCAGGTGATGCCGAGAATGACGGTGAACCTGTTCAGGTTCTTTTCAGCGACACCCGAAGAGCTCAGGCCGGAGCTCATGCCGCCGCCGAACATGTCCGACAGACCGCCGCCACGTCCCTTGTGGAGCAGGATGAGCAGGGTCAGCAGGAGACTGGTGACGCCCAGGAGGATCTGCAGAATGACATGAAGAACGTCCACGACGGCCTTTCAGAAGATTGGGAATGCGGGAGCCTGGCAGGTCTGACTGGCTAGTCGGTCACCAGGTGGCTCTCGAACCTGACAATATTAGCAAATTCTGCCGGGTCGAGGCTCGCGCCACCGACCAACACGCCGTCGACGTCGCGCTCCTGCAAGATGGCGGCAACGTTGTTGGCCTTCACCGAACCGCCGTACAGCAGCCGGACCTTGGCTGCGACATCGGCGCTGAACAGCTCGGTCAGCTCGGCCCGGATGGCAGCGCACATTTCCTGGGCGTCTTCCGGTCCGGCAACTTCACCGGTTCCGATGGCCCAGACGGGCTCGTAGGCAACCACGAGTTCGCCGGCCTGCTCGGGGTCGAGTCCGGCAACATTCGCGCGGAGCTGGTCGAGGGTGTGCTGCACGTGGGTTCCGGCCTGGCGGATCTCGAGGCCCTCGCCGACGCACAGCACCGGGGTGACGCCGTGGCGGAAGGCGGCCTTGACCTTGGCGTTGAGCACGTCGTCCGACTCGTTGTGGATGGTGCGGCGTTCGCTGTGGCCCACCAGCACGTACTTGCATCCGAGCTTGCTGAGGAACTGGCCGGAGATGTCCCCGGTGTAGGCGCCGGAGTCGAACTGCGACAGGTCCTGGGCACCGTAGGCGACGTCAAGGTCATCACCCTGGACAAGCGTCTGGACGCCGCGAAGGTCCGTGAAAGGCGGGAAGACAGCCACTTCAACGCGGCTGTAGTCGTGGTTGGCGTCGGACAGGGTCCAGGCCAGCTTCTGCAGCAGGGTGATGCCCTGGACGTGGTCCATGTTCATCTTCCAGTTGCCCGCGATCAGTGGTGTGCGGTCGAAGGTGCCGTTAGTTGACGTTGTCACGTGTTCTCCAAAGGGTGCAGCTCAGATGTGCTTTGTCAGGTGAAACAGCCGGCAGGGCGCCCGATACCTGTGGTTCAGGCGCCCTGCCGGCGGAGAGTGATTAGCGGTCCAGAACGCTCAGGCCCGGGAGTTCCTTGCCTTCAAGGTATTCCAGGCTGGCGCCGCCACCGGTGGAAATGTGCCCGAACTGGTCATCGGCGAAGCCGAGGGTCCGGACTGCTGCGGCCGAGTCGCCGCCGCCGACGACGGTGAAAGCTTCCGTCTCGGTGAGGGCCTGGGCCACGGCGCGGGTGCCGGCAGAGAATGCTTCGAATTCGAAGACTCCCATGGGTCCGTTCCAGAAGACCGTCTTGGCAGCCTTGATCCGCTCGGCGAAAGCCTTGGCGGAGTCGGGGCCGATGTCGAGCCCAATGCCCTGCGCACCGAAGCTGCTGCTTTCGATGGCCTCGGCGGCCACCGTCTCGTGATCCGCGTCGGCAGCGAACTTGGCTGCCACCACCACGTCGGTGGGGATGACGAATTCGGTGCCGGCGTCGGCAGCGCGCTTGAGGTAATCCTGGACGACCGGGATCTGGTCCTCTTCCAGCAGGCTGCCTGCCACCTTGTGCCCGGCTGCTGCAAGGAAGGTGAAGAGCATGCCGCCGCCCACCAGGATGGTGTCGGCCTTGCCGAGGAGGTTGTCGATGACGGCGAGCTTGTCGGAGACCTTGGAGCCGCCGAGGACCACGACGTACGGACGCTGGGTGTCCGCCGTCAGCTTGCGGAGAACCTCCACCTCGGTGCCGACGAGATCGCCAAGGTAGGACGGCAGCCGGGTGGCGACGTCGTACACGCTGGCGTGCTTGCGGTGCACGGCGCCGAATGCGTCATCCACGAAGGCACCGCTGTCCCCGGTCAGGGCGACCAGTTCATCAGCGAAGGCGGTGCGCTCGGCGTCGTCCTTGCTGGTTTCACGGGCGTCGAAGCGGACGTTCTCAAGCACCAGGGCCTGGCCGTCCTGCAGGCCGGAGGCGAGCTCCTTCGCCGAGGTGCCTACCGTGTCCTCGGCGAGCGTGACGGGGAACGGGGCAAGCTCAGCCAGCCGGGAGACGGCGGGCTTGAGCGAGTACTTCTCCTCCGGAGCGCCCTTGGGGCGTCCGAGGTGGGCTGTTACCAGCACGCGGGCACCGGCGTCCGTGAGCTTTCCCAGCACTGGCAGTGAGGCCTTGATGCGGCCGTCGTCAGTCACTGTAGAGCCGTCGAGCGGCACATTCAGGTCACTTCGAACCAGAATGTACCGCCCGCGGACACCTTCAGCGATCAGTTCGTTGAGGGTGTGAAATGTCATGTAGCTAACCCTAGCCCAGCTTTGCAGCCACGAGCTCCGTGAGGTCCACCAGACGGTTGGAGTAGCCCCATTCGTTGTCATACCAGGAAACAACCTTGACCTGGTTGCCGATGACCTTGGTCAAACCGGAGTCAAAGATGGACGAGGCGGGGTCGCCGACGATGTCGGAGGAGACGATCGGAGCGTCCGTGTAGGTCAGGATGCCCTGCCATTCGTCGGACTCTGCAGCCTTCTTCAGCACGGCGTTGACTTCCTCGACCGTGGTCTCCCGCGAGACGGTGACGGTCAGGTCGGTGGCGGAGCCGGTGGGGACCGGTACGCGGATGGCGTAGCCATCCAGCTTGCCCTTGAGCTCCGGCAGGACCAGTCCGATGGCCTTGGCGGCACCGGTGGAGGTGGGGACCATGTTGATGGCGGCCGCGCGTGCCCGGCGCAGGTCGTTGTGCGGGCCGTCCTGCAGGTTCTGGTCTGCGGTGTAGGCGTGGACGGTGGTCATCAGGCCACGCTCGATGCCGAAGGCCTCGTTAACAACCTTGGCCAGGGGGCCGAGGCAGTTGGTGGTGCAGGAGGCGTTGGAAATGATGTGGTGGTTTTCGGGATCGTATAGCCCGTCATTCACGCCCATCACGATGGTGATGTCCTCGTCGGAGGCGGGAGCGGAGATCAGGACCTTCTTGGCGCCCGCCTCGATGTGCTTCTTGGCTGCTGCAGCCTTGGTGAAGAAGCCGGTGGACTCGATGACGATGTCCACGCCCAGGTCGGCCCAAGGCAGGTTTGCGGGATCACGTTCGGCAAGCACCTTGATGGCGTTGCCGTTGACGACCAGGTTGCCCTCTTTGACCTCAATGGTTTCAGCCAGGCGGCCGCCGACGGAGTCGTACTTCAGCAGGTGGGCCAGTGCCTCGGGGCTGGTGAGGTCGTTGACGGCAACGATCTCGAGGTCCGCACCCTGGGCAAGCGCTGCGCGGAAGTAGTTACGGCCAATGCGGCCAAAGCCGTTGATACCAATACGGGTGGTCACTTTTTCAGTCTCCTTGGTGCTTGATAAAGCACATTAGTTGAGCGGGCGTTCAAGCCAACTAACAGATCCCGCACGCCATTGGGCAGAGATGATTACCAGATCGGAGGGCGACCAGCCTCATTGCTGAAGGCTAACCGCCTTCCGTGATCCATCTTACGTTTAAGAAGGTCCGCCCCCGCAAGTGCGGGGGCGGACCGTCCACAATTCGGCCCTAAAGAGGCCCAATGTGAAGTTTGTTACACGTGCGTGCAGCGCACCTCACGCCTCTAGAGCGTGATCAAACCGGTGGCGTTGGCGCGTGCGGCGGCGAATCGCTGAGCGACGTCGGCCCAGTTCACGATGTTCCAGAATGCCTTGACGTAGTCAGCCTTGACGTTGACGTAGTCCAGGTAGAAGGCGTGCTCCCACATGTCCAGCATCAGCAGCGGGGTGGTGCCCAGCGCAGTGTTGCCCTGCTGGTCGTAGAGCTGCTCAATGACAAGGTTGCCGCCGATGGGCTCGTAGGCCAGGAAGCCCCAGCCGGAACCCTGCAGGCCGAGGGCGGCTGCGGAGAACTGGGCACGGAAAGCGTCGAACGAGCCGAAGGCGTCGTCAATTGCTGCAGCCAGCTCGCCTTCGGGCTTGTCGCCGCCGTCCGGGGAGAGGTTGTTCCAGAACACGGAGTGGTTGACGTGGCCGCCGGTGTGGAAGGCCAGATCCTTCGAGAGGCGGTTGATGTTGGCGAAGTCGCCCTTCTCGCGGGCCTCAGCCATCTGGGCCAGCGCGTTATTGGCACCCGTGACGTAGGCTGCGTGGTGCTTGCTGTGGTGCAGCTCCATGATCCTTGCGGAGATGTGGGGCTCCAGCGCTGCGTAGTCGTACTTGAGTTCGGGCAGAACGTACTCGGTCACAAAATCCTCCAATGTCGTGGACAGTTTGTCCGGTTGGTAACTCTCGGATTGTGCATCCGGATGACTCGTCACCCGGAAGATTTCAATGGCGGAACCGTGCTGCCTCGCGGCCGGAATGCCCGCTGCGCAGGTTAGTCCACCATCTGGTCTTGATTCTATGGGCGCCCGCTACTCGTCCAGCATTTCCGGCGTCACATTGGCATCCGTGCCGGGGATGCCGAGGTCGGCGGCGCGTTTGTCCGCCATGGCCAGCAGCCGGCGGATGCGGCCGGCGATTGCGTCCTTGGTCATGGGCGGGTCCGCGAGGCGACCGAGTTCGTCAAGGCTGGCCTGCTTGTGGGCCACGCGGAGTTCCCCGGCGTACTTGAGGTGGTCGGGGACGTCGTCGCCGAGGATCTCGAGCGCCCGGTCAACGCGGGCGCCTGCGGCGACTGCCGCCTGTGCCGAACGGCGGAGGTTGGCGTCATCGAAGTTGGCGAGACGGTTGGCGGTGGCCCGCACCTCTTTGCGCATCCGCCGTTCCTCCCACACCATGAGCGCATCGTGGGCGCCCATCCGCGTCAGGAGCGCGGCGATGGTGTCTCCGTCGCGGATCACCACGCGGTCCACTCCCCTGACTTCACGCGCCTTGGCCTGGATGCCGAGCCGGCGGGCGGCCCCGACGAGGGCCAGGGCGGATTCGGGGCCGGGGCACGTGACTTCCATGGAGGAGGACCTGCCCGGTTCGGTGAGGGAGCCGTGGGCCAGGAATGCGCCGCGCCAGACAGCCTCGGCGTCGGCGGCGGAGCCGTTGACCACCACGGAGGGAAGACCGCGCACGGGGCGTCCCCGGGAGTCCAGGAGGCCGGTCTGGCGCGCCAGCGCCTCGCCGTCGCGGACAACCCGTACCACGTAGCGGCTGCCGCGCCGCAGCCCGCTGCCGGAAACCACGATGATCTCGCTCTGGTGCCCGTAGACCTCGGCGATGGCCGCGCGCAGGCGCCGCGCCGTGGCTGCCAGGTCCACCTCGGCTTCGATGACAATCCGGCCGGAGATGATGTGGAGCCCCCCGGCGAAGCGGAGCATGGCTGAAACCTCGGCCTTGCGGACGGAGGACTTCTTAATGTCCAGGCGGGACAGTTCTTCCTTGACTGATGCTGTCAGTGCCATGGCACCTTCCTAACTGTTCCCGAAAATGTCCTGGTAGGCCGTTGCCAGCCGCAGGGGGTCGTGGACGGGACGCCGACCCGAAGCCCCTACTTTACCGAAGACGACCTCGGCTCCGATCATCCCGGCCGCCCGCTCGAACTCCTTCACGTCCGACACGGACGCGGGGTCGGCCAGCACGACGTCAGCACTGAAGTCGGGCGCGTAGCCTCGCAGGACATGCAGGTGGTCGGCGGCGGACATGCCGGACGTTTCCTTGGTGTCCATCGCGAGGTTCATCGTGAGGCAGCGCTTGGCCGGGGTGTCACACAGGGCCTGCCGCATCTCGGGCAGCAGCAGGTGCGGCAGCACTGACGTGTACCAGGACCCGGGGCCCAGGATTACCCAGTCGGCGAGTTCGATCGCCGAGAGCGCCTCCACACAGGCCGGCGCGTGTTCCGGCAGGAGCCGCACGCTTTCGAGCGAGCCGGCCACGGCGCAGCGCGCCTGGCCCTTGATGGTGGTGACGGTACTGCTCCCGTCCGGGGCGGTGACGCGCACATCGCCCTCGATGGTGAGCGGCATGGTGGACATCGGCAGCACCTGGCCGCGTGCCCCAAGCAGCGCGCCGGCCCACTTCAGCCCGGCCACGGCATCGCCCAGGAGCTCCCAGAGCGTGACGATCAGCAGGTTGCCCATGGCATGGTCGTCCAGGGAACCCCCGCCGGGCGCGGACCGGAAACGGTGCTGCATGACATCACGCCAGGTGCGGCCCCAGTCGGTGTCGTCGCACAGCGCCGAAAGGGCCATGCGGAGATCGCCCGGCGGCAGGACGCCGTACTCCTCGCGCAGGCGGCCGGAGGATCCGCCGTCGTCCGCCACGGTGACCACGGCGGTAAGTTCTGACGTCAGCAGCCGCAGCGCCGAAAGCGACGCTGAAAGCCCGTGCCCTCCGCCGAGGGCCACAACCGTGGGGCCTTTGTTTTGCTGGGAGCCTGTCAGGCCCGACGGCGGAATAAGGGGCAGCGGGCCGGTGAGCACTCCCATTATTCGCGGCCCAGATCCCGGTGGGTGGTGGTCACCGTGACGCGCGGGTACTGAGCCAGTTTCTTGGAAAGCTCGACGGCGACCGCCACCGACCGGTGTTTGCCGCCGGTGCAGCCGACGGCAATGGTGGCGTAGTGCTTGTTTTCCCGGCGGTATCCGTCAAGGACAGGCTCGAGCGCCATGACGTAGCGTTCCACGAAGTCCGGGACGCCTTCCGCCTCCAGGACGTAGTCGCTCACGTCCTGGTCAAGACCGGTGTGGGGCCGAAGCTTGGGCACCCAGTGGGGGTTGGGGATGAACCGGACGTCCGCCACATAATTCGCATCAACCGGCAGTCCGTATTTGAAGCCGAAGCTCATGATGTTCAGGCGCAGGGCAACAGGGCCGGTCTCGGTGAAGAGCTCGGTGATGGCGGTGGCAAGGCCGTGGACATTGAACGCCGACGTGTCCAGGACGACGTCGGCGGAATCCCGCAGCTCCTTCAGCAGCTCGCGTTCAGCCGCAATGCCGTCCAGGATCCGGCCGCCGCCCTGCAGCGGATGCGGCCGCCTGCCCTGCTCGAAGCGGCGGACCAGGACGTCGTCGCTCGCGTCAAGGAACAGCACCCGGAAAGTGACGCCGCTGGCCGCGAGGGCGTGAAGGGCGGCGCGGATATCCGCGAACAGCCCCTTGCTCCGCACGTCCACCACGACGGCGAGCCGCGGGATCGACTGCGGTGCATGGGACACCAGCTCGGCCAGCGTTCCGAGCATCTGCGGCGGCAGGTTTTCGACGACGTACCAGCCGTGGTCTTCCAGCGCGTCTGACGCGGTGCTGCGCCCGGCACCGGACATGCCCGTGACCACGAGCAGTTCCGCCTCGACTGGCTTGACTGGCGTGAGGCCGTCCTCGTCTAGGCCGGTTCCTGCCGTCGGCTCTGCCATCAATTCCAGCCCCATTTCTGCTTTTGCTTGCCGTGTGCGTGCGCACACTCCCTGCCCGCGGCAAGATTTCCGTACTTACCCTAGCTAAGAATCGGGACGCTGGTTAAGTTTCGAGCACTTCGCCGGTGGTCATGTTGATGGCGGGCAGGGCGTCAGCGGAGCCCGCGCCGGCGCCGTCGGCACTGAAGTGGGCGACGATGGCCGCCGCCAGCGCCGGTCCTATGCCTTTGGCCTCCGTCAGTTCCTCAGCTGTCGCCGCTTTGATCTTCTTCACCGAGCCAAAGTGTGCGAGCAGCGCCTTGCGCTTCGACGCTCCCAGGCCCGGAACGGCGTCGAGGGCGGAGACGGTCATCGCCTTGCCGCGCTTTTGGCGGTGGAACGAGATGGCAAAGCGGTGCGCCTCGTCCCGGATGCGCTGCAGCATGTACAGGCCCTGGGAGGAACGGGGCAGGATGACGGGGAAGTCACTGTCCGGCAGCCACACTTCCTCGAGCCGTTTCGCCAGGCCCACCACGTAGACGTCATCCACGCCCAGGTCGGCGAGGGCGCGGGCGGCCGCGTTGACCTGGGGTTTTCCGCCGTCCACCACCACCAGGTTGGGCGGATAGGCAAATTTGGCGCGGGGTGCCGGGGTGGTGGTGTCCTGCAGCGCCACAGCTGGGCTGGTGCCCGTTGCGCTGGTGCCTGTTGTATCGGGGCCGGTTGTTTGTTGGCCAACCGCGACGCCGCCTGCCGGCACCAGCTCGGAAACCTCCACCTGCGCGGTTTTATCCGTGAGGTAGTACCGGAAGCGCCGCGTGAGGACATCGTGCATCGCGGCTGTGTCATCGGTTGCCGCAGCACCGGTGATGGAGAACTTCCGGTAGTCGGACTTCTTGGGCAGCCCGTCCTCGACCACCACCATGGACGCCACCACGTTGGTTCCCTGGACGTGCGAGACGTCGTAGCACTCGATCCGCAGCAGCGGGACGGGGAGGTCCAGGGCCTCCTGCAGTTCCTGGAGGGCCTGCGACCGCACGGTGAGGTCGCCGGCACGCCTGGTCTTATGCAGTTTGAGGGCGTGTTCCGCGTTTTCGCGGACGGTGGACATGAGGGCAGCCTTGTCGCCGCGCTGCGGCACGCGGATATCCACCTTTGCGCCGCGCAGGCCGCCAAGCCACACTGCCAGGTCGGCCGCGTTGCTCGGCTCCACGG
This sequence comes from Arthrobacter sp. NPDC093125, assembly GCF_044754225.1. Lineage (NCBI taxonomy): Bacteria > Bacillati > Actinomycetota > Actinomycetes > Micrococcales > Micrococcaceae > Arthrobacter > Arthrobacter sp. NPDC093125. Next base: position 54,561 of record NZ_JBIVOQ010000018.1, on the reverse strand, counting down.
GAACGAGCACTTCGCGGGGAAGCCTGCCCTGGACTTCCGCATCTTCGCCGTAGACCTGCTGCAGCAGGTGTTCGACGAGGTCCGGGGTGGTGAAGTCCTCGACCTTTTCGACCACCCAGCCGCGCTGGCCCCTGATCCGGCCGCCCCGGACGTGGAACACCTGGACGGCGGCTTCGAGCTCGTCTTCGTGCAGCGCGAAGACATCCGCGTCGGTGTCCTCCGCCAGCACCACGGCATTACGTTCAAAGACCTTGCGGAGGGCAGTGATATCGTCGCGGATCCTGGCCGCGCGTTCGTAGTCCAGTTCGGCTACGGCCGCGGCCATGTCCTTCTCGAGCCGCGCGATGAAGCGCTTGGCCTCTCCGCCCATGAAGGCGCAGAAGTCCTCCGCCAGCGCCCGGTGCTCCTCGGGCGTGACCCGGCCGACACAGGGAGCGGAGCATTTATCGATGTAGCCGAGCAGGCAGGGCCTGCCGCTGGCCTGGGCACGCTTGAGGACACCGGCGCTGCAGCTGCGGACGGGAAAGACCCGCAGCAGGGTGTCCATGGTTTCCCGGATGGCCCCCGCGGTGTAAGGGCCGAAGTAGCGTGTGCCCTTGCGGCGTTCGCCGCGCATGACCTGCACGCGGGGCAGCTTCTCCCCCATCGTGACGGCGAGGTACGGGTACGTCTTGTCATCCCGGAAAACGACGTTGAACCGCGGCTTGAATTCCTTGATCCAGGTGTATTCCAGCTGCAGCGATTCCAGCTCGCTGCCCACCACGGTCCACTCGACGCTGCTGGCCGCGTAGACCATCGCGTGGGTCTTGGGCAACAGGCCCGCAGGGTTGGAAAAGTACGAGTTCAGGCGGGAGCGCAGGTTTTTGGCCTTGCCCACGTAGATGACCCGGCCGTGGGGATCGCGGAACCTGTAAACGCCCGGGTTGGTTGGAATTTCACCCGTCTTAGGGCGGTAACTTGCTAGATCTGCCACAGTTCCAGTCTACTGAGCCGGCGGCCCGGCGTTTGCCAGTGGCCTACTGGCGGCCAGGGCCGGCCAGGTGCCTACTCGAGGACCTTGCTCTGGTTGTAACTGGTGGAGCGTTCCTGCCCGCTGAGTTCCGCGATGGCGTCCATGATCCGGTCAGTCACTTGCCGCCGAGCCGGCAGCGAGTGGTCCGGGCCGGTTTTCTCGAAGTACAGGGGCTCGCCCACCTTCATGGTGAAATGCTGCGGCTTCACGGCGTTGCGGCCGGCGGGCTGCAGCTTTTCCGTGCCGATGAGGCCGACGGGAATGACCGGGGCGCCCGTGGTCAGGGCGAGCCAGCCGACGCCGGTCCGGCCGCGGTAAAGGATCCCGTCCCGGGAGCGGGTTCCCTCGGGGTAGATGCCGATGCCCCTGCCGTCCTCGAGGATGTCCAGCAAAGTCTTCAGTGCCTGCACGCTGGCGGCCTGCTCCCCGCGTTCCACAGGGATGGATCCGACGGCTTCAAAGAACGACTTCATGATCCGGCCTTTGACGCCTTTGGTGGTGAAGTATTCAGCCTTGGCAAAGAAGGCGACAGGGCGCGGCATCAGTGCCTGGACAATGACGCTGTCCAGGAAGGACAGGTGGTTGGGGGCCACGATGAACGGGCCCTCCTTCGGCACGTTCTCCAGGCCGATGACCGTGGGCCTGCACGATCCCGAGATAAGCCCGCGGGTGGTCCACCGGATGCCGTCAAACAGTTCCATCGTTGCGCACCTCGCTCAACGCTGCTGTCCGGACTGACTCCAGCTGCTCGACCGTGGTGCGCAGCGCCGGGGCGTCATCGACCACAGCCACGGCACCTGCGTCTTCGAGCTCGCCGTCGGGGGCGAAACCCCACCGAACGCCGATGCAGTCGATGCCGTTGGCGATTGCGCCGGCGACGTCCTGTGCGCGGTCCCCCACCATCATTGCGTGCTGCGTGCGCAGGTCCGCCATTGCGGCTGCGATGATGCCGGTCTTGCCGACCCGTCCGGCAGCCGGGGCGGCTTCGTTCACAGCAGAACCCTGGACCGACACGAAGCGGTCCAGGATCTTGTGGTGCTGGAGGACGAGGGGCGCGAGATTTTCCGGCTTTTGCGTGGCCACTGCCACCGGCCTGCCCTCCGCGGCGAAGCTGTCCAGCAGCTCCAGGATTCCCGGATACAGGCGGCTCTGGGCGATGCCGGTATCAAGGTAGCGCATCCGGTAGCTGCGTATCACGTTCTCCAGCATGGCGGGAGGAACGGCGGCCACAGTCAGCAGTGAGTCGCTCAGCTTCGGCCCAACCATCGCGTCGAGCAGCTCCTGGGGTGGGACAGGAAGTCCGAACTCCCTGAGGGCCGCGGCAATTCCGTCGGTTATGCCGCCATTCGGATCGACAAGAGTGCCGTCCAGGTCGAAGATCACGGGCACTGTTGTTGAAGTCACCGGCTTAGTTTCTCATGAGTGCACTTTTGCACAAACTGACATGCCGCGCGGGGAATACTTCCCCGCACGGCATGCGTCCCCGGCGGTGGCGGCGGTCGTGGAGATCCCGACCCGCGCCTGCTGCTGCTTTCCTAGCTGAGGATTTCGGCCAGGAAGGTTGCGGTGTGGCTTTCCTTGGACTTGGCCAGCTGCTCCGGCGTGCCCGACGCCACGATCCGCCCGCCGCCGGAGCCGCCGTCGGGACCGAGGTCAACGATCCAGTCCGCACTCTTGATGACGTCCAGGTTGTGCTCGATGGTGATCACGGTGTTGCCCTTGTCCACCAGGCCCTGGAGCACCAGCAGCAGCTTCCGGATGTCTTCGAAGTGCAGCCCTGTGGTGGGCTCATCCAGGACGTAGACGCTGCGCCCGTTGGAACGCTTTTGCAGTTCGGACGCGAGCTTCACGCGCTGGGCCTCGCCGCCGGAGAGCGTAGTGGCGGGCTGACCGAGGCGGACGTATCCGAGGCCGACGTCCACCAGCGTGTTGAGGTGGCGGGCGATGGGCGAGAAGGCCGAGAAGAATTCTGCGGCTTCCTCAATGGGCATGTTCAACACGTCCGCGATGGTCTTGCCCTTGTAATGCACTTCGAGCGTTTCCCGGTTGTACCGTGCACCGTGGCAGACCTCGCATGGCACATACACGTCCGGAAGGAAGTTCATCTCGATCTTCAGGGTGCCATCGCCGGAACAGGCCTCGCACCGCCCGCCCTTGACGTTGAAGGAGAACCGTCCGGGCATGTAGCCGCGGACCTTGGCTTCCGTGGTCTCCGCGAAGAGCTTACGGATGTTGTCAAAGACGCCCGTGTAGGTGGCCGGGTTGGAGCGCGGGGTGCGCCCGATCGGGCTCTGGTCCACATGGACCACCTTGTCCAGATGCTCCAGCCCCTGGATGGTGCGGTGCCTGCCGGCCACTTGCTTGGCCCCGTTGAGCTTGTTGGCCAGCACCTTGTAGAGGATCTCGTTGACGAGGGTCGACTTGCCGGAACCGCTCACGCCGGTGACTGCGGTGAAGAGGCCCAGCGGGAAGGCGGCGTCGACGTTGAGGAGGTTGTTCTCCCGGGCTCCGACAACCTTCAGTTCGCGCTTCTTGTCGTACTTGCGCCGCTTCTTGGGAATATCGATCTTCTTGCGGCCGGAGAGGTAGTCCCCGGTAAGGGACGCGCTGTTCTCGAGCAGTGCCTTGTAGGAGCCGGAGTGGACCACTTGGCCGCCGTGCTCCCCCGCGCCGGGCCCGATGTCCACAACCCAGTCAGCTTCATGGATCGTGTCTTCATCGTGCTCCACCACGATGAGGGTGTTGCCCATGTCCCGGAGCCGGGTGAGGGTCTCGATGAGGCGGCGGTTGTCCCGCTGGTGCAGCCCGATCGAGGGTTCGTCGAGGACATAGAGCACGCCCACCAGGCCGGAGCCGATCTGGGTGGCAAGCCGGATACGCTGCGCCTCGCCGCCGGAGAGGGTGGCCGACGCGCGTTCGAGGTTCAGGTACTCCAGACCGACGTCCAGCAGGAAGGTGAGCCGGGCCTGGATCTCCTTGAGAACCTGGTGGGCGATCTGCGCCTCCCGGCCCGTCAGCACGAGATTGTTGAGGAATTCGGCGCATTCCCGCATGGGCAGCGCGGCTACCTCCGCAATGGACTTGCCGTTGATGAGAACGGAGAGCGACGCCGGGTTGAGCCGGGCACCGTTGCAGGCCGGGCAGGGAACCTGGCGCATGTATTCCTCGTAGCGGTCACGCGCCCAGTCCGAGTCCGTCTCGCCGTGCTTGCGGTGCACGTACTGGATGGCGCCCTCAAAGCCGGTGCTGTATTTGCGCTCCCGGCCGAAGCGGTTGCGGTACTGCACCACCACTTTGTGGTCCTTGCCGTGCAGCACAGTCTGGCGGACGTCTGCCGGCAGCTTCTCCCACGGGGTGTCCATGGAGAAGCCCACCTCCTTGGCGAGCCCGTCCAGCAGACGGTTCCAGTATTCGGTGGTGGCGGTGCCGAGGGACCAGGGGGCAATGGCGCCTTCGGAGAGGGAAAGCTCGGGGTTGGGGACGATGAGCTCTTCATCGACTTCGAGCTTGCTGCCGATTCCGCTGCAGGCCGAGCATGCACCGAACGGGTTGTTGAACGAGAACGAGCGCGGCTCGATTTCGTCGATGGCCAGCGGGTGCTCATTGGGGCACGCGAGGTTCTCGGAAAACGCGCGCAGCCGGCCGGGGTCGTCCGCGTCGAGGTCCACGAAATCGGCGAGCACGCGGCCTTCGGCAAGCCCGAGCGCCGTCTCGATGGAGTCGGTGAGCCGCTGGCGGATGCCCTCCTTCACCACGAGCCTGTCCACCACCACCTCGATGGTGTGCTTGAACTGCTTGCCGAGCTTGGGCGGGTCGCTGAGCTGGATGAGGTCGCCGTCCACGCGGGCACGTGAGTAGCCCTTTGCGGTCAGCTCTTTGAAGAGTTCGACAAATTCACCCTTGCGTCCGCGCACCACCGGCGCCAGGATCTGGAAGCGTGTGCCGTCCTCGAGTTCCAGTAGCTGGTCCACGATCTGCTGCGGGGTCTGCTTGATGATCGGCTCGCCGCAGACAGGGCAGTGCGGGCGTCCGACACGCGCCCACAGCAGGCGCATGTAGTCGTAGATCTCGGTGATGGTGCCGACGGTGGACCGCGGGTTCTTGCTCGTCGACTTTTGGTCGATCGACACAGCCGGCGAAAGACCCTCGATAAAGTCGACGTCGGGCTTGTCCACCTGTCCGAGGAACTGGCGGGCGTATGCCGACAGCGATTCGACGTAGCGGCGCTGGCCCTCCGCGAAGATGGTGTCAAAGGCGAGGGAGGACTTGCCTGAGCCGGAGAGTCCGGTGAAGACGATCATGGCGTCGCGGGGCAGATCAAGGTCAACGTTGCGCAGGTTGTGTTCCCTGGCGCCCTTGACCACGAGGCGGGAGAGGTCCGGACGCCCCGGTTTCGCAGAGTTCAGTGGCACGACGGCGGAGTGGGTATCTACGGCTGTTTCTTCAGCTACGGCTTTAGGCACCATACAATGCTAATCGAAAACTTCTTCGAACACCCACGCGGCAAGCGCCGGCAGTTGCACCGGCTATTCGGCATCGTAGGCCGCCGCCAGCAGATGGACCGCTTCCGCGAACGTCGCTCCCTGCGCCTTGGCCGCTGCGGCGTAGTCGGCAGCGGAAGCCGAGAGCGCCCCCCAGCGTTCGTCCCGTGCGCACACGACCGTCCCGTTCCGCCCCTTCGTGGCCACCACCCCTGCAGCCTCAAGCTCCTTGTAGGCCCTGGCCACGGTGTGGGGAGCCACACCGAGGACCTCGGCAAGGCTCCTGACGGCAGGCAGCCGGGTTCCCGGCGGGATGTTCCCCTGGTCCGCCTGTTCGATGATGTGGAGCCGGAGCTGTTCATAGAGGGCCACGGAGCTGCCGTGGTTGGGCTTCCACCGCCCCGGGAAAGACTGGCCGGTACTCACAGGGCGGGCTCTCCGAGCCCGCGGAACTGAGCGTTGTACAGCCGTGTGTAGTATCCGCCGCCGTTCAGCAGGCTCTGGTGGGTTCCCTGTTCAACGAGGCGTCCGTGATCCATGACCAAGATTAGATCAGCGTCACGGATCGTGGACAACCTGTGGGCAATGACGAAGCTGGTTCTGCCCTGCCTCAGCTTCTTCATGGCCAGCCGGATCTGCAGCTCGGTCCTCGTATCCACGGAGCTGGTGGCCTCGTCCAGTATGAGGACGGCGCGGCCGGCCAGCTCCGCGCGTGCAATAGTGATCAGCTGCTGCTGGCCCTGGCTCAGGGAATCGCCGCCGTTGCCAAGCTGTGTGGCGTATCCGGCCGGCAGGGCACGGACAAAGCGGTCCACATGGGTGGCTTCGGCAGCGGCCATGATTTCTGCGTCAGCTGCGCCGGGCCGCCCGTATTCGATGTTCTCCCTGATCGTTCCGCTGAAGAGCCAGACGTCCTGCGGCACGACGCCGAAATGCGAGCGCAGCGTGTCCAGCGGCACTTCCGCGATGTCGGTGCCGCCGAACGTGATGCGGCCGGAGTCGAGCTCGTAGAAGCGCATCAGCAGATTGACCACGGTGGTTTTGCCCGCCCCGGTGTGGCCCACGATGGCCACTGTCTGTCCGGGCTGGACCGAGAAGGTCAGGCCCCTGACGGCTGGAGCGTCCGGGACGTAGCCGAACGTCACGTCCTCGAACTCGATCGGCCCGTTGAGCTCAAGGGCCCCGTCCACAGCGAGAGGTTCCACAGCGGGACGTTCTGCAGCGGGACGTTCTGTGGCGGCACGTTTCGTAGCGGTCCGGCCCGGCACCGGACGGCCGGCCGCCGGATGGTCGGCGATCTCCTCCGAATCAAGCAGGGCAAAGACGCGTTCTGCGGAGGCCGCACACGACTGCATCAGCGTGAGCATGCCCCCGATCTGCCCCATGGGCTGGGTGAACAGCCGGTTGAACTGGATGAACGCCTGGATGCCGCCGATGGTCATGGCTCCCGCCGCCACCTGAAGCGCGCCCACCACCGCAACGGCCACGTAGTTGAGGTTCGCAATGAACACCATCAGGGGCTGCACGGCCCCGGACATGTACTGCGCCTTGGCTGCGGTACGGGCCAGGCGGTCGTTTCCGTTCGCGAAAATCTCCGCAACAGCTTCCTGCTGCCCGAACGCCTTAATGACTTCGTGTCCGGTCACAAACTCCTCGATATGGGCGTTAAGCGTTCCCGTCGAAGCCCACTGCTCTGCGAAGTAGGCCTGGGACTTCCGGGCAATCATCACGGTGATGAGTGTGGACACCGGAACGGAAACCAGCGCTATGGCCGCCAGCAGCGGTGAGATCCACAGCATCATGGCCAGTGACCCGCAAAGCATCAGGACGGCCGTGATCATCTGCGTGAGCAGCTGGTTGAGCGCCTGGGAAATATTGTCGACGTCGTTGGTCGCCCGGCTGAGCACGTCACCGCGCGCCTGCTCCTGGAAGTGCGAGGAGGGTAGCCGGTGCACCTTGTTTTCGACGGCGGCCCTCAGGTTAAAGACGAGCCGTTGCACGGCGCTCGCCGTCAGCATGCCCTGCAGCCAGTTGAACAGCGACGTTCCCAGGTACATCACTGCCACCACCAGGAGCAGCCCTGCCAGCCTGCCCTGGTCGAAGGCACCGCCGACGAAGGCCTCAACCACGACGTCCGTGGCGTCCCCGAGGAGCTTGGGCGCCGCGACGTTGAGGGCCGCGAAGGCGCACGTCGCTGCAATGGCGGCGAGCATCCTGCCCCTGACCGGAGCCAGGAGCCCGATCAAACGTGCTGCCGCCGGAAGGAACATCCGGGGTGGCCGTGCGGCTGCGTGTGCACCCCTCACGGCAGTTCAGCCCTCATGGCAGCCGAGTCCTTCATGGCAACTGGTTCAGTTCGAGCTGGGACTCTGCGATTTCACGGTATGTCCGGGAGATCTTCAGGAGCTCGGCGTGGGTTCCCTGGGCCACAAGGCGGCCACCGTCGAGGACGAGAATCTGCCCCGCATCCATGATGCTGGCAATCCGTTCGGCCACGACGAGCGTGGTGGCCTTCTCCAGGACCGGTGCCAGGGCGTGACGGACACTGGCTTCGGTGGCGTAGTCCAGGGCCGAGAAACTGTCGTCCAACAGGAACAGCTGCGCCTTGCGGAGAATGGCCCTCGCGATGCAGAGCCGCTGCCGCTGCCCTCCGGAAAGCCCGGTACCGCCCTGTCCGATGGCGGCGTTCAGGCCGTTCGGGAGCCTGCGGACGAATTCGTCAGCCTGCGCCCGCCGGAGGGCCTGCCACAGCTCCTCCTCCGTGGCGTCAGGGGCCGCCATGCGCAGGTTCCCGGCCACCGTTCCGGAGAAGAGGTAGGCGTGCTGCGGCACCACCGCCATCCGCTGCCGGAGGTCATTCAGCCCAAAGGTGCGGACGTCCCGCCCGCCCAGGGTGATCACGCCGTCGACGGCATCCACGAAGCGCGGCAGCAGGTTCAGCAGCGTGGACTTTCCGCTGCCTGTTGAGCCGATGATGGCAGTGATGGAACCAGGCCGGGCGGTGAAGGAAATGCCGGCAAGGACGGGGGTTTCCGCCCCGGGATAGGCGAAGGTGACGTTCCGGAACTCGACTGTCGTATCACCGTCGGCGGAATCAAAACCGGCGGCATCAAAACCCACGGCATCGGACTCAGCGGGATTGGGCCCCCGCGCGCCCGCAGGTGAACCGCCGGCGGGCTTGTCACCACCCGCTATGGCGGGCTGCACGTCCAGCACCTCCTGGATGCGCTCCGCGCAGACGGCCGCCCGGGGAGCAGTCATGAAGACGTACATTGCCATCATGATGGCCAGCAGGATTTGCAGGATGTAGGCGATGAAGGCGGAAAGCGCCCCCACCTGCATGTCCCCGGCCTCGATGAGGTGCCCGCCGAACCAGACCACGGCCACAGAGGACAGGTTCACCACGATCATGATCAAAGGAAGCATTCCTGCCACGAGCAGGGCCGACTGCAGGTTGTTGCCGGTCAGCTTCCGGTTTGCCTCGGCGAAGCGGGCGGCCTCATGGTCCTGCCGGACGAAGGCACGAATGACGCCGGCACCGATGATCTGTTCACGCAGGATCCGCGTGACGCCGTCTATCAGCGTCTGCCCCTGCCGGTACAGCGGAATCAGCCGCCGCACAATCAGTGCCATGATGAGCACCAGCAGCGGCACCACCACGATCACGACGGCGGACAGGGCCGCGTCCTGCTGTACAGCCAGGACGATCCCGCCGATGCCCATGACCGGTGCGGCGGCCAGCATCGTGAACACCAGTACAGCGAAGGTCTGGATCTGCTGCACGTCATTCGTGGCCCGGGTAACGAGGCTGGGGGCGCCGAACCCGTTGACCTCCTGGGAGGACATGGCCTGGACCTGGGCGAACAGGCTGCGCCGGAGCCGGTGGCCGAGCTTCATTGCCACGACCGCGGCCAGGTAACCTGCGCCCAGCACCGTGCCCGCCTGGACGACGGACAGCGCCGCCATCCAGCCACCCAGCTCCAGGATCACGTCGCTACGGCCGGCCAGTATGCCGTCGTCAATGATGCTTGCGTTCAGCGTGGGCAGCATCAGGTTGGCGGCGGTCTGGAGCATCTGCAGCGCAAGGATGGCCCACACCGCGGCACGGTGTTCAGACAGGAAGCTGCGCATAAGCCGAAAGAGCACCGGGCGCCTCCTTCATGGCTGGTGCAGAACAGGAGCCTTCACCGCCGGGCCCCACAACCGCTTCGTCCTTGTAAGCTACCTCACAGCTCCCCCTTCAGGGTGCCTAAGACGCGCCCGGCTTCCGCCCGGCCCGCCCTAAAGTTTCCGGCCCGCCACGAAGATCCGGCGGAACGGGTAGACGGTGCCGTACTCGGTAGACGGATACGCACCGGCCAGCCGCTGCGCGTAGACCCGCTCGAACTCGCTCCCGTCCTCGGGCGGCAGGGCCGCAAGGACGGGACGCAGCGCCGTCCCGCGTACCCACTCGAGGACCGCGTTGTCCCCGGGAAGTACCTGCAGGTAGGTGGTTTCCCAGGCGTCCACCGCATAGCCGGCGCGCAGCATGATCTCGAGGTAGCGTGCTGCATCGGCGACGGCATCCTCATGGCGGAGCACGCCGTTGAGCTTTTCTGCCCAGGCCGGGGATTCCGCGAGCTCGCGCATCAGGGTGTGGGACGGGGACGTGAAGTTGCCGGGCACCTGGAGGGCGAACCACGCCCCCGGGCGGAGTGCCGCCAGCCATGCCGGGAGCAGGTCGACGTGTTCCGGGACCCACTGCAGGGCGGCGTTGCTCACCACCACGTCGGTTTCGGCGGACGGCGTCCAGGCGGCGATGTCCCCGAGCCGGAACTCCAGATTCGCCACAGATCCTGACTGGGCTTCAGCCTTGGACAGCATCTCTGCGGAGGAATCGAGGCCCACCACTTTCGCTTCCGGCCAGCGCTCCGCGAGGGTGGCAGTCAGGTTTCCCGGACCGCACCCAAGATCAACCACCTCACGCGGGGTTGCTGCGTCGATTCGGGCCGTCAGGTCAAAGAACGGCCGCCGCCGGTGGTCGCCGAACTGCACGTACTTGGCGGGATCCCATTTCACAAAAGCCTCCAGGGGACAACTGCGGGCAGGCCGTGTCTGCCGACCTGCAGCTGCCCTAAAGGGCCAACCAACGCGAGCCTAACGCCGCCCCCGGATGAAAGCACGCCCCTCAGGCATACGGCACTAAGCTGGAAAGCAATGAAACTCGTTGAACAGCTCCCCGCCCCGGCCGCACGGACAGCAGCGGCGGAGGCAGACCCGGATTCCCTCTACATGCGCTTCCTGGAGTGGACCGAAAGCCGGGGGCTTGAACTGTATGCCGCCCAGGACGAGGCGATCATGGAGCTTGCTTCCGGCGCCAACGTGATCCTGGCGACGCCCACGGGGTCAGGCAAGTCACTCGTGGCCATCGCAGCGCACTTCCAAGCCATGGCACGCGGCGAACGCAGCTACTACACAGCCCCGATCAAGGCGCTTGTGTCGGAAAAGTTCTTCGCCCTCTGCGAGATTTTCGGCGCGGAGAACGTGGGCATGATCACCGGCGATTCCGGGGTCAACCAGGACGCACCGATCATCTGCTGCACGTCTGAGATCCTCGCCAACACCGCCCTGCGGGAAGGTGCCGCCGCCGATCTTGGCTCCGTCATCATGGACGAGTTCCACTTCTACTCGGATCCCCAACGCGGCTGGGCATGGCAGGTGCCCCTGCTCGAACTGCCCCAGGCCCAGTTCCTGCTGATGTCCGCAACCCTGGGTGATGTCAGCCGCTTCGAGGAGGGCATGACCAAGCTCACCGGCCGGCCCACTACGACCGTCAGCTCCGCCGAGCGCCCCATTCCACTGCATTACTACTACCACGAGACCGCCGTGCACGAGACGCTGGAGGAACTGCTGTCCACCAAGCAGGTGCCGGTCTATGTGGTGCACTTCAGCCAGGCCGAAGCCATCGAGCGCGCCCAGACGCTGATGAGCATCAACGTCTGCAGCCGGGAAGAGAAGGACCGGATCGCCGAGCTGATCGCCAACTTCCGCTTCGCGGCGGGCTTCGGCAAGACCCTCAACCGTCTGGTCCGGCACGGCATCGGCGTCCACCACGCGGGCATGCTGCCCAAGTACCGGCGGCTCGTGGAACAGCTGGCACAGGCAGGCCTCCTGAAGGTCATCTGCGGCACCGACACGCTCGGCGTCGGCATCAACGTCCCCATCAGGACCGTGCTGCTCACCGCGCTGAGCAAATACGACGGCGTCCGCACCCGCCTGCTCAACTCACGGGAATTCCACCAGATCGCCGGACGGGCCGGCCGGGCAGGCTACGACACTGCCGGCACGGTGGTGGTGCAGGCGCCGGAGCACGTGGTGGAGAACGTCCGCGCCATGGCCAAGGCCACGGCGAAGTTCGGCAATGACCAGAAGAAATTGCGCCAGGTGGTGAAGAAGAAGCCGCCGGAAGGCTTTGTTTCCTGGGGGGAGCCCACCTACAAGAGGCTGGTGGAATCCGTTCCGGAACCCCTGACCTCGAGTTTCACCGTCACCCATGCCATGCTGATGAACCTCATGGAGCGGCCCGGCGATCCGTTTGCGGCGGCGCGCCGGCTGCTCACCGAGAACCACGAATCGCGCCCGTCCCAGCTCCGGCTGATGAAGAAGGCCTTGGCCATCTACCGCGAACTGCTCGCCGCGGAGGTTGTCGAGCGCATCCCGCCGTCTGAGCAGGGGCCCGACGGCCGCACAGTCCGCCTCACTGTGCACCTGCAGCCCAACTTCGCACTGAACCAGCCGCTCTCCCCCTTCGCCCTGGCCGCGCTGGAGCTGCTGGATCCCGAGTCGCCGTCGTATGCGCTCGACGTCGTCTCGGTCATTGAGGCCACGCTGGAGAAGCCGCGGCAGATCCTCTCTGCCCAGCAGAAGAAGGCCCGCGGCGAGGCCATTGCGGCGATGAAGGCTGACGGCATCGAATACGAGCAGCGCATGGCGATGCTGGACGAGGTGAGCTACCCGCAGCCACTCGCGGAGATCCTCGGCGAGGCCTTCGAGGTCTACCGTAGGGCAGCGCCGTGGATCGGCGACTTTGAACTGGCGCCCAAGTCGATCATCCGCGACATGTACGAACGGGCCATGAACTTTGGCGAGTTCGTCCAGTTCTACGGACTGGCGCGTTCCGAGGGCATCGTGCTGAGGTACCTGGCCGACGGGTTCAAGGCGCTGCGCCAGACCGTGCCCCAGGATGCCCTCCGCGAGGACCTGGAGGACCTCATCGCCTGGCTCGGCGAACTGGTCCGCCAGGTCGACTCCAGCCTCCTCGATGAATGGGAGGAGCTGACCTCCGGCGCGGCGCCAACACCGCACGACGCGCCGCCACCGCCGCCTCCGTCGCTGACCTCCAACATCCGGGCCTTCCGTGTCATGGTCCGGAACGAGATGTTCCGGCGCGTGGAGCTGTTCGCGGAGGAGGACGCCACTGCTCTCGGGGAGCTCGACGGCGATAGCGGCTGGGACGCGGACCGCTGGGAAGACGTGCTGGACGACTACTTCGACGAACATGACGACATCGGCACCGGGCCCGACGCCCGGGGGCCTGGGCTGCTCATCATCGCTGAGGAACCCGGCGTGTGGAAAGTCCGGCAGATCTTCGATGACCCCGCCGGCAACCACGACTGGGGCATCTCCGCGGAGGTCGACCTTGCCGCGTCCGACGAAACCGGCACCGCCGTCGTCCGGGTGACGGACGTCAACAGGCTCTGACTGAGGTGCGTTGGACCGCTGGAGAGTTTGGTCCTGTCGGTTAGTGTCATAGGTCAACACCTGTCCAGCATTCCCCGCTGCCGGGTCAGCCAGGATCCGCCGGCTATTTCTTCTTCCTGGGCTTGCGGTGTGGCTGGACGCGCTGACCCTTGTGCTGGACGACGATGGGAGCGGCTCCGGCCCCTTCGCGTTTTCCGCTGAGGATCGGCAGTACGGGGAGTCCCTTGGCAGCCCGGCGCTCGGCGAGGGCCTTGGCGGCCGGCGATCCCGGCGTGGGCATGCGGCGGATGACGAAGAACTGCTGACCCATGGTCCAGAGGTTGGTGGTGGTCCAGTAGATCAGGACACCGATGGGGAAGTTGATGCCGCCAACGCCGAAGACGATCGGCAGGATGTAAAGCATCATCTTCTGCTGGCGCATGTACGGGCTGGCCATTGCCTCTTCGGACATGTTCTTGGCCATGATCTGCTTCTGCGTGATGAACTGCGAGGCCGTCATAGCCAGGATCATCAGGATAGTCAGGACTATCACTGCAAGGTTGCCGTCTGAGTGGTACAGCAGGGCCGCGTTCAGCGGTGCACCGAAGATACTCGACTCATCGAACTGCACAACCTGCTCGTGGTTCATTGCACCTATGCCTTGTCCCTTGTCGCGCGCCGAGGTGATGCCGGACAGGACTGTGAACAGTGCCAGGAAGAACGGCATCTGGATCAGCAGGGGCAGACAGGCCGAGAACGGGTTGGTGCCGTGTTTCTTGTACATAGCCATCTGTTCCTGCGCCATGGCCTGGCGGGACAGCTGGTCCTTCTTCCCCTTGTACTTGTTCTGGAGTTTCTTCAGGTCCGGCTGCAGCAACTGCATGCCGCGCTGGGCCTTGATCTGCTTGACGAAGACGGGAATGAGGGCTGCCCGGATGACCAGCACCAGGCCGATGATGGACAATGTCCAGGTCCAGCCGCTGGCAGCCGGCATTCCAAGCGCACTCATGCCCTCATGGAAGCCCACCATGATGATGGACACAAACCATTTGAACGGAAACATGATTGTTTCAAACAAGTCCATACCAGGCCCCTATCTGTCAGGCTCGGTCAGGCGGGACTGCCGGTGCCCCGCTACTCTGCGCAGCCAGGCTTATAGAAGCCGTCCCGGGCAGACAAAATCAGGACGTCTTCGTCGATCGGCCGGAGCGTATATCGAGAGCCTAACTCAAGTGCTGGACTGTTCACCCAGTAAGCTCGGATCATGAGTGTTATCCGTCCTGCCACCCCCGCCGATGTCCCTGTAATCCTGCAGATGATCCACGAACTGGCCATCTACGAGAAGGAACCGGACGCCGTCCGCAACACGCCGGAGATGTTGCACAGCGTGCTCTTCGGCGAGAGCCCCCGGGTGTTCGCCCACATGGCGGAAAACGAGGCAGGGCAGGTCCGCGGCTTCGCGCTGTGGTTCCTGAACTACTCGACCTGGGAAGGTGTGCACGGCATCTATCTCGAGGATCTCTACGTCACTCCCGAGGCCCGGGGCGAGGGACACGGAAAGGCCCTCCTGCAGCACCTGGCAGCGACCGCCGTCGACCGCGGTTACGCGCGTGTTGAGTGGAGCGTCCTGGATTGGAACGAGCCCTCCATCGACTTCTACCGGAAGCTGGGAGCCAACCCGATGGAGGAATGGTCCACCTTCCGCCTCACCGGAGACGCCCTCGCCGCCTTTGGAGCCCGCAGCGGGGCCGGGGCGCGTGGCTGACCTCGCGGCGCATAGCGCCGTCCACACCACCACCGTCCCTCGCACCGACCGCGCCGTCCACACCGTCCGCGGGAGGCACGAGTTTCGCGGGATGCGCACGACCGAGCACTACTTCACGGTCCCGCTGGACCATTTCAGCTCCGCGGAGGATCCCGGCGCCGAGACGATCACGGTTTTCGCGCGCGAATACGTGTCGGCGGAGCACACTGAAACTGCTGCGAAACAGCTCCCCTGGCTTGTGTACCTGCAGGGCGGCCCCGGCGGCCGCGGCAACCGGTTCATGTCGCTGGGCGGCTGGAGCAAAGCCGCCGCCAAGGATTTCCGCATCCTCATGCTGGACCAGCGGGGCACCGGGTTGTCCTCCCCCGCGGACCGCAACACGCTGCCGCTGCGCGGCGGCGCCGAGGCACAGGCCCGCTATCTGGAACACTTCCGCGCCGATTCGATCGTTGCCGACGCCGAGCTGATCCGCCGTGCACTGGGGTCGGAACCGTGGACCATCTACGGCCAGAGCTACGGCGGCTTCATTGCACTGACGTACCTCTCCTTCGCGCCGGAAGGCCTGCGGGAAGTGCTCATCACCGGAGGACTCGCCCCGCTGGAGGGCACGGCGGAGCGGGTGTACCGCGAGACGTTCAAACGGGTTGCCGCCCGCAATGCCGAATACTTCGGCTGGTATCCGGAAGACCGTGAAACCGTCGACCGGATCGTCCGGCACCTCCGGACCATCGAGGAATTCCTGCCCGGCGGAGAACGCCTCACGGTGGAACGCTTCCAGATGGTGGGATCCTTCCTCGGCGGCAATACGAGGGTGGACGGGCTGCACAACCTGCTGGAGGACGCCTTCGTGGACACTCCCCGGGGCCCCAGGCTGTCTGACACCTTCCTCGAGCAGGTCCGCCCGCACGTCTCCCGCGCCACGAACCCCCTGTACGCGCTGATGCATGAGTCAATCTACGCCCAGGGCCCGGCGACGGACTGGGCGGCCTGGCGGGTCCTCCGGGAATTTCCGGAGTTCAGCCCGGACGCCCCGCAGATCCTCCTGACCGGCGAAATGATCTACCCGTGGTACTTCGACCAGGACAACGCGCTGCGGCCGCTGAAGGAAGTAGCTGAGCTGCTGGCCGCCAAGATGGACTGGAAACCGCTGTATGATCCGGCACAGCTGGCCGCCAACATAGTGCCGGCCGCCGCCGCCGTCTACACCAACGACATTTACGTTGAGCGCGGACTTTCCCTCGCAACTGCCGCAGCGGTGCGTAATCTGCAGGCGTGGGAAACGGCCGACTTCCACCACGACGGCATCGCCGACGACGGGGAAGCCATCTTTGGCCGGCTCCTGGGCATGGTGCGGTCAGTCCGGAACTGACCGTCCCTCCCGGGACCGCGCGGCCAGCAACACAACGACCGCCGCCGCAAGGACACCCGCTCCCAGCAGGCCGCCGGCCAGATTGAGGCCGAGGTACCCCACCCAGCTCAGCACCAGGCCCGAGACGGCACCGCCCGCGGCGCCCGCCGCGCCCATCAGCATGTCCGAAACGCCCTGCACGGCCACCCTGTCCTGCTGCGCGACGCTCTCGGCCAGGAGCGTCGAGCCTGCAATGGTTGACGCCGACCACCCCACCCCCAGCAGCACGAGGCCCACGGCAACGGCCGCCGTCGACGTCTGCCCGAAACCCGCCACCAGCACGGCAGCGGTCAGGATGGCGAAGCCGAAGGCGATGGTCTGGATCCGCCCCAGCTTGTCCGTCAGCCAGCCCATCACCGGGGAGAGGGCAAACATTCCTGCGATGTGCAGCGAAATGGTGAAACCGATAATGACCAGGACATCGCTGCCCGCGGTGTGGCTGCCGTGAACGCTGCCCGGACCGGCGACGATCTCCTGCAGATGGAGCGGGGTCATGGACATGACGCCCACCATGACCGCGTGGGCACCCACGACGGCGGCCAGCGCCAGGATCGCGGCCGGCGCATGGCGGACGGCCCGCAATCCCCGGGCGAGTGAACCTCCGGTAGGCGCTGCGCCCGCTGGCGGTCCGCCAGCAACACTGTCCGTCGGTGGACCGGCCGGCTGGGCTCCGGCGGGAGGTCCGGCGGGAGGTCCGGCCAGCTGCCGGGCCAGAAGGAGCGGGTCGGGGCGTAGCCCGGCCAGGAGCAGGCCGCAGGCGAGCACCAGCCCGGCGCCGGAGATGACAAACGGCCCGGCGATGGGCGGCAGCCCCAGGCTCTGGCCCACCACAGCGCCGGGCTGGATCAGGTTGGGCCCGGCCACGGCCCCGATGGTGATGGCCCAGACGACGGCGGACAGGGAGCGGCCGCGGTGTTCGGCGTCCGCAAGGTCGACGGCGGCGAACCGCGCCTGGAGGTTCGCGGCAGTCCCCACCCCGACGCCTGCGGCACCAATGACCAGGATCGCGAAGACCCCGGAGACCACGGACACGACGATGAGCACGGCCCCGGCCAGGGCCGCGGCCAGTCCCGTGGCAAGGCTGATCCTGCGTCCGCGCCGTTCAGCAAGCGAGGCGAGCGGCAACGCCGCCATCGCGGCCGCGAGCGTCATCATGGTGGCGACTGAGCCGGCCCATGCCTCGGAACCGGACAAATCGACGGCCAGCAGCGAACCGATGGAGACGGTCGCCCCGGTTCCGATAGCGCTGAACAGCTGCGCGGACCCCAGGAGCACCACGGTACGCCGTTGCACCAGGCGGACATCCGGGTCCGTCCGGGAAGTGGTTGCCATCCTCCGAGCATAGTCCCGGAGGCAGGCGCCGGAACCGGTTACCGGCCCGGCATTAAACGAAAGCCCCGGCCACAAGGTGGCCGGGGTTTTCTGTCAGGCAGTCGTGCAGGGCGCCGCCGGGAGCCGGGAAAGCCTTCCGTCTACTCGACGTCGGCGTCGACGCCGGTCCGGCTCTTCCGCGCATCCTCCTCGAGGCGGGCATCCAGCTTGGCCTGCTGCGCAGCCGAGCTGATAAGGCTGGCGATCACGGCGATGATGATGGTGCCGACGATGACAGCAAGCGAGACGTACGTCGGGATCTCGGGTGCCCACTCGATGTGCTGGCCGCCGTTAATGAACGGCAGTTCGTTGACGTGCATGGCGTGCAGGACCAGCTTCACACCGATGAACGCCAGGATGATGGACAGCGCATGCTTGAGGTAGACCAGGCGGTTCATGAGGCCGCCGAGCAGGAAGTACAGCTGCCGCAGGCCCATGAGCGCGAAGATGTTCGCGGTGAAGACGATGAACGCGCTCTGCGTGAGGCCGAAGATCGCGGGGATGGAGTCCACGGCGAACAGCAGGTCCGTCATGCCAATCGTGACGAACACGATGAGCATGGGGGTGAAGACCTTCTTGCCGTCAACCACTGTGCGGAGCTTGCCGCCGTCGAACTTCTCCGACATGGGGATGACCTTGCGGATCTTCGCGATGAGCGCGTTTTCCTTGTCTTCCTCGTCTTCGCCTTCGTCCTTGGCCTGCTTCCAGGCAGTCCACAGCAGGAAGGCGCCGAAGATGTAGAAGACCCAGCTGAACTGCTCGATGACGATGGCGCCGAGCATGATGAAGATGCCGCGCAGGATGAGGGCGATGATGATGCCCACCATCAGCACTTCCTGCTGGTACTTACGGGGCACCGAGAACCGCGCCATGATGATGATGAAGACGAAGAGGTTGTCGATGCTGAGGCTGTATTCGGTCACCCAGCCGGCAACGAACTGCCCGCCGTACTCCGGGCCCGCAAACGCGAACATCGCACCGGCAAAGGCCAGGGCAAGAGCCACATAGAAGGCGACCCACAAACCGGCTTCCTTCATGGAGGGTTCGTGCGGACGCCGCACCACCAGGAGCAGGTCTAACAGGAGGATGATGCCGAGGGCGACGAACGAGCCGACCTCGAACCAGACGGGAAGCTGCACAGAGTTAACCTTTCGCAGGGTACAAAAAACTGGTGTAAGTCTCTCCGGCGAACCTGTGCACTTGGTGCTGATGTGGTTGCCCGCTACGCCCGGCAAGGCATCTGTGCCCTGCGTGTTGACGTCCGTAGCGCTCGGGATACTCCCCTACTTGACCTCAACTTTACAGCACGCCGGCACCCGCCCGCGTCCGTGACCGCACCGCCGGTACCGGACGGCCGCGACTGTGACCGGCGGCACACGGGCATGAGGCGCCTAGGCGTGGCCGGCTGCGTGCATCTGGCGGAGTTCCTTCTTCAGCTCGCTCACTTCGTCGCGGATCCGGGCGGCCAGCTCGAACTGCAGCTCGGCGGCGGCGCCGTGCATCTGCTCCGTCAGCTGCTCGATCAGCCCCACAAGGTCCTCGGCAGGTGCCGCGGCCAGGCCGTCCGCCCGGACGGTGGCAGCACCCTTGGCCGCCGACTTGCCCCGTTTGGCGCCCTTGGCCAGGCGGTTGCTGTTCAGCAGCTCCTGGGTGTCGGCGTCCTCCTTGGCAATCTGGTCGGTGATATCGGCGATCTTCTTCCGCAGCGGCTGCGGATCCACCCCGTTTTCGGTGTTGTACGCGACCTGGATGGCGCGCCGGCGGTTGGTCTCGTCGATGGCATGCGCCATGGAGTCGGTGATGCGGTCCGCGTACATGTGCACCTGCCCGGACACGTTCCTCGCCGCGCGGCCGATGGTCTGGATCAGGGAGGTGGAGGAACGGAGGAACCCCTCCTTGTCGGCGTCGAGGATGCTCACGAGGGACACCTCAGGCAGGTCAAGGCCTTCGCGGAGCAAGTTGATGCCCACGAGGACGTCGAAGACGCCCATCCGGAGCTCGCGCAGCAGCTCCACCCGCCGGAGGGTGTCAACGTCCGAGTGAAGGTACTGCACCTTGATGCCGTGGCCCAGGAGGTAGTCGGTGAGGTCCTCCGCCATCCGCTTAGTGAGGGTGGTGACCAGGACGCGTTCATTCTTCTCGGTGCGGGTCTTGATCTCACCCAGGAGGTCGTCGATCTGGCCCTTGGTGGGCTTGACCACCACCTCGGGGTCGATCAGTCCGGTGGGCCGGATGATCTGCTGGACGAAGCCGTCCGCCTTGCCGAGCTCGTACTTGCCCGGGGTGGCCGACAGGTAGACCGCTTGACCCACGCGGTCCTGGAACTCGTCCCACTTGAGCGGGCGGTTGTCCATCGCGGAAGGCAGCCGGAAGCCGTGGTCCACCAGGTTCCGCTTGCGGGACATATCGCCCTCGTACATGGCCCCGATCTGGGGCACGGTAACGTGGGATTCATCAATGACCAGCAGGAAGTCGTCCGGGAAGTAGTCGATGAGGCAGTGCGGGGCGGTTCCGCGGGCGCGGCCGTCAATGTGTGATGAGTAGTTCTCGATGCCGTTGCAGAAACCCATCTGCTGCATCATCTCGAGGTCGTAAGTGGTGCGCATCCGGAGCCGCTGGGCCTCCACCAGCTTGTTCTGGCTCTCGAGCACCGCGAGCCGCTCGGCAAGTTCGTCTTCGATTCGCTTGATCGCCCGGCTCATCCGTTCCGGACCGGCCACGTAATGCGAGGCCGGGAAGACGTACATCTCGGTCTCGTCCCGGATTACCTCCCCAGTGAGCGGGTGCAGCGTATAGATGTTCTCAATCTCGTCGCCGAAGAACTCGATCCGGATCGCAAGCTCTTCGTACATCGGAATGATTTCCACAGTGTCGCCGCGAACCCGGAACGTGCCGCGGTGAAAGTCCATATCATTCCGGGTGTACTGCATCGACACGAATTTCCGGAGCAGATCGTCGCGGTTCATCTCCGCTCCCTTGCGGAGGGTCACCATCCCGGCGATGTACTCTTCCGGCGTGCCAAGGCCGTAAATGCAGGAAACGGTGGCCACGACTATCACGTCACGCCGCGTCAGCAGCGCGTTCGTGGCCGAGTGGCGCAGGCGCTCCACCTCCTCGTTGACGGACGAGTCCTTCTCAATGAAGGTGTCCGTCTGCGCCACGTACGCCTCGGGCTGGTAGTAGTCGTAATAGGAGACGAAGTACTCCACCGCGTTGTTTGGCAGCAGCTCGCGGAATTCGTTGGCCAGCTGCGCGGCGAGCGTCTTGTTCTGCACCATCACCAGGGTTGGCCGCTGGATCTGCTCGATCAGCCAGGCTGTGGTGGCGCTTTTTCCGGTACCCGTAGCGCCGAGGAGCACCACGTCCTTCTCGCCGTTTTTGATTCGTTCAGTAAGTTCCGCGATGGCCGCCGGCTGGTCGCCGGCCGGCTTGAACTCGCTGATGACCTCGAACGGCGCGACGACGCGGTTGATCTCCTGCGCAAGACTCATGTATCTAATTTACAGCGGGCCGCGGACCGGTTCCCCTGATTCAGCTTTGGGCTGTACCGGCAGCGCCGGTGGAGGTGCTGCCCGCAGCAGAGTACGACGGCGGCTGCCAGCCGCTGCTTGCGGCCCACTGCTCCATGCCGGGGCCGCCGGTCACCGTGAACCAGGCTTCCTTGTCCTGCGCGTAGCCGGCCGTGGACGTGTCTGCAGCATGAAGGGCCGCGACGCGGTGCTTTTCCCCCGCGTAGGCCTCCCGGGCAGCCGGAACAGCGGTCAGCCAGTCCCGGAACCCCAGGGCGAAACGCCAGCCGGCTGAACCCGCGACCCGGACATGGAGGTTCACGGGCCGTCCGGGATCCGCGTTCCCATGCAGCCGCTTGGACCAGGCGGCGCGATCGGGGCGGCTGGCCGTGGGGCTGTCCATGAGGATACCGGGCCAGACGGGGAAGCCTGCGGCCCCGAGCAGAGGGGCGATGCGGTCCGCTGTTTCCAGGTCCGCCACGGCGAGCTGGAGGTCGATCACGTTTTTCGCGTCAAGTCCGGGCACGGCGGTGGACCCGATATGGTCAACGGCGAGGATGTCCTCCGGTGCGGCGGCGCGCAGCCGCGCCGACAGCAGGGAGGCCTGGCGCGCCCAGTCGGGGTCGTGCGGGGCCAGCACCGGCCCGCCGCGGCGGACGGCGACGGCGGATGCGCTGAGGTTGCGGGCGAAGGGCAGCAGCCGGTCCTCCCAGAGTCTGTCCACCGCCAGGCGCAGGTTGTCCGGCGAACCGGAGTTGTCCAGGACCACATCGGCGGCGGCCAACCGGACGTCGCGCGAGGCCTGGGCGGCCATACGCGAGCGGGCTTCCTCTGCGGTCATGCCGCGATGCCGGACCATCCGCTCGACCCGCACGTCGGCCGCGGCGTCGACCACCACGACGAGATGGAAGCTGCTTTGCTGCCCTGTTTCGACGAGGAGGGGGATGTCCTGTACCACGACGGCGTCGGCGGGGGCTGCGGAGATCACCGCGGCGGCCCGCTGCCGGACCAGGGGGTGGACAATGCCGTTCAGCTCGGCACGCCGCTCCGGATCCTGGAAGACAATGGCACCTAGACGCGGCCTGTCCAACCGCCCCTCGGCGTCGAGGATCTCCTCCCCGAAGGCCCGCGCCACGGCGGCCAGCCCGGGCGTGCCCGGCTCCACGACTTCACGCGCTATCGTGTCAGCATCCACGAGCACCGCGCCCAGCTCCTTCAGGCGCACCGCTGCCATTGACTTCCCCGAGGCGATCCCGCCCGTCAACCCGATCTTCAGCACCCCTCCAGACTAGTCCCCACCTCTCCCCTGACCTCGCTCCGGTCGCCCAGGGAACCCTCGCGGCGTGGGCCCATGCCCGGACTAGACTTGGGCGGTGCAAGAGCAAGAGAGCAGGACGCTGTCCTTCACCACCCTCGCCGCCGGCCCCGACTTCCGCCACGAGCTGGAGATCAAGCGGTCGCGGTTCATCACCGTGCTGCGCCGCGCCGAAAGCGAGGAAGGCGCCCGGGCCCTCGTGGCGGACCTGCGCCGGGAATTCCACGATGCACGGCACCACTGCTCCGCATTCGTGCTGGGTGCCGACCGGGACATCCAGCGTTCCAGTGACGACGGCGAGCCGTCCGGCACGGCCGGCGTCCCCATGCTGGAGGCGCTGCTCCGGCGGGAAACCGCCCCGGGGGTCACGGACCTTAGCGACGTGAGTGCCGTCGTCGTGCGGTATTTCGGTGGGGTGCTGCTGGGTGCCGGCGGACTGGTGCGGGCCTACTCGGAATCAGTGTCGACCGCGCTGGCCCTGTCCCCGCTGGTGCAGCGCCGGCGCCTGAGGATCTGTGCCGTGAGGATGCCGCACGCCGCGGCCGGTCGCCTGGAAAATGACCTGCGCAGCGCAGGCTACGCCATGGCGGAGACAGGGTATGAGGCGAACTCCGCGGTCCTGCGGCTGGCCCTTCCGGATTCGCCCGCGGCGCTGGCCGACGCCGCCGGCCACCTCGCGGCCATAACGGCCGGAGCGGCCGCCCTGGAGCCGGAAGGCACCGAGTGGGTTGACCTCTGACCGTGACGGCCGGGGCAACAATCATCAGCTTGCTTAGGACTTTCCGTTTCCTAGTGTGGACGCTGTAAGGCATTCGCAGGCAAAGGAGGAGACATGTCCGAGCACAACATCACCGGCAAGAGGGTGGCTTTCCTGCTGACGGACGGCGTCGAGCAGGTAGAACTGACCAGCCCCTGGGACGCCGTCAAGAACGCCGGCGGAGAACCGGTCCTGGTAGCGCCGAAGAGCGGCAAGCTCCAGGGCTTCGAAGGCGTGGACAAGGGCGACACCTTCGACGTCGACCTAACGCTGGCGGATGCCAACGCCTCGGACTTCCACGCGCTGGTGATTCCCGGCGGCGTGGTGAACGCCGACCACCTGCGGGTGGACAAGGACGCCCAAAACTTCGCCCGGAGCTTCTTCGAGCAGCACAAGCCCGTGGCCGCGATCTGCCACGGCCCGTGGCTGCTGATTGATGCGGGCGTGGTCAAGGGCCGGAACCTCACATCGTACCACACGCTCGCGACCGACCTCAAGAACGCCGGCGCCAACTGGACGGACGAGCAGGTAGTGGTGGACCAGGGCCTGGTGACCAGCCGGAAGCCGGGCGACCTCCCGGCCTTCAACGACAAGGTGCTGGAGGAAATCGCCGAAGGCGAGCACGCAGGGCAGACCGCCTGACACTGCCTGCCACTCCAAGGCAGCGGGAGTTCCGCACCCGGAGCACCAAAAAGGTGGCCGCCCCCTCCCGGGGACGGCCACCTTTTATGTTGGCAATTTAGCCTTGTGGCAATTAGTTGCCGGTCAGCTTCTCGCGCAGTGCTGCAAGAGCCTCGTCCGAAGCAAGCGTGCCTGCACCGGTCTCGGTGGCAGCCGGCTCGGAGGAGTAGCTGGTGGTGCCGGAGTCGCTCTCACCGGACGTTGCAGCTGCAGCGTCGTCGGCAGCGTGCTGGGCAACCTGCTTCTTGTGGGCTTCCCAACGGGTCTGGGCGTCAGCGTACTGCTGCTCCCAGGCGGCGCGCTGGTTCTCGTAGCCTTCAAGCCACTCGTTGGACTCCGGGTCGAAGCCCTCCGGGTACTTGTAGTTGCCCTCTTCGTCGTACTCGGCGGCCATGCCGTAGAGTGCCGGGTCGAATTCGGTGCTGTCGGCGTCCACGCCCTCGTTGGCCTGCTTGAGGGAGAGGGAGATGCGGCGGCGCTCGAGGTCGATGTCGATGACCTTGACGAACAGCTCGTCGCCAACGGAGACAACCTGCTCAGCCAGCTCAACGTGGCGGACAGCGAGCTCGGAGATGTGAACCAGGCCTTCGATGCCGTCTTCGACGCGGACGAACGCACCGAACGGAACGAGCTTGGTGACCTTACCCGGAACAACCTGGCCGAGGGCGTGGGTGCGGGCGAAGGTCTGCCACGGGTCTTCCTGCGTTGCCTTGAGCGACAGGGAGACGCGCTCGCGGTCCAGGTCGACCTCGAGGACCTCGACGGTGACTTCCTGGCCAACTTCGACAACCTCGGACGGGTGGTCGATGTGCTTCCAGGACAGCTCGGAAACGTGGACGAGACCGTCTACGCCGCCCAGGTCCACGAAGGCACCGAAGTTGACGATGGAGGAAACGACGCCGGGACGGACCTGGCCCTTTTCCAGCTTGTTGAGGAAGGTGGAGCGGACCTCGGACTGGGTCTGCTCGAGCCATGCACGGCGGGACAGCACAACGTTGTTGCGGTTCTTGTCCAGCTCGATGATCTTGGCTTCGATCTGCTGACCGATGTACGGAGCCAGGTCGCGCACGCGGCGCATCTCGACGAGGGATGCCGGCAGGAAGCCGCGCAGACCGATGTCGAGGATAAGACCACCCTTGACAACCTCGATGACGGTACCGGTGACAACACCGTCTTCTTCCTTGACCTTCTCGATGTCGCCCCAGGCGCGCTCGTACTGAGCACGCTTCTTGGAGAGGATCAGGCGGCCTTCTTTGTCTTCCTTGGTGAGCACCAGGGCTTCGACCTGATCGCCAACGGAGACAACATCTCCGGGATCAACGTCGTGCTTGATGGAAAGCTCGCGGGAGGGGATGACACCTTCGGTCTTGTAACCGATGTCGAGCAGAACTTCGTCGCGGTCGACCTTGACGACGGTACCCTCGACGAGGTCTCCGTCGTTGAAGTACTTGATGGTGGCGTCGACAGCTGCGAGGAAGTCCTCAGCGGTACCGATGTCGTTAATCGCGACTACGGGGGTACCGGGCTTCTCGGTGGAGGTGATGGTCATGTAGTAGGGGCTCCGTTGTGGATAGTTAGTCGGTCAGGCAAACCATCGCCCCCGCGTTATGGAACGCAGGCGCAACGAGCGGCAGGTCACATGAATCTGCCGGGTCATCCTGATTTTGTGGATTAGAGATGCGTGCACGTAGTACACGCCCGTTTATTCTAGTCGCTCGCGGGAACGGCGGTCAAAGCGCTGGCGGCGCGTTGCGGCGCTGAAGTGCAGTTTTACCCGCTAGAAGTGCGTCAGGCAGTGCGGTGAGCGTTCGACGGCGAACATGAGGCGTGCTTTCAGCGCCGCCCCTGGCACGTGCTCGGCTATCCGGCCGGCCGTGGCGAGTGTCACCGGACACACTCCGCCGAGGTAGATGGACCCGAGTTCCGCCACGTCCAGCGACAACTCCGGCCTCACACCTGCCGAAGCCGGGGTCACGCTGGCCTCCCCGTCGTTGACCTGAAGGACGTAGGTGCCGTTGGCCATGCCCAGGGCATCGGTAACCTCAAGGGTCAGGGCGCCATCCTCTGAATAGCGCCGCGCCGCGAGGGCTGTGCCGCTGTCCAGGATCCGGAGCCAGAGCATGTCGCGGTGGTCCGAGGATTCGATACGCCTCGGATCTTCCAGGGCCCACGTGAGCGGATCGTCCACGGGAGCGTCGGCCCAGCTGACCCGCTCAGTCAGGTCGATGCTTCCCAGGAACTGCCAGAGCTCGAGGTAGGCGGAACCGGTGGCCGCCACAAGGTCCACAACCTCAATCGTGTAGGGCTTGCTGTCCCACCCGGCGAACTTGTAGGAGACGTAGCCGTCCACGGCGCCGGCCGCGTCGTAGTGCAGGGCACAGCGGATGGACTCATCCTCGCTGCCGTCGCGGCCGCACATGCCGGACACGGTCTGGCGGTAGGCCTCCTGCCGCAGGATGGACCCGGGCGTCAGCCGGTGGACCCGCCCGAACACGTGCGGGGCCAGGTCCAGGAGGACCTTGCGGTCCGCAATCTCCACCGTGCCCGTCGCGGCGTGGCGGAGACGGAACCTCGGCCCGGTGTCCACTTTGATGCTGCGCTCGAACGTCGCCACGCCGTAGCCGAACCGGCCGTAGATGGACCCTTCCGAAGCGGTGAGTGCCGCGACGGCCAGGCCGTCGGCCCGGGCGGCTGCGAGGTCCTCCGTCATCATCCGGCGCAGCAGGCCCCGCCGCCGGTGCGTGCCGCGCACGGTGACGGACGTGACGAGCTGCGCCGGAATCTGGCGGCCGTAGCCGACGTTGAGGTCCTTCCGCAGCGTCGCGAATGTGGCCACCGGGATGTCCGCTCCCAAGGAATGCGGCGCGACGTCCCCGGCCTGATAGACACCGGTCAGCTCGCGGTTATCCGTCCGGTACATGTCCATGAGCTTCCGGATGAACCCGTTATTGCGGCTGCTGTCGTGGAAACCGAATCCCACGGCCCGGATCCAGGCGGCGCCCGAGTCGTAATCGGCGCCGTCTTTCTCCGCGGCCCGGAACCTCCTGAGCACGTACTGGTCAGGCCCCTGTGTGTCTGGCACGTACTTCTCCCCCGTCGTTGTGCGCTGCTGGTTCCGGTGCCGCGTTATCTAGTGGCCGCGTTTTCTGGTGGCCAGTCTTCCTTAATGGCCGGCGTCGTACCAGCTGCTTCCGACGCCGATCTGGACGTCCAGGGGCACGCTCAGCTGCGCCGCGGCCCCCATCTGCTCCGTGACAAGCTTCTCGACAGCCTCGCGTTCACCGGTGGCAACCTCCAGGACGAGTTCGTCGTGCACCTGCAGCAGCATGCGCGATTTCAGCCCCTGCGCGGCGAGTTCGGAATGCACGCCCAGCATGGCGCGCTTGATGATGTCGGCCGCGGATCCCTGGATCGGCGAGTTCAGGGCGATGCGCTCGGCGTTCTCCCGGAGCTGCCGGTTGGTGCTGGTGAGGTCCGGCAGATAGCGGCGGCGGCCTTCGATGGTGGCCGTGTACCCGTCGATCCTGGCCTGGTCCACCACGCCCCGGAGGTAATCGCGCACGGCCCCGAAGCGGTCGAAGTAGTTCTTCATCAGCGTCCTGGCCTCGTCAACCGAGATTTCCAGCTGTTTGGACAGCCCGAAGGAAGTCAGCCCGTAGGCCAGGCCGTAGGACATGGCCTTGACCTTGGAACGCATCGCGCTGGTGACTTCAGCGGGCGGCACGTGGAAGATGGACGAACCCACGAACCGGTGGAGGTCTTCGCCCTGCCGGTAGGCCTCGATCAGCCCGGCATCTCCGGAGAGGTGCGCCATGATGCGCATTTCGATCTGCGAGTAGTCGGCGGACAGCAGGCATTCGTACCCGTCGCTGACCACGAAGATGCCCCGGACCCGCCTGCCTTCCTCGCTGCGGATCGGGATGTTCTGCAGGTTGGGGTTGTTGGAGGAGATGCGCCCCGTTGCCGCCACGTTCTGCGCATAGGTGGTGTGGATGCGCCCGTCCTCGGCCACTGACTTCTTGAGCGTCTCCACCATCTGCCGCAGCTTGGCCGATTCCCGGTGCGCCATGAGCTGGACCAGGAATTCGTGCCCGGTCTTCTCCAGCAGGTTCTTCAGCGAGGCCGCGTCCGTGGTGTAGCCGGACTTGATTTTTTTGGTCTTCGGCAGCTGCAGTTCATCGAACAGGACGGTCTGCAGCTGCTTCGGCGAACCGAGGTTCACCTCGTGCCCGATGGCGGCGAACGCGCGCTCCTGGGCGTCGTCGATGACCCTTGCGAGATCCGCCAGCTGCTCGTCCATTAGCTCCATGGAGACAGCGATGCCGGTCTGCTCCATGTCGGCCAGGACACGGCTCACCGGCAGCTCCAGTGTTGCCAGCAGCTCCTCGGCCTTGCGTTCCTGCATTTCCGACTCGAAGAACCGGCTCAGTTTATGGACGACGGCGGCCACCTGGACCAGCGCCCCCGATGCAGCGGCAGCGTCGTCGTCGAACGCCAGCTCCAGCTGGCCGGCCTTCGCGGCCTCCGGCGAGACATGGATATTCAGGTGGTGCTGGGCCAGCTCCGCGAGTTCGTACGTGCGGCGGTCGGGCTCGATGAGGTAGCCGGAAATGGAGGTGTCATCCACCACGCCCTCCAGGCCAAGCCCGCGGTTGGCCAGCGCCTTAAGCCCTGCCTTGTAGCCGTGCATGACTTTCGGCGAACCCTTATCCCGGAGCCATTGCACCAGCACGTTCTCCGCGTCGGCATCCAGTGCGGTGAGGTCGATGTACGCCGCGGCGTCATCCCGGACGATCGCAACGGCGTCAGCGTCCTCGCCGATCCTGCCCTGCAGCACGTCCACGGCGAGGGCTGACCGTTGCCCCGTCCCTGCCTCGAGGAAAGCCCGGAGCGCCTCGGCATCCTGCAACGTCGCGAAGTCCCGGCTCGCCAGGGTCTCGCGTTCCGCTTCCGGGATCTCGGCGGCGTACAGCTCGAACAGCCGGGCGCGGATGGTCTTGAATTCAAGGTCCTCAAACAGCGCCTCGAGTGCCTCGCGGTCCGGCTGCGGGTCCGCCAGTTCGTCCAGCGTCACCGGCAGGTCAAGGTCGGTGTGGAGCCTGTTCAGTTTGCGGTTGCGCTTGACCGCGTCCACGTTGGCGCGCAGCGCGTCGCCCACCTTCCCGCCGATGGCGTCGAGGTGCTCCAGCACGCCTTCCAGGCCGCCGTAGAGGTTGATCCACTTGGCGGCCGTTTTGGGTCCGACGCCGGGGACGCCGGGGAGGTTGTCTGCGGTCTCCCCCACCAGCGCCGCGAGGTCCGAGTACTGCCCGGGCGAGACGAAGTACTTTTCCTGGACGGCCGCGGCATCCATGCGCGGGATGTCGCTGACACCCTTCCTGGGGTACAGCACGAAGACGTTGTCAGTGATGAGCTGGAAGGCGTCGCGGTCACCCGAGACGAGCAGGACCTCGTAGCCGGCCTTTTCGCCCATGGCGGCCAGTGTGGCCAGGATGTCGTCCGCCTCGTAACCGGGCATCTTGATGGTCTTGATGCCCCAGGCGCCCATCACCTTGTCGATGAGGTCGATCTGCCCGCTCATCTCCCGGGGAGTCTCGTTGCGGCCGCCCTTGTACTCGCTGTATTCGGCTTTGCGGTGAGTGGTGTCATCCGAGACGTCGAAGGCCACGGCGATGTGGGTGGGCTTCTGTTCCTTGATGAGGTTGATCAGCATGGATGTGAAGCCATGGATCGCGTTGGTGTGCTGGCCCCTGGTCGTTGAGAACTTGTCGGCCGGGAGGGCGAAGAAGGCCCGGAAGGCCATGGAGTGCCCGTCCAGCACCAGGAG
Source organism: Arthrobacter sp. NPDC093125 (assembly GCF_044754225.1). NCBI lineage: Bacteria > Bacillati > Actinomycetota > Actinomycetes > Micrococcales > Micrococcaceae > Arthrobacter > Arthrobacter sp. NPDC093125. Next base: position 24,716 of record NZ_JBIVOQ010000018.1, on the reverse strand, counting down.
CCGGGGCTGGTCCGTCAGGGGAATCACCGGAGCCTCGGTGGCCGACACCGACGGGCCGGCAGGCGTAGACACTGCGATGTCCTGAAGAGTTTCGGTTGAAGACGGGAAAGGGGCCGGTTTGGTTGTTTCACTCACAGGTGCCAGCCTAGTTGCCATGATGGACAATTTCACGCCCGGCCAGCCTGCCGGGGAAGCCGGATCCGCCGTCGAGGCGCACTCCGACGACGAGGCCGGCACCGCCGTCGAAATGCAGTTCAGGGACGAACTGTTTGCTGCGGGGGTGCCGGAGCACCTGCACGACTGGCTTGCCGGGTACGGCATCGGCGCCCTGGTGGTGAAGATGGGAATCCGGTTCCTGGAGATGAGCCCGGAGCGGACGGTGGCGACCATGCCCGTCGAAGGGAACACACAAGTAGCGGGCATCCTCCATGGAGGCGCCCATGTGGTGCTGGCCGAGACCCTCGGATCCTTCGCTGCGGGGATGCACGCCGGGCCGAGCCGTCAGGCGCTGGGCATCGAAGTGGGCGCGACGCACCACCGCGCCGTCGCATCAGGCACCGTGACGGGAACGTGCACCGCCATCCATCTTGGGCGGACGCTGACCACCCACGAGATTGTGATGACGGACGAGCAGGGCCGCAGACTCTCAACCGCCCGGATCACGAACCTGATCCGGGACATCGGCGCATAGCCGCGGCTTAGGGGGTGCTGCCCGTTCCCGCGAAACGGTATCGCAACTCCACGATCCCCCGGCCCTGGGTGCGGGAGTCCGCCAACTCAAGCGGCGGCGTCGGGCCCTTCAGCGGCAGCAGCCGCTTCCCCTGCCCCAGCACGACGGGGATGATCGAGACGATGAGCTCGTCCAGCAGACCGGCGTCGGCGAACTGGGCGGCCAGGTCACCGCCTCCGACCACCCAGACGTTTTTCCCTGCGGCGTCCCTGGTGAAGTCGTTTGCGAACTCGCTGACGTCACCGCGGACGAACGTGACGTCGGCACCCGGCGGGGCGGTGAATTCGTGGTGGGTGAAGACCCAGCAGGGGGTACCGGGATACGGCCAGTTTCCCGGCTCGTGGTCCATGAGCCACTGGTAGGTGCTTCCGCCCATGACGATGCAGCCCACGCCGGCCATGAAGGTGTCGTAGCTTTCTTTTCCGCCCTCGAAGCCGTCGAACTGCAGCAGCCAGGCAAGGTCGTCGTCGGCTGTTGCGATGAACCCGTCGAGGGAGGACGCCACGTAGTACTGGACAGTTGACATGGGGCCCAGCCTAGCGACTCCCGCCGGTGGTTCCCAGAGGTCGTGCGGTCAGCTAGCCGCTGAAGTAGGGAATGATCAGGTACAGCCCGAACAGCACGGCGACTCCGCAGAGTCCGAAGCAGGCGTAGGACAGGTAACGGACCCACAGCGGGGCGGCAGCCTGGCGGTCTCCGGCAATGGCGGTCAGCCGGACGCCGAGCGAGTAGAGCACCACCACGGTCACAGCGGCGGTGAGCGTGGCACCGGCTACGATCAGGAGTTCCATCCACTTCATCGCTGCGTATCCTCCGACTTGTTCTCCTTGGCACGCGCGGCGCGTGACCGGGCGAGGCCCTTCTTCTTTGCGAAGCGGACTGCCTGCCCGGCTTCTTCCACCTCGACGGCGTTGTGGTGGCCCACAGCGGATTTGCGGGACACGAGGAACATGTACAGCACCGCTCCGGTACCGGCCACTGCGGCGATGACCACGCCGACGACGCCGGTCTTGACCAGGAGCGCCGTCAGCGCTCCGACGATGCCCGCCGCCGGGAGGGTGAAGAGCCAGCCGACAACGATGCGGCCCACCATGGCCCAGCGGACGCTCGTGCCCCTGCGGCCCATTCCCGAACCGATGACAGAGCCGGAGGCCACCTGCGTGGTGGAAAGGGCGAAGCCCAGGTGTGAGGAGGCGAGAATGGCGGACGCGGTGCTGGTCTCCGCGGCGAAGCCCTGTGCGGGCTTGACCTCGGTAAGCCCGGCGCCCATGGTCCTGATGATGCGCCATCCGCCGGCGTAGGTTCCGATGGCGATGGCGAACGCGCAGGCTGCGATGACCCAGAACTCCGGGCCTGACCCCGGCTCCTGCGTTCCGGCGGCGATCAGCACCAGGGTGATGATGCCCATGGTCTTCTGGGCGTCGTTGGTGCCGTGGGCCAGTGCCACCAGGCTGGAGGTGAAGATCTGGCCGGTCCGGAAGCCGCCGCGTTTCTGCGTCAGCTTGCTGCCCGTTTCCGGATCGTGCCGGGAGGTGAGGGCGTAGGCGATGCGGGTGCAGACGTATGCAACGATGCCGGCAATGAGGGGCGCGAAGATCGCCGGCAGGATGACTTTCTGCATCAGCGACTCCAGGTTGATGGAGTGGAAGCCGATGCCGGCGACCGCGGCACCGATCAGCCCGCCGAACAGGGCGTGCGACGAACTCGAGGGCAGGCCCTTGAGCCACGTGATCATGTTCCACAGGATGGCGCCCATGAGTCCGGCGAAAATAATGTCCGGGGTGATCTGAATCCCGTCATTTCCCTCGCGGATGATGCCGCCGGAGACCGTCTTGGCCACTTCCGTGGACAGGAACGCGCCCACCAGGTTCAGGACGGCTGCGAGTGCAACCGCCGTCTTGGGTTTGATGGCGCCGGTGGCGATGGGCGTGGCCATCGCGTTCGCGGTGTCATGAAATCCATTGGTGAAGTCGAAAAATAAGGCCAGTGCTATGACCAGCGCCACCATTAAGGTGATATCCACCTGTTGCCCAATCTGCAGAGTCGACGATCAGCAGTTCCACATGTCCCCCGACTGCCCTGCACAGCATAGTTCACCGCTTATTTACTGATAATTCACGCGGCTGGGCTTGCAGTGGCTGCAGAACGGGTTTGAAACCCTATAGATCGTACGCGCCACGTCCAGCAGATCAAACCTGCTGCTCCGCGAAGACCCGGATGGCTTCCATGTCCAAAGGGGTCAGGCCCCGTCTCGGATCCGGCGAGACGAGCAGCGCCCGACCTCCAAGGACCCTGGCCTAGGCCTGGGCCTGGCGCTCGAAAGCCAGCTGGTCGTCCGCCCAGATGAGGCGCTCTGTGCCGGAGGCCTCAAGGTCTGACTGCAGGGCTTCGAGTTTCCACCAGTCGGCTCCACTGCCGGCACCGCCGGCCGTCAGCACCGGCCACTCTGCCCCGTCGATGCCGGTGGCCGGGCACAGAAACCCCGGCGCCAGTTCCTCCCAGCTGGTCAGCCAGACGCATCGCAGGTCCGGAATCCCCACAAGCGCATTCAGGGCCTGCACGAGCTCCGGGGCATAGGCCACCTCAAGCATCCCAGCGAACGCATAATTCCAGACCGAGCCCCACGGCGTGTTGTCGGCCGCTCCGAACGGGCAGACCACGCCGTCCACATCGAGGTAGAGGGAGACTCGTGGTGCTGCGTTGTTCCTTCCCTCGTCACTGTTCATGCTTGGTCCTTCCCGCGGCTAACGCTACGGACCAGTCGCGCGGCCGGGCAAGGGGGCCGCATAGGCGAGGGAAAGGCCAGGACGGGCAGGGGCAGCAAGGCCAGGGCAGGGTGCAGCCCTGCGGATAGACTGTGCCCGTCAGCGCTGGAGCATATCCGACGAGAGGCAAGGGCATGGGCGACAACCCGGCAGCCGCTGCTGCTGCGACCGAAGATTTCGAGCTGCTGAACAGGTACTGGAACGCGGCAAACTATCTGACTGTGGCGCAGATCTACCTGCAGGAAAACCCGCTGCTCCGGGAGCCCCTGAAGCCGGAGCACATCAAACCGCGCCTGCTCGGACACTGGGGAACGGGCCCGGGGCTGTCCCTGGTCTACGTGCATCTGAACCGGCTGATCAAACGGACCGGCGCACAGGTCCTGTTCCTCGCCGGTCCGGGCCATGGCGGCCCCGCTGTCGTGGCCAACGTGTACCTGGAAGGCACCTATTCGGAGCTGTATCCGAAGGTCAGCCGGGACGAGGAAGGCCTGCGGCGGCTGGCGCGCCAGTTTTCCACCCCCGGCGGAGTGGGAAGCCACGTGGGTCCGGCCACCCCGGGCTCGATCCACGAAGGCGGCGAGCTCGGATATTCGCTGATGCATGCGACCGGCGCCGTCATGGACAACCCGGACCTGGTTGCCGCCTGCGTAGTGGGCGACGGCGAGGCCGAAACAGGTCCGCTCGCTGCCTCCTGGGACGCACCCTTCTTCCTTAACCCCGGCAGGGACGGTGCCGTCCTGCCGGTGCTCCATCTGAACGGGCACAAAATCTCAGGCCCGACAATCCTGGGCCGGCGGTCCAACGACGACGTGGAGGCGCTGCTTCATGCCCACGGCTGGGCTCCCGTCACGGTCTCCGGTGACGACCCGGAGCGGGTCCACCGGGACCTGGCCTCGGCGATGGACAGCGCCTACGCCGGGATCCGCAGCATCCAGAAGGCTGCGCGCAGCAACGGCGTCGCTGCCGCCGCCCGCTGGCCTGCCATCATCCTGCGGACTCCCAAAGGATGGACCGGCCCCGAAACCGTGGACGGCAGCGCAGTGGAGGGAACGTTCCGCGCCCACCAGGTCCCGCTGTCAGGAGTGAAGGACAACCCGGAACACCTGGCACTGCTCGAACAGTGGATGCGTTCCTATGAGCCCGAGGCGCTGTTCGACGCCGGGGGCAGGCTGGAGCCCGACCTGGCCGCTTTGGCCCCCGAAGGACCGCTGCGGATGGGATCGGTGCCTGCGGCCAACGGCCGGCCCTCCGTGCCGCTCGTCATCCCCGAGCTGGAACGGTACGCAGTGGACCCCGGCGAGCACGGCTCGACGAGCAGCGAGACCACGAAACCACTCGGCGAGCTGTTCCGGGACCTGTACCGGGACACGAAGGACAATCCGAGGTTCCGGCTCTTCTGCCCGGACGAGACCAACAGCAACCGCCTCGGGGCAGTCTTCGAAGCGAGCGACCGCTGCCTGCTGCTGCCGCCCGGAACCGGTGACACCGCCGGGTCGAGCGACCACGTTTCACCAGACGGGCGCGTCATGGAAGTCCTCTCCGAGCACTTGTGCCAGGGCTGGCTGGAGGGCTACCTGCTGACCGGGCGGCACGGCTTCTTCGCCAGCTACGAGGCGTTCGCCATGGTCAGCGCGTCCATGACGGTGCAGCATGCCAAATGGCTGCAGCACGCACGCGAACTGGAATGGCGCTCCCCCGTTCCGAGCCTCAACATCCTCCTGACCTCCACGTGCTGGCGCAATGACCACAACGGCTTCAGCCACCAAGGACCCGGCCTGATCGACACCGTGCTGTCCCTTTCGGGTGAAGTGACCCGCATCTACCTTCCGCCGGACACCAACACCCTGCTGGCGGCTGCGGAACACGCGTTGCTCAGCACCGACTACGTCAACCTCGTTGTGGTGGACAAGCAGGCGCATCCGCAATACCTGACGCTGCAGGAGGCGCGTGCCCACGCCGAGGCCGGCGCGTCACGCTGGGAGTGGGCTGGCAACGAGACAAACTTTGAGACGCCGGACATCGTCCTTGCCTCCGCAGGAGACATCCCCACGGAAGAGATGCTGGCGGCGGCCTGGCTGCTGCAGCGCCATGTCCCTGACGCCCGGGTCCGGGTGGTGAACGTCATGGACGCCATGGTGCTGCCGCCGCGGGACGTCCACCCGCACGGGCTCGACGACGGGACGTTCACCTCGCTGTTCACAGACACCTGCGAGGTGGTGGTGGCATGGCACGGTTACGCCCGCTCTTTCCACCAGCTGCTGCACGGGCGCCCGAACCCGGAACGTTTCCACGTGCGCGGGTACAGCCAGCAGGGCACCACCACCACGCCTTTCGACATGGTGGTGCTCAACCGGATGAGCCGGTACCACCTCGCGCTTGAAGCACTGCACCGCATGCACCGCCGGCTGCCGGGAATGGAGGAGCTCGCCGAGCACTGCAGCCGGCAGCTGGAGGCGCACGCGGACTACATCCGTGAGCATTTCGAGGACCTCCCCGAAATCCGCGCGTGGGTGTGGTCGCCGCCCGGTTCCTAAGATCCCCTCAACGCCTACTTGGCGGCTAGGAAGCAGGACCTGCCTGGGCTGCGTTGACCTGGGCCGCGTTGACATTGACCAGCCACGCGACGCCAAACTTATCCGTGCACATCCCGAAGATGTCGCCCCACGGCGCCGGCTCCATTGGGACGGTGACGGTGCCGCCGTCGCCGGACAGTTTTTCGTAGTAGCCACGCAGTTCAGCTTCGTCGTCCCCGCTCAGTGATATGGAAATGCTGCTCCCGGCCGAGTAATCCATGGAGTCCGGGGTATCAGAGCCCATGAGCACGAAGCCCTTTTCCGAGGTCAGCATCCCGTGCATGATCTTGTCGGCTTCCGCCGGGTCTTCGCTGGCGTGGAAATCACCGAAGGTGCTTAGCTGCAGGTCCCCGCCGAAAACAGACTGGTAGAAAGTCATGGCCTCACGGGCGGTGTCACGGAAGCCAAGGTACGGATTGAGGATGGTGGGCACGGGATTCTCCTTCAAGGCTGGACGTGGTGGATGCCATGCGCAGTGGCAGAGCACTACACATGTTGCCCCAACCCGCCGCCGCTTTGATAGGGGTTCGCGGGTCTCTTTAAAGTTCGCTTTAAAGTTCTGTACATTCCGGGTTCCCGTGACTATGGTGCTGCCGCGGAGTTCGCCGTAGGCTCTGAGCATTCGCGGCAAGGAACCTGCCGGATCCGCCGGCAGACAGGTGAACGGAACGGGGATCCATCATGCACCGACGCATCGCACCAGCCGCGCTCACACTGACGGCCGTCATCGCCGTCACCGGCTGCGGCGGCGCCGCTCCCGGCGACTCATCCACTCAACCCGGGGCCAATTCTTCATCAGCGCCAGCGGCCACTGCGACTGCCGCAAAGACCTACTCCAACGAGGACCTCACGTCGATTGTGAGTGGTCTGAAGGACGCTCAGGGCCAGTCCCTGACTGTTGTGCCTGCCGCCCAGATCGACCAGGGGCTGATAGCCGCCAGGGAACTGCTGAAAACTGCGGTCATCACCCCGAAAGCGTGCGCGGTGCTGGCCGACAACAACAGCCAGGTTCCGGAGGGCAGCACCTATGCGGCAGGGGCCAGCCTGGCGGCAAAAGCCAAAACGGCAACCATAGTGACTGTCTTCGCGGTAAAGGACGCCGCTGTCATGGCTGAGCAGTTCGGCAAGAGCGACGGGGCGGTGGGCATCTGCTCGACGTTCACCGTGGAGTTGGAGGGCCAAAAGATCACGAGCGAAATGAAGCCCATCGAGACCGACGTTCAGGCCGACAGGTCTCTGGGCGCCCTGACCGTCCAGACGCTCCCCACCGGACAGAAGCAGGCAATGGTTACCGTGACCGGTGTTAAGGGCACATTGGCAGCCACCGCGGTTAAGAGTGGCGCGGTGAATGCCGTAACCGCCGCTTCCGCGCCCGAGCTTGTCCAGCTGGTCAACGCGGCGCTCGCAGCCGGCTGACTCACAGATGCCCGCTCAGCGGCCCGCTCAGCGGCCCGGCGGTCAGGCGCGGTTCACACCGTCCCACCCCCGCCGCCGGAGCCGCCTGGCGGCCACCATGGACCACCCGCCCACAAGCACCCCGATTACGACGAGGACGACGCCGACGGTGAACCAGCCGCCCTGGCCGAAAATCATCATAGCCACGCCGATCAAACCGAGACCCTTGGCCGTGACGTCCAGGTACAAAGAACCCCTCAGGAACTCCATGTCTCCACCGTAGCCTCGGGAGATGTGCGGGAACAGGCGCTGGGCCGTAGGCTCTAGCCATGGCGAGATTCTTTGATGTGCACCCCGAGGACCCGCAGCCGCGTGCGATCTCCCAGATCGTGGACCTCCTGCATTCCGGCGGCCTGATCGCCTACCCCACCGACTCCTGCTACGCGCTGGGGGCGCAGCTGGGCAACAGGGAGTCCCTGGACCGGATCCGGGCCATCCGCCAGCTCGACGACAAGCACCACTTCACGCTGGTGTGCCGGGACTTCGCGCAGCTGGGCCAGTTCGTGAACATCGGCAATGACGTGTTCCGCAGCATCAAATCCGTGACGCCGGGCAGCTACACCTTTATTCTGCCTGCCACCAAAGAGGTGCCGCGCCGGCTGCTGCATCCGAAGAAGAAAACGGTGGGCGTGCGGATTCCCCGCCACAATTTTGTGCAGGCGCTCCTGGCCGAGCTGGGCGAGCCTCTGCTGTCCAGCACCCTGCTGCTGCCGGACGAGGAAGATCCGCTGACGCAGGGCTGGGAAATCAAGGAGCGGCTCGACCACGTGGTGGACGCCGTCGTCGACTCCGGCGACTGCGGGGCGGAGCCGACGACAGTCATCGACTTCTCCGGCGGGTCCGCCGAGGTGGTGCGAAGGGGAACCGGGGATCCGTCCCGCTTCGAATGGCAGCTCTGATTTCAGCCTGTGACGCCGGCTGTCACAACGCGCTGGTAGCGGCTTAATACTGCGTGCCCTCCTCGGACGGCCCTTACACTGTTGTCCACGCTTGGGACCCAGACCCTTTCGTGAGAGCAGGACAGCATGGCAGATACGCAACACTGGCGTTGCAGCACTGCCCCGGCGGTGACCGGGCTCGTGCGGCCCCGGCTTGTTCATGCTCTCAAGGGGTCCGCAGGCGCCACCCTTGGTCTCGTCATTGCTCCCGCGGGAATGGGGAAAACAACCCTCCTGGCACACTGGGCTGCCCAGGAAGAGGGTACTGCCTTCTGGTACCGGGCGACTCCTACAGACGCAGTCCCCGGACGGATGCTGGCCACTTTCAGGACCGCCCTGGCAATAGCGGTCGGTGACGATCCTGCCCAATCCCTACCTGAACTTGCAGTGATGGCGGAGAAACTGAGCTGCCCCTTCACTTTCGTTGTAGACGACTTGCACATGATGGCGGGCAGCTGCGCGGAGGCTGAATTTGAACAGTTGCTTTCCCTGGGCTCTCCGCTAATACGCTTCTTCGTGGGCAGCAGGCGTCCGCCCTCGTTCAACCTTGCCCGCTCTGAGGTTCCATCCTTTGTGACAGTTGGACCAGACGAATTGCGCTTCCGCACCCCTGAAGTGGAGCAGCTCTTCCGAACAACCTATAAACAACCCCTTGGTGCGGCCGGCGCCTTCAACCTGACCCGCCGGACAGACGGGTGGGCAGCAGCCCTCCACCTCTTTCACACAGCAACAAAAAACCGCTCCTCAGTTGAACGCCGGCGGGCAGCCGAGTCGCTTGCCCCCGCACCCCGCTATGCCCAGGATTACGTGGCGAACCATGTACTGGCTGGGACGTCCCCGGATATGGAGGAACTGCTCCTCCGCACTTGTCTGCTGGACCGGCTGACGCCAGCTCGATGCGACGTGCTCTTGGAGACCAGCGGGACCGGTCGGATTCTCAACGAACTGGCTGATCTGGGTATCCTCATGAGGGACGATGGCGCCACGGCATTTCGCCTTCCGGAGGTAGTACGCCAGCATCTAGTTGCCAGACTGGCCGACTCACCTCGGAGCCCGTTAGAGGGTGTCCGGCAAAGGACAGCAGCCATTCTGGAGCAGGAAGGCGACTATCGGGCTGGGATGGCGATCCTGGCAGAAGGCCGGAATTGGGACAACGTGCGGCAGATGATGGTCCGCGCACGACACCACACATTCCTTCCCGGCGCCTGCCGGTGGGCAGCAACCGTCCCGGAGCCGCTAACCGGCCAGGATGTGCTCTTCGCTTTGGCACTGGCACGTTGCCAACTAGATGACGGCTGCGCCGCCGGTGCTTACCGTACGGCAGCCGAAGTCCCGAAGCTGAGCGGTGACGAGGAACATCTCCGGATAGCTCAAGATCTCCGAGACACGGCTGTCGTCTGGGCAGGAGACCACCCGGCCACAGGTCCTGGTGCCGTCGGTATCCTCAGGGCGGCCAGCCATGGCAACCCCGCGTCGGCAGCAAGGTCCGTGCACCATCCCCGAAAGCCCGAAGACCTCCTGGCCAAGGCGATAGCACTCCTACTCGCGGGCGATCAACGAGGCGCGCTTCCGTTTCTCACGCGGTGTGCCGAAAGCTCCGACGACCAGGTGCCGGCCCTCGCTGCACAGCTTGCATTGGCCGTTCTCGGCCCGGACTCGACAGCTACAGATGCAAGCGGCCCCGCCGACGAAGTGGACGCTGTTGAACGGCAGGCAGACCGCCTCGGTTTCTCGTGGCTTGCTCGTCTGGCCCGAGGAATCCAATCCGCATTATTCGGAGCCGCGGGTCGGCAGGCCGCGGTGCTGGCCGTGGTTGAAGACTGCGAGTTGCGTGGAGATGAGTGGGGCGCGGCACTGGTCGCTGCCGCAGATATACTCTCGCAACTGCAGGCCGGAAGGCCAGATTACCTCGCATTGGAAGCTCTCGCCGACCGCTTCCGAAAGCTGGATGCCGGTGCCCTCGAAGCATGGGTCCAGTCGGCCAAAGCACTTGTTTGTGCGACTCAGGATCTGCCTAACGCCGGTGAAGAAGCCCAGACAGCCGAAGCTTTCGCCCGCACCGCGGAGGTCCCGGGCGCACTTGCCGTCGCCTACGCGGCGATGGCCGAAGCAAGCCCGGAACGTCACACCGACCTAATGCAGGCGGCCGCCGAAACTGCCAAATCGGCCGGGTTCGTCTGCAGGCCATGGACGTGGCTTAAACCTGAGGCAAAGACGGAGAAAGCTCGTACCCAGGACGCGTCTGTGACACTCCCAGCATCGGCATCGAACGGATTAACTTCTCCTGTATCCCAGACCCCGCCCCTGCCGACTCTTGATATCCGCTGTTTCGGCGGATTTTCCATCCGCGTCGGCGGAGCCGGTGTGGATTTGACGCGGGTACGTCCCCAGGCGCGGACTGTCCTTCGCATGCTCGCCCTGAATGCAGGGCGGCCAGTACACCGCGAGCAGCTCGCGGGGGCATTGTGGGCTGACCTGGACACGCCGTCGGCGCTGCATAACCTCCAAGTGAGCTTGTCGAGTCTTCGCCGTGTCCTACTGCCGGAGGGATCCCCCGCCGAAAGCCGGCAGTCCATAATGCGGCAAGGGGAAGCCTATGCCCTGCTTTTCAATGACGGGTCAAACCTGGATCTGTCGCACTTCGACCGAGCTCTCCACGATGGGTCGGCGGCGCGGACAGCCGGCAACCACGAGGAGGCGGCGGCGAAACTGCGTCAGGCTGTCGAACTCTACGTCGGCGAGGTGTTGCCCGAGGACGGGACTGCGGAGTGGGTAACGGACGCCAGGGAACGGTATCGACTCCGGGCCGCGGAGGCGGCAGCGGCACTGGCTACACTTGAACTCTCGTTAGGCAACCGGGCTGCAGCAGCGGCGGCCGCGTCGAGAAGCGTCGAGATTGACCCGTGGAGGGACGAGTCATGGCGGACACTTATAGGGATCTGCCGCTCGTCTGGAGACCTCGCTGCGGCCCAGCATGCCGAACGGAGATACCGCGGCATGCTTAGGTCGCTCGGCGTTCCCCTCGGCCCTGTAATGACGACTGAAACCTGAGAGCTACCGCCTTGTAAACTGAACTCCTGCCATGGAGACGGTCTTGGCTTCGGAACTGCTCGGTGCCAAGATGGTCAGCTTCACAGCTGTTACGTTGTCCGCTCCTATGTAGTAACCATGGCGGTCAGGATCCTGAGGAACCTCGACTTCGGGGAAATTTTGGAAGGCGCCTTCCGTACCCTCACGGCGGACAGATATGAGAACCTTCGCCGGCCGCTGCTCTGCGCCTGAAGTTACCGGCTGCGACGCCATCCCCGTGATGAACACATAGACCAACCGATTCGGCCCGGGGAATGTAGCTTCCAGATGAGGAGGCTTACCGCCATCTAGGTTCACCATCCATGAAGTGTTCGAGTGTGTGTCGATAGCAGACTCGGCACCTTTCCCGCCGATAGAAAATGGAGCCGTAGCTCGACTTGGACGAACCTCGGCTTGCAGAATCTCGTCCATGACCCTTTGCGGTGCACGCCCAATAGAGTCACTGTTTGCCGACGCCGCCCCGCCAAGTAATCCAAGCACAGCCAGCGATGCCGCCGATTTGGTCGGGAAACGCCTCGATTTCCACCTCGGACGTGACCCTGCCGGCAACGCCATTTGCTCTGGTGACCCTAGCACTTGCTTCCACCACGGCAATCTGGGTGTAGTTCGGACCGAAGCATCTGCTGTGAAGCTGGCAGCACACCTTCGGCAGAAGCTGCGGTCGGGCTGATTCCCGGTTCCGCAGGTGGCGCATATGAGTGAGCCGGCCTCTGGGTGGGGTCGACCGCGCTCCCGGTCGGGCTGAGGGGCCCGGATTACTCGTTCACCGGGCTTGACGGGAACGGGCTCGCCGTCAGGGAAGCCGAGGGGGTGCGTCCCTGCGGGGCTGTCAGGGACGGCCCGCCGCCCTGCACCGGTACTTGGCTTCCCGGCCCGCTCTGCCCCTTCAGTTCGGGGTGTGCCGCTATCGCTCGCACCCTTTCCTCCCGTGCCCTGCTGTCCCGGGGAATGGGATGATTTCGCTTTTTGTGGCGCAGGTATTTGCGGCAGCACTACGGTTTCGGGTGGCGGTTCCGGGCGGGCGACGGTCCGGGGACCGGGCGGGTATGCCTTGCCCTCGGCAGCCGCCGGCCGCTGCCATCCAAGGTAAGCCTCGCAGGCACTGCAGAAGCTCTCGCCGTCGTCGTTGCGGGCACCGCATTCTCCACAGATCAGCACTGCCTACTCCTCAGGAGCCGTCGTGGAAGAACCGCTGGAAGGAATGACCTCAACGGTGTGTGGAACGTGTGCCGGCTTTACAGAGCTGATAATCCGCTCCAGCCCGGGCACGCTCACGTCCCCAATGGCATCCGCGTACACCTTGACGTGAAGATTCGCGGTGGCATGCCCGGGCAGTTCCGCTCCCGGCGCCTGGGACCAGGCTGCTCCGCCGCTGTCCTCGACGACTACGTCGCGTACACCCCCGACGGCGAGCCGGACGGCATCCGCCAAGCCCGGAACTGTGCCACGCCGCCGATGAATTTCTGCTGCGTGTGCGACGACGTCCCGCCGCTGGGAGGTGGGCCACGACTCATGAACCCTGACGCCCACCCAATCGGCAAGCCAGTCCAGGAAGTCCTCTGGCGCCAGCCGCGGATCCAAATAGCACGCCAGTCCGTCCAGCGTGGTGAACACGGGGGCAATCGAGTCGTCGAAAGCCATCAGAAGACGCTGCAGGAAAGCGTCTTCCTGCAGGACGGCTGGAAGACGCGCCGCCAGCGGCACCGCACTTCCCAGCCCCGGCACTATGCCCCTCATCTCAGGCCCCCTCCGAAACGCGGACCCGATGATCGAAGGAGAAAACCAGGGCATTCCGGTTGACTTCTATGCGCTGCTGCGGTTCTCCCCGCTTCCCCGTCAGCGGGTCCGCGGCAAAGACGTACACCTCGTCGACGATCTCAGTGCCTGCCAAACCCTGGAGGACGGCGTGCACTTCGCCTGCGTGGACAGGCCTGCCGAACGGCCAGCCTTCGCCATCGGGCCCTCCCCGGATCGGGTCGAAGTAGCTGTAGAGTGCCCGCAGGGCCTCCTCCCGCAGCCGGTTCGTCGAGACCCGCGGACGGGCCGTCAGCTGCGCAACCACTGTCACGCCGCGGTAGAAGGGCGGTTCGACCAACACCCGGGCCCCAACGGGACGGCGCTCGTCCAGGTAGGCGGCTACTTTTGCCAAAGTCTCGACATCCGGCACAAGGTCCCGGAAGGTCAGACGGTTGTCCTTATCCGGTACCGCGGCGGGAACCACCAGGATTCTCACGCCACCAGCATCCTCGGGGGCATCGGCGGGGATGCACCGGACGCGGGCGATGTCCGGGGCGGCACGCTTTGCAAGCTGCTCGTAGTCCTCTGCCGTAATTGCCCGGTCCCGTGTCCGGAGGGCGAGCGGCCCCCGTTCCTTTGCCTCCTCAATGGTTTCCCCAGCCACGCCTCCCTGGGCGGCGCGCCGGTTCTCCACGCCGTTGACAAACGGAATGGTGGAACGCAACACCGAAAGTGCCTGGGCCGCAATATTGCCCCGCGGACCGCCTCCCGTGCTGTAGCGCGGAACCCGAATGGGGCTTCCAGCCGGCGGCACGGCCCCGTAGCTGCGAAGCGAACCGTCGGGCTCCCGCACCGCCGGCGGAAAACGTAGCAGACCGGCCGTCCGGTCGAGCACCACCACCCGGTCCTCTGGCTCCGATCCGGCGAACGAGTCCACCTCCGCCCAGGTCTCCCAGCCGGGGCCGGAAGCAACCTCAACGATGAAGTCATCGCCAAAGGGCAGCACTGGGTGCCGGCCCAGTTCGAACGACTGGCCTGGCACGCCTTCGGACATGCCGACAACTTCGTCGTAGATTGTCTCGGCGTGGATGGCCGGAACGGAACCGCCAATCGTAAAGGCTCCGGCGGAACGAACGGTAGGGGAAGCGCTGTAGGACGGGTAGCCCGGAAGCGGGTCCACCACACGGCACTTTAGCCATCCCGCCCGCGAACCACCCTGAACAGACGCCGTATGGTGGTGCGGCAAGTGAATCACCACGTCACCGGGCCGGTTCAGTCCGCCGGTTCCGTCGCTGTCCAGATCACAGGTCACCCAGGAACTGCCGTCCCAGGCTTCCCATACCAGGGGCGGATGGGTGGGGTTGACACCTACGCCCCTGACCTCACACTCAAATCGCAATACAACGGCGCATGAGGGGGCGGCGTCGTTCAATCCCAACAGCAAGGCGTCGCCGGGCACCGGTGGCGTTCCGAAGCAGGCGAAGCTGCCGTCTCCCTGCAGGGCCTCAGTCCGGGGCACCCCCGCAGCACCGTCCGCCTGTGTCAGGACATGCGCCAAGCGGCGCGGCGGCACGGTCAGCTCGCGGGTCGTAGCAAACACGACTGCTTCCTCTTCCTCGGTGCGCCGGGTGGATGCCTCGGTCCCCATCGGAATAACGACGGCATCGGGCTGCGGCGCCGACAGCCTCATCAGGAGCTCGACCGAGGCAGCGGTGGGCGGATGGAGTGTGACGCCGAGCAATTCCAGGAAGGCGACGTACAGGCGGTCGGGCACCCGGTTCAGCCGGTAAAACAGCTCGTCCACCATGAAGGCGAAGGTTTCGATGAGGGTTACGCCGGGGTCGGAGACGTTGTGGTCGGTCCATTCAGGGCAATAATGGGCCACCAGGCGTTTCGCGTCGTCCACGAGGTCCTGGAAACGGCGGTCATCGAGGTTGGGTGAAGGGAGCATTAGGAAGCGGCCTCCTCGCCGTTGCGCGGAATGACATAGAACGGAAAGACCAGGTTCCGGGGGTCGTTGGTGCCCCTGATCGTGTACTGCACGTCGATGAGGAGCAGGCCGGCATCCACGCCGTCGAAGTTGACGGCTACATTTTCCAGCGTAATCCGGGGCTCCCAGCGGTCCAGGGCCACGCGCACCGCGTAGGCGATGTCCCCCGCCGTTGCCGCGTTCGCGGGCGCGAAGACGTAGTCGTGGACAGAGCAGCCGAACTCCGGCCGCATGGGCCGCTCTCCCGGGGACGTTGCCAGGATGAGGTGGATGCTCTCCTCGATTTCGCGCTGATCCCGGACCAGCGCAATGCTGCCGGTCCGGTCCGTCCGCAGCGGAAACGCCCACCCGGCACCTATGAACTCCTGCCCCACCGCGCTGCCTCCTGTCGTTGTCCGCACCTTCAGGCCGGACTCAGTTAATGCGGACCAGACCGCCCTTGACGGTGGTTGTTGCCCCGCCCGAGAGTTCCGCCGTCGCGTCCCCCGCGACCTTGACACCCGGGGCTTTCAGCTCGGCGGACGCACTGCCGGAGATCTTGACCGTCGCGCCCTTGAGTTCAAGTTCCGAGAGGGCTTCCACCGTCACTTTCTTGCCTTTGATGGTCACCTGGCCCGTCGACGTCGTCACGGCAACGTCCTTCCTTGCTGTGACGTTTACCGGCCCTTCCGAATGAATCTCGATGGCGGCGTCCGGTTTCTGGACGAGTGAGATCTTCTGCTTGCCGCCGCTGGTGCTGACCGTGACCTTTTCGCCGTCGGGTGATTCGAGGAATTCCACAAGCATTCCGGTGCGCGAGACGAAGGCGCGCCGTGTAACGGCGCCGTCGGTCGAGCCCACGTGGTCCGCCCAGGGCTTGTCCGGCTGGTCCTGGCCGTTGTACAGGCCGCCGAGCACGAACGGCTGCTGGAAGCTGCCGTGGCCGAAGGCCACCAGGACCTCATCCCCCACTTCAGGGAGGACGACGGCGCCGCGCGAGGCCCCCGCCCCAGCCTGGACGGTGCGGGCCCACCAGCTTTCGTAGTTGTCGGACAGCACCGGGAACTTCACTTTGACCCTGCCCTGGTTCTCCGGGTCCTTCGCGGCCGTAACGACGGCATTGACCACTGCCGGCACGGCGCCGCGGCTGTTACCCCCGGCGGCTACCCCGTAGAGGGAGCGCTCGGATTCGTGGCTGACGGCAAACGTTGTGAGGTAGCCGGTGTCGGGACTGAACTCGTGGCGCGAAGAGCTGAGCGTGTACTGGCCGTCGAAGGGTTTGCCCGCGCCCTTGAGCACCACGGCGGTGCCTGCCCGCAGCTTGGGGTTGCCCCGGGCGAGGCCTTCAAGTTCAGCAAAGGCGCCCCCAAGGCGCGAGGCGAGGGAAGCTGCGGCAGCGTCGCATTGGGCCGCCTGGTCAAAGGCTGTGGGAGGAGCAACGTACCGGGGGCTTCCGAACTTCCCGGCGAGCGCGGCCGGGTCCACTTCCGGCAGTTTGGCACTGCGCGTCTTCGCCTGTGCAACGGCCACGATGGCCTTCTTGGCGGTGACATCCCAGCCGCGGACCTCCACATCCGGGACCTGGTCCGCGGAGGTGACTGTGCCGCGCAGTGCCACGAGGTTCATGCCCCGCTCAAGGACCAGAGGGTCTTCCTTCGCGCCGCCGGTCCCGGCCGGCGCCGTGGCGGAGTCCGTCGACGCCGTGAAGTGCAGTTCACCGCCCGACACGGACAGAACCACCCCGGATTCGACGGCGAGCCGATGCAGGAAGTCCCAGTCGCTGATGCCGTCCTGTGCCACGTGCTGCAGGACGGGGCCCTTCGCGGTGATGGTGCCGGCCTTGATTCCCGCGCGCTGGGCCACCCGCCGGACAATGTCGGCGGCTGTGCTTTGCAGGTATGCTTCAATGCGCCGCCCCCGGAACAGCCGGTGGGAATGGTCCAGGCCCCGGACGATCGTGTGGAGGCCTTCGTGGTCCATCTCGGTCTCCAGCGCAGTCACTTCACCCTCCAGCAGCGGCACCGGACCGCCGGGGCCGCTCTGCTGTACCGACAGCTTCACTGGTGCACCGATGCTGAAGCCGGCCTTCTCCAGGACGATGGAAAATTCATCGGTGAACCGGAGCAGGAAGAGGTCCGGGACGTTGCTGCTGTCATCGACATAGCCGGCCACCAGCCGTGCGGCGATCTCCGGCGGCAGCGGCCTGCCGGCCACCTCCACCAGCAGCACATTGCTGAACTCCTCGCTATGAGCCACGGACCACCTCCCGCATCCGGCCGGAGTTCGCCGGCGTCCCGGACGTTAGTTCATCCACGGCCGGCAGCAGTATTGAGCTGCCGGGACGGAGGTGCATCGGATCGTCGATCCCGTTCGCGGCTGCTACGGCCCGCCACAGCGATGGGTCACCGTACTCGCGGTAGGCAATACCCGCCAGGGTGTCCCCCTCCACCAGCACGTGGACCCGCCGCGGCACCACGCCGCCGGAGCTCGGATTCTGTTTGGGCGGGTTTCCGGCTATTTCCTCCAGCGTGACAGTGCAGGTGGCCCGGACCGGCAGCCCGGCAGCGGTGAAGAGCGTGTATTTGACCTGCACGCTGGATATGTACGCATGGAAGCCGGTGAGTTCGCCCCACCGGAACATCACCCACGGTGGTGAACCCTTGTGCTGCTTCAGCGAAGCTTCGGTGGGTACACAGCAGTCGAACAGTGCCTTGACACGCTGGACCACCGCGTCGTCCTGCTTCCCGGAGGCGTCGAAGAACATTTCCAGGGACAGCTTGGAGGGCATCGGCCCCTTGTATTGCGGTGGGCCCGCCTTTCCGTTGCCCTTGGCCGTTTGCCGGGCCCAAGAGGCTGACTTGCCCATGGTCAGTTCTTTGGGGTTGAACTGGAAATTAATCTGGCCGAACCGCGGACCGGGTTTGTCCAGTGATCCGTCTATGGACGGTTCAAACAGCTCCAGGTAGGCATGCGAAAGTTCGAGTGCCTTTTCTCCGCCCCGTCCGGCAGCGCCTCCGGCAGCGGCAGCGGCCGCTGGACTGCTGGACCCCGCGGATCCCTTGGCGGGTGCCGGGACTGCCACTGTGGTCACGTCATGCTCCTTCCGTCAGCCAAGCTTCGCGACGAATCCGTGGTGGGCGATTTCCAGGGTTTCCATGATGACTTTCGGCTGGTCAGGGTTGAAGGAGGGCCCCTTCCACCGGACAGGAACGACGTCGTACAGTTCCCACCCGGCTATCTTGGTGCCGTTGGCGGTCATTGCCTGGATGACGCCGGTGCAGCGGGTGTATCCGGACGCCATGCTTGCGAACCACTTGGCGATCTTCTCCGTGTCCTTCCCCAAGGGCCGGGTGAGGGTGATGTTCGGATACTTGAGACGGGTGGGGAGCTGCCAGATAAACGAGTTGTTGCCGCCCTCCTCCCGGGTTTCCATCACCACCTCGCAGCCGAGGCCCTCGCACGTGGAAAAGGTCCCCAGGTCGGCGTTGTCCAAGGCGACGGTGTAGCGGACGCTGACGGCGGTGGCGACGTCCTCCAGCATGGTTTCCTCAATTCGAATCAGTGCGCAGGCCGCGGCGCTCGCGGTCCAGCAGCATTTCGGCTTTGATCCGGCGGATCAGGGGCCCTGCCAGCCGTTTGGCCAACTCCTCCAGTTGGTCGGGGGTTGCGGCTCCCAGCGGGCCGGGCGCTGCCGCCGTCGACCGCTCGGTTGCCGGAGGGGTTCCGTCCTCGGCGGCCGCGGTGCTTCCCGCAGGCCCTTGGCTGCGGTCCTCGGCGGGAGAAGACGGAGCGGAAAACTCAGGCGGCGCGCTTACCTGCCCGATTACGGGCGGCACCGCAGCTTCGGCCGCCTCGGGCAGGCTGAGCCGCTGGACATTGTCGCTGTAATCCTGCACCTGACCCGGGCCGCCAGGTCGCGGAACCGGCGCAGCAAGCGTCAGAACGACGGGGTCCTGGGTGAGTGAATGAACGACGCCGTCACCGGTGGTTCCGCGGGGATGAAGCAGCGAAGGTGAGTGATTCGCGCGGGCCGGAATGGTTCCCGTGAGGTTCACCGTGCGCTGAAGTGGCTGTTCGACCAGAGGCTGTTCTTGCTGAATAGCACTTCCGACGGCGGCACTTGGCCCGGGCTTTTCGTCCAAGTCACCCAGCGGCGGCACTTCGGTGTGACCAAAGTCAGCAGGAACTCTGTCCAGGGGCTGGTAGCCAGTATCCGGGGCGGTGTGGGAGGCAACGGGCATCGGTTCCGGCTCACTGACCAGGCCGTCCGCCGTGGCGCTGTAGGCGTCTGGGCCGTCCGTCGCATCTTCACGTTGGTCCGAGGGATGGCCCGGGAGGGTGAGCGCCGGAGGGGCCAGCGGAACGGTCCGCGCCGCAGGCTGCTGAACGGCCGCAGGGATTGCTGTCATGCGCTGCCAGACCGCGGCCCTCAAACCACTGGCCATGGGCCGTGAAGCGCGTAAGGCGGACCCCGCAGTCACAGTGTCGGTTGCCTGCACTGCCCGCTGAACCGTTCCGGACGCCGGCAGCCCGGGCGCCGGGATGGCCCCGGCTCCAAGAGGTTGTAATGCTCCGGCCAGCGCTCGCGGAATGCCGTGAGGGGGTAGCCCTGTGCCGGCCTGCAACTCGGCTGATTCCGTCTTCCCGTACTCGAACCTTTGAATGGGGATCCCGCTTTCGGAGAGCATGCCGCTGCTATCCCCAGGCTGCCAGAAGGTCTCGGCTTCGCCGAGGACGCGGCGGCTATGGGCAGGCGCCTCCTCGTCGGGACCAGACGAAGAGATGCTCCCGGTTCCCACCAGGCTTGCGGCCGGACCTGAGCCGTCGGGCATATATCCGAAGGAGTCGTCCGGCTGCACCATTCCAGCTGCAACTTCCGGTTTCGCTGGGCCGGCTGTCTCTGAGTCACCCCGTGGGCCCCCGTCGTGGCTGTTGAGTTGTGCCTGTTCATGGGACGCCAGCCGGGTCACGACAGGAAGGACTGCAGCGCCGTCAGAATGAGAGCGCTGCAAGGGAAGCGCTTGCAAGCCGCGTTCTCCTGACGGCGACAGCGAGGGTAGAGGCAAGGCATCCGAGATCAGCTGCACCGACGATTCCGGGGGTGCCGGCCGCGACGGTTGCAGCGTCCCAGTGGCATCGATCCCGGCGTTCTCGCCGCCGGCGTCCTCGCCGACCCGGGAATCTTCTTCGCCAGCCCGGACCGGGCTAGTGGCAACCATATCCGCCTCCGTGGTGGCGCCGCTGCCAGGGGCTACACCGTCATCGAGGCCCTCGACGCCCGGTTCCGATGACCGGCTCTGAGGGAACTTCCCTGGATCTGACTGACCGGCATAGGGTGTGGCCGTTGCTTCAGCGGATGGGCGCGTGCCCGGATCTGCAGCGGAGTCCCCCGGATCCATCCGCCGCTGTACGGGCGCTGCCTCGTACGGACCGAGCGTCCGCTGCACCGGCAAGACTGCATCCTGACCGAATCGAACCGGGGGCGCGGGCATGTCAGAGGATTCAGGCGGCGAGAACGACAGGGGCCTCCCAAGTCCGAGGCGGCTCGGATACACGGTCGGCAGCGGTGCCGGGACCGAGGTCCGTTCGGTGGGCCTGTCCTCGGCGGCGCGCTGTACGGCCGGCGGGACAGGCAGGGACACATAGGTGGCACTTCCGTCCGAGGCGCTATCCGTGGAGCTTGGCCGGATCGGAGGCACGATCTCCCAGCCCGCATTGAGGGATGCGGGTGTCTCCCATTCAGGAATCCGGTCTTCGGATGCCGGATCTGCGCCGGGATTGGCCGCCTCCGTAACCGCCAGCGGAAGCACTGGGTCTTTGGTGTCGCCGCCCCTAACTTGGACGCCCTGCGCAGGCGGGACCTGGGTGGGGGCAGTAGCCCTCTGCACCGCTGCCGTCGGTTGTGGGGGGACGGACCGCTCCCCAGCCAGCTTCCCGCCGTCGTCAACCCCTGGTCCTGGTACCAACTCGGCGTCGGCTCCCTCCGGCGGAGCCGGACGCGGTTCGGCTTCGGACACAAATTCGCCCAGTGCCGGGGCCGCGGGGGCAGCCGGAGCAGCCCCGGCTGGGGCGTCCGCCGTGACCGTAGTGCGCTGCACCGCCGTATTAATTCCGCCCCCCGGGCGTGAACGCGCTGGGGGAACGAGCAGAGTCATCTCCGGCGGCACCGAACTATAGGCTTCCCCGGCGGCCGTGCCGCCGCCGTCGACGTCTATCACCCCCGGCGGTGCGTCTGCCGTGACCAGATGACTCATAGCTCCTGTAAAGGAGGGGTTAGTCCAGGCCGCGAGCGAACCGGCAAAGCGCTCGGGACCGTGCGCAAGTTCCATGGGGCCGATGGTGCGCTGGAGCGGAGGCAGGAAAGCCCAGCCGGCGGGCGGCACCGGAAGCGGCTGTACTGCCGGCGGCGGTGCCGCCTCGGACACGGACGTACGGTGCCCGGCTTCAGAGCGCTCGCGTTGCCAGGGCCACCGCACGGTTCAGCGCTCCTGTGAAAGCCGGGTGTTGATTCCCGCGATTTCCCGGACATAGCGGAGCCGCTGGCCGTGTTCCAGGTCCAGGATGTCGTCAAGGGGCCAGTGGAAGTGATAAGCCACGTAGGACACCTCCTCATAGATCCGGTCCGGGGCGTACGTCATGATTCCCCCAGGCGGCCACCAGCGAGGTCGGCGGTGAAGCGGTGGGAGCACTCGGGGCAGGTGACGGCGATCCGGGTGTGGCCCTCGGCGTTGATCCTGCGATAGAAATCCTGGAGGAAGGCCACGTCGGAGGCGAACATGTTCTCCACGACGGCCGACGTGACGGCCCCCAGCGTGCCGAGCGAGGTGATGACTCTGCCGAGGAGGACGACTGTTGTATACGCCGCGTTCTCCTGGACCCGGGCATCGTAGAGCGGCAGCAATTCGTCCCTGGCGGTGGCCAGGCGCATCACGCCTGTCTTGTGGACGGTGCCGTCCTGGTCAACGTAGCCTCTGGGAAGCTCAAAGTTGAACTCGGTGCGGAGCGGCTGTCTGTCGGTTGGGCCGGCTGGCGCCCTTGACGGCCCGGGACTGTCAGCCTCCAAATCCGGCAGCACGGCCATACCGTGTGTCCGTTGCATCATGAGATGGTCGATTCGTCGTAGCAGATGACGAACTTCTCGGTGGCCTGTTCCGTGGCGCCTGCCTTGAGCGAATTCAGCTCCACGCTCTTTACCCAGCAGTTCACGAAGTTGTACGTCTTGAGCGTTTCACCTTTGTAGTCGAGAAGGGCGACGGCGGCCGTCTTGCGGGCACCGGCGACGTCGCCTTCCATCACTGTCTTGAGCCAGTCGGTGATGGTCTTGCTTTGCGTCAAACCGCGCGTGACGGTCAGCTCCCCGGCCTTGGGCCGGCCGATCAGCTGGCGGACAACGTATTTGCCGTCTTTGGTCTGCTGCTTCAGCTCGATCTTGTCGACCTCGGTCTTGAGGCCGCTCACCTCGATCACCCTCGGCACTTCGATCCCGTCAATGGTGACTGTGAATCCGTTCGCTGATGAGTTGTCAAAATCGCCGAGGGCCATGGTCTTGCTCCTTTTGAACTGGAAGTTATTCGCTCACGAGGCTGGTGCCGCCGGAGAACTGTGACAGCTGGAAGATGACGAACTCAGCCGGCTTCACCGGAGCCACGCCGACCTGGCAGACCACCTGGCCGGCGTCGATTCCCTCTGCCGGGTTGGTTTCGGCGTCGCACTTGACGAAGAACGCCTGCTCGGGGGTGACGCCAAAGAGGGCCCCCTTGCGCCATTCATTTGTGAGGAAGGCGCTGATGGTCCTGCGGATCCGTGCCCAGAGGGCAGGGTCGTTGGGTTCGAAGACGGCCCACTGCGTGCCCTGGAGGATGGACTCTTCAAGGTAGTTAAAGAGCCGCCTGACGTTGAGGTAGCGCCATTCCGCGTCACTGGACAGGGTGCGCGCGCCCCAAACGCGGATGCCGCGGCCAGGAAAGGTGCGGATGCAGTTGACGCCGATGGGGTTGAGCAGTTCCTGCTCAGTTTTCGTGATCTGGGTCTGCAGGCTGGTGACACCGCGGATCACCTCGTTTGCGGGAGCCTTGTGCACGCCGCGGGTGTCGTCGTTGCGGGCCCAGACGCCTGCCATGTGGCCGGAGGGCGGGACGAACCTGTTTGTTCCGGTGGAGGGGTCGAAGACCTTGACCCAGGGCCAGTAGAGCGCCGCGAACTTGGAGTCGAAGCCTCCGCCGTCCATCCGCCAGTCCTTGATCTGCTGCGCGTTCAGGTTGGGCGGCGGGTCGATGATCGCAACGCGGTCCCCCATCAGCTCACAGTGGGCGATCGCCGCGAGCTGGACGGCTTTGAGCGTTTCAGCATCAATCGAGCCCTGTTCATAGGCAGCCATCAGGTCCGGCACGGCGACCATGGTCACCTCGTCGACTGCCTCCAGCCCGCTGAAGCCGGTGCGGTCGGCGGCGTCGCCGACGTAGTCGTCCGCGTTCAGTTCGTCGGCGGTGGGTGGCTCGGGTTCTGGTTCGGGCTGGACCAGCTGGATGGTGCCCTTGTCCGGCTTGACCAGGGCGCCGCCGGTGGCGACCTCCTCGATGGTGACGATCTTCGATTCCGCGCTGACCTTCGTGGCGGCGTTATTTGGCCCGCGCTTGGTGGTGACGTTATCCCAGACCTCGGGCGGCTTACCCTCGACCGTGATGACAATCTTGAACTGGTCCTCTGACGGATTCTCTCCGCCGGCGTCGGCTATCTCCACGGAGACAGGCTTCGGGTTGGCCGCATTGGACTTGGCGGTCAGGCGGTAGCCACCCAGTTCAGCCATCGGGGCGGCCGTTACGGCTTTGGGAGCCTGCTGTTTCGGTTTCTCGTCACGCGCTCCGTCGGCCCCGATGCGTACGACGTAGCAATTGCCTCCCCCATTGAGGAAGTAACCGTACACGGCATGGGCGAGATAGGAGCCGGGGATGAAGTCCCCGAAGGTCTCGGAGAATTGTGTCCAGTTGGACACCAGAGTCGGCTGGTTGTCCGGGCCCTTGGATGCCAGTCCGACGAACGCAGCAACGGCGGTGCCTACGCCTTCGATAGGCCGGGTACCTGCCTCGACCTCGTTCACGTACACACCGGGCGAAAGATAGTTCGGCATTTCGTCTCCTCGTTGAACCCAAAACGTGGTTCAAGGGTCACGCGGAGACTGGGTGCGACGGTACGGCTATGCGGATGCGCTCACGGGAAGGATGGGGTGCACGAAGGGGCAGTGATTCGCCGAGTGTCGCGGTCAGGCGAAGTCGGAATCGAGAACAAAGCCACTTAGGCTCTCTCGTGCTCGGGCCGTTCGACACGTGCGTGGCTGAACTTGCTCCTGCAGAATCACGCGAGGCGTCTAGGGCGTGTCTCCTAAAGCTGTCAGCCAAATGCTGACGGCCCGGAGGACGGCTCCGCCGCGGTAAGTGAGTGCGAGTTTGTCGTAGCGCGTTG
>NZ_JBIVOQ010000017.1:0-87467 GCF_044754225.1 Arthrobacter sp. NPDC093125 | reverse complement strand
ACGAATCGCTGCAGGGCAGGGACGAACCTACCGACGCCTTCCTTGCAGCCATCGACCTGCTCGTGGACGGCCCGTACCAGATGTGGAGCCCGGAAACTCGGCGGGCCCTGGCCGGCTCCACGAACCAGCGGTTCATCCACCTCACCGGCCGCTACGAAAACTACCGGCCCGAGATCACCGGGAACAGGGTCGACGTTCGGGTCCGGACAGATGGCTCCATTGAGGTTGCCGGCTTTCTGGACACAACCGGACTCACGGCCCTCACCGAGGCGACAGGAACCCGCCGGGTCTCCCGCGGGCTGCGCCAGCAACAGCAGTGACGACAGTGCCGGGGGTCGCGCTCAGACAGCCCCGGATAACAGGTAGAGGCAGTCCGGGACCTGGTGAGGGCCGCTGGAGTTTCCGTACACATTACCGGCATGACTTCCCTTGGAATTGACCTCGCGGACCTCGGCTTCGCGCCCGTTGATGACGTACCCGAGCGGGTACCGGCCGAACCGGTCAACGACGGACGCACCCTCATCGTCGGCTCCATCCTCGCCAAGGCGCTCTACAGCGTACGGTCCGGTGCCCCGCTCACCATCGTTGACTCCCTCCCGGCGCAGGAGGAACTACTCTCTCCTGGGCCGTCACCGCAGCCCTGCGGTTCCCTGGAAGCAGACGCCATCTTCGTAGGCGCTGCCGATAGGATGCAAGGCGGTCAGTGACACGCCGTAGTCCGATGGGCCGTTCAGCGGCTACACCGCAGAGGGTGCCGACGAGGACAAGTTGAGGGAATCTCGTCCGGTCCTATTGACGTCCGATCTTCTGCTGCAACTGAATACCGCTCCAAACGACGAGGAGCGTGACGTGAGCTTTATTATCAAGCATCTCTCGCATCGGCTCCTCTTCCTCGGGAACCAAAGCCCCCAGCCTGCCGCGGCAGAGCGCTGGGGGAAGCATAGGCTCGACCTGGCGCGGACCAGAGTGGGACTGCTTGGCGAAGGGGGAAGATCATGGGCCTTGGGTAAAAGCGAGTACACGTCCATGGCTGAGGCCATGGAAGACTACCCGGCCGGCGAATACCCTGCCGGCGGCTACCGGCACTGTGAAAGTGAATCCGGCTGCCGTGGAACCCTGATGTTTCTCCGTGAAGAGAAATGAGCAGCCCCGTCCCGCGTTAAGTGCCCGCCCCCGGACTCGAACCGAGAACATCCGAGGTTTGAGCTCGTCGCCTTGTGCCAATTGGGCTAGGCGGCGGATCTTGCGTGCCGATAGCGGGGGTCGAACCAGCGACGCCAGCGTTATGAGCAATGCGCTCTGCCACTGAGCTATACCGGCCTTCGTTGTCGCGTGCGCCCAGAGAGGCTCGAACTCCCGACCTCTGGTTCCGTAGACCGGCGCTCTATCCAACTGAGCTATGGGCGCGTGATGCTGGTAGTCCCAACGGGATTCGAACCCGTGGTTCCGCCGTGAGAGGGCAGTGTCGTAGGCCGCTAGACCATAGGACCAGGTGCTGCTGGTGGATCGGTTTTCATGCGTACCCCCAACGGGATTCGAACCCGTGCCGCCGACGTGAAAGGCCGGTGTCCTGGACCATTAGACAATGGGGGCCAGGTGCTGCGTGCCCTCGAAAGGAATCGAACCTTCGGCCTCCTGCTCCCGAGGCAGGCGCTCTATCCCCTGAGCTACGATAGCGGGAATGCGAGGGTGAATGACGGGGCTCGAACCCGCGAGCTCCCCGACCACAACCAGGCGCTCTACCAACTGAGCTACACCCACCATGCGATGGATTTCCGTCCGAGCCCGATACCGGAATCGATCCGGTGACCTCGTTCTCACCAAGAACGCGCTCTGCCACTGAGCTAATCGGGCGGGCCTTGCAGTGGGGATTACTCCCCAGCGGAATAGACGGGATTCGAACCCGCGGTCTCCCGCGTGACAGGCGGGTGCTCTAGGCCATCTGAGCCACTACTCCATTCCGGGCTCTTACCGGACCGCGATGCGGTGCTTGCTGAGCTGCGCCGACAGGATTTGAACCTGTAGTCTCCTGGGCCAGAACCAGGCGGATTGCCAATTTTCCCACGGCGCATCGCGGGCTCTTACCGTTCACCTCGCGAGGGATGGGCTTGCTTCGCTCCGACACCTGGGCTCGAACCAGGGACACCTCGATTAACAGTCGAGTGCTCTGCCAACTGAGCTATGCCGGATCAAACGGGATCTACCCGCAGTGGTCTTGGCTGGACTTGAACCAGCGACCCCCGCTTTATCAGAGCGGTGCTCTAACCAATCTGAGCTACAAAACCGTGAATGTCCGGCCGGCGGCGCATCCTCAATCGGCACCATTGTTGGTCCGCGTCACCAAGGTATGAGCCTGCCTACTCGGCGCCAGCCGGACATCGCTCCAGTTGGCCCCATGCACTGGGGCGGGGATGGAGTCCCACAATTTGAGTGCAGCACACGCCGCCGGCGATTCTCGAGGGTATATCCCGCCTGGCGCCTACCAGTACATCTACAACGCGGACGTGCCCAGAACCTTTGGCCTGTCCCTCAAGCCGACGAACATCTGGGGCGCCGCTGTAGAGCAGGTAGAGACCGGCGTGACACCAGCTGTCCCGTAGGGGCATAGCAGCGCGTTCGGCGCCGTAGACAAGTCAGGCAAGCGGGGCCGTGTGGTCAGTCCAGGCGCTGCCGTCCCAATACTGCTGGACGTCACCGCGCGGGTACCAGCCGGCAGGAATGCCCTGCTGCGACGGCGACGGCGGCGCTGGAACCGATGCGGCCAGCGCAGCGGCTTCGGCTTTGGCGGTCTCGGCTGCCTCGCGGGTCTGAAGCATGCCGGCGCGCTTGACCTTGGTCGCGAATTCGCGTGCCTTCACTTCCTCGAGCCCTGACACCTTTTCGATGAACATGTCATCCGGCGTGATGAGGGTCAAGAAGACGGCGCTCCGGTCTTTCTGGGCGATGGAGCCGATCAGGGCCCCAACCGGGCCGGCGATCCAGGCACCGGCAGCGACGCGGGTTCCCGTCACCCGGGAGCTGACGTTCGCTCCGGTGTCGATGATGATCTCACACTCGTTGGCCGCCCATGATTTGCCGTCCTTGCGGATGGTCCGCCCGGCCAGGCGCATGCCGCGGAAGGAAGCGTTGCTCTTCCTCGCGTCGTAATCGGCTGCGTTGGCCTCCTTGAGCCCGGCAATGAGCTCGGCATTTATCTCTCTGAAGAACTTGCTCCTGGTCCCGGCATCACTCTCTTCAAACTCGGCCTTGATCTGGGCATTTTTCTCTTCAGACTCGGCCTTGATCTCGGGCAGTTCCTTTATGAGCTCGGTCTTTTTCTCTTTGAAGGTCTTGATCTGCACTGCCGGCAGCTCAGGGGCTTCATACTCCACAGCATCGACGGCGGCCCTTAGCTTCGCGACGAATTCCTGGGCTTCCTTAAGTCGCCTGCCGGCGCCGAGCTGGATTGCGTATAGGTCGCTGTGAAACTTTGCCCGCTCCTGGCCGTCCCGCATGATGATGCGGAGATGCCCCGGCTTCCACGTCGTTGGCGCCGCGAAGTCAATTTCGAGGACATGCTTCAGGGGTATGGCGTGCGGGCTGGCCGCCTTCTTTTCCAGCGCCAGCTTGCTGTCGAAGATCAGCGTGATGGAGTCGTCTCCGAGGGTGGCGCGGCCTTCGATGCCTTTGAGATCCATTGGTCGAATCCTAACTGTTTGCTTGTCGAATTCGACCACTTCGCCTACGACGGCACCGCCTGCTGCGCTTCGTGCTCCCGCGAGATGGCGATGAAGAGGATCGGCAGGCCCGGCTTGAGGACGACAGGCCAGGGCGCGGGCAGGACAGTAAGGCTCATCCCCTGCATGTGTCCGACAAGGGTCAGCGAGCTCCCCGGCTGTCCACTGAGGCGCTGCTGGAAATCCGCAGACGGGCAGGCCTTGAAGAAACAGGGCGCTGAAGACTCAAAGCATGCACCAGCAGTTGCGACAGATATGCTGAGCGGGCTGCTGCAAAACAGGTGCGGGCAGTGCGGCCAACGCCGCAAAACAGCACATATTGGGGGACCTTTTGAGAGCAACACTTGCCTCGGCACTGCTGACCGCAACGGCACTGTTGATCACCGGATGCGGCGGACCGGGCGAACCCGCCGCGGCGGAGCCGTCCGTGACTGCCGCGGCAAGTGAGGAAAAGGCCTCCCTGGACGACACCTGCATGGAGCTGTTCGGTTACACCACTCTTGCCGTGGACAGCGCCAAGTTCCTCAGCGAGGTCTCAGCCCTGAACGCCGACACCGCAAAGCAGGCCAGCTCCATCGGCACCAGGCTCGGGGCTGTCGCAGCTACAGCGCAGCCGGAGCTGGCCGAACCACTCCAGATCATGCAGACGGAATTCCAGGACTTTGCCCAGGCATGGGAAGACTCCGGCGAGTGGATTCTGAACCTTGAAGCATATAGGCCAGCCAAGGACGAGGTTTCCGCCATCTGCACACCCAGGATCAACGCCCTGGCATCGGGAGCGGCGACACCTACTCCTGACCCAGCCCTCACCGCCGAGGAGGCGACCCCAGCTCCTGCCCCGTCCCTCACCGCTGAGGAGAAGTTCCTGGCCGGCGTCCGGGCAGAACACCCGGCCATGAAGTCCACGGACACGGCCAACATGGTCACCGTTGCCAAAAACTTCTGCCTGATCTACGACACCGCCACGGCCAACGGCAAAGCCGACCTGGCACCCCCTACGGTGAAAGACATGATCACCGCGGCCGCCGGCATCGAATACACCCTCGCGGAGCTGCACACGATCCACGAGACCGGCGTGACGATATTCTGCCCGCAGCACACCGACAAGCTCGCCTGACGGCCAATCCTGTTGCCGGCATGCCACGGGCGGGTACGCTGGCGCACGACATAGCTACAGAAGCCGTCCCTACAGGAGGAGTCTCAGCAATGGCGGACAAGGCTCACGAGCCCCCGTACCGGTGCCGGATGCACTACGACTCCTCGTGCAAAGGCGTCTGGATCGGGCGCGGCGTCGACCTGAAACCCCTGTGCGGCCAAAGCGAGTACATCGGAGTCACCATCGTCATCGAAGCGGTGGACTGCATGAAGTGCCGCCAGAAGATGGAGCAGCCGGCTACCTGACGGATGACCGCCTCGGTGTGGCAGGGGGCGTAGGTGCCTGCCGGTGCGGGGCAATCAGCGCCCGGCGCGCCACGTTTCGACCCGGTAGAGCGTGCCGTTAGCTGCCGCGGACCATTCCTCGACAGGACTGGCGGGGGTCAATTGCCATCAGGGCCCAGGCTTGGCGCGTAGGTGTCGCCTTCCATGTCCGAATGGATGCGGGTGACGGAGGCAGTGTCGGCTAGGGGCATGGCTTCGCGGTAGACGGTGCCGCCGCCGATGATCCAGACCTGGTCAGAGCCGGGATTGCCGGACGAGGCTTCCAGGGCTTTCTCGAGGGAACCGGCCCTATTGCGCCGGGCGCGGACCAGCCCGGGTTCGACGTGATGACCACGTTGGTCCGGTCCGGCATCGGACGGAACCTTGGTGGCAGTGACTCCCAGGTGCGCCTGCCCATAATGACGGGGTGGCCTGCGGTGGTGTCGCGGAAGTGCTCGAAGTCTTCGGGCAGATGCCACGGCATGGTGCCGTCGCGGCCGATGATGCCGTTGGCTGCCTGCGCCCAGATCATGCCGACCGCTGTCGGTCCGTGCTCCATCACACGGGTTGCCCGTCCAGATCGATGCCGGTGTGGCCATCCTTGGCCAGGATGGACCGGAACGTCTCGTCGGTGAAGCAGGTCATGGCCTGGGCTGCCGAGATCCCTTCGAGGTATGCCTTGCGTTCCGCGGCCCGGATCACCCCATGGAAGACTTCCTCGATCGCTGCGGCGGCCTTTGCCATCCGGATCTGATGGACGGCGTCGACTCCCTCCATGAATCCACCGGCGTCACGATAGGCGGCTGCTTCATCGGCAGGCCAGTCGGCGATCATTAAGCCGCGGCCGCGGAGGATTTCAGTCAGGATTTCAAGGAGCTCGGGGCGGATCGGCTTCTGGATGCCGTCCCGGGGACTTCTGCGGGTAACCACCAGTCTTTCGGCCACATATATCGGAGCAGCGATGCTGGCCTGTCCGGACCGCGCCGGTGGAATAGACGGGCCGATGTGGGGTGTTGCAATGGTGCTTTGGGGGACAGTGCTGGCACTGCCCTTGCCGCAAGCCGTCGATGATGTTGATACGGGCGCAACCGGTGCTTCCAGAGAGGCTCTCCGGTTCTTGGCCCAGGACAGGCGTCACCACAGACGGAGATGATTGCCTCCGACATGCATGCTGGCAATTTGGTCTGAGGTTGAGATGCCGGTGTACCCGAGTTGCAATCTCCTCCTATCGCAGTCCGGGTTCCCTTGAGGACACCTGACACAACAACTTGTACCGGCTTGATGAGACATCATTGCCTCAGGAACTGACCAAAGACCAAACCTCGGACTAAGCATCCTATCGCCTATAGTTCCTGAGACGCCCGGAAGCAAGGGATGGGTCTCGCGGTCACTGTGTTGCCGGAGCATACTGAGGCATGACTGATTCCGACGAGTTCCTGACCTGGGTGGGGTCCTCCCTGCACGAAGCGGAACTGGCACTCCACAACGTCGACGCCGCACCGCGCCGGGCACTCTGGTCCCGCAACGAGCCCGTGAGTGTCCTGGGCGCGTGGCGCAACGCCTTCGGGCAGCAAGAACTCGATGACCTGTTCACCGGTCTTGCAAGACAGTTCTCCAACTGCACTTCGTACAGCTACAAACTGCTCGCCTATGACGTCGTGGGCAACATGGCCTACACCGCCAGCCTGGAGCACACCTCAGCCTCGGTGGACGGCCAGCCGAGAACATACACGCTGCGGGCCACGCAGATCTACCGCCGCGAAGACGGCGAATGGAAAGTAGCCCATCGGCACGGAGACACCGTTTCAGAGTGACGGCTGGCTAAACGCGTCGCGCGAGCCAGACCCTGAGCGCGTCGATGCTCCACGACGGTGCGCACCAGGATCATGTCCCGCTCCTGGCGGAGAACATCTTTGACGCCGTCCTCGCGGGACAGCTTTCCGACCAGCAGGTCCACCTCACCTGATCGTGGGTGGGCCAGTTCGTCGCTCAAGCCAGCTGTTGCGCGCCCTTCTGCCAGGCGTCGCTGAGCGGGACGATGTGGTCGATCTGCACGTCCGAGCTGGTGTCTTGGCCGCGGATGAAGTTGATGGCGGTGCCGATGTACTTATCGGCAAGTGTTCCGGTGGCGACTACGCAATTGTTGGTACCGGGCTTGAACGTTTCGTTGGACAGGTCGCGGGCCAGGATGTCATCGCGGGTGTCGCAGCCGTTGCGATCAACGTCGGCCCAGGCCGGTCCGAACTCTTCACGGGTATAGCCAGTTTTCGGAGCGCGGCCTTTCACCGGGACGCTCTTCAGTTGCTCGAGAGAGCTGATTGCATCTCCCGGCGCCGGCGCACCGGTAGCGATGGCTGGTGCAGAATTGACGACCTCGAGGGCGTTGGCTGTGGCGTCACACCCGGCGAGCGAGGCGCCCAGAAGGAGGGCGGTTACAGCGGTCAGGGCTATGGCGGCGGAGCGGATGATCTTGATGGTCGTTCGGCTTGCAGCGGGTTTTTCCACGCTAGCTTGGCCCGACGCCTGCCGCTAGTAGGCGTGTCCGTGGTGCCCATCACAAGCCGCGACTCTCTTGGTCCTCGCCTGTGTTCGGCTTCCGGTGACTCCTGCCGGGTCAACTGTTCGAGCCGCATCCCGAAGTGTGGCGATCACCCTGGCTCAGTGCACCGTGGTCAGTCTGGCTTTTGAACGGGTACCGATGAGCCGCTCCTTTCCCGCCGGTCGATTGACCGAGAGCGGTGAACCAGTACCCCCGGGGAGGATCTCACTTAACTTCGCGATTTCCAGGATGTGCTCGGAAGTGAAAATGATCTTGCCCTTGCCCCAACATGCGTGGGGGAAGCGTCCACTGGTCGCGCCGTCGCGCAGCCACGACTCTGTGCAGCGCATCAGCGCGGCCGCTTCGGCGGGTTCAAAAAATTCGATGTCCACGGCGTCTCCAAATGAAAGTCGTTGCTTTCCACTTATATGGGCCGCGTGGAGACTCATCGACATGACCGGAGGCGCGAGATAGGGGTAACGTTCCCTGCGCACCCATCCACCGAGCCGCGCGCTGACCAGCACCGCCGCTAGCGCAGAAAAGCCGTTATCGAGCGCTCGGTAGCGTCAGCGCCGGCCTGCAGGGCCTCCGGCATCAGGTGCCCGTAAACCTGCTCAGTGGTTCTTGTAGAGGCATGCCCCAGCCGGCGCGAGATGGTGAACAAGGGCACGCCGTCCTGGATAAGCCAGGATGCGTGAGTGTGGCGGAGGTCGTGAATCCGTGGATCTTTGGTGAGGCCAATGGCCTGCGCCGTGCGAACGGCAGGGACCCAGTAGTGGTGCCAGTAGAGTTTGTGGATGATTCGGCCACCCTTGGGCGTCGTAAACACAAGTTCTTTTCCCGGTCTGCTGGCGACCAACGGGATCAGTAATTCAACAAGCGCCGGGTTGAGGCCGATAGTCCGTTTGCCGGCGCCGGTCTTGGTGGCCCCGACATAAAACTTGGACTGGCCGTCCCGCTTCCATGCCTTGTTAATCCTTGCTGTGGGCGGTTTGGAGAGCAGGTCGACGTCCGCCACGGTCAGCGCAGTGGCTTCTCCGAAGCGGGTACCCGTCATGACCAGGAAGTTGGTGAAGGCCTTGTATCGCTCGCCCATCCCCTCCATGATGAGGCTGAACTCCGCATGGGTGAGGAACATCGCCTCGTCCTCGGCCTTTTCAATTCCGGGAAGCTGAACGCCGCGGCAGGGGTTCCGCGAAATATAGCCAAGCATCTCCGCGGTGTTCATAGCGGCTGAGATCAAGCCGTGAACGTTGTGGATGGTCTTCGGCGCCTTGCCCTTGGCCATCATCGACTTCACCCAGTGGGCGATCAGACGGTAATCAAGCTTGTCCACCGGTACGTGGCCGATAACGTTCCGAATATGCAGGTCCAGCATGGTCTGGTAAGTCTTCGTGGTTCCACTCGATGGGCGGATCAACAGGTCTATGTGCTCCTGGATGACTTCGGCCACAGTGGGCGTGCGTTTCTCGTTCGACAGGATGGCATGCTGCGCGATTTCGAAGGACTGACCATTGGCGTCCAAGAGCCTCTTCAGGGTCTCGGCTTCGATAAGAGTAGGAACAGTGATGCCCTGCTGCTCGCGGCTCTTCGGGTCCCGCCACAACACCATGTAGGACGACGAGCCGTCCTTTTTGGTGCGTTTTCGGATGCTTGCCACACAAAAAACGGTACGCCGCTGTCAACACTTTGGGCGGTTTTGTCAACACCCAAAGAGGAAACAGGCCTTTGACCTGCGGAAACACTGTGCCCGAGGTGGGACTCGAACCCACACACCTTTCGATACCGCATTTTGAGTGCGGCGCGTCTGCCAATTCCGCCACTCGGGCGCGGAGTACACGGAGTAACAATCGTAGACTCACAGTGTGATTGTGAGCAACGCAGCCACTTCCAGTGCGCGCATTTACTCTACATGCAGATAGGCTGAAACCCAGAATCGCGCCAGTGACGCCGCAACAAGCCATGCAGATCCAAGTACAGCACCCGGGCGCAACTAAGATAGTGATGTTCCCGCCGTACCTTTTCAAGGAGATCCCGTGTCAGAACCGACGGAGTCAAACACCACGTCCCAGCCGGCGCGCCGCGTAGTCGTAGCCGAGGACGAAACCCTTATCCGCCTGGACATCATCGAAATCCTGCGCGGTGAAGGCTACGACGTCATCGGCGAGGCGGACAACGGCGAGAAGGCCGTCCAGCTGGCCGAGGAGCTCAAGCCCGACCTGGTCCTGATGGACGTCAAGATGCCCGTCATGGACGGCATCTCCGCAGCCGAAAAGATCGTCAAGGCGCGCATCGCCCCCGTGGTCCTCCTGACCGCGTTCAGCCAGAAGGAACTCGTGGAGCGCGCACGCGACGCCGGCGCCATGGCCTACGTGGTGAAGCCCTTCACCCCCGCGGACCTCATCCCCGCCCTGGAAATCGCCCTCTCCCGGCACGAGGAAATCAAGGCCCTCGAGAGCGAAGTCACGGACCTGCAGGAGCAGTTCGCCACCCGCAAGCTCGTGGAGCGCGCGAAGAGCCTCCTGACCACCAAGATGGGCCTCACGGAACCGGAAGCCTTCCGCTGGATCCAGAAGACCTCCATGGACCGCCGCCTCAGCATGCGCGAGGTCGCCGAGACCATCATCAACCAGGTCAACTGACACCACACCAAAGAACAAACCACAGGAGGATCCACGCCGGCGGCGCGGATCCTCCTGCTGTTTTCCCAGACAATCACAAAAAAGGGAGGATCCCCGCCACTGACCATTGCATGGTCCAGGCGGGGATCCTCCCTTTTTGCTCCGCTACTCAGCAGCGTTGGAGTCTAGCTCTTCTTCTTCTTTTCCGGCCACGGGCCGAGCTTCTCCCTGGTCGTACCCTCGCCCATGCGCGGGGTGTCCGCGAGGTCGCCCACCTTGTGGACCTTCAGCGAGTTGGTCGAACCGGCCTTTCCGGGAGGGGAACCGGCGGCGATGACCACGAGGTCGCCGTCTTCCACAAGCCCCATGTCCAGCAGGCTCTGGTCCACCTGGGCGGTCATTTCGTCCGTGTGGCCCACCATGGCAACGAGCTGCGGCTGGATGCCCCAGGTCAGTGCCAGCTGGTTCCAGACCTGCTCCACCGGCGTGAACGCGAAGACCGGCTTGATCGGCCGCAGGCGGGAGAGGCGGCGGGCCGAGTCACCGGACTGGGTGAAGGTACAGATGTACTTTGCGTCCAGCTGGTCTGCGATCTCGACGGCGGCACGGGTGATCGCGCCGCCGCGGGTCTTGGGCTTCGTGCCCAGCGGGGGGACGCGCTCCAGGCCGTGCTCTTCCGTGGACTCGATGATCCGCGCCATGACCTTGACCGTTTCGATCGGGTACTTGCCGACGCTGGTCTCGCCGGACAGCATGACGGCGTCCGCGCCGTCGAGCACCGCGTTGGCGCAGTCGGAAGCCTCCGCACGGGTGGGGCGCGGGTTGTCGATCATGGATTCGAGGACCTGGGTGGCCACGATGACCGGCTTCGCCCAGCGGCGTGCCAGCTCGATGGCGCGCTTCTGCACGATCGGCACTTCCTCAAGCGGAAGCTCCACGCCCAGGTCGCCACGTGCCACCATGATGGCGTCGAACGCGTCGATGATCTCGTGGAGCTGGTCCACGGCCTGCGGCTTCTCGATCTTGGCGATAACGGGAACGCGGCGGCCTTCCTCGTCCATGATCTCGTGCACCCGGGAGATGTCGGAGGCGTCGCGGACGAAGGAGAGCGCGACGAGGTCGACGCCGCGGCGGATGGCCCAGCGGAGGTCGTCCTCATCCTTCTCGCTGAGGGCAGGGACGTTCACGGCCACGCCGGGCAGGTTGATGCCCTTGTTGTTGGACACCATGCCGCCGACGGTCACTTCGGCGACGACCTTCACGTCGTCCACCTCCACGGCGCGCAGGGCGACCTTACCGTCGTCGATCAGGAGGGCGTCGCCGACGTTGACGTCCTCGGTGAGGCTCTTCAGCGTGGTGGAGCAGATTTCCTTGGTGCCGGGGACGTCTTCGGTGGTGATCGTGAAAATGTCACCGACGGCGAGCTCGTGCGGGCCGTCCACGAAACGGCCGAGGCGGATCTTCGGGCCCTGCAGGTCAGCCATGATGGCCACGGCCTTGCTCAGGTCGGCGGCAGCCTTGCGGACGTTCTCATAGGTGTTGTCATGCACGGAGTAATCGCCGTGGCTCATGTTCATGCGGGCGACGTCAACGCCGGCTTCCAGCACCGCGAGGGTGTTTTCGTAGCTGGCAATTGCCGGTCCAAACGTGGCCACAATCTTTGCGCGTCTCATATACCTACCCTATTGGTCACTTGCATTGGTTGAGTTGTCGTGGAGGTGAATCTTCACCCCCGATGCATAACTACAGGACGGCGATGGCGCGGTCCGTCGGGGCGACGGGAGCAGGAAGAATCGTGCTCCCCATCAGGTACTTGTCCACAGCTGCGGCGGCGGCGCGCCCCTCAGCGATGGCCCACACGATCAGGGACTGTCCGCGTCCGGCGTCACCGGCAACGAAAACACCCTCGGTGTTGGTCATGTAGTAGCCGTCGCGAGACACGTTGCCGCGTCCGTCGAATTCGGCGTGGACCTGCTCGGTGATACCGGCGGGCTCCGCCCCGGTGAAGCCCAGGGACAGGAACACCAGGTCCGCGGGAATGATCCGCTCGGTGCCGGCCTTGGGGAGACGCTTGCCGTCGACGAATTCGGTTTCGGCAACCTTGACGCCGGTCAGCTGGCCATTCTCGCCGACGAACTCCACCGTCGAGGCAAGGTACGTGCGCTCACCGCCTTCTTCGTGCGCGCTGGCCACCTCGAAGAGGGTGGGGAATGTCGGCCACGGCTGGTGGCCGGCGCGCTCTGCCGGAGGCTGCTTGCCGATCGCCAGGGTGGTCACGGATGCCGCCTGGTGGCGGTGCGCCGTGCCGATGCAGTCCGCGCCGGTGTCGCCGCCGCCGAGGATGACGACGTGCTTGCCGCGCGCGTCGATGTGGTTCTCCGGCTGCTCCCCCGCCACGGCACGGTTGGACGGTACCAGGTAGTCCATCGCGAAGTGGACGCCCTCGAGCTCGCGGCCCGGGATTTTCAGGTCGCGGGGAACGGTGGCACCCGTGGCGATGACGACGGCGTCGTAACGGCGGCGCAGCTGCTCCCAGGTCACGTCGGTGCCGACGTTGACGCCGGTGCGGAAGCGGGTGCCCTCGGCCTTCATCTGCTCGAGCCGGCGGTCCACCTGCTCCTTTTCCATCTTGAAATCGGGGATGCCATAACGCAGCAGGCCGCCGATCTTGTCGTCGCGTTCGTACACGGCGACGGTGTGGCCCACCCGGGTCAGCTGCTGGGCGACAGCCAGGCCGGCGGGGCCGGAGCCGACCACGGCCACGGTCTTGCCGGTCAGGCGGTGCGGCGGCAGCGGGGTGACCCAGCCGTTGTCGAAGGCTTCATCGATGATGGAGACCTCCACCTGCTTGATCGTCACAGCGGGCTGGTTGATGCCCAGCACGCAGGACGCCTCGCAAGGGGCCGGGCACAGGCGGCCGGTGAATTCGGGGAAGTTGTTGGTGGCGTGCAGCCGCTCAATCGCTTCCTCGCCCTTGTCCCGCCACATGAGGTCGTTCCACTCAGGAATCAGGTTCCCCAGCGGGCAGCCCTGGTGGCAGAACGGAACACCGCAGTCCATGCAGCGGCCGGCCTGGCTCTTCAGGACACCCTTTTCCTGGGCCTCGTAAACTTCCTTCCAGTCCATGATGCGGACGGGAACGGGGCGGCGTGGCTGGGTTTCACGCTGGCGTACTTTCAGAAATCCGCGTGGGTCAGCCACCGGTCACCTCCAGGATTCGAGACCATACTTCTTCGCCGTCCGGGTCGAGGCCCTCTTCGATGGCGGTAAGGCGGGTTTGCAGCACGGCCGCGTAGTCGCGCGGCAGCACCTTGGTAATGCGGGCAGCGGTGTCGTCGAAGTTCTCGAGCAGCCGCGTAGCCAGCTGGGATTCGGTCTCCTCGACGTGCTTGACCAGGAGCCCGTGGACGATGTCGCGGTCCTCGGCGTCCAGCTCGAGGAGCTGCAGTTCGCCGGCTTCCAGCGCCTGCTTGTTCACGCGGGCGCTGTCCAGGTCCAGCACGTAGGCGGTACCGCCGGACATGCCGGCGCCGAAGTTGCGTCCGGTCCGTCCGAGGATGAGCGTCTGGCCGCCGGTCATGTACTCGCAGCCGTGGTCGCCGATGCCTTCGACAACCGCCGTGGCGCCGGAGTTCCGGACCAAGAAGCGTTCGCCCACCTGGCCGCGCAGGAACAGCTCGCCGCTCGTGGCGCCGTAGCCGATCACGTTGCCGGCGATGACGTTGCTCTCGGCCTTGAACACGTTAGTGCGGTC
Source organism: Arthrobacter sp. NPDC093125 (assembly GCF_044754225.1). Classification (NCBI taxonomy): domain Bacteria; kingdom Bacillati; phylum Actinomycetota; class Actinomycetes; order Micrococcales; family Micrococcaceae; genus Arthrobacter; species Arthrobacter sp. NPDC093125. The sequence continues at coordinate 73,418 of NZ_JBIVOQ010000017.1, read as the reverse complement.
AGGGCGGACGACGATCCGGCCGCCGGAAAGGCCCTTGCCCACGTAGTCGTTGGAGTCACCGTACATGCGCAGCGTGATGCCGGCAGGCAGGAAGGCACCCAGCGACTGCCCGGCAGTGCCGGTCAGGGTGATGTCGATCGTGTCCGTCGCCAGGACGTCCGTGCCGAACTTCTTCGTGACCTCGTGGCCGAGCATGGTGCCCACGGAGCGGTCCGTGTTGATGACGTCGACGGAGATCTTCACCGGCGCGCGGTCGGTCAGCGCCTCGGCGGCCATCGTGATGAGCCGCTGGTCGAAGTGCTTGTCCAGCTCGTGGTTCTGGCCGGTCAGGTTGCGCAGAGGGGCGTCGTCGTCAAACTCCAGTCCGTGCAGGATGGGGTCGAGGTCCAGCCCTTCGGCCTTCCAGTGGCTGATGGCGTCCTGGGTGTCCAGCATTTCCGCGTGGCCGATCGCTTCCTCGATGCTCCGGAAACCAAGTTCCGCGAGGATTTCACGGACTTCCTCAGCCAGGAACTCGAAGAAGTTGACCACGAACTCGGGCTTGCCGCTGAAGCGGGCGCGCAGCTCCGGGTTCTGGGTGGCGACGCCCACAGGGCAGGTGTCCAGGTGGCAGACGCGCATCATGATGCAGCCTTCAACCACCAGCGGTGCCGTGGCGAAGCCGAATTCCTCGCCGCCCAGCAGGGCAGCAATGACGACGTCACGGCCGGTCTTGAGCTGGCCGTCCACCTGCACCACCACACGGTCACGCAGGCCGTTGAGCATGAGCGTCTGCTGCGTCTCTGCGAGACCCAGCTCCCATGGAACACCGGCGTGCTTGAGCGAGTTCAGCGGCGAGGCGCCGGTTCCGCCGTCGTGCCCTGAAACGAGCACGACGTCGGCCTTCGCCTTGGTAACACCGGCGGCAACTGTGCCGATGCCCACCTCGGAGACGAGCTTGACGTGCACCCGGGCCGAGGGGTTCGCACGCTTGGCATCGTAGATGAGCTGCGCGAGGTCCTCGATCGAGTAGATGTCGTGGTGCGGGGGCGGGGAAATGAGTCCGACGCCGGGGGTCGAGTGGCGTGTCCGGGCGACCCAGGGGTACACCTTCTGGGCCATCAGCTGGCCACCCTCGCCGGGCTTGGCTCCCTGCGCCATCTTGATCTGGATGTCGTCCGCGTTGGTCAGGTACAGGCTGGTCACACCGAAGCGGCCGGAGGCGATCTGCTTGACAGCGGAACGGCGCTCAGGATCCAGGAGGCGGTCAATGTCCTCGCCGCCTTCACCGGTGTTGGACTTGCCGCCCAGCCGGTTCATGGCGATCGCGAGTGTCTCGTGGGCTTCCTTCGAGATGGAGCCGTAGCTCATGGCGCCCGTAGAGAACCGCTTGACGATGCTGGAGACCGGCTCCACTTCCTCGAGCGGCACCGGCTGGCGCACGCCGTCCTTGAACTTGAGGAGCCCGCGCAGGGTCATCAGGTTCTCGGACTGGTCGTCCACGCCCTTGGTGTAGGCCTTGAAGATGTCGTAGCGGCGCTCACGCGTGGCGTGCTGCAGCCGGAAAACCGTCTCCGGGTTGAAGAGGTGCGGCTCGCCGTCGCGGCGCCACTGGTATTCGCCGCCGCCCAGCAGGGGCCGGTGCGGCTGCTCGATGCCGCCCTCGGGGTAGGCCATCTGGTGGCGTGCCGAAACCTCCGCAGCGATCACGTCCAGGCCCACGCCGCCCAGCTGGGAGTGCGTGCCGGCGAAGAATTCGTCCACCAGCTCCTGGCCGAGACCCAGCGCTTCGAACGTCTGGGCACCGGTGTACGAGGCCACGGTGGAGATGCCCATCTTGGACATGATCTTCAGGACGCCCTTGCCGAGGCCCTTGATGAGGTTGTACACGCCGTCCTGCGGGGTGACTCCCACGACGTCGCCGGCCGCGATCAGCTGCTCCACCGATTCCATGGCCAGGTAAGGGTTCACAGCGGAGGCGCCGTAGCCCACGAGCACGGCCACGTGGTGCGTCTCGCGGACGTCGCCCGCCTCGACCACGAGGGCTGTTTTGGTGCGGTTGGCGCTGCGCAGCAGGTGGTGGTGGACGGCGCTGACCAGCAGCAGTGACGGGATGGGTGCCCATTGGGCGTTGGAGTCGCGGTCCGAAAGCACGACGTACTGGACGCCGCGGTTGATGGCACCGGAAACCTGCTCGCAGATCTCGGTGAGGCGGGCGCGCAGGGCGTTCTCACCGCCTTCGGGCCGGTACAGGCCGCGGACCTTCATGGCAACGCGGTTGCCGTCGGCGTCCTCGATGTTGGCGATCTTGGCGAGCTGGTCGTTGTTGATCACCGGGAACGGCAGCTGGACCTGGGGCTGGCGGACCTGCTTGGTGTCCAGCAGGTTGCCGGTGGGTCCGATGGCGCACGTCAGGGACGTCACAAGCTCTTCGCGGATGGCGTCCAGCGGCGGGTTGGTGACCTGGGCGAAGGACTGCACAAAGTAGTCGAACAGCAGGCGGGGGCGCTTGGACAGCACGGCCACCGGAGTATCGGAGCCCATGGCGCCCAGCGGCTCGGCGCCGGTGCGGGCCATGGGGCCGAGCAGGATCTTCAGCTCTTCGGTGGTGTATCCGAAGGTCCGCTGGCGGATGTTCACGGACGCAGCCGTGTGCACCACGTGCTCGCGTTCCGGGAGGTCGTTGAGGTCGATCAGGTTGTCCTTGACCCACTCGGACCAGGGGTTCGCCGCGGCCACCTCGGCCTTGACCTCTTCGTCGTCGATGATCCGGCCGGCTTCGGTGTCCACGAGGAACATCTTGCCCGGGGAAACACGGCCCTTCCGCACTACCTTGGAGGGTTCGACGTCGATGACGCCCACCTCTGAGGCGAAGACGACCAGGCCGTCCTCGGTGATCCAAAAGCGGCCCGGACGAAGCCCGTTGCGGTCCAGCGTGGCGCCGACGAGGTTGCCGTCGGTGAAGGACACGGCGGCAGGGCCGTCCCACGGTTCCATCAGGAGGGAGTGGTACTCGTAGAACGCACGGCGTGCCGGATCCATGGTGGCGTGGTTTTCCCATGCCTCCGGGATCATCATCATGATCGCGTGCGTGATCGGGCGGCCGGAGAGCCAGAGCAGCTCGGCCACTTCATCGAAGGAGGCGGAGTCCGACGCACCCGGGGTGCAGATCGGGAACAGTTCCTCCGGGGCATCGCCCAGCAGCGGGTTGGCCAGCTGGGACTGGCGGGCGCGCATCCAGTTCCGGTTGCCCTTGACGGTGTTGATCTCACCGTTGTGGGCGATGGTGCGGAACGGCTGGGCCAGCGGCCAGGACGGGAACGTGTTGGTGGAGAAGCGCGAGTGGACGATCGCGAGCTTGGTCTTGAACCGCTTGTCCGAGAGGTCCGGGTAGAACGGCTCCAGCTGCGCGGTGGTCAGCATGCCCTTGTAGACGATGGTCCGCGAAGACAGCGAGGGGAAGTAGACGCCGAACTTGTTCTGGGCGCGCTTGCGGATCCGCCAGGCGCGGGAATCCAGCTCGTTGCGGTCCAGCTGCTCACCGGTGGCGGAGGCGAAGAACGGCTGGGAGAAGTACGGCATGCAGGCACGGGCCATGGCACCGACAAGGTCGGCCACCACGGGCACTTCGCGCCAGCCGAGCACCGTGAGGCCCTCGTCTGCGGCGAGGCCTTCGATGCCGGCCTTGGCCGCGTTGGCTTCACGTCCCTCCGCGGGGAGGAAGGCGGTGCCCACGACGTACTGCCCGGATGCCGGAAGTTCGAATTCGGTCACGGCGCGGAAAAACTCGTCCGGGACCTGCATCAGGAGGCCGGCGCCGTCACCTGTTCCCTCGTCGGCGCCGACGGCGCCGCGGTGCTCCAGGTTGCGAAGGGCCGTCAGTGCTGCATCAACGATGTCGTAGCCGGGCTCGCCGCGTAGGGTGGCGATGATCGCAAGACCGCAGGCGTCCTTCTCCTGCTCAGGGTTGTAGAGCCCGGATGCCTCAGGGAGCGCCGCGAACCGCTTGAACGGTGACGTGGCAGCGTCCGGCTGGACCGGTTCGGACCAGCTGGGGCTTGAAAGAGTTTGGCTCATGGGAGACGTCCTTCCTCCTGATCGTGCGTATGGAAGGGACAACGTTGGCCCCACTCAGAGCGCCACTGTGATGGGCACAACAAAGTGTTACTGCTTACTGGAAATTGTAGGGCAGGCACACCTGCTCAACTAACAGTTACGCAGGTCTCCAGCCCGGGCTTGACCGGCCAGCAGCTCTATGCTGACCGGTATGGTCCCATGCCACGACGCTGTGGTGTTGGGCGCTCCGAGCGGTAGCTCTGGCTGCCCTGCTCGCCGGGTGCTGAACTAGCGGGTGCCGTCAGTCTCCGACGCGGTTCCATTGGCTGTTGTACCGGATTTTCCGGAATCCGGCGTGCCCTTGGCGGACGTGGTGCCGCCAGTGGACGCCGGCACTGCTTCCGTTGGGGCAGAAGAGTGGCCTGGACCGTTTTGGTTATCAGGGAGATTATCACGCGATTCACTATTTGAGACAATGGGGTCCGTATCACGGACCGGATGCCCGACGGCGGGTGAGCCGCTTTCGCGCTCGCCTCCCCTAGCGCTTTTCCCCTCTTTTTCCCCCTCAACCGAGGGGCCGCCGTCGTCCGCTTTTTCGGCAAAACTGCCGGGTTTTTCGGATCGGCCGGCCGCCACAGCGGCTGGCTTCCGGCCGGGAAGATAGACACTGTCGGCGTCTGCCGGCTTGCGGCGCCCCAGGACGATGAACACGGCAAGCGCTGCAACGAAGACGAAAATGCTCGTCCAGACGTTGAGCCGGGTTGTGATGCCGAAAAGGCTGATCCGCTCGGCGTCGTCGATGCGCATGGCCTCAATCCATACCCGGCCGAGCGTGTAGTACATCGCGTACAGCCAGAAGAGCCGGCCCCGGCGGAAGTGGAACCGCCTGTCCAGCGCCAGCAGGAGCAGCACACCGGCGATATTCCAGAGGGACTCGTAGAGGAACGTGGGGTGGAACAGCGTGTCCGCCGGGTACCCGCTGGGGAAATTGGCGTTGTCTGCGTCCACCTGCAGTCCCCACGGCAGCGTGGTGGGGCCGCCGAAAAGTTCCTGGTTGAAGTAGTTTCCCCAGCGTCCGATGGCCTGGGCAAGCAGCAGTCCGGGCGCCGCTGCGTCCATGAAGGCAGTCAGCTTGACGCCGGCGCGGCGGCAGCCGATCCAGGCACCGAAGGCGCCCAGCACCACTGCGCCCCAGATTCCGAGGCCGCCGCGCTGGATCTGCGGGATCAGGGACAGGTCGCCGGTGCCGTCGAAGCCCGGACCAAAGTACGCGTCCGGAGAGGAGAAGACGTGGTAGAGCCGGCCGCCGATGATGCCGAACGGAATGGCCCAGATGGCGATGTCCCAGACGCTTCCCTCCGGGGCGCCGCGCCGGGCCCACCGCACCGAGGTCAGCCAGAGGCCGACGATGATGCCGGCAAGGATGCACAGGGCGTAAGCGTGGATGCGCAGGGACCCCCACGGCAGCGGGATGTCGAAGCCGGACCAGTCCGGGCTAGGGATGCTGGCCGGAACCATGTTGACGGGAACCAGGTTCACCGGGAGCAGGGCTGCCGCTGAGTGGAGCATCTGCATGATGGAGGGCTACTTCCTGGTCAGTCCGGCGCTGAGGTCTTTGGTGAGGCTTGCCACGGCGTCGACGCCGCCGTCGCGGATGGCGGAGACGAGTGCGGTTCCAACGATCACGCCGTCAGCATAGGCGGCGATTTCTGCGACCTGGTCGGCGCTGGATACGCCGAGGCCCACGCAAACACGTTCTGCGCCGGCGGCCTTGGCAGCTGCCACCACGCCTTCGGCCGCGGCGCTTACGGAGGAGCGCGCACCGGTGACGCCCATGATGGAGACGGCGTAGACGAAGCCCCGGCTGGCCTCCACGGTGCGCCGCATGCGCTCGGTGGTGGAGGACGGCGCCACAAGGAACACGCGGTCCAGTCCGTACTTGTCCGAAGCCTCCATCCATTCGGCGGCCTCATCGGGGATGAGGTCGGGGGTGATCAGGCCTGCTCCCCCGGCTTCGGACAGGCTGCGGGAGAACTCGTCCACGCCCATCCGCACCACGGGGTTCCAGTAGGTCATGACCAGGACGGCGGCATCCGTTTCGGCGGTGATGCCCGCGACCACGTCAAAGACCTGGCGGACGGAGAAACCCTTGGCCAGCGCCTCGGTGGTGGCGGCCTGGATGACGGGACCGTCCATCACGGGATCGGAGTAGGGAATGCCGATTTCGATCAGGTCGGCGCCGTTCCGTGCCAGGGCGATGCCGGCGGCGATGGTTTCCTCGACACTCGGGTAGCCGGCGGGCAGGTAGCCGATGAGCGCCGCCCGTCCTTCTGCACGGGCCTTGTCGATGGCGATTGCCGACTTGCTGGTCATCTGTGCGGTGCTCACAGCTGCTCCCCTTCCTTGCCGATGGCGGCCTCTGCGGAATCCTTCTCCAGGAGGTCGAACCATTCGGCTGCTGTAGCTACATCCTTGTCACCACGGCCGGACAGGTTCACGACCACGATCTTGTCGCTTGCGCCGGCAGTCCCGCCTTCCGCAGCCAGGCGCTGGCCCACTTTGATGGCGCCGGCAAGGGCGTGCGAGGACTCGATGGCCGGGATGATGCCCTCGGTGCGGCACAGGAGCCGGAAAGCCTCCATGGCTTCGCTGTCCGTGATGGGCTCGTACTCTACGCGTCCGATGTCGGCGAGGTAGGAGTGCTCCGGGCCGACGCCGGGGTAGTCCAGTCCTGCAGAAATGGAATGCGATTCGATGGTCTGGCCGTCGTCGTCCTGCATGAGGTACGAGCGTGCGCCGTGCAGCACGCCGGGGCGGCCGAGCGTGATCGTGGCGGCGTGCCGGCCGGTTTCCACCCCGTCGCCGCCCGCCTCGAAGCCGTAGATCTTGACGGACGGGTCATCCAGGAAGCCGTGGAAGATGCCGATGGCGTTGGATCCGCCGCCGATGCAGGCACAGACGGCGTCGGGCAGGCGTCCGGCCTGCGCCAGGATCTGTTCGCGGGCCTCTTCGCCGATGACTTCGTGGAAGTAGCGGACCATGGCGGGGAACGGGTGCGCGCCGGCGGCGGTGCCGAGCAGGTAGTGCGTGGTCCCGACGTTTGCGACCCAGTCGCGGAGCGCCTCGTTGATTGCGTCTTTGAGGGTCTGTGAGCCGTTGGTGACGGGCACCACGGTAGCGCCGAGGAGCTCCATCCGGGCGACGTTGAGCGCCTGGCGGCGGCAGTCTTCGGCGCCCATGTAGACGACGCATTCAAGGCCGAGCAGGGCGGCGGCCGTTGCGCTGGCAACGCCGTGCTGGCCGGCACCGGTCTCGGCAATGACGCGGGTCTTGCCCATGCGCTTGGCCAGCAGCGCCTGGCCCAGCACGTTATTGATCTTGTGCGAGCCGGTGTGGTTCAGGTCTTCGCGCTTGAGGAAGATCCGCACTCCCCCGGCATGCTCGGAAAACCTCTTGGCCTCGGTGAGAAGCGACGGCCGGCCCGAGTAGTTCTTGTTCAGGTCAGCGATCTGGGCAGTGAATTCCGGGTCGGCCTTGGCCTTCTCGAAGGTCTCTTCAAGCTCGTCCAGGGCTGCGATCAGTGATTCAGGCATCCATCGGCCGCCGTACGGGCCGAAGTAGGGTCCCGGGGCGTGGCGCAGCGATGCGCCTCCCTGCAGGAACGCGTCCACCGAGCCTTCGTCAGAGCCGGCTGTTGGCGCTTCGGCCATCAGTTTCACCATCCTGTTCACTTTTCACTGATTGATGTCAGGCGCATTCCGTCCACACGTGCCTGGGGCAACTGGGTCCGGACGGGATGGCGCCGCTGTAAGGCGGGGTCAGACGCGGGCGGCGATTGCCGCTGCCCCGGCTGCGGTGAACTCCGCGATGCGTTCACGGGGGGTGGCGTCACTGACGAGCGCTTCTCCCACGAGGATCGCGTTGGCGCCGTGCGCCGCGTAGTGGGTCACGTCGTCGGCGTTCCGCACGCCCGACTCGGCAACCACCACTGCGCCGGCCGGAATGCTTCCGGCGAGGGACGCGAAAAGGGAGCGGTCGACGTCGAGCGTCTTGAGGTTGCGTACGTTGACGCCGATGATGCGGGCGTCTGCGGCAACGGCCCGCTCAACTTCCTCGGGCGTGTGCGTTTCCACCAGGACGTTCATGCCCAGCTCGCGGCTGAGGGCGCTGAATTCGCCCAGCTGCGCGTCGGACAGGGCGGCAACGATCAGCAGGACCAGGTCCGCGCCGTGGGCGCGGGCTTCCCAGATCTGGTACTCGTCGAGGGTGAAGTCCTTGCGGAGCAGCGGGACGTCCACGCTGGCCCGGACCGCGTCCAGGTCCGCCAGCGAGCCGTTGAAGCGCCGCTGTTCGGTGAGGACACTGATCACGGCAGCACCGCCGTCGGCGTACTGCTTCGCCAGCGAAGCGGGATCGGCAATGCTTGCCAGATCGCCCTTGGAAGGGCTGCGGCGCTTGATTTCCGCGATGACCTTGAGCTGGTCCCGGCGGGCAGAAGGACCGCCAAGTGCTGCCCAGGCGTCACGCGCCGGGGCAGCCGCCAGGGCGCGGTCCTTCAGTTCCGCGAGGGACACCAGGCGCCTGCGCGCCTCCATGTCCTCCCTGACACCGGCGTTGATGTCATCGAGAACGGTCACGGTCAGTGGCCGGAGTTCTTCAGCTTGCTGCCGCCCACGCCGTATCCGGCCTTGCGCATGATGAAGCCGGCCAGCAGGCCGACGAACATGACGGCGATGCCCGACCAGAAGATCGGGGAGCTGGCAATCACGAAGGCGATGGAGGCGATGAGCGCGCCGATGAGCATGACGATCACGCAGGTCCAGGCGGCCGGGCTGTTGCCGTGGCCCAGGTCAATGCTGTGATCAATGCCGTGATGCGTCTTGGGGGCCGCGGGCTTGGTACCGGGAACAGTGGCTTTGCTCATGTGAATCTCCTCAGGATCAATACTGCTTACATTCTGCCATTTTTTGGCGGGGCTTTAGGCATCGGCGCATTAGGCACCGGGTCCTTAGGTACCGGCCATGCCGCCGCAGCCGCCGTTCCACTCAGGTGGGATCGTCACCGCGCGAAAGACGGTCCCAGCTGTCGATCTCATCCACCGGGCCTGTCGGAGCGCCGCTGGTGCCTGGCTGCGCGGTGCCATGCTCTGTGGCCCCTTGCGCGGCGGTGTCGTATTTGGTGCGGGTCTTCCAGTGCCGTCCCGCGGGGACCACCAGAAGTCCGCCCACAGCCAGGAGGCAACCGGCGACGACGGCGAGGACCGGGAACGCTGTGACGCTCACGTCCGCTGTGCTCCCGGAAACGCCGGTGGCGGCGGCAATCGAGCCTTGCGCAGCGGCCAGGGGGTCGGCGAGGACCGTGGCTGCAGCAGCAATGATGCCGGCGGCTGCGAGCGCGATGATGACCGTGATGACCCAGCGGGCCGCTTTGCCTGCGATGGACGCGGCGAGGCCTCCGGCCAGTGCCACCAGCGCCAGCGCCGTCACCGTGGTGGCGGCCTTGCTGCCCTGGACCTGAAGCCCGTCCTGGGCCGCGGCACCCTGTCCCAGCTGCTGGGGATCCAGGTGGACCGTCAGCCAGGTCTGGGTGGTGGTGCCGAACACCGCCAGCGCCAGCACGGCTATCAGCAGCACCACTGTGGACTTCCGCGCCCACGCCGGCGTGCCCCTGCGGGTCTTGTCCGCAGCGGCGGAGCCTGCCGGAACGGCCATCAGGATCCCGTCCCGGCGTCCGCGGCTGCACCCGCCGCGGAATCTGCACCGGTCTCTGTTGGTGCGGGGTTTCCCGCGGTATGTGGTTCTGTGGTGGCTGAATCCGCTGCGCCTGCTTCGACGGACACTGATTCGGCACTGATGTTGTGAAGCGAGCCGGCCGTGTGGACTGCCCGGAGCGGAGCAGCAGCTTTGTTGACCGTTTCCAGCGCCTCGGTGGGGTTGACAGAGTCTGCCACGATGCCGCCGCCGGCCTGGACGTAGGCGCGGCCTTCGCGCAGCAGCGCCGACCGGATGGCAATCGCCATGTCCATGTCCCCGGCAAAGTCGAAGTAGCCCACCACCCCGCCGTAGATCCCGCGCCGGTGGGGCTCGAGTTCGTCGAGGAGGCGCAGGGCGCGGGGCTTCGGGGCTCCTGAGAGCGTGCCTGCCGGGAAGGTTGCCTTCAGCACATCGTAGGCCGTGGCCGTGGGGGCGAGCTGCCCCACCACGGTGGAAACGAGGTGCATGATGTGGCTGAACCGCTCCACTTCCATGAACTGGGTGACGTCCACGGAACCTGCCACGCAGACCTTGGAAAGGTCGTTGCGGGAAAGGTCCACCAGCATCAGGTGCTCGGCACGTTCTTTTTGGTCCGCGAGGAGCTCTTCGGAGAGGGCCTTGTCTGCGTCCACGGTCTTGCCACGGGGCCGGGACCCTGCGATGGGGTGGGTGATGACGTCCTCGCCGGTCACGGTGACCAGCGCCTCGGGCGACGACCCGACGATGGAGTATCCCCTGCCCTCGGCATCCTCGAGGCTGAAAATGTACATGTAGGGGCTCGGGTTCGTGTTCCGCAGGACCCTGTAGACGTCCAGCGGGGACGCTCCGCATTCCATTTCGAAGCGGCGGGAAATGACAACCTGGAAGACTTCGCCGTCCACGATCGCCTCCTTGCCGCGGTCAAGGGCGGCAAGATACTCGGACTCGTCCCAGCGCTCCTGGACACTGGAGGCAAAGTCGAGGGCCGCCGGCTCCAGGACGGATACCGGCTGGGCAACCGGGGTGCTGACGCGGGCCAGCAACTCCTTTACGCGCGCGACGGCGTCCGCCCAGGCTTCGTCCACCCGGTCGGGGCTGTTATCGAAGTTGATGGCGTTGGCAATCAGCAGCACTGTGCCGTCCATGTTGTCATGGACGGCCATGTCCGTGACCAGGTTCAATGCCATCTCGGGCAGCTGAAGATCGTCCTCGGGAGGGCTGGTCAGCCTTTCCCAGTGCCGGACGGTCTCCCAGCCCAGGAAACCCACAAGCCCGGACGTGAAGGGCGGCAGGCCGTCGAACCGGTCGGTCCGCAGGGCGGCAACGGTGTCCCGGATGGCGTCCACGGGGCTGCCGTCCACCGGTACGCCGGCCGGGGGCTGGCCGAGCCAATGGGCCTGGCCGTCCTTGGTGGTCAGTGTGGCGCGGGACCTGGCGCCGATGAAGGAATAGCGGGACCAGGCGCCGCCGACAGCCGCCGACTCCATGAGGAACGTGCCCGGCTGCCCCTGGGCAAGTTTCCGGTACAGGCCGATGGGCGTTTCAGCATCCGCCAGCACTTTGAGCCTAACGGGGATGACGCGGCTGTGGCCGGCCAGTTCCCGGAATTCCTCCAGGCTCGGGCTGATGATTCCCAGGTCCTGCATGGCTATTGATTCTCCGTCTGTTCTTTGATGGTGCCTGGTTGGTTAGACCCGGTGACTGCTTTGTTGGACCTGTCCATTGCTTTTTGGACCTGCCCTGCGGGACCTGCCTTCTTGGACCGGCCGGGACCTCAGACTAGTCGGCGGTTCCGGTCACGACGTCGAGGCTGCGGCCATCGAAGCAGGTGCGCGTTCCGGTGTGGCAGGCTGCGCCCACCTGGTCAACGCGGACCAGCAGGGCGTCGCCGTCACAGTCCATGGCAACTGACTTGACCCACTGCACGTGGCCCGACGTGTCCCCCTTACGCCAGTACTCCTGGCGGGACCGCGAATAAAAGGTCACCCTGCCTGTAGTCATGGTGCGGTTTAGTGCTTCGTCATCCATCCAGCCGAGCATCAGGACCTCGTTGGTATCGTGCTGCTGCACGATCGCGGCGACCAGCCCGGCGCCGTCGCGCTTCAGGGCCGACGCAATGTCGGAAGGCAGGGCGCTGCTGGGCACGCGGTTACCCGCGGCATCAGGGAGAGTGGCATCGGCCGACGGGGCGGGGACACCGGCAGGTGAGGCGGGGGCTGGACTGGGGGCGGGCTGCTCAGACATCACGTCAAGTCTAGTGCCCTCGGCAGGGATACTGGCACAGATCCCGCAGAGGCTCCCCACCGGATGCACGCCGGCGTCATGCTGCGGCGGCCGAAAATGTCGCACGACGGCCCGCAGGCGGCGTGGAGCCGGCTGCGGGCCGTGCGTTCGCGGGGGTAGTGCTTCCTATCGGTCAGGTAGCAGCACGCTTGATGACGACGTTGTCAATGTAGCTGTCGCCCATCTGGCGCCCGTGCTCCGCGCCGAACTGCACCTTGCTCAGGGTGGTGGAGGGCAGGCTCACTGTCCTGTTGAACACCAGGGCGTTTCCGAACCACACCTGAAGGGTAGACCTCGGCCCGTCCGCCCGCACCTGCATCCTGACACGCTGCCACGTGTTCAACGGAACAGTAGCGGCCTGCAGCTTGGTGTACGCGACGGTGCCGTTGGGATTCGCGGTCCGCAGCCACAGCTGACCGTTGCCGTTGTTGCGGAAGACATCCGCAATCCTGATGGAGCCGGAGAAGAACCGGACATAGGGCACATTGTTGCCCGCGAGTCCGGCAGTGGTGATGTTGACCCAGGCGTCCACGTTTGCCCGTTTTGTTCCGGCGGCAAGTGGCACGTGCATGTTCGCCACGGAGCGTGCATCTGCCGTCGCACGAAGTCTGGCCGAACACGTTCCGGTGAGCGCCTTCGGGCTCGTCACGGCCGCAGTTCCCGTCCCTGAAGTGGTGGTCCTGAACGGCGAGAGGCTGTTTCCCTCGAAGTTGGTAGCCGTCACCAGTGTGCCGGTGAAGGTGCTGGTGGGGACGGCCACCCCCGCGCGGCAGGTTGCCGCAACCGCCGCGTTTGCCGAACCGAGGATCAAACTGCCCGAAATGAGCAGCCCGACGCTGCCGACCGTGCCCATCTTCTTTAGTGTGTTCATTACATTTCCTTACGCCACAGATGGAGTTATTTGTTGCTCCACTGCAGCCTTCCGGCTCATTCCCCGGAAACAGACGCGTACGTCTGGTGATGCGTTGGAGCCACTTTGCATGCACTCCCCTCGTACATACTTGCTGCGGAAACTTGTAAAAAGCTTGGGGTTTTCTTGGGACGTCCCGCCCGCACGCGGTCCCTCGGGGATTCACTGAATTAACCGACTGCGCAACTCCTGCGGCGACGTGCTACTTTCACAAGTGATGCATTTCGTCGACCCGTCCCGAGAAGTCCTGGCCGAAACCCTGCTGGCGGCCGGTCCTGACTCGCCCACGCTCTGCCGCGGCTGGAAAACCCGGGACCTGGCGGCACACCTCTACCTGCGTGAACGCAAAGCCGCCGTTGGACTGGGCCTCATCATCAAGAGGCTGTCCAAGGCCTCGGACAAAGCAACGTCCCGGCTGGCTTCCAAGCTCACAACACCCGACGAATACACCAAGCTTGTGAAGGCGTTCCGGGCAGGTCCGCCGGCGCTTTCGCCGATGAAGATCAAGGCGCTGGACGAAAGCTCCAACCTGATTGAGTATTTCGTCCATACCGAGGATGTCAGGCGTGCCGTCGACCGGTGGGCACCCCGCGCCCTCGACGAGGAATACTCGGAAGCACTCTGGGACGACCTGATCAAACGTGCCGCCATCCTGTACCGCGGCGTGGACCTCGGCATCGTCCTGGTCCGGCCCTCCGGTCCCCGGCATGTCGCGAAGCGGGCGCCCGTGTCCGTGGCCATCGTCGGCGAGCCGCAGGAACTGCTGATGCACGCCCACGGCCGTACGCGCCATGCGCTCGTCACCTTCGAAGGCCAGCCGGACGCCGTCGCGCTTCTCCAGTCAGCAGAAGTCGGCCTGTAACAGTTTCGCTAGCGGACCTCGAAGCCTGCTTCGCGGATTGCCTTCTTGACCTGGGCCAGCATGTCGTCCGGGCCCCAGTGGAAGATGGAGGCGGCCAGCACGGCGTCGGCTCCGGCCTCGACGGCGGGCGGGAAGTGTGCCGGCTCGCCGGCACCGCCGGAAGCGATGATCGGGACCTTGACGGCGCCCCGGACCAGACGGATCAGCTCCAGGTCGAAGCCGTCCTTGGTGCCGTCGGCATCGATTGAATTGAGCAGGATTTCCCCGACTCCGCGGTCCGCAGCTTCCTTGGCCCAGGCGACGGCGTCGATCCCGGTGCCCTGGCGGCCGCCGTGGGTGGTGACCTCGAAGCCCGACGCTGTGGGCTCGGACCCGGGCCGCGTGCGGCGTGCATCCACGGACAGCACGAGCACCTGCGAACCGAAGTGGCGGGTGATTTCGTCGATGACGTCGGGACGCGCCACGGCGGCTGTGTTGATCGACGCCTTGTCGGCCCCGAAACGGAGCAGCTTGTCCACTTCGGCGACCCCGCGGACACCCCCTCCGACGGTGAGGGGAATGAAGACTTCCTCGGCGGTGCGGCGGACCACGTCGAAGGTGGTCTCCCTGTTGCCCGAGGAGGCTGTGACATCCAGGAACGTGAGCTCGTCCGCGCCGGCGTTGTCGTAGCGGTGCGCCAGCCCGACCGGATCTCCGGCGTCGCGGAGCCCTTCGAAATTGATGCCTTTCACCACGCGGCCGGCATCAACGTCCAGGCACGGGATGACGCGAACGGCTACAGCCATGACTTCTCCTGTTTACTGCAGAGCTTTGTGAAGGTGCCGGCCGTGGGCCGGGAGGGAACGCGGCGCCGTTAAGAACCGGCGCAAAGAAAACGCTAGATACGGCAGGCGTGGATGCTGCTGACCAGGATGGCCCGCGCCCCGAGGTCGTACAGTTCATCCATGATGCGGTTGGTTTCCTTCTTGGGCACCATGGAGCGAACGGCAACCCACTCGGAGTCGCGCAGCGGGGAGACGGTGGGCGATTCCAGGCCGGGAGTGAGGGCAGCGGCCTGTTCCACGAGTTCCTTGCGGATGTCGTAGTCCATCAGCACGTACTGGCGCGCCACCAGGACGCCCTGCAGGCGGCGGATAAGGACGTCGATCTCTTTTGCGGTGCCATTGGCGGCACCGCCCTTTCCGGTGCGCCGGATAAGGACAGCCTCGGACTTGAGAATCGGATCGCCGAAGATCTCCATGCCGGCGGCCTTGAGGGTGTTGCCGGTTTCGACGACGTCGGCGATGGCGTCCGCGACGCCGAGCCGCACCGAGGACTCAACGGCGCCGTCAAGCCGGACCACCTTGGCGTTGATGCCGCGTTCGGCCAGGTAGTCGCGGAGCAGCACATCGTAGCTGGTGGCGAGGCGCTTGCCTTCGAGCTCTTCGACCTTGGCGAAGTCGCCAACAGGGCCGGCAAAGCGGAAGGTGGAGGCAGCAAACCCGAGCGGCAGCAGTTCCTCTGCCTCAACATCAGCGTCCAGCAGCAGATCGCGGCCGGTGATGCCGACGTCGAGCGTTCCCTGCCCCACGTAAACTGCGATGTCGCGGGGACGGAGGAAGAAGAACTCAATGTCGTTGTCCGGATCCACCATTACCAGTTCGCGGTTATCGCGGCGCTGGCGGTAGCCGGCCTCGGAGAGCATGGCGGAGGCGGCTTCGGACAGGGATCCCTTGTTGGGTACAGCTACTCGCAGCATTTGGGGGTCTTTCTGGGGTTGGAAGTCTGGAGTTCAGGCAAGCAGGCCACGCGGACGCGGCTACAGATGCTTGTAAACGTCTTCCAGGCTGAGTCCCTTGGCCAGCATCAGAACCTGCAGGTGGTACAGCAGCTGCGAGATTTCCTCAGCAGCGGCCTCGTCGGATTCGTACTCTGCCGCCATCCAGACTTCGGCGGCCTCCTCCACGACTTTCTTGCCGATGCCGTGGATTCCGGACTCCAGTTCGGCGACGGTGCGGGAGCCCTCCGGGCGGGTCGCTGCCTTCTCGCTCAGTTCGGCGAACAGCGTCTCGAAATTCTTCACGCCTTCCAGACTACTTGCTCCGGGCCGGAGCCCGCCTGTCGGGCCCCTGCGTGACGACGGGGATGTGAGGGAACACACATCTGGGTTCCCCCACATCCCTGCCGTCGGCAGGATTCAGTACTGCTGTGCTCAGTACTGCTTGAGGACGACGGCGGTTGCCAGGGCCGCCGTAACGGCCTCGTGTCCCTTGTCCTCGGAGGATCCGGGCAGGCCCGCCCGGTCCAGGCCCTGCTGCTCGGTGTCGCACGTGAGCACGCCGAATCCGATGGGAACGCCGGTGTTGACGCTCACGTCGGTCAGTCCGGATGTTGCCGCCTGGCAGACGTAGTCGAAGTGCGGCGTTCCGCCGCGGATGACCACGCCGAGCGCCACAACGGCGTCATAGTGCGGCGCGAGCCGCGCGGCGGCAACGGGAAGCTCGAAGCTGCCCGGGACCCGCAGCACTGTGGGTTCGCTGATGCCGGCGTCCTTGGCGGCGCGCAGTGCGCCGTCCAGGAGTCCGTCCATGATCTGCGTGTGCCAGCTCGCCGCCACAATGGCCAGCCGCACCTTGGAGGTCTCGGCCGGGTTGAGGGTGGTGAGGTCGATCTGGGGTGCGCCGTGTCCGCTCATAAGTTAGTTCCCTGCTCTGTTCAGTCTTGTTCGTGGTCAAATGCGTCTGCGCCGCTTCCGGGCACGCCCGCTCCCTGGGCGTCCAGGGTCAGCAGGTGGTCCATGCGGTCCTTCTTGGTCTGCAGATAGCGGATGTTCTGTTCGCGCGAGGGCACCTCGGTGGGCACCATTTCTACGACCCTGACGCCGGCGCTGGCCAGCCTGTTCTGCTTGTCCGGGTTGTTGCTCAGCAGCCGGATCTCGTGCAGGCCCATCTCGGCCAGGATCTGCGCCGCGGCCTTGTAGCAGCGGGCATCGACCGGCAGCCCAAGCTGCTCGTTGGCCTCAACGGTGTCGAAACCGGCTTCCTGCAGGGCGTAGGCCTTGATTTTGTTGGCGAGGCCGATGCCGCGGCCTTCCTGGCCCCGCAGGTACAGGAGCGTGCCGCCGTTGGCCTCGATCATCTCCAGGGCGTAGGCGAGCTGCTCGCCGCAGTCGCAGCGGTAGGAGCCGAAGACGTCGCCGGTGAGGCACTCGGAGTGGAGCCGGACCAGCGGGGCTTTGCCGTCTGCAGGAGGGTTGGGCGAGCTGACCGCGAGGTGTTCCGCACCCGTGACGAGGTCGGTCCACGCCTGAGTCACGAAGTTCCCGAAGGCGCCCGGCAGCTGGACCACAGGGCCGCCGCTTACCGGATGCGGCACCCGGCCGTTGCTGCTGGTCCCGGCTGCTTGTGATGCGCTCATCGACTTTCCCTTTCTCCGTCCGGGCTCGCTTCCGGACTTCTCTCCTGTGAAGATACACGGTCGTTCGCGTCGAGGTAGGCCACAAGATCCTCGATCGAAACCAGAGGGCAACCGTGTTCCGCGGCGAACGCGCGCAAACCGTCAAGCCGCATCATTTCGCCGTCGTCGTACACCACCTCCGCGATCACGCCCACCGGCTCCAAGCCGGCCAGCCGGCACAGGTCCACGGCCGCTTCGGTGTGGCCGGGGCGTTCACGCACTCCCCCGTCAACCGCGCGGAGCGGGAAAATATGCCCGGGCCGGGTCAGGTCCGCCGGGCTGCTGGCGGCGTCTGCGAGGACGCGCGCCGTCAGTGCCCGGTCCGTGGCGGAGATCCCGGTGCTCACTCCGGCGGCGGCATCGCAGGAGACGGTGTAGGCCGTTCCCTTGGAGTCCTGGTTGACCTCCACCATCGGCGGCAGGTCCAGGGCTTCCGCACGGCCGCCGTCGAGTGGAACGCAGATGACGCCGGAACTGTGGCGGATGGTCCATCCCATCAGGGCAGGCGTGGCGTGCTGGGCGGCGAAGATGATGTCGCCTTCGTTCTCACGGTCCTCGTTGTCGACCACCAGGACCGGCCGTCCGGCCGCCATGGCCCGGACTGCTTCCCCGATCGGATCGAGCGTCAAAGTGCCCGTTGCGGACGGGTCAAGTTTTGCGGTGCTCACAGCTGGTCCTCCGTTGCGGTTCCGGCGCCGCTGAAGGACAGCAGGCGTTCGGTGTACTTGGCAAGCACGTCGACTTCAAGGTTTACTTTTCCGCCGGCGGGTTTGGCCCCCAGCCCGGTTTCGGCCAGGGTCGTCGGGATTAGTCCCACTTCGAACCACGGGGCGTTTTCCGCTGCCGGGCTGACAGCGGTGACCGTGAGGGAGACGCCGTCGATCGCGATGGAGCCCTTTTCGGCGATGTAGCGGGCCAGCCGCTGCGGCACGGCAAAGCGCAGCCGCTCCCAGTTTCCCTGGGCTTCGCGCTCAAGAAGTTCGCCGACGCCGTCGACGTGTCCCTGGACGACGTGGCCGTCCAGCCGGCCGCCGACAGGAACACAGCGTTCCAGGTTGACGGCGTCTCCGGCAGCGAGGTCGCCGATGGTGCTGCGGACGAGGGTCTCCCCCATGACGTCGACGCTGAAGTCTTTCCCGTCAATCGCCGTCGCCGTCAGGCAGACGCCATTGACCGCGATGGAGCCGCCCAGCGGCAGGCCCTCGGCCGTGCCGGGGGCGTGCAGGCGCAGCGTTGCGCTCGTGTCCCCGTTCCGGTCCACGGAGAGGACCTTCCCCTGCTCGGCAATAATTCCGGTGAACATCAGTAGCCTCCCGTGGCTGTGCCCGCAGCGGTGCGGGCTGGTAGTGGATCAGTTGACGGTTCCTGTGCCGCTGCGGGCACGGAGTTGTGGCTTTGGCGGCCTTCAAATTCCCGGGGTGAAGAGGGTCCTTCCGGGAGCAGATGCAGCCGCAAGTCCCGGCCCAGGGTCTGGACGGCACCGCCGGAGGCAGCATCCCAGTCCCAGCGCTGGGCGTCGGCGAGTGTGCCGATGCCGAGCCCGGCAAGCGCAGAGGTTCCGGATCCCAGCAGGGTGGGAGCCAGATACACGATCAGCTCATCCACCAGGCCTTCAGACAGGAAAGCACTCAGGATCCTGGATCCGCCCTCCACCATGACGTGCCGGACACCTGCCGCAAACAGCTGGGACAGCGCTTCATGCGGGTTCCGGGTGGGCAGGTGGATAACCTTGCCGTCCTCTCCATGCACGGCGGCGTCCTCGGGAACACCGCGGAGTCCCATGACGGCCCTGAGTGGCTGTTCGCCGGTGGCATCACCGCTGGAGTCCCTCGCCGTGAGCCGGGGGTTGTCCACCAGGACTGTCTGTGTTCCGACGAGGATGGCGTCGATGCGGCGGCGGATCGCGTGGTTGTCTGCCAGCGATTCGGGGGACGAAATCCACTGGCTGGTGCCGTCATCAGCGGCGATCCGGCTGTCCAGGGTCTGCGCGATGTGCAGGGTCACGAACGGACGCTTGCCGTCAACTGCTTCGAACCAGCGGCGGTTCAGCTCCAGCGCCTGCGCCGCTGCCAGTCCGCTGCGCACGCTGACCCCTGCTTCACGCAGGGTCGCAGCCCCGCCGGCGGCGGGATCGTGGGGATCATCGACGGCGTACACGACGTCGGTGATTCCAGCCTCGATAATGGCCTGCGCGCAGGGTCCGGTGCGTCCCACGTGGTTGCACGGTTCCAGCGTCACCACCATAGTGGAGCCGGTGAGGTCGACGCCCGCCCTGGCCGCTTCAGCTATTGCGTCAGCCTCGGCGTGCGCCGTTCCGGCACCGCGGTGATATCCGGCGGCCAATTGCCTTCCATCAGAACCGACGACGACGGCACCCACCAGGGGGTTCGCACCCCGAGGGCCGTGCAGCGCAGCTTTAAGGGCGGCGTCCATGGCCGCAATTTCAGCGGCACTGAAGGCGTGGACGGGCTGGGTGCTCATGTAGTAACCGCCGCATCCGGCCACACGGTACGAGTGTCCATGCGTGTGTGTCGTTCCTTCCCACTAGAACCGCCAAGGCTCCGGGGGTATACGACAGTGCAATGCTGCGGCGTTTGCCAACGCCGCAGGTACAGCCGTACGTGCTTCTCTCATCCAGACTTTAACTGTCGGTACCGGAATTTCACCGGTTCAACCGTCTGCCGGGTTCTCCTGGTGGAGGACACCGGCTCGCGGGTCGCGGACTGTCACCGCCGGTTCGGACTTACACCGACCCCGGAGCACGTATTGTGTGTTGCTATTCTGACACAACCTCAGGGATGCTCCGGGTATTCCCTGCCCCATGCGTCACGGAACGCGTAACGTGGGGCTACAGCGAGCCGGCCTTCCGCAGCCGGTCGATGGCTTCGGCGGGGTCGGGGGCGCAGTACACGGCCGAGCCGGCGACGAACACGTTCGCACCCGCCTCGGCGGCACGCAGGATGGTCTCCTCGGTGATGCCGCCATCCACCTGCAGTGCAACGCCGATGCCGGAGCCGTCAATGGCCGCACGGGCGCGCCGGATCTTGGGAAGGGTGAGATCCAGGAAGGCCTGGCCGCCGAACCCGGGCTCCACTGTCATGATCAGCAGCATGTCCAGTTCGGGGAGCATGTCCAGGTACGGCTCCACCGGCGTGGCCGGCCTCAGCGCCATGCCGGCCTTCGACCCGCGAGCCCGCAGCTCACGCGCAAGCTTCACCGGCGCGATGGACGCCTCGGCATGGAACGTCACCGACGCGACCCCGGCGTCCGCGTAGCCGGGAGCCCAGCGGTCGGCGTCGGAAATCATCAGATGCGCGTCGAGGGGAACGGGGCTGACGGCCTGGATCCGCTGCACGACCGGCAGCCCCAGGGTCAGGTTCGGGACAAAGTGGTTGTCCATCACGTCCACGTGGACCGAATCGGCATTGCTGATGCGCTGCAGCTCGGCTTCGAGATTCACAAAATCTGCGGAGAGGATGCTCGGGTTGATGCAGCACTGCGGCATGCTGGTCCTTTCGCGGAAGGGGTTCAGTACTTCTTGCTGGTCAGGATTTCCTGGGTATCAGAATTTCTTGCGGGTCGGCTGACTTCCAGATCACGCTTTCTTGCGAATCAGAGCCAAAAACATCGCGTCCGTCTGGTGGAGGTGGGGCCACAGCTGGGCTGTGAGCTCATGGCCAGCCTGGAGATTCCCCGTCAGGCTGACGGCATCCAGCGCGTCTCCTGCGTCCAGCAGCTCAAGGTCGTCGCGTTTACGCAGCGCATCGCTGACTACAGCTGTGGTTTCCGCAGGGTGCGGCGAGCACGTTACGTACGCAACCACGCCCCCGGGTTTCACGGCATCCAGTGCCGACCGCAGCAAGTCCCGCTGCAGCGGCCCGAGGTCCACCAGGTCCTTGGGTGTGCGGCGCCAACGGGACTCCGGCCGCCGGCGCAGGGCACCCAGCCCGGTACAGGGAACGTCCACCAGGACACGGTCAAAGCTTTCCGCCTGCTCCGCGCCCACTTCCCTGCCGTCTCCCGTGCGGACTTTCCACGTGTCCCGGGGAACGGCGGTCAGGGCCTGGCGTACGAGTTGCGCGCGGTGCGGGGCGGGTTCGTTGGCCAGCAGGGTGGCACCCCGCTGGTGGGCAAGCGCCCCGAGGAGCGCGGCTTTGCCGCCGGGTCCGGCACACAGATCAAGCCAGGCTTCGGCGTATTCTGCGCCGCCAGACTCTGAATCCCGCAGCCTTGCATCCCGCAGCCCTGAATCGCCCGGACCTGAATTACCCAGCCCTGGATCACCCAGCTCGATGGCGGCAAGGGCGCGGGCCACCAGCTGGGAACCGACGTCCTGTACGCGGGTGGTGCCTTGGCGGACCGAGGAAAGCCTGCCCAGGTCGCCTCCGCTGGACAGCGCCGAATCCTCGACCAGTTGGCCGGGAGAAGCGCCGTTCTCGAGGGCTTCATCGAGGGTGCCCAGTCCGGGCAGAGCCACCAGGTTGACCACCGGGGCGGCATTGTCTGCCTCGAGAAGATCGTCGATCTCCGAGACCGGCCGTCCATGGGCCACCAGGGACTGCCGGAACGCGCGCACGATCCACTCCGGGTGTGCGTGACGCACCGAGGCAACTTTGATTCCGTCCTGCTCGTCGCTGAGGAGCAGGTCAAGCCACTCCTCGAGGGTGTGGGCAGACACCTTCCGAAGCACGGCGTTGATCAGTGTGGATGGTCCGGCGCCGATGACCGCGCGCGCCAGTCCCACGGTCTGGTCCAGCGCGGCGTGAGCGGGAACGCGCATTGCCAGCAACTGGTGGGCACCGATGCGCAGGGCGTCAAGGATCGCCGGGTCCAGCTGCTCGAGCGGCCGGTCGACGCAACGGGACAGCACGGCGTCGTAGGTGCCCTGACCGCGCAGGGCACCGTAGCTCAGTTCGGTGGCGAAGCCGGCGTCGCGCTTGTCGAGCCCGTGGTGCCGGATTCTCGCCGGCAGCACGAGGTTGGCGTAGGCGTCCTCTGCTGCGACGGCACGCAGCACCTCGAAGGCAACCAGCCGGGCCGGGTCGGCGCGGCGCGTGCGCTGTGAGGGCGCGTTCTCAGTAAAGTTGCGCTGCGGGCCGCGGTTGCGTTCCCGGCCCTGCGCGTTGCGGCGGCTGGCACCTCCCCCGCCCCGGCGCTGATCGGGCCCTCCTGCCCCGGAACCGCGCTGGCCGCCGCGGCCCGAACCGCCCTGGCCTGAACCATCCTGACCTGAACCGCCCTGCCCCGCACCGCCGCGGCCGAAGCCGCTTCTGCCGGACTCGCTCATTCGAATACCACGCTTTCAAGGGAGGCTTGTCCGCGGGCCCAGTCGGCCGCAGACATCATTTTCTTACCGGCAGGCTGGACCCGCACCAGTTCCACGGGGTGCGAACCCGTTCCTACCAGGACACTTTTTCCGTCCATCGCCAATTGGCCCGGCGCCAGCGCGGACTGCCCAGGCCGCAGCAGCACGGGCTCGAGTTTTACCCGCTGTCCGTCCAGCATGGTCCAGGCTCCGGGTTCCGGGGTGACGCCCCGGGCCCGCCGGCCGATGGCGAGGGCGGGTTCAGACCAGTTAATCCGTCCGTCCTCGATGGTCAGCTTCGGCGCCAGGGAAACTGCGCCCTGCTGGGGCTGCGGGTACGCAGCTCCGGAGTCGATGGCGGACAGTGTCTGGGCGAGCAGCACGGATCCGCTGTGGGACAGCCGTTCCAGCAGCGTTCCGGCGGTGTCGTCGGGGCGGACTTGTTCGGTAAGGGTGCCGATGACGGGCCCGGTGTCGAGCCCTTCCTCCAGCTGGAAGGTCACCGCCCCGGTGATGTCGTCCCCGGCGATGACGGCGCGCTGCACGGGCGCCGCGCCGCGCCAGGCAGGCAACAACGAGAAGTGCAGGTTGATCCAGCCGTGGCGTGGAATGTCCAAGGCTGCCCGGGGCACCAGGCCCCCGTAGGCGACGATGGCGGCCACGTCGGGACGCACAGCTGCGATCCGGGCTGTAACCCCGGCGTCCACTTTCGCTGCGTGGATGATTTCGAGCCCGAGCTCGGCTGCACGGGCGGCGACAGGCGACGGCGTGAGAACGCGCTTGCGGCCTGTCGGCGCATCCGGTCTGGTGAGGACGGCTGCGACGTCAAACCCGGCGTCAATCAACGCGTCGAGTGACGGTACCGCTACCCCTGGCGTTCCTGCGAAAAGAACCCTCATCCGGCGGCGCCGAAGCTACCCGCGCCGGAGGCGCTAACCCCAGAGCTGCCAGGTCCGGAGCTACCCGGCCCGAAGCTGCCGCCCCCGAAACTGGAGCCGACAGTCTTGGCGCGCTTCGCCGTCGTGCTCTCCGTGATGGAGTCATAGTTGGCATTACGGATGGAGCGGAGCGCGGCCTTGCGGTCCTCTCCTTCCAGGCGGTCAGTGAAGAGAATCCCGTCAAGGTGGTCTGTCTCGTGCTGGAAACACCGCGCCAGCATGCCTTCCCCATCCACCGACACGGCGTTGCCGTTGACGTCCACTCCGGTAACCCGCGTGGTACGGAAGCGGCGGACCGGAAAGCCGAGCCCGGGGATGGAGAGGCAGCCTTCCACTTCGTCCGGCTGGTAGTCCTCGCTGTTTTCCAGGACAGGGTTGATGATGTGGCCTTCAACCCCGCCGATCCGATACGTGAAGACCCGGAGGCTGACGCCTACCTGCGGCGCTGCCAGGCCGGCGCCTTCCACGTCTTCCATCGTTTCGGTCATGTCGGCAACGAGCCTGGCCAGCTCTGGCCCGAAATCCGTGACAGGTTCGGCCACCGTGCGCAGCACGGGATCGCCGATGATACGGATATTCAGAATTGCCATCTGCAGTCATTTCCTCACGGTGGGCGTTAACGGATCCAGTCCAGTTTAGTTGCTGATCTCAGGCGTACACGGGCGGAGCCACCGGGAGCAGGGCCGGCCCGGCGCTGAGCGTGTCCGCCGACATTTCCCAGACGCGGCGGAGAGCGCAGAACTTCCACCAGTGGTGGCGCAGCACCTCCGGATTCGCGCGGACAGGGCGGACTTCCGTTTCCCCGATGGCGACTGCCAGCAGCACCGGGGACTCGCCGTGCTGCCACGGCTCCCAGTCCCCGGCCACGGGATCCACCAGACTCTCCTCTGCCTTCATGCCTGCAACGAGCTGCATTACCACCTTGTCATCCAGGGGCTTCACCTGGCCATCACGGGTGGTGCCCTTGGTCTTGTAGTCGATCAGACAGGTCCGCCCGTTGATTTTCGCCACCAAGTCGAGGGTTCCGGCGTATCCCACGGTTTGGTTCCAGACGGTGATTTCCGGCGCAAGGGGCTCCACCCGGAACAGTTCCCACCACTCATCGAAGCGGGCAGCGAAGGCTTCCTCGCCGTTGGCTGCCAGCGCCTCACGGGTTTCCTGCATCCGGTGGGGCCGGCCCAAAGCCCGCAGCGCCACCTGTTCGCAGTAGGTATGGACGCGGTCTCCGCGCTGGGCGGCCTCGTCACGGTAGGCCTCCGCCGCCTTGGCCGCACGGTTCACGGCCTGCCGGACTTTGGCAGGGCTGCCGAGGATCTCGGGCAGAGAGGGATCCTTAGCCAGGGTGCTTGCCCCCATGTAACCGAACCAGCCGTCCATGCCGTGTGGCTGCTGGCCTATCACTGTAGTGATGGAAGGAACTGAGAATTCCGCGGTGGTGGAACGGGCATACATCCGGCCGTATTCCGTCGCGTGGGCAAGGAGTGGAGCAGTCATGGCAGGACTCTTTCACAGGGGTCTGACAGTTTGAGGATAAGCCGGGAAACAGAAAAGCCCGTCCCGCGCAGGGAATTCCCTGTGCGGAACGGACTCTCATCGGTGGGCGATACTGGGTTCGAACCAGTGACCTCTTCGGTGTGAACGAAGCGCGCTACCACTGCGCCAATCGCCCCGACGCATTTGAATGCTAGCCCACTCTGGGGAGTTTAGGAAATCGAGGAAAGCAGTACCGAATCGGCAGGGTGGGCGGCACCAAAAGCAGGCGGACGGCGACCCCGAGCGCCAATGGAACTAC
This sequence comes from Arthrobacter sp. NPDC093125, assembly GCF_044754225.1. NCBI lineage: Bacteria > Bacillati > Actinomycetota > Actinomycetes > Micrococcales > Micrococcaceae > Arthrobacter > Arthrobacter sp. NPDC093125. The sequence continues at coordinate 48,126 of NZ_JBIVOQ010000017.1, read as the reverse complement.
ACCCTTGTAATTCAGAAATTTCCCTAGAATTCAACCAACTGGAGGGGTTGCAGCCTTGGCAGCAGTGGCCGATTTGGAGAATCCCGGAACCTCCTATAGAGTTTTTACTCGTTGGAACGCGAGGAATTGCCAATCACGGCAAGGAATCACCACTCCAAAATGCGGACGTAGCTCAGCTGGTAGAGCACCACCTTGCCAAGGTGGATGTCGCGAGTTCGAATCTCGTCGTCCGCTCGCAGGACACTGTCACAGCAAGGTTCCCCGGAACTGACGCTTACACGGTGGGTTGGCCGAGAGGCGAGGCAGCGGCCTGCAAAGCCGTATACACGGGTTCGAATCCCGTACCCACCTCGGTGAAAACCATGGCTTCCGGTCATCCCGGATGCAATGGGCGATTGGCGCAGCGGTAGCGCGCTTCCCTGACACGGAAGAGGTCACTGGTTCGATCCCAGTATCGCCCACCAGAGCAAGGAAACTTGCTTGTTGTTGAACGTCGGGCCTGGCCGGCGTACTTCATGCGCGGACGTAGCTCAGCTGGTAGAGCACCACCTTGCCAAGGTGGATGTCGCGAGTTCGAATCTCGTCGTCCGCTCTTTTTATCCTCACGGATCCGAACCAAGGTTCAGCCGGCATTCCGGTTCCGGGCGATTGGCGCAGCGGTAGCGCGCTTCCCTGACACGGAAGAGGTCACTGGTTCGATCCCAGTATCGCCCACAAGATCACGGCACATCTGAATTGCATCAGCCTAAAAGTCCGCAGCTCCCCCCGGGAGCTGCTTTTTTGTGCATTCACACGGCTTGACAAGATTTGTAAACCAAGCCTTGGCAGCACAGCCGGCGAGGGTTAGGATCGAATGCGGAGGAGCGAACTGGCTCCGCGATTGAAGGGAGGTGCTCGTGGGATTAATTGGCGATCTAAAGGGCAAAGCTCAGGGTCTGATCCGCGGCAACGAGCAGGCCATCAAGGACGGCATCAATAAAGCGGGCGACTTTGTCGACTCGAAGACCGGCGGCAAGTACGCCGGCCACATAGATAAAGTCCAGAATGGCGCTTCCACCTTCGTTGAGAACGCAAACGGAAAGCCCGGGACGGCTCCGGCAGGCGATGCCGTGCCGCCAGCCGACAAGGCTCCGTAAGGCTCCGCAACCAGGATTTGCCCGGGGTGTAGCCCCCACACGTCAACCAGGGCGCCGGTCCCGCCGAGAGGCGGCACCGGCGCCCTTGGCATTTAACCTCTGTCAGAACGCAAGAAGGCGCGCTAAGGGCCCTACCCGTCGGCGACAAAATCTCGCCGGAGCCCAGAACCCTGACCCGACGGCGTCAGAAGCCAGTCAGGACGGCGTCAGAACCCTGAACCCGACGGCGTCAGAAGCCAGTCAGGACGGCTCGTGGTTCTGGCCCTCGCGGGCCAGGGCGGTCAGGCGCGAGACCGCCCGGAAGTACTTCTTCATGTAGCCACCGGTCATCATCTCTTCGGTGAACAGCTTGTCGAACGGAACGCCGCTGGCCAGGATCGGTACGTCCTTGTCGTACAGCCGGTCAGCCAGCACCACAAACCGCAGTGCAACGGCCTGCTCCGTGATGGTTTCCACGTCCCGCCACACCACACCGTCCACGCCGTCGATGAGCTTGCGGTAGCGGCTCGGGTGGACCCCGGCCAGGTGGGCGATGAGGGTCTGGAAATCGTCCTCGGCCACCGTCCGGCCATCGAACTCCGCCTTCATGTGGCTGTGGAGTTCACTGTTCCGCAGCGGAGCCGGCGCAGCAGGCAGCCCCCGGTGCCGGAAGTCCTCGCCGTCGATCCTGATCACGTCGAACTGATCGGCCAGAACCTGGATCTCCCGCTGGAAGTCGACGGCGGCGAACCGGCCGTCACCCAGGGAACCAGGCAACGTGTTGGAGGTGGCAGCCAGTTTGACCCCTGCGTCCGCGAGTTCCCGCATGAGGCGGGACATCAGCACGGTGTCGCCCGGATCGTCCAGCTCAAACTCGTCGATGCACACGAGCTTGTAGGAGCTCAGTGCGTCGACAGTTTTCCGGAAGGACAGCGCGCCCACCAGGTTTGTGTACTCCACAAACGTGCCGAACGCCTTGGGCCCGGGGGAAGCGTGCCACAGCGATGCCAGCAGGTGGGTCTTGCCGACGCCGAAACCGCCGTCGAGATAGATCCCGGCCCGGGAGTCCACCTTCTTGCCGAAAAGCTTCTTGAAGAGACCGCCGCCGTCGTTGGAGCCCACGTCGCCGGCGAACGATTCAAGCGCGTGCACTGCGGCGGCCTGGCTGGGCTGGGCTGGATCGGGGCGGTAGCTGGCGAAGGACACCTCCCCGAACCTGGGTGAGGGGTAAAAACCTTTGAGGAGCTCATCCACCGATACGGCCGGCGTGCGGGTGGCAAGCTTTTCAATCTGCACCGAGGGGGTCCGTTCTGCTGGTGATTTGTCCCCAGCAAGAATACCGGCAATGGCGAAGACCCCCGCATGCCCCTGCGCGCCGCCGCCCGCGCCGTGACTAAGCCCACATTTCGTCCTGTTAACGCAGGGAAGCTTTCGCATCGACCCGTGGCTAGTGTTGGAGCAGTGACGGGCCGTTCCCCGGGCCGTCTGACGTGACCCCTTCAGTGAAAGGCCATACGCATGTCCTACCCAGTTGAACAGAACGACAAGTTCGCCGCCTACGCCCATCCCGAACGGCTGGTCTCCACCGAGTGGCTCGCCGCGGCAATCAAAGACGGCGCCCTCGAGAACGGAAAGCTCGTGGTGGTGGAGTCCGATGAAGACGTGCTGCTCTACGAGACCGGACACATCCCCGGCGCCGTGAAGATCGACTGGCACACGGACCTGAACGACGAAGTCACCCGCGACTACGTCGAGGGTAAGGCTTTCGCGGCCCTGGCCGCCGCAAAAGGCATTTCACGCGACAGCACCGTGGTCATCTACGGTGACAAGTCCAACTGGTGGGCCGCCTACGCACTCTGGGTGTTTACCCTCTTTGGCCACGACGACGTCCGGCTGCTCGACGGCGGCCGCGACAAGTGGATTGCCGAAGGACGCGAACTGACCACGGACACTCCCTCCCCCGCCCTCGGCAACTACCCCGTCGTCGAACGCAACGACGCGCCCATCCGCGCCTTCAAGGAAGACGTCCTGGCCCACCTCGGCAAGCCGCTGATCGACGTCCGGTCCCCCGAGGAATACACCGGACAGCGGACCCACATGCCTGCCTACCCCGAGGAAGGCGCCCTCCGCGGCGGCCACATCCCCACCGCGGCATCCATTCCGTGGGCCCGCGCTGCGGCAGAGGACGGCACCTACCGCACACGCCCCGAGCTCGAGGCGCTCTACCTGGGTGAAGCCGGACTGACAGAAGGCGACGACGTGGTGGCCTACTGCCGCATCGGCGAGCGTTCCAGCCACACCTGGTTCGCCCTCAAGTACCTCCTCGGGTTTGAGACTGTCCGCAACTATGACGGCTCCTGGACTGAATGGGGCAACGCCGTCCGCGTGCCGATCGTCAAGGGTGCCGAACGCGGTTCCCTGCCGGCGCTGGCAGCACGGTAAGCACTGGCAGTACGGTAAGCACCGGCAGTACGGTAAGCAATCCGTAAGAAACCGGCCGGACCGGGACAAACTGCGTAAGCTTGAAGTGATGAGTACTCAAGCACTTCCCACCGCGCTGGCGGAGATTGTCGATGACTTCCAGGCATTGAGCGAGCCGGAAAGGCTCCAGCTGCTGCTGGAGTTCTCGCGCGGCCTGCCGGATCTGCCGGAGCGGCTCCAGAACCACCCGGAACTGCTGGAACAGGTTGTTGAGTGCCAGTCGCCGTTGTTCCTCACCATCGAAACGGAGAAGAACGACGGCGGCTCGCCCGCCTTCCGCCTGTTCTTCAAAGCACCCCCGGAGGCCCCCACAACCCGCGGGTTCGCGGGTGTGCTGCATGAAGGGCTGGACGGCCTCACGGCCGAGGAGATTCTCGCCGTGCCGGATGACATGCCCGAGCTGCTCGGCCTGACCCGGGCCATCACGCCGCTGCGGATGCGCGGCATGACGGCAATGCTGGGGCGCATCAAGCGCAAGGTGGCGGCTGCAGCCCGTTTCCAGAATTAAGGGATTTCCGGACCGGGATTCGAATGGCGCGCAAAAACACGTCCCAGGGAACGCCTGCCACAGCCGCATTGGCTGCGGCAGGCGTTTCCTTTACCCTGCACCCCTATAACCACGACCCCTCCGCAGCGAGCTACGGGCTGGAGGCTGCCGAGGTTCTGGGCATCGACCCCGCCAGGGTCTTCAAGACGCTCATGGTGGAGATCGACGGCCGGCTCGCGGTCGGCGTCGTTCCTGTCAGCGGAAGCCTCGACCTGAAGGCAATTGCTGCGGCCCTGGGGAGCAAGAAGGCAGCCATGGCAAACCCCGCGGCTGCCGAACGGCGAACGGGATATGTGCTCGGCGGCATCTCGCCGCTGGGGCAGCGGCTGCCCTCCCCCACCGTCATTGACGACAGCGCCCTCGGACAGGACACCATACTGGTCTCCGGAGGCCGGCGGGGCCTCGACATCGAGGTTGCGCCCGGAGACCTTGTTCTCCTCACGAAGGCCATCACCGCGCCGATCAGTTCAGTCAGTCCCCGCTAAGAACCGTCCCCTGCCCCGGATTAACACGCGGGGCCAGCTGCCTCTGCAGCCACGCCTTGACGAGGCTCTCCCAGCGGTCAGGATCAGCGTTCCATTCCTTGGTGTGCCGCGCCTTTTCGAATGCCTCGAAGGTGACCATTTCAGGATTCTTTTCCGCAAGGAGCGCCGAAGGGCGGTAGGGGACATACTCATCATCCACGCTGTGAATGATCAAGGTAGGCGTCCGCAGTTCGACAGCGCGGGACACCCAGTCCATGGATTTCAGGTCCACCGGCGCCGCGAGGCCGGTCAGCCGGCGCCCCAGGCGGTGGCCCATCATCAGCTGGCCATAACGCCCAACGGCCGAAGGGATCCGGTTCAGCTCGGCGTGGTGCGCCAGGACGTTGACCCAGTCGATAACCGGCGCGTCGAGGACCATGGCACGGATGACGTTACGGTACCCGGAGAGATCCGCTGTCTGCAGGCAGATGGCGCCGCCCATGGACCAGCCGAACAGCACAACCTCCCTGGCACCATGAGCGAGGGCGTACGCGATCGCAGCCTCGACGTCACGCCACTCCGTTGAGCCCAGGCCGTACCTGCCATCGGGCGCCGACGGCGCGAGTCCGTCGTTGCGGTAGGAGATAAGGAGCGCGGGCAGTCCGAGCTCGTGCACCGGCCTGGCCGCGCGAAGGCTCTCCTGCCGGGTGGCACCACGGCCGTGTACCAGGACGGCCCAGGTTTCGGCGTCGGGCTCGCCGGGTATCAGCCAGGCAGGAGCGGCTCCGCCCTCGACCTCGATGGCGATCTCCTCTGAGGCGAGTCCGACCGCGGAAGGATCGGGATAGACCGCGCCGCCCCACCAGCCGCGCCGGGCAGTTTCCAGGTTCCCCTGGTAGACGGCGTCCACGTAGCGCAGGACGGTACGCTCCGCCGGGGAATATGAAATGATCCTGCCAATGCGGGCATGGCCTTTGCCGCCGTCAAAAAAGAGACTGTACGTGCCGTCCTGGGTCGTTTCCGGCGTCGCTGCAAGGATGACCTGCAGGCCGCTGCTTTGCCTGATGACGGCCAGTACTTCCTGGTCGGCCACCCGCACACGGGCGGGGGTGAGGACCCGGCGCGCAAAGTACAGCGCAAGGGCAGATGATCCTGCCCCCAGCAGTGCCGCAGCGGCGCCTCCGGCGACAATGCCGCCGAGCGTCCACTTGGCCCGCAGGCTCATCGCACCGTTTTGCTGTGCCGTGACAACCTGCTGACCGGTGCCTGCCTGCTGACCCGCGCCATTCTGTTGACCCGTGCCTGCGAGGAGCTCCTGTCCCAAGCGTGCGCCGGCGCGGGAAACCGCGTGGCGCAGCAACTCTGTACCGGGCTGGAAGGAAGAATCCATTCCTCCATTCTTACCGGAGTCAGCGTCCAAGGCACATCGGGCTCAACATACATACAGGCGCGGTGCCGCCGGGCTAGGCTGATGGCATGAGCGATCCCATCGTCATTCTCACAGAAGAGCCGCTTGGTGCGGACGACCGCGTCAACATCGAACGCCTGGTGAACGGGGGTGACACGCCCTTGGTCGTGGTGGTCCCGGCCAACACTGAGCGACATCTGCTTGTCGACTTCCTCGAGAACCTCTCGATGCTGGACATCGCCAAAGCCTTCCGGGAACTGACCTCCCATGCACCGGACCCGGAAACACAGCGTGCTGCGGCCGCTGAAACCCTGTCAGCTTCGCTCCTCGCCCTCGAGGGGCTCGGCGGCGGGGTTACAGGTGAAGTGGTGGACGGCGGTGCGGTGAACGGCCTCGTGGCGAAGGTGAAGGAGCTCGGCGCCTCACAGGCAGTCGTCATCACTCGTCCGCACGCGGTGGCCGACACTTTCCACACCGACTGGGCCAACAAGGCCCAGGACCGGCTGGGCCTTCCCGTGCTGCACCTGTATGCCGGCTCGGGATTTATCGGCGACTCGTAAGCGTTGAAGAGGCTATGAGCACACCAGAAAAAGCAGAAAACGCCACACAGGTTGTCCGGAGCGAAGACGAATGGCGCCGGGAACTTACCCCTGAGGAATTCCACGTGCTGCGCCAGGCAGGCACCGAGCGTCCCTATACGGGTGAGTACTGGGATACGCACACAGCCGGCGTGTACCAGTGCAGGGCATGCGGCACCGAACTCTTTACAAGCAGTGAGAAGTTCGATTCGCATTGCGGCTGGCCGTCGTTCTGGGCACCTCTCGCCGAGGGGCGGGTGCGCTACATCCACGACCGCACCCTCGGCATGGACCGCATCGAGGTGCGATGCTCAGCCTGCGATTCCCACCTGGGCCACGTCTTTGAAGGGGAAGGCTACGGAACGCCGACTGACCAGCGCTACTGCATCAACTCCGTTTCCCTGAAGCTGGTTCCGGCAGCCGATGCGGAGAGCAGCGCGGCGCCGTCCGGTTCCTGAAGCCCGGCCCCTGAGGCTGCCTCCCGCTATATCTGGGCAGCCTCGGGCGGCTTCCGAGCAAAACAGTTTCTTACTCTCGGCTCGATTTTGCATTAGCGACTCTGGCTGCTTGTTACGCTCGCCGTAGAAGCTCAGGCAACCAGAAAGGCGACGCCAACGATGACGATCACAGCTATCAACGCCCCCGTAAGGGTCACGGCAAACCACCCGGAGTGGCAGCGGCTCAAGACGGCCGCGACGGCCCTGCGCGGCCTGCAAATCCAGGACGGCTCGGTACCGGATCCGGCGGACCACGCAACTGCCCGCGATCACGTGCTCGCCATCATCGACGCGGTGGAGGCGCTGGCCCCCTCGTTCCCGCACAATGCCCGCTACCTGGAACTCCTCGGCAGCGACTTCGCCAGGTGGATGGAGTCCGGCTTTGGGATCCCGGACTTCCTGGACTCCCTTCTGGCGTTCCAGCCCCAGCAGCACCGCGAAAACGGGCTCCAGCACCTCGTGGTCTTCCCGATGTACACCCAGAACGGAAGCACCAGCCGCCTGGTTGAGGCCGTGCTGATCGACGTGGTCTGGCCCGAATTCATCGCCGGGCTCGAAGAGGGCGACTACTCCAACAAGCTGTTCGTGCCCATCCGCTTCCTCGACTTCACCCCGGGGTACGACACAAACTCGGCCGTGCTCTTCCCGGAAACGGTCGCCGTCCGCGAGACCCCCATATTCACCTGGGGCGCCATCTTCGCAGACCGTGAGGCCGCCCGGTTCCGGCGCGTCCTTGCCGCCGCCGCCGAGATCACCTCCCTCGAATTGCCGGCAGCGGCCGCCCAGTTCCTCGAGGACCAGAGACTCACCGAGGAAACCTTTGTAATGTGGGACCTGATCCACGACCGGACCCACATGCGCGGCGACCTGCCCTTCGACCCGTTCATGATCAAGCAGCGCATGCCGTTCTTCCTGTACTCGCTTGAGGAACTGCGGTGCGATCTCACGGCCTTCCGCGAATCGGTGAGGATCGAAAAGGACGAAAACGCCTCCCCGGAGGCGCGCCGGCACGCAAAGCTCGTCCAGTACGCCGTCATCTTCGACCGCATCTTCCGTTTCGCCATCACCGGCAGCCGGGTGCGTAACTACGACGGCCTGGGCGGCCAGCTTCTCTTTGCCTGGCTGCACCAGCACCGGGTGCTGCACTGGACCGACAGCCGCCTCAGCATCGACTGGGACGAAGTCGCCGCCGTCGTCATCGAACTCGGCGCCCGCATCGAAGAGCTGTACTGGCGATCGATCGACCGGCCCAAGACCGCGCACTGGCTGGCCGCCTATGAGCTCATCTCCGGAACGCTCACGCCGAACCCCGCGTCCGTATGGGCCAAGGGTCCCGGCGCCCTCCCCCTCGACGGGCCGCCGCGGGGGCTCACCGACCAGGTGCTGGACGACGAGTTCCCGCTCTCCATGTTCTACGAGGCGCTGGAGAAGAAGATGCGGCCCGTGATTGAGTCCACAGCCGGCATCACGGGAGCGACGGACCCGGCCAACCCCGGTCCCGCGACCACGAGGATGACTGCCCCATGAGTGAGGGCAGCACAGTGGGTGAGGGCAGCACAGCGGGCGAGGGCAGCATCAAGGTGCTGGTCGCCGGGGGCAGCAGCGCGTCGGGCATCGCCGTAGCGCGCGCCCTCGCCCGGGCCGGCTGCACTGTTTACACAGTGGGCTCGGATCCGGACCGAATCGCGGCCGCTGCGGCAGCGGCAGGCCCGGAGGTCCAGCCGCTTACCTGCGATCTGGCCAGCCTCCCTGCCGTCCGGCGGCTTCACGAAGAGCTCTCCCGCATGGCCGGCGGGATCGACGGCGTGATCCACCTGGTCGGAGGCTGGCGGGGAGCGCAGGGCATTGCCGACCAGAGCGACGAAGACTGGAATTTCGTCGAAAGCAGTTCCGTCACAACCCTTCGGAATATCACCCGTGTGTTCTACGCCGACCTGGCTGCTTCCCCTAACGGCCGGTTTGCCATGGTGTCGTCGACGGTGGTAACCGCACCGTCCGCTGCCGCCGCCAGCTACGTAGCGGCCAAGGCAGCTGCGGAAACCTGGACCATGGCTGTGGCGGACGGCTTCCGGCGGGAAGCGGCGGACGCAGCCGAACAGCATAGTGGACTCGAACAGCGCAGTGGCCCCGAACAGCACAGTGCCCCCGAAGAGCACAGTGCCGCCGTCGTCCTCGTGGTCAAAGCGCTCGTGGACGGCGCCATGCGGAGCCGCCACCCCGAACGCACCTTTCCCGGCTACACCGACGTCGAAGACCTGGCGGCCGCCGTCGTCGGGCTTTTCCAAAAGCCGGCCGCTGAACTGAACGGGCAGCGGATCCTGCTCACCCGGTGACCGCGGGCGTGCCCGGCCGGAAATCCCTAGACTGAAAGTGTGACCAAAGCGATGACAACCAGTGTTGAGACGGCCAGTTTTGAAACGGCCAATGTTGAGGCGGCCGGCACCGGCGCCGTGTCCCGGCTCCATGACCCGTCCGTCCGGGGTTTCGCCTCGGACAACTACTCCGGCGTGCACCCCGAAGTGCTGGCCGCCCTGGCGGCCGCCAATGAGGGCCACCAGGTGTCCTACGGCGAGGACGACTACACCGCCCGGCTGCAGGAACTGATGGAGCAGCACTTCGGCGAGGGCATCCAGTGCTTTCCCGTCTTCAACGGCACCGGCGCCAACGTGCTGTCGCTGCAGTCCCTGCTCCCGCGCTGGGGCGCGGTGGTCTGCGCGTCGACGGCGCACATCAATATGGATGAAAACGGCGCGCCGGAGCGCATTGGCGGCATCAAGCTGCTGCAGGTGCAAACCACCGACGGCAAGCTCACTCCCGAACTGATTGACCGCGAGGCCTGGGGCTGGGGGGACGAGCACCGCGCCCAGCCCCTTGCCGTTTCCATTACCCAGACCACGGAACTCGGCACGTGCTACACGCCGGAAGAAGTGCGCGCGATTGCCGAGCATGTCCATGCCAAAGGCATGAAACTGCACATGGACGGCGCCCGGCTCGCGAACGCAGCCGCACACCTCGGCGTTCCGTTGCGGGCGTTCACGCGCGACGCCGGCGTGGACATTCTGTCCTTCGGCGGCACCAAGAACGGGCTGCTGTTTGGTGAAGTGGTGGTGGCGCTGAATCCGGAGGCCGCCCACGGCCTCCTGTTCCTGCGCAAGATGAACATGCAACTGGCGTCGAAGATGCGCTTCATGTCTGCCCAGTTCATCGCGCTGCTGGAGGGTGACCTGTGGCTGCGCTCGGCTGCGCATGCCAACGCCATGGCTGCCAGGCTGCGGCAGGCGGTGGACGGGATCGACGGCGTGGTCCCCACACAGAAAACGGAATCAAACGGCGTCTTTGCCATCCTGCCCCGGGAAGTTGGTGACAGGCTCCGGAAGTCCTTCCGCTTTTATGACTGGAACGAAGCGCTCGGCGAGGTCCGCTGGATGTGCTCCTTCGATACCAGCGAGGAAGATGTGGATGCCTTTGTTGAGGCCATCCGCCTGGAGATGTCCACCTACACGGCTTCTCATCCGCCCACTGAGGCGAGCAGGGAATGACTATGAGCGATCACGCTGCCGCGCGGCGTGCCTGCCGGGCGGAGCGACCACTGTTGCGTACCCTGCGATTGTGAACGCACTTGCCCAGGTTCCCGCGGACTTTCTTTACGCGTTGGGAACACTCCGGAAAGCACGATGCCGCGGCGAACTGCGCCTGGACGAGATCCCGGCTCCCTCCCGGCTCGCGCCGTTCGCCGTAGCCCTCGGCGCGGAGGTCATTGCCCCCGCAACCCGGAGCGGCGAACCCTTTGCAGCGCACGGCCCGGCGGCGGTGGCCCTGGCCCGCTCATCCGCGGCCAGCGATGACGACGGCGATGAACTCGCCACCGGCAGGTTCATCCTGCTTCATGATCCCGATGGGTCGGCTGTCTGGGACGGTGAATTCAGGATCGTGACGTATATCCGGGCCCAGCTTGATGCCGAGATGGGCAACGACGAACTGCTCGGTTCTGTGGCCTGGACCTGGCTCGTGGAAGCACTTGAGACGCACCATGCCCCCTACCGCGCAGCCGGAGGAACCGCCACCCGCGTGCTTTCGGAGAGCTTCGGCACACTGTCCGACAGGCCCGGCTCGATCGACATTGAACTCCGCGCTTCATGGACCCCGGCAGGCTCAGACGTGCAGGCGCATCTGGAGGCCTGGTCCGACATGGTGTGCACGTTCGCAGGGCTGCCGCCGCTGCCTGACGGCGTCTCCGCACTGCCCCGCAGGCGCAGGAACTAGCCCTTGTGGGGAGAGTCGACTCAGGCCGGCATGGTGCTGCCGGTAAACTAGGGGCATCATGACCCCGCAAAATCCGGAAAACACCACAGCCGGCGCTCCGGCTGCTGAAACCGCACCCCACATATCCGTAGAGGGCTTTGACAGCCGCGTCCCCGTCGTCATCGACCTCGACTCCCCCCGCGAGGGCGTGCCCCTGGTTATTGAAACCCGGTCCGGGCTGGAGCGCTGCGCGGCGGCCATCGCCGCCGGAACGGGCCCGGCCGGAGTGGACGCGGAGCGGGCCTCGGGTTTCCGGTACGGCCAGCGGGCTTTCCTGGTGCAGATCCGGCGGGAGGGCTCGGGCACGTGGCTCATCGATCCGGAGCCATTTGAGGACCTTAAGATCATCAACGACGCCCTGCAGGGTGTCGAATGGATCCTGCATGCGGCCAGCCAGGATCTCCCCTGCCTCTCCGAGCTCGGCATGTGGCCGGACAAACTTTTCGACACGGAACTGGCTGCGCGCCTGGCCGGGCTTCCGCGGGTCGGGCTCGCCGCTGTGATCGAGCAGCTCCTGGGCTTTGGTCTGGCGAAGGAGCATTCAGCTGCCGACTGGTCCACCCGGCCGCTGCCCGAACCCTGGCTCCGCTACGCCGCCCTCGACGTCGAAGTCCTCACCGAACTGCGCGAGGAACTCATTGAGCTGCTCGAAGCGGACGGCAAACTCGAATTCGCCGAACAGGAATTCGCCGCCATCCTCGCGGCAGGCCTGGCGCCGCCCCGGATCGACCCCTGGCGGAAAACCTCGGGGCTCCACCAGATCCGCGACCGCCGCCAGCTGGCGGCGGTCCGCGAGATGTGGCTGGAACGCGACGCCCTCGCGCAGAAGCGCGACGTAGCCCCCGGCCGGCTCATTCCTGACTCCGCCCTGGTGGCCGCCGCGAAGGCGATGCCAACGACCGTGCCGCAACTTCTGGGCACCAAGGGCTTCCATGGGCGGGCAGCCCAGCGCGAGGCCCCCCGCTGGCTCCGGTGCATTGCTGCTGCGAGGGCACTCGAAGACCTCCCGCCGCTGCACCTGCCCACCAATGCGCCTCCGCCGCCCCGCGTGTGGGCGGACCGGGACCTGCCCGCCGCGGAAAGGCTTTCCACTGCACGCCCCCTGCTGCAGGAGAAGGCCGAGGAGCTGAACCTGCCCCTTGAGAACCTCCTGACGCCCGATTACCTGCGCCGGATTGCCTGGCGTCCGCCGGCAGACATCAATGAACTGTCCGTGGCCGAGGAGCTTCGCGGGCTGGGTGCAAGACCATGGCAGGTGGAGATCGTGGCGCCATTGATCACTGAAGCGTTCCTCAATCCCCAGCCTCTGCCGCCAAAGGAATCCAAGGAGCCGAACGCCTGACCGTCCTCCTTGCAGGCTGACCTTCCACCCTGCACCGACCGTGGTTGCAGGGTAAGTTACTGGCGAGTAACGTTGTGCTCACTGACGCCCGGCGCCCTGTTCATCTGGACAGGACCGGCACCAAATGTCTCAATGAGGAGCAGCACGTGAGCCAGCCAGCCTGCAGGAGTACCAGCATGAGCGCCGCCGAATTCAGCAAGCTTGCCGGGCTGTTCCCGGACGAAACGGTCACGCACTCCTATGTGCGGGACGTCCAACTGCCGGCCACTGGGGGCGGACCAGGCGTGGGCACGTTTGCGCTCATCACCCTCGACAACGGCCTCGACCCTTCCAAGCCCACCACCTTGGGACCCAATACTCTTGTGGAACTGGGCACCGTGCTGGAAGGACTCCGGGACCGCGCGGCCAACGGAGAAATTGTCGGTGTCGGCGTCACGGGCAAGCCCAACTTCCTCGTGGCGGGGGCCGACCTGTCCGCCGTTAAAAGACTCAGCCGCCGCGAGCACGGCTTGTGGATGGCACAACTGGGACACGAGGTTTATGGCACGCTCGGGAACCTCGGCGTCCCCAGTTTCGCGTTCATCAACGGCGTGGCCCTGGGCGGCGGGCTGGAAATAGCCCTGCAATCCACCTACCGCACTGTGTCATCCGCTGCCGGAGCGCTGGCCCTGCCGGAAGCCCTTCTCGGTCTGGTTCCCGGATGGGGTGGCGTGTACCTGCTTCCGAGGCTCATCGGGCCGGAGAATGCGGTGCGGGTGATGATCGAAAACCCGCTCAGCAACAACCGGACGCTGTCCGGTCCGGAAGCGTACGGGCTCGGCATAGCCGACGTGCTGTTCGAGCCGGCCGGCTTCCTTGAAGAGTCCCTTTCGTGGGCTGCCCAGGTCATCGCCGGCGAGGTCACCCCGGAACGGCCGCACGCCGTCGAGCCCTCAAATCCGGACGTTGAGGCGCGCTGGGCACGTGCGGTGGCCGGCGGACGGGCGTTTGTGGAGTCCAAGACCTCCAATGCCGCACCCGCCCCTGCCCGGGTGCTGGACCTCATGGAGGCAAACCGGACGATGTCCCGGACTGAATCCGCGGCCCTCGAATGTGAAACGCTGGCCGGGCTCATGCAGACCGACGAGTTCCGGGCCACGGTCTACGCGTTTTTGGACCTTGTACAGAAACGCTCCAAGCGCCCTGCAGGGGCGCCGGACCGTGCGCTTGCCCGCCCTGTGACGAAGGTCGGCGTCGTGGGCGCCGGGCTGATGGCCAGCCAGCTCGCCCTCCTGTACGCGCGCCAACTCAAGGTACCGGTCGTCATGACCGACATCGACCAGGCCCGCGTGGACAAAGGCGTGGGCTACGTCCATGGGGAACTGGACAAGCTGCTCGGCAAGAAGAAGCTCAGCCAGGAAGCAGCAGACCGCACAAAAGCCCTGGTGACCGGGTCTGTGTCCAAGGAACTGTTTGCTGATGCGGACTTCGTCATCGAGGCGGTCTTTGAGGAATTGAACGTCAAGAAGCAGGTGTTTGCAGAGGTGGAGGCCGTGGTCTCCCCCGACTGCATCCTCGCCACCAACACGTCGTCACTCTCGGTTACGGCCATGGCGGCTGACCTCCAGCACCCGGAGCGGCTGGTCGGTTTCCACTTCTTCAACCCGGTGGCGGTCATGCCGCTCCTGGAGGTTGTGCGGGCACCCACGACCGACGACGCCGTGCTGGCCACCGCCTTTGACCTCGCCCGGGGACTGAAGAAAACGGCCGTGCTCGTTGAGGACGCCCCGGCGTTCGTGGTCAACCGCATCCTCCTGCGGCTGATGGGCGAAGTAATCGCTGCCTTCGACGAGGGCACGCCGGCGGAGGTCGCCGACAACGCCCTGCGACCGATGGGTCTTCCGATGACGCCGTTCACCTTGGCCGCGATGGTGGGACTGCCTGTGGCGCAGCACGTGCAGGAGTCGCTGCACGAAGCCTTCGGTGAGCGGTTCCGGGTCTCGCAGAACCTGCAAAAGCTGATTGACAACGGTGCAAAATCCCTCTGGGCCCCTGCTGCCAACGGCGGCCAGGAGATTCCGCAGTCGACCATGGCCCTGCTGTCCTTCGGTTCCTCGCCGTCCACCGGCGAGGAAGTTCTCCGGCGGACCCAGGACGCACTGGCGGAGGAGATCGGCCTGATGCTCAACGAAGGTGTGGTGGCCGGGCCGGAGGACATCGACCTGTGCATGATCCTTGGCGCCGGCTGGCCGATGTTCCTTGGCGGCATCACGCCCTACCTGGACCGGGTAGGCGCGTCGGAGCGAGTTAACGGCAAGCGGTTCCTTCCCCCGGGAGTGGCTTCCCGCGCTTGAGGCCGGTGCCGCCACTTAAGCTCGGCGCGTTGCCGCTCACACCTCGAAAGCCGAGCGGAAGGCAGCGAGGGCGGCGTCCCCTGCTTCCACCCCTGGCCCGCCGGAGGCACCGGCCTCCAGACCAACGACGCCCCCGTACCCTGCCTGCGCCAGCGCTGAAGCAACGGCGCGGTAGTTGATTTCTCCGGTTCCGGGCTCGAATCTTCCTGGAACGTCGGCCACCTGCACCTCGCCGATGTGGGGAAGTGCTGCCCGGACCAGCTCGATGAGGTTCCCCTCGCCGAGCTGCGCGTGGTAGAGATCCAGCATCATCTTGACGTTCGGGTGGCCGACTGCCGTGACGAGGGCAAGGGTGTCCTTGGCCCGCGCCAGCGGTATCCCTGGATGGTCCAGGATGGTGTTCAGGTTCTCGAGGGCAAAGGTGACGCCGTGCTTCTCGCCCAAGACGGCAAGGCGTTCCAGGGTGCGGAGGCCGGTCAGCCACATTTGGCCGGTGGCCCGGTGCAGCGGCCGCACGGCGACGCCGCCCTCACCGAGCTCAGCCGGGTGCACCACCAGCCGCTCGACGCCAAGTTCCAGGGCGGTCGGAATGAGCTTCTCGGCGGAAGCGACCACCTCATCAGCGCTGTCGGAATCGACGAGGCTACCGCCGAAGTAGCCGCTCATCGACGAGAAACGGGCCCCAGTGGCCGCGAGGGCAGCGATGTCCCTGCCCCGGGTGTCCCAGAGCTCAACCTCGAAGCCCTGGTCATGAATTCTGCGAACGCGGTCAATCAGAGGCAGTGCGCCGTAGACCATCTCGGCGCAGACTGCCAGACGGAAACTCATACCGTGTCCCCCGCCAATTGCCGTTCAGATCCGGCTGCCCGCAGTTCCGGCTCGGCTGCCCGGAGTTCGGCGACGGCGGACACCTCGACGGGGAGACCTGTTTCGGCTGACTCTGCTGCTGCCAAGGCAACCGCGAGGGCGTTGCGGGCATCGGTCCAACCCGGACCCGGCTTGGCGGAAGCACCAGCACCGTCCCGGCGTGCAATGACGGCATCCGCGAACCGGGCCACTTCCGCGGTGTACGCATCGTGGAAGAGATCCACGTTCAGCCGCACGGTTGCCGAGCCGATCCCGGCCGCGGTGTAGCTGACTGCTCCCGAAGCCTGGGGACCGCCGGCCGTCACCATGCCGGCGGAGCCGAATACCTCGCCACGCACGTCATAGCCATAGAGCGCGTTGAAGTTCGCCTCGGCCACGGCTATGGCGCCGTTGCTGTAGGTCACGGTCACAACCGCCGTGTCGAGGAGTCCTCCGGCCTTCGCTGCCGGTGCCACGAGGGCGTCAGCGACGGCGTGGACGCGGACAGGAACAGCACCGGGGTTAAGCCAGTTGAGCGTGTCAAAGTCATGAATCAGGGTTTCCAGGAAGATTGTCCGCGGCGGGATCCGCTCAGGGTTCGCGATGCCGGCTGCTGTGCCAGGATCCCGCGTCAGCGAGCGGAGCAGCTGGGGCACCCCCACCACGCCGTCGTCGATCAGTTTCCGTGCAGCGGCAAAGTCCGTCGCAAACCGCCGGTTGAAGCCGAACTGCACCGTGACCCCGGCGTTCTCGGCTGCCTCCATCGCTCCGTCCAGCTCCTCGACGGTGCGCCCTCCCGGCTTTTCACAGAAGACGTCCTTGCCCGCCTGTGCAGCGGCGGCGATCAGTTCCGAGTGGAAACGTGCGGGCGCGGCAATCAGCACCGCATCGACGTCGGGATCAGAGAGCACGTCGGCTGGGTCGGTGCTGATCTTGGCGACTCCCAGCCTGCCGGCTAGGGCTTCGACCGCGGGCAGCGCGGGATCGGCAATGGCTTCGAGGCGCGCGTTGGGTATACGGCGGGCAACGGACTCGGCGTGGAAACCGCCAATCCAGCCCGCGCCGATCAAGGCGATGCGGGCCGGCCGGTCAGCGCTGACCGGATGCTTGAGGTAAGTCATGGGTTTCTCCCTAGTGACATTGGAACGTGGAGCCGAGAGCTAGATCGTTCTAGTTGAACCATAATGACAGTAAAGTGGCCGCCCTGTCTAGATCGTTCTATAGACTGATCCGGACGGAGGAGGAACATGACCGAACAGCAGCGCAGGCCCACCCTGGTGGACGTGGCCCAGGCCGCAGGCGTTTCGCGGGCCTTGGTCTCCATCGTGATGCGAGGGGTCCCGGGTGCGTCGGAGTCAACGAGGCAGAAGGTTCTGGAAGCTGCACGGGAGCTCGGCTACCGGCCTGACAGCCGGGCCCGCCTGCTGCGCAGCAGCCGCACCAGGCTGCTGGGCCTGAGCTTCTTCAGCTCCGAGGCCTTCCATGCCGAGATCGTGGATGCCGCCTATGCGGAGGCAGCAGCCTGCGGATATGAGATCGCCCTCAGCGCAGTGGGCAGCGGCCGGCCTGAGGCACGCGCGATCGAATCGCTCCTCGATTTTGGTTCCGAGGCGCTGATCATGGTGTCGCCCACCCTCAGCGCACCGGAGCTGGCCGGATATGCCGCCAACGTTCCGGTGGTCAGCCTTCTGCGGAACGACGTCGGCGGCTTGGTGGACTCGGTCAGCAGCGATGACAGCGCCGGCATCAGGCTGGCCGTGGAGCACCTGGCAGGCCTCGGGCACCACACCATCGTCCATGTCGACGGCGGCGCGGCCGTTTCCGCCAGCCAGCGCCGGGAGGCTTTCCGGGCTGAAATGGAGCGGCACGGCCTTGAAGTGGGGATTGTCGCCGGCGGACCCACGGAAGAGGACGGATTGAATGCATTCCGGTCCCTGCGCGATAACCTCCCCTCCGCCGTTCTGGCCTTCAACGACCGTTGCGCCCTCGGCCTGATCGAGGGCCTGCGTGCCGACGGGCTGAAGGTGCCCGACGACATCTCCGTGCTCGGCTACGACGACAGCCAGTTTGCCCGGCTCAGCTACATGCAACTGTCATCCGTCAGCCAGGACGCGCCCCTACTCGCAGCCACGGCCGTCAAACGGGCTGTTGACCGGATCGAAGAGCCGCAGGGGCCCGCCCACATCGTCAGAACGCCACACCTGGTGGTCCGCACGTCCACCGCAGCACCCAGGGACGGGCGAAGCGCGGGTAGCTAACTACCCACAAGCCTGCCATTCCTGAGCTCGACAGTCCTGTGGGCGTGGGCCCTGGCGAAGGCCAGGTCGTGGGTCACCATGACGACGGCGGCGTTCCGGTCCGTCGCCCGGGCAATGGCGGCGGCGAGCCGGTCCAGGCCGTGCGCATCAAGCGCCACTGTGGGCTCGTCGAGGGCCAGGACGGCGGGCTCCCGTGCGAGGACGGTGGCCAGCGCCAGCAGACGCCGTCCCGAGCCGGACAGCTCGTGGGGATGGACGTCCAGTGAACGTTCGAGCCCCACCGACTCCAGTGCTTCACCCGCCTTCGCTTGCGCCTGCTTGCCGTACAGCCGCTCCAGCCCGAACAGCACCTCTCTCTGCACTGTCCGCTCGAACAGCTGGTGGTGGGGATGCTGGAACAAGAGACCGAGCCGCGCGGCAACGATGCCCGTGGGGACACCTGCGATCGATTCACCCGCCACCCGTACTTCCCCCTGCGCCGGCCGCAGCAAGCCGTTGCAGAGCCGCAGCAGCGTCGATTTCCCGGCGCCGTTGGGTCCGGTGACAGCGAGAATTTCGCCCGGGCGGACATTCAGGTCAACATTCTCCAGCAGCAGCCTGCCGCCGGACTTTCTGGCGTCGAAGCCGAAGGACACGCCGTCCAGTTCCAGCGCAGGCGCAGCAGGGGCGGGGAGAGCCGTGGAGGCGGCGACAGCCGGAGGCACCGTTCGAACGGGAGGCGGTCCGGAAGGCCCTGGGAGGATAACCCCGGAACCGGCCAGGGATCCTCCGGCCAGCAGCCGGGCCGGAGGCCCGGCTGCTGTGGGTGCCCCTTCATTCAGGACCAGCCACTGCGCCGCCGCCCGGGCCAGCCCGTCGGCCTGCTGGCTCAAGACCACGACGGCGGTCCCCCTTGCCAGCAAGGCGGCGATGAGTTCCGTGATGGTCTGTGCCCCCGCAGTGTCAAGGGACGCCAGGGGTTCGTCGAGGACCAGGACAGCGGGATCGGTGACGACGGCGCACCCGACGGCCAGACGCCGCAGCTCTCCCCCGGACAGCGTTGCCGGGTCCCGTTCCAGCAGGCCTGTGAGACCGGTTCGAAGGGCGGTGTCAGTCACAATCCGCATCATGTCAGCCCGGGCGACTCCCAGGTTTTCCAGGCCGAAAGCAAGCTCTTCAGCCACTGTGCTCCGCACCCCTGAAAGCATGGCTGCCGGATCCTGCGGGACGTAGCCCACGTGCTCGGCCCAGGCGGCCGGGTCAATGCGTGGGTCACCGTCGCCACCGGCAAAAGTGAGCGGCCCGCCGTCGTTCGTGCTTCCGCCGACATCCACGTGCAGGGTACCCGTGAGCTTGCCGTCGCGTCCGCCCGCCAGCCAGGCCGCCAGCAACCGCCCCAGGGTGGACTTGCCACTTCCGGACCCACCAAGCACGACAGTCAACGATCCCGGGGCAGCAATGAGGTCAACACCTTCCAGTGCCGGGGAGGAATCGCCATGGAAGGTGAATGACGTGATGTGCGCGCGCAGGGTTGCAGTGGAGGCAGGCTGGCCGCTCATGCTGGAGTTCCTGCGGAGTAGGACGTCACAACCCGCAGCGCAACCGCAGCCCCGGCGAGCAGGAGGACAGCCCACCGGAAGGCGCGCTGTGCTGCCGAATCGTACACTTTCCGGTAGCTGGTCCTTGGACCCGGCCGCCGGAAACCGCGCGCGTCAAGCGCCTGCGCCCGGGTGCCGGCCTCGTGGACGAGGCCCAGCACGAGCGGGAACATCTGCAGCCGGAGGGCATGCAGGCGGCTCCGGAAGTCCTTCCCGATCACCAGCCCGCGGGACTCCTGCGCCTGGCGCACAGTCTGGAGCCGCGCCGCAATGATCGGGGCCAGCATCAGGGTGGAGACCAGGACGTAGCCGAACTGTGGCGACACACGGAGCGTTGTCAGCGCCGCCACCAGATCCGGGACCCTGACGCTGAAGGAGAACAGCATCAGCACCAGCACAAACGCGGAGGTTCGCAGCCCCATGTCCAGGGCAAACCCCAGCCCTTCGGCTGTCACCCTGGCGGGCCCGAAGGCGGCCAGAACAGTGCGCCCCTCCGGGAAAAACAGGCCGTGCATCAGCAGCAGCGAGAGCCAGAAGGGCACCAGGATGGCGCCGCCGGCGAGCAGGACGCGGCGGGCGGTGCCCGTAACGGCCGCCAGCGCTGCGGCGCCGGCAGCGACGGCGAGGGACACCGGCCAGCTGGAGGCCGCCGTCGTAATTGCCAGGACTGCGGCCGCCGCGGCCAGCAGGGTGAGGGGGTTAAGTCGCGGCGCCACGTCTGTTAAGGAAGCCTTAGGCGTTTTTCGGGGCGGCAGTTTTCCCGGCAGCGTTTTCCTCACCACGGCTCTTGCCGGCCAGAACGTTGTAACGCCGCACAAACGGGAACTGGAACGTGGTGCGGCGCGGCAGGGCGTAGACGAGCATGGCGGCGATGGCGAACACGATGGCCTTGTCCATGGGGTCGGAGATCAGGGCCTGCTTAGTGATGGCGGCGAGCAGGGTGTCGCCCATGGCGCGGAAGGCGCTGACGATGGCACCGGTGCCTGCGCCGGAGGTTCCGCCAAAAACGAATGCCGCGATGGGGGCCGAGACCACTCCGGCGAGGATGCCGGTGGCAAAACCGGCAACGGGTGCCAGGTAGAAGCGTCGGAACAGACCGTAGCGGGCGGCGGTTCCCGCGAGGAACCCGATCAGCGCGGAACCGGCTGCAAAGGGAAGGACCGTGGGATTGATGAAGGACCAGACGATGCTGCTCAGGGCTCCGGTGGCCGCTCCGGCGGCGGGGCCGGCGAGAACTGCGATCAGCACGGTGCCGATGGCGTCGAAGTAGAAGGGCAGGCCGCTGGTGCCCATGAGCTGCCCGAGCACGATGTTCAGCACGAGGGCCACCGGCATGAGGACCACGGTGGACGTCGGAAGCGTGGGCAGCACCCCGGCGATCAGCAGGGCGGCGCCGAGCAGGAAACCGCCCAGGGCCACGAGTGCGGAGACGCTGCTGAGTCCGCCGGCGATGTCGGTGGGCTGGGTGAGCACCAGGTAGATGAAGGTGGCCGCGATCGCGGCAGCGCCGAGAAGTTCGAGCAGCCGGCGCTTACGGGCCGACTGCCGTCCAGGGGTCGGGAGGGTCAGGGAGGGCTGAGACATGATGGATCCTTTGGCTGATGACGGCGGTTCCGCCCTGTGGCGTGATCTTCCGCGTACGCAAAACAGGGCGCCTATGTCACCTCGACGCGGCTACCATCCTACCGAGCTGCGGGCACGCCCTGCTACAGCGGGAGCTCCGGGCTAACTCTCGACGGCGGAGCGGGGTGCCAGCATGCGGGCCAGCGCACCGACAGAGGAGATCAGCTCGTCGAAGCACTGCTCCGGTTCGTTCCAGGTGACGATCCGGGCGTTGGGAGGCTCATTCCAGATGCCGCGGAAGTCAGCCACCGTGGTGCCGATAAGGCGGGGCGATGCGGTTTCGACGTGGACGGTCGCCGTGCGCGTCCGGAACGGGGTGCGGCCAATGGCGGCGGCGGCGGCAAAGGCGTCGTGCATGTGCGCGATGTAGCCCTGGTCGTAGAGCCGGTGGAATTCCAGATAGAAGCGGATGGCGTCCGAGAGGCAGGCCACCAGCGGGTTGTCTGAAACACTGCGCTGTCCTTCAGGCTGCCCAGGCAGCACGAGTTCCGGCTCGCGTGCCCCGGCGGCCTCGGCCAGCCTCTGCAGGTGTTCGGGCCGCAGCTCGATCCGCTCGGTTGTTTCAAGGGCGCAGACAACGGGCAGCCGGTCCTCGGGCAAGCCGCTGTAGGCCGTGAAGACCTCCTGGGCGGCGTGCGGATCAACGGAGACGTTCCACTCCGCGGTGGGTGTGGTGTTGCCCTGGTAGTTGAAGCATCCGCCCATGATCACCAGGCCCTTGAGCAGCGCCGGCAGCCCGGGCTCGCGGCGCAGGGCCAGGGCGAAGTTGGTCAGCGGGCCGGTGATGAGGCCGGTGATTTGCCCGGGACGGGCGCGGACAGTGTCCACCCAGACATCAACGGCATGGCGCGGTGAAATTTGCTGCACTGGAGGCGGAAGCTCTGCGTAGCCGATCCCCTGCGGCCCGTGGGTCTCTTCCGTGGTGACCAGCGGAATCTCGAGCGGCACTTCAGCGCCAACGGCTACTTCAATACCGCTTTTGCCGCAGAGTTCCAGCAGTGCCAGATTGTTCAGCGCCACCTGCCGGGCACCCACATTTCCCGCGGTGCAGGTGATTGCCTCGAGCCGGACCTCGGGGCGGGACAGCAGGTAGACCAGCGCCAGCGCGTCGTCGATCCCGGTGTCGACGTCCATGAGGACGGAGTGCGTCAGACCAGCATCCATTAAAAGAGGGCAACCTTGGGTGTCCGCGGGAAGATCCTGTCCAGCTCTTCAAGCTCCGCCTTGTCCGGAACCCAGGCCACCGCTTCGGCGTTCTGCCGGACCTGCTCGGGCCGGGTGGCCCCGGCGATGACGCTGCTGACGGAGGGCTGCGCCGCCAGCCAGGAGAAGGCGACCTGGACCTCGGTGAGTTCGCGTTCTGCGGCAAAGGCGCTGAACTCCTTTAGCTGCTGCCAGTCGGCCTCGTCCACCAGGTGCGTCCGGGTGTGGCTCAGCCGCGTGCCTTCGGGCGCCTGGTGCGGTGCGTATTTTCCTGTCAGGAGCCCGTTCGCCAGGGGGAAATAGGGCAGCACACCGATTCCGTAGGCCTCAGCGGCCGGGGTGACCTCCAGTTCAGCGCGGCGGTCCAGCAGGTTGTAATGGTTTTGGGCAGAGATGAACCGTGCCCCGCCCCTGGCCCGGGCTACGTATTCGGCTTCGGCGATCTGCCAGCCCGCCCGGTTGGAGTGGCCGATGTACCGGACCTTGCCGCTGGTCACCAGGTCGTTCAGGGCGTCCAGCGTCTCTTCGATCGGCGTCAGCGGGTCCGGCGTGTGGAACTGGTACAGGTCGATCCAGTCCGTACCCAGCCTCCGGAGTGAGGCCTCCGCGGCACGGATGATGTAGCTTCGGGATCCGCGGGCGCCGTAGTCCCTGCCGTTGGTCCCGCGCATGTCCAGGCCGAACTTGGTGGCCACCACGGCTTCACCGCGCCTGCTGCCCAGGGCCTTGCCGAGCATCGTTTCGCTCAGGCCGGGCTCCCGGCCGTACGAGTCTGCGACGTCGAAGAGGGTCACCCCGGCGTCGAGCGCGGCATGTACGACGGCGTCAGTCCCCTCCTGCGACTCGGTCACCGTATGCGCCCGGCCGAGATTGTTGCAGCCAAGTCCCACAACGGAGACGGTCAGTCCGGATTTTCCCAGCCTGCGGTATTCAGTCATGAAAACACCCTACAACGGCGGCGATGAACGCCTGCTCAGCTGCCGGAAAACGACAGGCCGTGCTCGTCGAGGGCATCCTGCAGCTGCGCCAGCGTTTTCGGACTCATGCCCGGAAGCTGCGTGACCTGGCGGTGTCCCAGCTGCGCGAGCTGTTCGAGGGTCTCCACGCCGGCATGAGCCAGCATTCTCCGGGTGGGCGAGGCTATGCCACGCGGCAACGGTGTCCGGCCCGGTTGTGCTGGTTTCTGCGGCATTCGGTCTGCCTTCCTCTGGGGAACGTAGGACTGGCGTTACAGGATGACCCGTCAGGGAATGAATCGTGAGAGTGAATCGTGAAGGGGTAAAGGAACGGTTAAAGGGTAAAAACAGAAGCCTGCTTCGGTGAGTGCTTGAGCTTCAGTGCTGTGGGATCGGTGTAGGGAGCGGCGCCGATGCTCAGCTTGGTGAAGTCGAGGTCTTCGCCGCGGATGCAGACCTTAATGGCGTTCACGGCTTTGTTGACGTCCGGGCACAGGCAGAAGATGTTGAGCTTGGAGTCGCTGAATTCCGAGCGCTCCACCGTGCCGAGGCCGCGCCAGGCCAGGTGGCTGATCAGCGCATCCTTGGCTTTCTCCTCCAGGTACCTGTCCCGGCTGGTGCCTTCCCGGGTTTTCAGGGCGTACTGGGCCACCACCCAGAACTGTTCCTGCTCCGGAAGCTCCGCGTATCCGTCCTCCTCGCACTGCGCAGCGAACGCATCCATCAGGCGGTCGGCGGCCTCGGCGTCGTCGACGTCCGTTTCCTCGGTCTTACTCTGGTGGCCCACTGCCCCGTGGTTCATGACGAACTGGCTGTAGTCCTCGTCGAACCAGGCCTCCCTGAAGTGGAGGGTCCCGTCTTCGTTGCGCTTGTAAACCCGGATAATGCCGCTCATGCCAGTCCTTCGGTGGATCGCCCGCGGTCTGAGCCGCCTAACAGTGGATGCCTGGCAGTGGATGCCAAACAGTGGAACTCCCGCCTTACGGCGAAATGAAGATTGCCGCGATGCTGACGGCAAAGTCTTTCTACAGTTTGGGCAGGCTGCCCGTGGTGGGGTGCTCCTGTCCCGGAAGGGGCCGGGCAAAGGGCACCTTGGTGCCCAGGACCTGGGCGACGACGTCGTGGGTGATCTGTTGTGCTGTGAGGCCCACGCGTTCCATCACCTGGCTGCGTGTGCCGTGGTCGAGGAACTCCACCGGCAGGCCGACTTCGTTCAGGGCGGTATCCACACCTGCAGCGCGCATCTCCTGGCGGATCCGGGATCCCACCCCTCCGGCGCGCACGCCGTCCTCGATGCAGATCACCAGGCGGTGCCGTGCCGCGAGGGCGATGATGGATTTCCGGACCGGAAGCACCCAGCGCGGATCCACGACGGTGGAGCTGATGCCCTGCGCGCCGAGCCTGTTTGAGACGTTGAGGGCAAGCTCGGACATGGCGCCGACGCTGACGATGAGGACGTCGTTTTCGGTGGAGCCGGAGGGACGCCGGGCGAGCACGTCCACGCCGTCGCTCAGCCGCTCGACTGCCACGATTTCTGCCCCGACTGTGCCCTTCGAGTAGCGGACCACGGTGGGAGCATGCTTGATGGCCACTGCTTCGCGCAGTTCTTCACGCAGCCGTGTGGCGTCACGAGGCGCCGCGAGGTGCAGCCCCGGAACGATCTGGACCATCGCCATGTCCCACATGCCGTGGTGGCTGGCGCCGTCGGGGCCCGTGACACCGGCCCGGTCAAGCACGATGGTCACGCCGGCCTTGTGCAGCGCCACGTCCATGAGCAGCTGGTCAAAGGCGCGGTTAAGGAAGGTGGCGTAAACGGCGACCACGGGGTGCAGCCCGCCGAAAGCCATCCCGGCAGCGGAGGTGAGGGCATGCTGCTCGGCGATGCCGACGTCGAACACGCGTTCCGGGTGCCGGGCGGCAAATTTGTGCAGCCCCACAGGGATGAGCATCGCTCCGGTGATCCCGACAATGTCTTTGCGCTCATCCGCGATGTCCGCGATCTCGTCGGCGAAGACCGAGGTCCAGGACTTGGCTCCGCCGGCCTCGGTGGGCTCGCCGGTTTCCGGATCGATGATGCCGACAGCGTGGAACTGGTCCGCTTCGTGGGCACGCGCCGGCGCGTAACCGTGGCCCTTCTCCGTCATGGCGTGCACAATGACGGGGCCGGCATAGTTCTTGGCGGTGGACAAGGCATGTTCCATCGCGTGGAGGTTGTGTCCGTCTACGGGGCCGATGTACTTCATGCCCAGGTCTTCGAACATGCCCTGCGGAGCCCACCAGTCCTTGATGCCTTTTTTCATGGCGTGCAGGCTCTTATAGGTGAACTGTCCCACGGGGCCGCCGCTCTGCAGCTTTTTCTTCCACCAGTCGAGGGCTACCTCGTACGCGGGCGCGGTGCGGAGGGAGTCAATGGTGGGGCGCAGTGACGCGAGGTAGTCAGCGAAGCCGCCCACCGTCGGGGCGTAGGAGCGCCCGTTGTCGTTGACGACAATGACGACGCGGCGCTTTTTGTCCGCAGCGATGTTGTTGATGGCTTCCCACGCCATGCCGCCGGTCAGCGCGCCGTCTCCGACAATGGCGACGACGTAGCGGTCGCCTTCACCTTTCAGCTTGCGGGCACGGGAGATGCCGTCGGCCCAGGAAAGGGAGGACGAGGCGTGCGAGCTTTCGACGATGTCGTGCTCGGACTCGGCGCGGTCGGGGTAGCCTGACAGCCCGCCCTGCTGGCGGAGGGTGCTGAAATCCTGGCGCCCGGTGAGGAGCTTGTGCACGTACGACTGGTGGCCGGTATCAAAGACGATGCTGTCGCGGGGGGAATCGAAGATTCGGTGCACCGCCATGGTCAGCTCAACGACGCCGAGGTTCGGACCGAGGTGTCCGCCCGTCTGGGAGACGTTGCCGATCAGGAATTCCCTGATGTCGGCCGCCAGTTGCGTCAGCTGTGCCTGGGACAACTTGCTCAGGTCCTGCGGATTCCGGATGGTCTCCAAGATTCCCAACGGCCTCTCCTTCAGGGTGGTAAACATGCCTTATAACTCTAACGCCTTCAAACCTGCACCAACGCATGAGGCCCCGGCCGGTCAGTGACCGGCCGGGGCCTTTCAGCGTTCTGGTTGGCGTACTGGTTGCCGGGTCAGCCCCGGCAGAAATCCGCTAGTTCGCGGAAATCTGGCGCAGAACGTACTGCAGGATGCCGCCGTTGCGGTAGTAGTCCGCTTCACCCGGGGTGTCGATGCGGAGCACAGCGTCGAACGACTTGGTGGAGCCGTCCTCTGCGGTTGCGGTGACCTTCAGGGTCTTGGGCGTGGTGCCTTCGTTCAGGGCGGTCACACCCTCGACAGCAAAGGTTTCCGTGCCCGTCAGGCCCAGGGTGGCAGCGGATTCGCCCGCCGGGAACTGCAGCGGCAGGACACCCATGCCGATGAGGTTGGAGCGGTGGATGCGCTCGTAGCTCTCGGCGATGACGGCCTTGACGCCCAGCAGCGCGGTGCCCTTGGCAGCCCAGTCACGGGACGAGCCAGAGCCGTACTCCTTGCCTGCCAGAACAACCAGCGGGGTGCCGGCAGCCTGGTAGTTCTGGGCGGCGTCGTAGACGTAAGCCTGCGGGCCGTCGGCCTGGGTGAAGTCGCGGGTGAAGCCGCCCTCCACGCCGTCCAGGAGCTGGTTCTTGATGCGGATGTTCGCGAACGTGCCGCGGATCATGACCTCGTGGTTGCCACGGCGCGAGCCGTAGGAGTTGAAGTCCTTCCGCTCCACGCCGTTGGCCAGCAGGTACTGCCCTGCCGGGGTGTCCGACTTGAAGGAACCGGCCGGGGAGATGTGGTCAGTGGTGACGGAGTCGCCGAGCTTGAGCAGCACGCGGGCACCGGTGATGTCCTGGACCGGCTCCGGCTGGGCCTGCATGCCCTCGAAGTACGGGGGCTTCCGGACGTACGTGGACTTCTCATCCCAGGCGAAGGTGTCGCCGGCCGGGGTGTCGAGCGCCTTCCAGCGGTCGTCACCTTCGAAGACGCCTTCGTAACCCTTGGCGAACATTTCCTTGTCGATGGAGGAGTCGATGACTTCCTGCACCTCGACCGGGTTCGGCCAGATGTCCTTCAGGAAGACGTCGTTGCCTGCTTCGTCCTTGCCCAGCGGGTCAGTGTCGAAGTCGAAGTCCATGGAACCGGCCAGGGCGTAGGCGATGACCAGCGGCGGGGAAGCCAGGTAGTTCATCTTGACGTCCGGGTTGATCCGGCCTTCGAAGTTGCGGTTGCCCGAGAGCACGGCGCTGACAGCGAGGTCGTTGGCCTGGATGGCCTCCGAAATCTCAGCTTCCAGCGGGCCCGAGTTGCCGATGCAGGTGGCGCAGCCGTAGCCCACGATGTAGAAGCCCAGCTTCTCCAGGTACGGGGTGAGGCCCGACTTCTCGTAGTAGTCGGTGACTACCTTGGAACCGGGGGCGACCGAGGTCTTTACCCACGGCTTCGCGGTGAGTCCCTTGTTAACAGCGTTGCGGGCCAGCACGGCGGCCGCAAGCATGACGGAGGGGTTGGACGTGTTGGTGCATGACGTGATCGAGGCGATCGTGACAGCTCCGTGGTCCAGGTCGAACTCGCGGCCGTCTTCCATCTTCACCGGGACGGGGCTGGAGGTCCGGCCCTCGGCACCGTGTGCTGCGGAGTACTTCGGCGGAACGCGGTCCGTGTCCGTCACGTTCGTGCCGCCCGTGGTGAATGAGGGCGGGTCAGAAGCCGGGAAGGATTCTTCCAGCGACTCATCCAGCGTGCCTGCGTCGGCATCGTGGTTGACGTAGTTCTTGAGGTCGTGGCGGAACTCGTCCTTGGCCTCGGTGAGCTCGATCCGGTCCTGCGGGCGCTTCGGGCCGGCGATGGACGGAACAACCGTGGACAGGTCCAGCTCGAGGTACTCCGAGAAGCGCAGTTCGCGTGACGGGTCGTGCCAGAGGCCCTGCTCCTTGGCGTAGGCCTCAACCAGCGCGACGTTCTCGTCCGGACGGCCGGTGAGGCGCAGGTAGTCGAGGGTGACGTCGTCGATCGGGAACATAGCAGCCGTGGAACCGAACTCCGGGCTCATGTTGCCGATGGTGGCGCGGTTTGCCAGCGGCACGGCGGCAACGCCTTCGCCGTAGAATTCCACGAACTTGCCCACCACACCGTGCTTGCGCAGTATCTCGGTGATGGTCAGCACCACGTCGGTCGCCGTGGCGCCGGCGGGGATGCTGCCGCTGAGCTTGAAGCCCACGACGCGCGGGATCAGCATGGAGACCGGCTGGCCCAGCATGGCTGCCTCGGCTTCGATGCCGCCAACGCCCCAGCCGAGCACACCCATGCCGTTGACCATGGTGGTGTGCGAGTCAGTGCCGACGCAGGTGTCGGGGTAGGCGCGAACCGTACCGTCCACCTCGCGGGTCATGACGGTGCGGGCCAGGTACTCGATGTTGACCTGGTGCACGATGCCGGTTCCCGGAGGAACAACCTTGAAGTCGTCGAACGCGGTCTGGCCCCAGCGCAGGAACTGGTAGCGCTCACCATTGCGCTGGTATTCGATCTCCATGTTGCGCTCCAGTGCGCCGGAGTTTCCGAAGACGTCGATCTGCACGGAGTGGTCGATGACCAACTCGGCGGGTGCCAGGGGGTTCACCCTCTTCGGATCGCCCCCCAGCTCCTTGACAGCCTCGCGCATGGTGGCGAGGTCAACAACACAGGGCACACCCGTGAAGTCCTGCATGATCACGCGTGCGGGCGTGAACTGGATTTCAGTGTCGGGCTGGGCATTCGGATCCCACCCTGCCAGGGCGCGGACATGATCGGCAGTGATGTTCGCGCCGTCCTCGGTCCTCAACAGGTTTTCAAGCAATACCTTGAGGCTGAACGGAAGGGATTCTGACCCTTCAACGGAGTTCAACCGGAAAATTTCGTATTCGGTTCCGGCTACATTAAGTTTGCCTTTTGAACCGAAGCTGTCCACAGTGCTCATCGCAGGACTCCTCTCGCAACAGTTTCATCTTTGTCGCGCGGTTGACCGCTTGCTAGTTAGGGGAGCCTAATTAGTGCTCGACTCGTCAAATTGCAGGGGCCAGCCGTGAGGCCGGAGCGCGACGTGGGACTACGAGCCCCATAGTAGTGGCATCAGCTGCGGGGCGTCAGCAGAGCCACCGTCTCCAGGTGGTGCGTGTGCGGGTACAGGTCGAAGGCCCTGAGCCGCACGAGTTCCCAGCCGCCCTGCTGGAAGTACCCGATGTCGCGGGCAAAGGACGCCGGATCACAGGAGACGTACGCGATGGCGCGCGGGCTGGAAGCCATCAGCTGGTTCACCACTGCCTTGCCGGCACCGGCCCGCGGGGGATCCAGCACGAGTGCATCGAAGCTTCGGGGCCGCTGGCGCAGGATCCGCTCCACGCGGCCCTGCACAATTTCCACCTGCGGGGCACCGTGCAGGTTTTTCCGCGCGTCCCGGCTGGTGCCGGGCGCACCTTCCACCGAAAGCACTGATCCTGTGACGCCGACGGCGTCCGCCAGCGGGGCGGTGAACAGTCCGGCGCCGGCGTACAGGTCCGCCACGGCAGCGCCCGGCTCGAGGAAGCCGCCGTCGTGCAGGAACTCTGCGACAGCGCCGACGAGTGTTTCCGGGGCAGCGCGGTGGATCTGCCAGAACCCGGCGCCGGTAACGCGGTACTCATGGCCGACGGCGGTTTCCTGCACCCAGGTCCTGCCGCGCAGCTGCAGCGTCTCATCCTTCAGGGGATCGTAGCTCGCCACGGAGACGTCCGCCGGAAGCTGGGCGAGGACGGAATTGAGACGTTTGACACTGGTGCCCGGGGCAGGCGCGAGCAGCACGAGCGGGCGGGAACCGTTGGCGGGTGCGGCGACCTCCACCCTCTCGATGCCCTGCAGGTCGACGTCCCACAGGTGAAGATCGTTGATGGCCGCCACGGCGAGCGGCATTTCCCGGACCGGCACAATATGGTCCGAACGGTGGGCATGCATGCCCAGCTTGCCGCCGGCGGTGACAGCAAAGCTGGCCCTGGTGCGCCACGCGAGGCCGTCGCCGCCGTCGGACGCTGCTCCGTTGCCCGCGCCGTTGCCGGCGCCGTCCACTGCCTCCACTGCGGGGGAAAGCCCGACGCCGGCGAGCCGCTTGAGCTGTTCGGCCAGCACCTCGGACTTGAGGCTCCGCTGCCGCGCCAGTGCGATGTGCCCCAGCTCGGCGCCGCCGACCGGCGGCCGCCCCCGTTGCCACGCAGCCAGCGAATCGGCAACCCGCCAGAAATGCGGCACACGGTCAGGCGAAGCTTCCAGGACCTCCACCACATCGGCGCGCCAGAACTTGGCCGTCTCCCCCGCATCGGTCAGGCGCACCCGCACCTTTTCGCCGGGAATGCCGTGCCGGACGAAAACCACGCGGCCCTCGTGCCGTGCCACGCAGTGCCCGCCGTGGGCCACGGGGCCGACGTCCACCACCAGTTCTTCGCCGGCGGAGGAGGTCTGAGGTTCGGGGTTCATTGGATGTCCTGCAGTTTCTTTGCTTCTTCGGATGATTTGAGCTGCCAGGGAACGCTGGCCACCATGACGCCTGGTTCGAAGTGGAGCCTGGTCTTGATGCGCAGCGCCGTCTGGTTATGGACGAGCTGTTCCCACCACTTGCCCACCACATATTCGGGTATGTAGACAACGATGAGGTCGCGGGGTGAGTCCCTGCGCATGTTCTTGATGTACTCCATGATGGGAGTCACGGTTTCGCGGTAGGGGCTGGCAAGGACCGTGAGGGGCACAGGGATGTCCAGCTTTTCCCAGTCGGCGAGGGTGTGGGCTGTTTCCTCCTCGTTGATGTCCACGGTGATGGCGTCCAGCCGGGAGGGCCTGGAGGCGCGGGCGTAGGCCAGGGCTCGGAGCACGGGCTTGCGGACGTGGGACACCAGCAGCACGGCGTGGACACGGGTGGGCAGGGCGCGCGGTGAGGAATCCTCGTCGACGGCAAGTTCCCTGGCCACGTTGTCGTAGTGCGCCCGGATGCTCCACATGATGAGGAACAGCACGACCATTGCCAGCAGGGCGATCCAGGCACCCTGCTCGAACTTGGTGACGAGCACGATGACGAGGACGAGCGCTGTCATCCCGAAGCCGATCATGTTGATGGTCCTGGACTTGATCATCCGGAGGCGCACGGCCTTGTCCCGGGCCAGTTTCAGCTCACGGCCCCAGTGCCTGACCATGCCCAGCTGGCTGGCCGTAAAGGAAATGAAGACCCCTACGATGTACAGCTGGATGAGCTTGGTCACATCAGCGTTAAACGACAGAATGAGCACCAGCGCACCGGCGGCCAGGGCGAGCACGCCGTTGCTGAACGCCAGGCGGTCGCCGCGGGTGCGGAGCTGGCGGGGCAGGTAGCCATCCTGGGCGAGGATGGATCCCAGCACGGGGAAACCGTTGAAGGCCGTGTTGGCGGCAAACACCAGGATCACGCCCGTCGCGGCGACCACAATGTAAAAGAAGATGGACCCGGGCCCGAAAACGGTCTGCGCGATCTGGCTGATGGCGGGGGTCTGAATGTACCCCGTCGGCGGTGGCTGCCCGTTCAGCAGGAATTCCGTGGCCGGATCCATCACGATGTGCACTTTGGTTGCATTGGCCAGGTAGATGACGCCAGCCAGCATGGACGACCCGATGATCCCGAGGAGCAGCAGCGTCGTCGCGGCGTTTTTGCTCTTCGGCTTCTGGAAATTGGGCACGCCGTTGCTGATGGCCTCCACGCCGGTCAGCGCCGCGGCCCCGGAGGAGAACGCCCGCAGCAGCAGGAATGCGCCGGCCAGGCCCACCAGCCCCTCGTCGAAGCCGGGAGCCGGCACGATAGTGAAGGCGGCCGACGGCGCCTGGCCAAGTTGGCCTGCCAGCCCCTGGAAAATACCGACGGCGGTCATGCCCAGGATCGATGCCATAAAGATGTACGTGGGCACCGCGAATAGACTTCCGGCCTCCTTGACGCCGCGCAGGTTCACGAGGGCCAGGATGATCACACCGACCGTGGCCAGCATCGCCTGCTGGCCGTGGAGGGAGGGTATGGCTGTAGTCAGGTAGGTCGCCGCAGAGGACATCGAGACGGCAACGGTCAGAACATAGTCGACGAGCAGCGCCGATGCCACAGTCAGTCCGGCGTGCCTTCCCAGGTTCACGTTTGCGATCTCGTAGTCGCCGCCGCCGGAGGGGTAGGCGTGGACGTTCTGGCGGTAGGAGGCCACGACCGTCAGCAGCACCACCATGACTGCGAGTCCCACAAGGGGGGAAAACGCCACCGCGCTCACGCCGGCCAGCGCCAGCGTCAGGAGGATCTCATCGGGGGCGTAGGCCACGGATGACAATGCGTCCGAAGCATAGACGGGAAGCGCAATTCTCTTCGGCAGCAGCGTGTGGGCCATCCGGTCGCTCCGGAAGGGCCTCCCCACGAGCACCCGCTTCACGGCATTCAGAATTGTCAGCACCACACAAAGTTAGTCTGATTCACGCGCGATGTCATGGCGGTGATCCGGCGGTAGAGTCGTACCGGGCAGCAGAGGAAACTGGAGGAGACACGGGTGGCGCACTTCGTGATCATGGGTTGTGGACGCGTCGGGGCCACCCTCGCGCACACGCTCGAGGACGCAGGCCATTCAGTGGCCATCATCGACCAGGACGACCGCGCTTTCCGCCGGCTGCGTTCCGGCTTCACGGGGCGCAAAGTCACCGGCGTCGGTTTTGACCGCGACACTCTGAAGCAGGCGGGAGTGGCCGAGGCCTACGCTTTCGCCGCGGTGTCCAGCGGTGACAACTCCAACATCCTGGCCACCCGCGTAGCGCGCGAGACCTTCCACGTCCAGCACGTGGTCGCCAGGATCTACGATCCGGGCCGGGCCGAGATCTACCAGCGGCTGGGCATTCCCACGGTGGCCGCCGTGCGGTGGAGCGCCGATCAGGTCCTGCGCCGCATCCTCCCCGAACAGCACATGGCCGGGGACTTCCGCGAGCCTTCGGGCCGGTTGGTCCTCGCCGAACTCGACATCGACCCCGCGTGGATCGGCCACCCTGTCGCCTCGATTGAAAAGGCCGCCGATGTCCGCATCGCGTACCTGACCCGCTTCGGCGAAGGGATGCTTCCAACCTCCGGCACCTCGTATCAGGACGGCGACACCGTGCACGCCATGATGCGCCTGGACCGCAGCGCGGAAGTGTCGCAGATTCTCGCCAAAGCACCCGCCAAGGAGTTGTAAGTGAAAGTCGTCATCGTCGGAGCCGGAAGCGTGGGTTCCTCGATCGCCCGGGAGCTGCTGGCCCACAAGCATGAGATCCTGCTCATCGACCTCAAACCCGAAGTCATCGGCCGCAGCGGCCTGCGCGGCGCGCACTGGCTGGTGGGCGACGCGTGTGAACTGAGCACGCTGCAGGACGCGAAGCTTGAAGACGCGGACGTGGTGGTCTCGGCGACCGGCGACGACAAGGTCAACCTGGTCGTTTCCCTGCTGGCCAAGACCGAATTCGGTGTGGGACGCACGGTGGGGCGCGTGAACAACCCCAAGAATGACTGGATGTTCAACGACTCCTGGGGCGTCGACGTCGCGGTCAACACTCCGCAGCTCATGACGGCGCTGGTGGAGGAAGCGGTGGAGATCGGCGACCTCGTCCGGCTGCTCACGCTGCAGACCGGTGTGTCATCCCTCGTGGAATTCACGGTGCCGCACGACTCCCACGCCATTGGCCTCACCGTTGGAAGCATCGACTGGCCGGAGGACTCGACGCTCGTGGCGATCCTCCGCGACCAGGCACCGATCACGCCGAGCCGCGACGACGTCATTGACGGCGGCGACGAGCTCTTCTTCGTGACAACGATTGCCGCGGAGGACCAGCTGCGTGAGCTGCTCTCCCCCGGATCGTCACAGGGCCCCGGATCGTTACACGGCGAGGAGGCTTTCGGCGGAACCGCGTCCTCCGATGAGGCCGGGTTGCCGTCGCACGAGGCAGCTTCCAGCGGGACTTCAGAGGACGTCCCGGCTCCGGTCCCGCAGACGAGGCTGGATCAGTCGGTGGACGACGACGGCTTCGCCGGCTGAGTTCCCGGCACGGGTGCCGGCCGGGTTACCAGCCATGCCAGCCACACGCCCAGTATGTACAGCGGCGCGCCCATGATGAGCCGCGTGGTGGCCAGGGCGGCGAGTCCGTCAGGGCCCATGAGGTACAACGGCACCTGCACCACTAGCCGGAGGGCCAGCACACCCACGATGATCCATGTGCCCAGCTGGTAGGCGCGCACCCGGGCCGGGTGCTGCCGCCAGTCCAGACCCTCATTGCGGATGAAGCCGAACAGCAGTCCGGCGATGGGCCACCGGACGGCGATGGAAGTGACCATCGCCACGATGTAGGCCGCATTGGTCAGGAAGCCGGGAAGGTAAAAGTTCTCCGCCTTGCCGGTGCTGTTGGCAAGCCAGGCGGAAATCCCGACGCCGACCACTCCGGCCAGGGCCTGGGTCAGCGGGCGGCGCTGGGCGAGGCGCACCACGGTAAACACCGCGGCCGTTGCCAGTGCGGCAATCAGCGACGGCGTCAGGGCAGCTGTGACGGTGAAGGAGACAAGGAACACCAGGCCGGGGAGGATGCTCTCCGCGATACCCTGGTAGCCGCCGGCGCTCTTGAGGACGTCGATACGGCCGTCGTCTGTGCGGTGCAGCCCTGCCTTGGAGGCGTAGCCCTCAGCCAGGTCCGCGAAGCCCGGAGCCTCCGGCGGCGTCGGCCTATGATTCTCCTGCTCGGGCCTATCCCTCTCCTGCTCGGGGTTGTCGGGCAGTGTCATTGGTTCTCCTGGCGGGACAGTATTTCGTAGCGGGGGTTGAACATGGTGGGGACGCCCTCACGCACGGTCAGCATGCCTTGCAGGCGGACTTCAGTGCCGGCGTCGATACCGGGAACGCGCCTGCGCCCCAGCCAGATGACGCGCAGCCGGCCGCGACCTTCATGGTCTGACACTGTGGCGGTGAAAGACGCCACCTGGCTGGCAGGGACGTAGGTCACCGACTCGATGAAGCCCTGGCACAGCACGCGCCCCCGTTCCGGCAGGCCGCTGATGGGCACCGGTCCGTCCTGCGGAGAGGGTCGGGCGTCAACCAATCTGGGTGATCTCCGGGCCGCGCTCAGGCTGTTCGAATTCCGGCGCGCCCTCAGGTGCGCCCTGCGGTGCAGGTCCTGCCGCGTCCTTGGGCAGGCGCAGCTGCAGCAGGTCCCTTGGCGGCATGGGGTTGTCGCCCCGGATAACGACGATCTTGCGGAACAGTTCCTCGAGGCCGGCCGCGGCTTCCCGGTTCAGGGCAGCCTCGCCTCCGAACACACCGCGGAGGAACCAGCGCGGACCGTCGACGCCGATGAAGCGCGCCACGCGGTATCCCTGGGTCCCGTCGTTGATGCCGGAGGGTAGCTTGGCCACAAGCTCGGTGCCGAACTCGCCCGGGATCTCCTCGACCTGCCCGCCCTGGCTGCCGACCGACTGGCCGATCTGTTCGCGGATTTCATCCCACAGGCCCTCGGAGCGGGGAGCCGCGAACGCCTGCAGCTGCAGGCTCGACCCGTCCAGGTCCATGGTGACTGCCACTACGCGCTGGGTAGCCTCCTCGACCTCCAGCCGCAGTTGCAGCCCTTCGCGGGGTGCAATCAGCAGGGCGCCCAGGTCGACGTAGCCGTCCTTGCTGCTGACCTCGGAGACATCGAAGGGGCCCGTGACGCTGCGGCCGGATGCTTCGGGAACGCCGCCTGCCTCATCGGCTGCGTCGTAATCCTGCACTTCTTCCAGGTGTGCAGCCTCTTCCATCTTGGCTTTCCTGCGCCGCCCAAAAACCATGGGTTGTCTCCTTAGTTGTGATCTGTCCCCTATGCATTTGGGGACAGCCGCGCTGTTTACCGGGGGCGTTGACCCTCGGCGCTTTTACCCTGTGCGCTCTTATGCTGTGCGCTTTTATACCTGTACGTCTGGCAGGGCAAAGCCGCCCGTGGAGCCGAAGCCCCCGGTGCCGCGGACGGAGTCGCTCAGTTCCCCCACGGCGACGAACTGCGCGTACTCCACGCGCTGAATGACCATCTGTGCAATTCTATCGCCGCGGCGGAGTTCTATCGCCTTGTCCCGGTCGGTGTTCAGGAGCGTCACGGCGATCTCGCCGCGGTATCCTGCATCGACTGTTCCCGGGGCGTTGACCACGGTGAGACCGTGCTTTGTGGCAAGGCCGGACCGCGGGTGGATCAGCGCCACGAAGCCGTCCGGAAGAGCGATGGATACACCGGTGGGCACGAGGCGCCGCTCCCCCGGTTCCAGCACGACGTCCTCTCGTGCGCGCAGATCGGCACCGGCGTCGCCGGGGTGGGCGTAGGAAGGGGCCTCCAGGCCGTCGTCGAGCATCTTCAGCTGGATCTGCACAGTGTGCTGCAGCGTGGGCTTAATGGCTGTTTGTTCGTCAGTCACAGTCCCTCACTCTATCGCCCGGGGTGCCGCTACTCCTATTGGGCAGGCGAAACCCGGCCGGGATGAAATGCCCCGGCAAAGATGGAAAGCTGGGTGCATGCCCGAATCGAGCGCAGCAGTGCCTGCCCACCACCAGCCGCCACAGGACGACACCGTCCTCTTTACTGAGAAGCTGTGGCCCAGTGCCTGGATCTGGCTGGTTGCGGCTGGGCTGGCTGGGGCAGGCATCCTTGTTTTTGCACCCATTAGCCCGGCCGCCGGGTTCACGGCTGCCGCGGTCCTGTTCGCCATCCAGGCCACCCTGCTCATTCTCTCGACGCCCGCCGTCACCGTCACGTCCCGGACGCTGCAGGTGGGTCGGGCAGTCATCGAACGCAGGCTGGTCGGTCAGGCGGAGGCGTTCCGCAAGGAGGAAGCCACGGCTGAGCGGGGCACGCGCCTGAACGGCCTGGCGTACCTTTGCATCCGCGGCTGGATCGATCCGGTGGTGCGGATTGACATCAACGACCCCTCTGATCCCACGCCGTACTGGCTGACATCCACCCGACGCCCGGAAGAACTCGTGGCCGCGCTTTCCCCCAAGTAACCACTGCCTGCCACTCAATCGCTGTTCGCCAAATAATCGCCGTCTGCCCAATGACTCTGCGCCCAGCAGTCCTCCCGGAAAGCCGGTCCCTCCGGTAATTTTTCAGCCTTCGCAGTCCCGGCAATACAGGAGGCCGTCTTTTTCGCGGGCAATCTGGGAGCGGTGCCTGACCAGGAAGCACGAGGAACAGGTGAACTCATCGGCCTGGGCCGGCATGACGCGGACCAGCAGTTCCTCTCCGGAGAGGTCGGCTCCGGGCAGCTCGTATCCCTCCGCGAGGTCGGCTTCGTCCTCTTCCACCACCGCGGTCGGTTTTTCGGCGCGCCGGGTCTTCAGCTCTTCAATCGAGTCCTCGTTGAGATCCTCTTCCGACTTCCTCGGCGCGTCATAGTCTGTGGCCATGGCCTGCTGCTCACACTCCGTCGACTCACATGGATGATGCAACGTGCACAACGCCGAAAGCGCCCGGTTTGTGCCCGGTTCGGGGCCATTTTTCCCTAAGAGCCGGGGAAAAGCCATAGCCCGGCCATGAGGGCGGCCGGCGGCCTCCTGCACGTGGAAGTCCTGCCCGCGGCCGCAAAGTCCCGGAATTTCGCGGCGCGCCCGCCGTCCTAACCGGAAAAGACGGGCTGCGGTGGCAGAGTTTCGAATGATAGTAAAGCCAGGGTGGAGGATTGTATGCAGGATCTACGGCTTGTAGGCGTCCACGACGACGGGGAGCATCTCCTGTTGAGCGGCGCCGGCGGCGAGATGTTCCAGCTGCCGATCAATGAAGCGTTACGGCTGGCGGCAAGCCGGCCCTCCGTGCGGAGGCAGGCCGCCCCAGTGACGGCCTTGTCCCCGCGCGATATCCAGGCCAGAATCCGCAGCGGGGCGACCGCTGCCGAGGTAGCCGAGGCCTCCGGGCTGCCGCTGGAAAAGGTCGAGCGGTATGAAGGCCCGGTCCTGGCCGAGCGCGAATACATCGCCCAGCAGGCCCGCAAGGTGGAGGTTGCCTCACCGGCCCCCGGCCACGACATCTACCGGTCGGCCTTCGGCGATAACCCGGCCACCCTCGGTGACATGGTGGGGCACCGCCTCACGGCGCATGGAATCTCTTCGTCCACCCTGGAATGGGATTCCTGGCGCCGCCCCGACGGCACCTGGACTGTGGTGGCAAGGTTCGAGACGCAGGCGGGCAGTCCCGTAACCATCGGCGAAGAGCCCCCTGCCATGTGGACGTTCAACCCGTCCCGCAAATCTCTGCAGAACGCCAACCGTTGGGCGCAGCAGCTCAGTGAGCTGGAGCCCCTGGACGGTCCCGTGCCCGCCCGCCGCCTGTCAGCGGTTTCCGACCGGCCATTCGACTTTGAAACCGACGCCGAGACGGCAGCCCGGAACAGCGCCGATCAGCAGAAGGACGCGGATGGCCTGCTGGACATGCTGCGCTCCCGAAGGGGTCAGCGGCTGGGTCTGGACGAAGACAGCGACGACGCCCTGGCGCTCCTGCTGGCTAACGGCGTGCCCGCAGCCCACCCCCGACCGGAGGAAGTCTCTGCCGCCCCGGCTTCGGACGAAGACGAACCTGCGGATGATGACACTGCTGGCGGGGCTACGGACTCTACGGCTGAGCACGGCGCTGCAACAACGCACGGACCTGCCACACGGCGCCGCGATGCCCGGCCCTCCATGATGTCCCGCCTGAGCCTGGCACCCCAGCACCAGACCTTCTCCGGCGACCGGGAGGATGATTCCCTCCAGCTTCACGAGGGCGTCAGCACCGACACCCGCGAAATTACCATCGTCCCGTCACCGCTGCGCCCTGTCGGAAGTGCGGGCCCTGTCGGAAGTGCGGGCCCTGCCGGAAGTGCGGGCCCTGCCGGAAATGCGGATACGGAAAATCCTGCCGCCCAGGACAAACCTGCGGAGCGGCCGACGGACCGTCCGGTCGAACGTCCAGCCAGCGCGTCCGCTGCGGGTAATCCAGGACTTGATGAGCTACTCGGCCGGGGAGTCCCCCGCCGCCGGCTTGATGCAGGCCGGCCAGCAACGGATCATGGAGCATCTCCGCGCCAGAACCAGGACAGGGAAGAACCAGAGCGCCAGCCGGCACGGCCGAAACGCTCAAGCGTCCCCAGCTGGGACGAAATTGTCTTCGGGACCAGGGGCGACTAGCAAGGCCCGGCGGCTAATCAGATTGCGCGGCTAATAGGGTCACGCAGCTAGTCCGGTTTAGGGCGCCTAGACCGGGCTGGCCGTCGGCGGTTGATTTGCCGCTACGCTGAGCTGCCCGCAACACTGCCGGCCCCGCGCCACAGGCAGGCATCGACCTCAAACGGCAACAGCTGGTCCTTCTGGGCCATGATGTTGGCCCCGTGGGCGGTCACGCGGCGCATGAAGTGCCGCCGGCACAGCGTCTCGTAGCCCACGGCAGGTGCCGTCCCGGCGTCGTCCGTCCCAACGTTGCCCGATGCTCCGGCAGGCAGCGCTTCTCCGGCAAGCGGGGCTGCTCCAGCAGGCGCTGCGCCTGCAGTTGTCTCTCCGGCGGCCGCGACGTCACCGACCACCACCTGGGCTCCCTCGGTGACCATGACGCCGTCGACCGTCCTGGCGTTGTGCGTGGCCCGGCGCCCGCACCAGCACAGCGCCTCCACCTGCAGCACCTGCACCCGGTCGGCAAGCTCGATGAGGCGCTGGGAACCGGGGAAAAGGCGGGTGCGGAAATCGGATGTGATGCCAAAGGCAAAGACGTCGATGTCGATCTCGTCCACTACCCGGGCGAGCTGTTCCACCTGGGCAGCCGAATAGAATTGGGCTTCGTCGCAGATGAGGTAGTCCACGCGCACGCCGTTGGTGCGGCGCAGCACCACTTCTTCCCAAAAATCAGTAGTGTCCAGGACTTCCACGGCGTCCGTCTCCAGGCCGAGCCGGCTTGAGATGCGCGATCCTCCGGCACGGTCGTTGCGGCTGAAGCGGACTCCGCCGCGGCCGCGGGCACGGTGGTTGTGGTCCATCTGGAGGGCGAGGGTGGACTTGCCGCAGTCCATGGTTCCCGAAAAGAAGACGAGCTCAGCCACGGGCTCCCCTGCGGCGGGCGGTCTTGGCGGAGGCCGGGCCTGACGTCCTGCCGGAGGCCTGGAAGCAGAGCAGCGGAACTTCCCGCTCCGCCTTGGTCAGGGAACCGTGCTGGCCCACCACCTCCATGGCGGTGGGACGCACGCGGCCGATGTCGTAGAAGGCCAAGGCATCACGGGCCGCGATCATGACGTCGCCGATGCGCTGTTCGACGCCGGGCCGGACCGGACCGAAGAGACCGGCGGCTATGGCTTCTTCCCGGGTGAAGGCCCAGATCCGCTCGCCGAACCTGCCACGCCACGCGTCCAGCAGGCGCTGCCGGCCGGCGCCGGCGCCGCTGCGGGAAGAGTTGTCCTCCAGGTACAGGTGCAGCATGCGCGGCTCCCCCGCCGTGTGCCGGACGCCGGCCACCAGTGCCGGGTCGGCGGAGTAGTCGATCCGCTGCGGCTCGGGCACGTCAAGCATGCCGTGGTCGGCGGTCAGAAGCACTGTGGTCCCTGCGGGCAGGGAAGAATCAAGGCGCTTGACGGTGGCGTCCAGTTCTTCCAGCTGGTGCTCCCACTCGGGCGACTGGCATCCGTGGCGGTGGCCGGCCTTGTCGAGGTCGTTCACATAGAAGTACATGAGGGACGCGTCCGTGCCGGCCATCGCCTCGGCAGCGGCGGCTGTGCGGGCATGTGACGTAATCGCTGAAACGAACGTGCCGCCACGGAGGGCTGCGCGGGTCATGGGCGAGTCACCGAATTGGGGCAGGCTGACAGTGGTGACGTCGACGTGTTCCGCGGCCCGCTCAAAAATGGTGGGGTACGGCTGCCAGTCCTGAGGGTCCACGCCGGCATCCCAGTTGCCCAGCATGTTGACCACCTTGTCCTGGGACGGATCAAGGACGTCATACCCGACCAGGCCGTGCTGTCCGGGAGCAAGGCCGGTGCCGAGGCTGGCGAGCGAGGCCGCCGTCGTGGAGGGAAATGCGGAATCGAGCCACACCGGGACCTCGCCCTGGCCCTGCTGCAGAACACCCCGGAGGAACGGGGTGTGCGCGGATTTCTGCTTCAGCAGGCCGCGGCCCAGGCCATCTGCGAGGACAACACAGATCCGCTTGGCGGCCGGCAGCCCGAGCCGGTTCTCGAAGCCGTCCACGCCGATGCTCGCGGCGGCGCTGCCAAGCACCTCGGCAACCGACCGCCGCCCATACGCTGGCGCAGGGGGAAGCGCGGATGACGCCGAAGGCGTTGAGGGTATGACGGGAGCGGAAAGGTCGTGGTCCGGCCCCATCTCAGCGCTGGTGTCCGCGGCTGAGGCGGTTGGAAAAAACGCCCATCCGGGGACGCGGTTGGGACGAGCGGCCCCCGTGCGGGACGGGAGCCGGGGAACCGGTGTTTACTGCGCGGAGCGCGCGGGCAAAAAGCTTGGCGTCCTGCACGGCCTGCAGCCCGTCCGCTTCGGCGGAGATGCGCAGGACGATGTCCTCCTGGGCGATGGTGCCGCTGTAGCCGTGGTCTGCCTCGCACTGCGGGTCACCGCAGCTGGCCGGGCCCATCTCGAGCCGCTGGCCGCCCGACCACGCGATGGACAGGGTGACTTCCCGGACCGGGTCAGAGGGCTTGTAGTTCTGCGGCTGGGAGTACATGTAGCTCAGCACCACGGACCGGATCTGGGCGACGGGGACGGACTCCGTGGAAATCTGCGCCACGATCTGCTCACCGGCCTCGTCGAGCTGCTGGTCATCCACGTGCGTGATCACAAGCATGTCCTCGGTGAGCACCAGGACGGTGATGTGGCGCCGGACTTCAGCACGGTCGAAGTGCGTCTCAAGGTGCACGAGGTGGGCAAGGCAGTCCCGGCCGTCGAGCGCGTCATCCACGACGTCGGCCACGAGGCGCGGGTAGAAACCGGCCTGCTGCAGGGCCCCGTCCAGGCTCTGGCCCTGGGCGGTGTGGTTGTGTGAGCTGTGGTGGATGGAAGCCTGGGGGCTGTGGTCAGGGGCCTGAGGCTTCGAGGTGGGAGGCTGGGAGCTCATTTCCCCATTTTCACAGATCGGCTTGGCACATGCTAACCGGGTGTTCAGTTGCGCAGGGCCCGGCGGGCGCTGTCAGTCCGCTGAGCCGCGTTGCCGATCCGCACGTCCGCCGCGAGGATGAACACGCCCTGCGGCGTGGCGAGGACGGGGTTGAACTCGACCACGGAAATCTCCGGATGCGCGTCCTTGAGCAGGGTCAGGCGGGCAGCCAGGTCTTCCAGCGCCGCGACGTCGACGGCGGGAAGTCCCTGGTAGCCGAAGAGCCTGCGGGAGGCGCGGGGACTGCGGATGAAGTCACGAAGATCGGCCCCGGACAGCGGCGGCACCCGGTGGGCCCAGTCATCCAGCAGGTTCACGGCGTCACCGGCCAGTCCGAAGGAGACCACGGGTCCGAGCAGCGGGTCCTCGATGGCCCGGAATGTGCAGGCCTGCCCCACGGGAGCCATGGCCTGCACTTCCAGGGATGACGAGCCGTAGCCTTCCAGCGCACGCCGCATTTGCGCGATGTTAAGCCTGAGGGACTCCGGATCCTGGATGTCGAGCCGCACTCCGCCCAGATCGAGCCTGTGCCGCAGCGTGGGGTCGGTTGTCTTGAGCGCCACCGGCCAGCCCAGCCCGTCCGCGGCGGCCACCGCTTCGTCGGCCGTAACGAAGCCCTCAGAGGGCAGCACCCTGATTCCGTAGTGCCCCAGCAGGCGGGCAGCGTCAGCCGGGGCCAGTTCCTTCAGCTGCTCCCCGCGGACGTCGTGAAGCAGCCCCTCAAGATCGGCGTGCGCGGCCTCACTGTTACAGCCTTCCGGTTCTGCGAACAGCCCCTGGTCGCGGTCCGCCCATTCGGCGTAGCGCACCACCGCCGACAGGGCGGCGACGGCGGCCCCCGGATTTGAGTAGCAGGGAACGGGCGGGGCGGGGGTGCCGTCCCCCACCATGCCCTCAACGTAAATGGAAGGGTCAAGGATGCCGGTAAAGGCCGCGACCACCGGTTTTCCGGCCTCCGCAGAACAGTCCGCGAGCGCGTCGGCGATCTTCTCCACGGTCAGCCCCCGGGCCGGCAGGAAAGCCACCACGGCCGCATGCACCTCGTCCCGGGCCAGGGAAGCGCGCAGCCGGCGCTGCAGTTCCGGCAGCGCGCGGGACATGCCGGTATCCAGGTCGAGGTCGGCCACGAGGTCCTGGATACCGAGCCCGTGGGATGCCGCGCTGTCCGCCACGACTTTTCCGAGCGCCCCTGAGTTGCTGAACACGGCGACGTCGGCGCCCTTGGGCAGCGGCTGCGAGGAGACGATCTGTGCAACATCCATGAGCTGCTCGATTGTTTCCACGCGGATCACTCCGGCCTGGCGCATCATTGCGTCGAGTGCGCCCGGCGGGGCCTGGGTGGTGCGCACCGCGTGCCCCGGCGGCAGCTGCAGGCCCATGGAGCTCGATTTGGCGACGATGACGGGCTTGGTGAGGGCGAGACGGCGGGCCAGCCGGGAGAATTTGCGAGGGTTGCCGATCGACTCCAGGTACAGCCCCACGGCGGAGGTGTCGGCGTCGTCCTCCC
The DNA here is from genome assembly GCF_044754225.1 of Arthrobacter sp. NPDC093125. Classification (NCBI taxonomy): domain Bacteria; kingdom Bacillati; phylum Actinomycetota; class Actinomycetes; order Micrococcales; family Micrococcaceae; genus Arthrobacter; species Arthrobacter sp. NPDC093125. The sequence continues at coordinate 3,920 of NZ_JBIVOQ010000017.1, read as the reverse complement.
AGAACTGCATCATGTCGTTGCCGGAGACGTCCGCGCGGTTGCCCGCGGACAGGAAGGTGGAGATGCCGACGCGGCGGCGGCTGGAGGCCGCGTACAGGGCCACCCCGATCGCCGCTGACTGGCTGAACAGGCCCAGCCCCCCGCGGATGGCGAGGCTGGGCGCCATGGACGCGTTAAGGCACACCGCCGGATGCGTGTTCACAATGCCCAGCGAAGCCGGTCCGATCACCCTCATCCCGTTCGCCCGCGCCTGGCGGACCAGCGCCCGCTGGCGCACCAGGCCGCGCTCCCCGTCTTCGGCGAACCCGGCCGACGCCACGAGGATTCCCTTCACTCCGGCAGCCGCGCATTCGTCGACCACCTTGGGGACTTCCTCGTAGGGCACGGCGATGATGGCCAGCTGCACAGGCCCGGGAACTTCCGAGAGTTTGCCGAAGGACAGCATCCCGGCCAGTTCAAACGCCTCAGGGTTGATGGCATAGACCGGGCCAGGGAACCCGCCTCCGATAATGTGCTCAAGGAGCTGGTATCCCACCGTGCCCCACCTGCGGCTCGCACCGATCACCGCAACCGACGACGGCGCGAGCAGGTCCCGCACGCTCCTCGCCTCTGCACGGTGTTCCCGGGCTTCCATCACCGCACGGGATTTGTCCGTGGGGTCGATGTTGAACTCCAGGCTGACCACGCCGTCGTCGAAATGCCTTTTGACGTCGTAACCCGCCTCGGAAAAGACCGTCAGCATTTTCCGGTTCTCCGGCAGGACTTCGGCGGTGAAGCGGCGGATGCCGTTTTCACGGGCAGCAGCGGCCAGGTGTTCCAGCAGGATGGAGCCGATGCCCCGGCCCTGGTGCCTGTCGGCGATGTTGAAGGCCACCTCGGCTTCCGAAGGGTCATCCAGCCTGTCGTAGCGGCCGATGCCAATGATTTCCCCGCCGATGGTGATCACGAAGGCAACCCGGTTTCGGTAGTCCACCTCGGTGAACCGCTTGAGCTCCTTGGTTGAAAGGCGGGCCTTGAAAGAGAAGAACCGCATGTAAATCGAGTTCTGCGACTGTCCGGTGTGGAAGGCCTGTACGGCGTCCGCATCGGTAGGATGGATGGGCCGCAGGTGGGCAGTTCCGCCGTCCCGCAGCACGACATCGGCTTCCCAATATTCCGGATATTCGCCGTCTGCGGGATGTTCCACCATAGGCTTAGCCTAGCTAAGACTTCCGAAGTGCACCCCAAAAAGGATCTACCAGCCCCATGGCCCGCCGCCAGAGTTCCACCCCCGCAGGGGAAATTGTCCAGGACTACACCGAAAACATCGTAGACATCGACGTCACTTCCGAAATGGAAGGCTCCTTCCTGGAGTACGCCTATTCCGTCATCTACTCCCGGGCGCTTCCCGACGCCAGGGACGGGCTCAAGCCCGTGCAGCGGCGCATCCTGTACATGATGAGCGACATGGGCCTGCGGCCGGACCGCGGCCACGTCAAGAGCGCCCGCGTGGTGGGCGAGGTCATGGGAAAGCTCCACCCGCACGGTGACACCGCCATTTACGACGCCATGGTCCGCATGGCCCAGGACTTTTCGCTGCGGCTTCCGTTGATCGACGGACACGGCAACTTTGGATCTCTCGACGACGGCCCTGCGGCCCCGCGTTACACGGAGGCCCGCCTAGCGGCGGCCGCCCTCACCCTGACCGACCACCTCGACGAAGACGTTGTTGATTTCGTTCCGAACTACGACAACCAGCTCACCCAGCCTGACGTCCTCCCGGCAGCGTTTCCCAACCTGCTGGTCAACGGCGCCACGGGCATTGCGGTGGGCATGGCCACCAACATGGCCCCGCACAACCTGGTGGAAGTCATCTCCGCGGCCCGGCACCTGATCGCCAACCCGGATGCCACGCTGGATGACATCATGCAGTTCGTGCCCGGCCCCGACCTTCCCACCGGGGGCCGCATCGTCGGCCTGGACGGCATCCGGGACGCGTACGCCACCGGCCGCGGCTCCTTCAAGACCCGCGCCAAGGTGGAGGTGGAGCAGCTGTCAGCCCGCCGCACGGGCCTCGTTGTCACCGAACTGCCGTACATGGTGGGCCCGGAAAAGGTGATCGAAAAGATCAAGGACGCCGTCAACAGCAAGAAGCTGGCGGGTATCAGCGACATCGTTGACCTGACCGACCGCAAGCACGGCCTGCGCCTGGTCATTGAGCTGAAGAACGGCTTCAACCCCAATGCGGTGCTCCAGCAGCTCTACCGCTACTCGCCCATGGAAGACTCCTTCGGCATCAACAACGTCACGCTCGTGGACGGGCAGCCGCAGACCCTGGGCCTGCTGCAGCTGCTCACTGTCTACGTGGACCACCGCCTGACCGTGGTGCGGCGTCGCACGGCGTTCCGGCTCGGGAAGAAGAAGGACCGCCTGCACCTGGTGGAGGGCCTCCTGATTGCCATCGTGGACATCGATGAAGTCATCCAGATCATCCGGTCCTCGGATGAGGCGTCAGCAGCGCGTGAACGGCTGATGTCCATCTACGACCTATCGGAGATCCAGGCCAACTACATCCTGGAACTGCGCCTGCGCCAGCTCACGAAGTATTCCCGGATCGAGCTGGAGAAGGAGCAGGACGAGCTGCGCCGCGAGATCGCCGAGCTCGAAGCGATCCTCGCGTCCGACGAAATGCTGCGTGATCTGGTCTCCGGGGAACTGGCGGAGATCGCGGAGAAATACGGCACTCCCCGGCGAACTGTGCTCCTGGAGTCCGAGGCTGTCTCCCCCACTGTCTCAGCGGCAGCAGTTGGCCTTCAGGGCAAAGCCGGCGTTAAGGGCAAGGCTGCGCCGCTCGCCCTGGAAATCGCGGACGATCCCTGCTGGGCCATCCTCACTGCGTCCGGGCAGATCGCCAGGACGTCCAATCAGGACAGCCTCGCCGAATCAGGGCCGCGCTCCAAGCACGATGTGTTCCGCTCCGTCGTGAAGACCTCGGCCCGGGGCGAGATTGCGGCCGTCACGTCGCAGGGGCGGATGCTGCGCATCCAGGTGATGGACATGCCGGTCCTCCCTCCGATGTCCGGCCTGCCCAACCTGGCCGGCGGTGTCCCTGCAAAGGACTTCATAACGCTGCTGAAGGGCGAGTCGCTGGTGGCGTTCGCGCCTCTGGATGAAGTGCTCGCGATCGGTACCGCCCAGGGCGTTGTGAAGCGCGTGCAGCCCGACTACCCGCTCAACCGTGAGGACTGGGAGGTCATCGCGCTTAAGGACAAGGACAGCGTGGTGGGCGTCGCACCGGCCGGGAGCGACGACACCGAGCTCGCCTTCCTGACCCGCCAGGCCCAGCTGCTGCGCTTCAGCGCGGCCAATGTCCGCCCGCAGGGCCGGACGGCTGGCGGCATGGCAGGCATCAAGCTTGCACCGGGCGACCAGGTGATCTTCTTCGGCGCCGTTGCCCCCGGCGATGAGGCCGCCGTCGTCGTCACCATCTCAGGGACCGACGGCGCGCTGCCGGGCACCGCGCCGGGAGCCGCGAAGGTGACCGCGTTTTCCGAGTACCCGGCGAAGGGCCGGGCCACCGCCGGAGTCCGGGCACACCGCTTCCTGAAGGGCGAGGACATCCTGCTGCAGGCGTGGGCCGGCCATGGGCCCGCGAAGGCGTCGTCCCTGGCGGGTGTGGCACGTTCGCTCCCCCAGGAACACGGGCGCCGCGACGGTTCGGGCATTCCTCTCTCGCAGGCCGTGGAGGCGATCGGACCCAGCATGGCGTGGGCTGGGGCTGCAGAGTCCTAGACCGCCGCGCCTGGCCTGCAGGGCCGGAGGCGGTTGGCCCCGGACGGCCGGGGCCTAGGGCGTGTCTCCTAAAGCTGTCAGCCAAATGCTGACGGCCCGGAGGACGGCTCCGCCGCGGTAAGTGAGTGCGAGTTTGTCGTAGCGCGTTG
>NZ_JBIVOQ010000016.1:0-92654 GCF_044754225.1 Arthrobacter sp. NPDC093125 | reverse complement strand
ATGGTGTCCACGATGGTCCGGCCCTCCATCTCAATCCGGGAGTCGAGGATTTCGAGGGCCGGAACCACGTAGTCGGTGGCGTTCAGGACATCGAAGATGGTGCAGCCAGGGCCTTTGAGGCTGTCCTTCAGGACGAACGCCAGCTCCACTTCCACCCGGGGGTGGGTGTACTTGTCCCACTCCACGGAGCAGCCGGTTTCCAGCACCATGTCATCGAAGATGGCGCCGTAGTCCGGTTCGGTGATGCCGGTGGCGGCCTGCATGGCCTTGGACGTGAGGCCGATTTTGCGGCCCACCAGGGTCCGGCCGGCGTCCTCGTTGCGGCGGCGCCACAGCTGCTGGACCGCGTAGGAATCCTCGACGGTCATGTCCGGGTAGCGGGCTGTCAGGCGGGGTATCGGAGTCCGGGACCGGCCGACCTCCACGAGTTCGTCGGCGATCGCCTCGATTGTCTTGTCATCCAGTGCTCCCGTGCTGGACACGCTTGCAGGATTAGTCAACGCGGGCCCCTTCCATATGTGCAGTCGACCATTCCTTGTATTTGCCCTGCCATTGGGCGTTCAGCGGGTAGAGTCCGTCCACGCTGTGGCCCTGCTCCACCATCTTTGCGATGAAGACTTCCTCGCGTTCCTGGGCGATGGAGTCGTCGGCGAGCTCTTCGGCGATGGCCGGCGGGATGACCAGGATGCCGTCGGCGTCGGCAACGATGATGTCGCCGGGTTGGACGGTGGTGCCGCCGCAGGCGATGGTGATGTCGGTGTCCCAGGGGATGTGGCGGCGGCCGAGTACGGCGGGGTGCGGGTTGGAGTAGTAGGTGGGCATGTCCATGGCGGCCACGGCGGAGAAGTCACGGACGCCGCCGTCGGTGATGATGGCTGCGGCGCCGCGGACCTGGGCGCGGAGGGCGAGGATGTCGCCGATGGTGCCGGTGCCCTTCTCGCCGCGGGCCTCCATGACCAGGATTTCGCCTTGGTTGACGGAGTCGATGGCGCGTTTCTGGGCATTGAAGCCGCCGCCGTGGGTTTTGAAGAGGTCCTCGCGGTTGGGCACGTAGCGCAGGGTCCGGGCCAGGCCAACGACCTTGTGGTCCGGGCGGGTGGCGGTCAGGCCGTCGATGCTGACGTTGTTCAGTCCCCGCTTGCGCAGCTGGGAGGACAGGGTGGCAGTGGCCACGGACTCCAGCTTGGCCTTCAGCTCCGGGGCCAGGACGCTGGTTGCGGCGGGTAGCCCGGCAGCCTCGCGGGAACCGTACGCTTCCTCCCGCTGCACGTCGTCAATCCTGGGCCCGGCACCAAAGTCCGCGAACGCCGTGGTGCCGTCCTCCACCGTGGTGGTGAGGCGGCCGGTGCCCAAACCGCCGTCGGCCGTGGTGACTTCCACCTCGAGCACGTCGCCGGGTTTGGCGACGGACGCGCCGGCGGGTGTTCCGGTGAGGATGATGTCGCCCTCTTCGAGGGTGAGCAGCTGGGACAGGTCCGCCACGAGCCGGGCGAACGGGAAGAGCAGGTCTGCCGTGGTGTCGTCCTGGACGAGTTCGCCGTTGTGCCAGGTGCGGATGCGCAGGCTGGCGGGGTCGACGGCGTCTGCCGGGATCAGTGCCGGGCCTACCGGGGTGAAGCCGTCGCCGCCCTTGGATCGGAGGTTGGAGCCCTTGTCCGCGTAGCGGAGGTCGTACACGCCGAGGTCGTTGCTGGCGGTGACGGCGGCGACGTGGCTCCAGGCGTCGTCAATTCCTACGCGGCGTGCGGCCTTGCCGATGACCAGGGCGATTTCGCCCTCAAAGCCGAGGAGTTGGCAGCCGGCGGGGCGTTCGACGGGGGTGCCGGTCAGGGACAGCGACGAGGACGGCTTCAGGAAGTACGAGGGCTGCGCCGGGGTCCGGCCGCGCTGGGCTGCCCGGCTGGGGTAGTTGATGTGCACCGCGATCACCTTGCGTGCTGCAGCCAGGGTGTCGTCGTTGACCTGCTCCAAAACCTTCTCCTCATCACGTACGAAATCGTTCATTGTCATCTCGACTGGACAGCTGACCCATATGCTGCGGCGAGTGTTTTCTGGTTGATGCGTGGCTGCGCCCCGGTCTCTGCAAGGTCTCCGGGGAGAGCGACGATTTTGTTGCCCAAGCGATTGGAGGAAGCGCCGCTGCTGTGGCTGACCTCAACTTCCACGAAATCGCCGGGTTCCACCACGGTGGAGCCGCGGGGGGTACCAGTCAGAATGATGTCTCCACGGTTCAGTGTCATCACGCGGGACAGATCGGCTACGAGGTAGGGGAAGCTGAACACAAGGTCCTCTGACATTGCGGCGTCCTGTACGAGCTTTCCATTGATCCAGCCCCGTAGGTGAAAGCCCGCCGGGTCCAGGGCGTCTGCTTTCATGAGCCGCGCACCTATCGGCGTGAATGTGTCGAAGCTTTTTGAGTGAACATTCGAACCCGGGTCGGCGTAGCGGAGGTCGTACACGCCAAAGTCGTTGGCAGCGGCGACCCAGCCGACATAGTTCCACGCATCGGCGATAGCTGCATTGCGGCAAACGTCCCCAATGATCAAGGCGACTTCGGCTTCCATAGCAAGCAACTGACAGCCGGGCGGCCTCAGCACATCCTGCCCCGTATGGTTTAGCGTCGAGGGCGCTTTGAGGAAATAGGACGGCGTCTCCGGAGCCTTTCCTCGTTCCGCGTTCCTGCTGTGATAGTTCAGATGGACGGCGATGATTTTCGAGGGCCGCAGGTCGGTGGCCTCCATGGGCTGCTCCTTTGAAAGGTGGAAGGTCGTGCCGCGAGGAAGTTGTGGCGCACACGGGTGGACAGAAACAGGCGCTTTGCGGGCTGGACTTATTGGTCAAGCCTGCTTTCCAGACCTAAACGTTCTCGGCCGTTGTTTCACTCGTGCAGATATGCGGACTTTCGACCCCTAGATCATTAGTGGACGCTGAGGTAGCTTTCGAGGGTGATAGGCGAAGCCTCCAGGAGTGGCTTCTGAACTGGCTGACCGGGGAACTCGGAGGCTTCAAACCACCAGCGTTCGGAGGCGGGCAGGCCCCACTGCTGCGCCCTGCGCGGGTCTGAGGTGTCCCAGCGGATAGGGTCAGTTTCAAGATCAATGAACTGGTAGTGGGTGTTGAACAGTTCCACCCGGTGACCATCGGGGTCCCGGAGATACAGGAAGAGTGCGTTGCTCAGTCCGTGCCTGCCGGGCCCGCGGTCGATCTCATCCCCGAATCCGAGGCTGCCGGCCACATCGGCTGCGTGGATCAGGCAAGACGCGTCGGGGACGGTGTAAGCGAAGTGGTGCAGACGGGGGCCGGTGCCGTTGGTAAACACTATGTCGTGGGTGTTTCCCTTAACCTCGAGCCAGCTGCCCCAGAGCTCTTCTGTCCCGTCGGCGGCCGTGTATTCGGCAAGGCGGAATCCCAAGTCGGAGTAGAAGTCCGTTGCGGTTTGGACGTCGTGGGTCACCAGCTGGTAGTGATCAATCCGCTGGGGCTGGCCGCTCCTGAAAGTGTGAAACTCCTGCATGCGGCGGTCTACGACGTCCATGGATGAGCACAATTCCATGAGGTTGCCGACCGGGTCCGTGAAGTGCAGGGTGCGGCCCTGGAACGGGACGTCCGGCTCGGTGGTGACAATGCCCCGTGAATTCAGGTAATCGGCGGCCTTGTCGATGTCGGATGCGTCCTGAACGCGAAGGCCGATGCGCTCGGCCTGGGCGTCGCCGGTCGTACGCTTGATGACCAGGCTGTGATGGGCCGCCTCTTCCAGGCCTCGGAAGTACAGGGTGTGCTCGTCCCGTTCTGTGAGGACCAGACCGATGACGTCGGTGTAAAAGTGGGCGCTGGCATCCAGATCCCGTGCGGTAAGCACGACGTGGCTGGCGCGGGTAATGGTGAATGCTGGATTACGATTCCAAACGGGAAGCATTTCTACTCCTTACAATTCGTTGGGCATGCTGCTGCTAAGCCGCGTTTTTTCGGCGAACCGTTTCGACGGCTGCCTGTTGATGAGATTTGCGAGAGCGTCTCAGAATCCGAGACCAGCCAGGTACTCCCGGCTGATGCGGGCGCTCTCGAATGGGGTGGGCTGCTGCGTCACGTCTGTTTCCACTGTCAGCCAGCCGCTGTAGCCCACGTCGTCGAGAATCTGGAATATGCCCGGGAACTCGATGTCTCCGTCCCCGACTTCTGTCCAGATCGCGGCCTTTTCGAACTCGGCGTAGGCCCAGCCTTCTGCCCGCCCGCGTTCGCGAACTTCCAAGTCAATGTCCTTCAAATGCACGGATGTGATGCGGCGGGCGTGGCGGCGGAAGAAGTTGTTCACGTCGATGCCGGCCCATGCCAGGTGCCCGGTGTCAGGACCAACGAAAAGGAGTTCAGGGTCCACTGCCTCAAGAAGCCGTTCGACTTCTTCCTCCGTTTCCACAAATGTTCCTACATGTGTGTGGAAGCAGGGCCGGACACCTTCCTCCAGAAAGACCTCACACACCTCGGTGATGGTCTGCGTCATTTGGCGGAACTGTTCGTCGGTGAGCATGTCCAACTGTCCCGCATTGGCGGCCGCCTGCCGGCGGGTCCTGCCCGCGCGGGTCACAGTCTCGAAACCACCGACCGCGATGAAAATGTCGGTCAGATCGAGTTCGCGGGAGACCTTGGCGTTGATCCGTGCTGCGTGCAGCTGGTCATCCCGCTGACCGCGATCCCAGTATTCGCCATTAATATAGCCGGGGGCCGGAGCCAGGCCGTGGCTTGTCCATAAGCGGTGAATTTCAGCCGCATCCCGGCTTTCCACACCACTGATGGGTGCGCCGTAGTAACCAGCGGATGCAATATCCGCTAACCCGTCTCCGAGTCCACGCTTGCGCCACGTGATACCGCTGCAGCCGATACTTACATTCATCTTTGAACTTCTCCTGAGCCTAATTTGCAGTTGCCCCGGGCTTGCCGGCACGGCTGATGCTTATGGGGCAGAGCTTTGAGCGGCGTTCGTTAAACGCCGGGGACGGATGCTCCATCGAAGCGGCCATCAATGATGAGCCCGCCGTCTACAGGAAGCAGAACGCCGGTGATGAAGCTTGCTGCGGGGGAGATGAGGAATTCGATAACACCAGCAATGTCATCGGGCTGGGCGAGACGGCGCAGAGGCGTACGTGAAAGGACCAGATCCTCGTTGATCGTCCCGCTGCGGAAACCCGACCGGACCATTTCCGTGTCGACATAGCCTGGGGCTACTGCGTTGACCCGGATGCCCTGCGGGCCCCACTCCGCTGCCAGCGTGCGAGTCAATCCCACCATGCCGGTTTTGACCGTTCCGTATGCCACACGGCCCGGCAGGCCGAAGGTAGATGCCACTGAGGCAAAAGTGACAATGCTGCCCTTTGACTGCGCCAGATACCCGTGACAGGCCTGCGCGAGCAGGAGCGTACCGGTCAGGTGGATGTCGAGGTGCTTTTGCCAGACACCCAGGTCAAAGCTCTCCGCAGGACCACGCGCGATGTTACCCGCGGCGGGGATGACCGCATCAATTCTGCCGAAGTGGGCACCCACCTGGTCGATTGCCTCCTGAACGGCAGAGGGATCCGAGACATCACAGCCAAGGCCGAGGTTGTCCGGACCGAGCTGATCGGCCTGAGCCTGAGCACCCTCAGCATTCAGATCCAGCAGCGCAACTTGCCAACCATTTTTGGTCAGCCTCTCTGCTGTTGCCGCCCCGATGCCCCGGGCTCCGCCGGAGATCACGGCCACGGGGGCGGTCACGCCGTCGCTCCAGTCTTGACGGACGTTGCGGACGGCACGACGGAGCTGCCTGAGAGCCCAGCAGGGGCGTTATCGGTGACTGACATGGTAGTGGCGACCACTTTCTTTCTAGTGAGGGGCAGACTGGTCTGAAGAAGACTCTTCAGCTGCAGTTAGCCTCCGCATCCAACAGTTCGTGCAATCACTCTGGCACCGATCCGGCCGCGAAAAAAATACTATTTTGCTTCCCCTCCTATAGCTATTGCATATACCTCGCCGGGCTCCGGAATGTCTGCGCTGTGAATAACCGACCGCCGCGGCAGGAGAAGTTAGCGACGAACTGTCCCCGTCCGCTGCCCGGAATTCGACTACGCTCTGAAGTCATGGACCTTCGCCAACTGCGTTACTTTCAGGCCGTCGTCGAAGCGGGTTCCTTTGTAGCGGCCGCAGCCGAGTTGCACATGTCGCAACCGCCCCTAAGCCTGACCATAAGCAAGCTTGAATCAGAGCTGGGCGTTCAGCTCCTGATCAGGACAGCCCGGGGGGTGAGTCCGACCAGCGCCGGCATGTATCTGCTCAATGCCGGCTCACGCATACTGGGCGATGTGGATGAGGTCGTCAATCACCTGACCAATTACGGTGCCGGGCGGGAGGGGGCCATCACGGTTGCCAGCGTCCCGGCCCTCATGTGGTACCGGATTCCGCAGCTCCTCAAAGAGCACAGCGTGGAGAACCCCGACGTCGACGTCCGGCTCATCGATCCGCCGCCCTGGACAGCTATCGAGATGATCCACAACCGCAAGGCTGATGTCGCCTTCATTATGGTTGCCGATGCAGAACAGTTCGCTGAGCGGCAGGACCGCTTCCACATTATCCGTTGGGAAGATGTCCCCCTGGTTGCTGCTTTCCCGCCGGACCGCACAGACCTTCCAGACCCCGTGGGCATTGGCGTTTTCGAGGCGATGACAATGATCCTGCCGCAGCGGACACCGGCTGTTCCCAGCCTGCCCGACATCGTCGATGAAACCCTGAGGCGCTTCGGTGTAATTACTGGCCGCACACGAATCGCTGACACCATCCAGACAAGCATCCCGCTGATTACATCCGGGCAGGCCAGTTCCATCCTTCCCGACGCGCAGCGGCGGAGCCTTCGAAAGTTTGATCTCGTTGTTCGCGAGATCCGCGAACCCATTCCGCCGCTGCAAGCGGTAGCTGTCGTTTCGGCGCGGGCAGAGGTGAGCCCCGCATTGAGCCGGCTGCTGAAGCGGATTCGCTCGTCCGCTCCCGCGCACCGTCCTTCGACATAACAGCCCCCAGGGCGAAGCGCCTGTCTCCCGGCCAGTGACCGCGGCTGATACAGACCTATACATTCCGTATATGCAACGTAGAGCGAAATAGTACTTTCCCTTGGGGCAGAGACTTGAGATGGTTACCTCAGTCACAACAAACCCGATCGCTTAGGCGACGAAACCCCAACCCCAAGGAAGAAACATGAAGCCTCAACTCGGTGTCGCAGCAGCAGCTGCTGCATGTCTTTTCGCTGTGGCTGGCTGTGCCAGCGGTGCAAACACGACCGGTTCCGGCACCTCGGGAGCCAATGGCGGCTCCAGCACCACGTTCGTCAAGAAGGATCCGCTGATCCTGGGCTACTCCGTATACGACCAGACTGACCCCTACTTCATCGCCTACGCCAAGGGTGTCAAGGCGCGGGCAGCTGAGCGCGGTGCGGAGGTCGTCATCTCTGACTCCAAGGACTCGGCGCAGATTCAGGTGACGGGTAGCTCGCAGCTGATTTCACGCAATATTTCTGCTTTGCTGATTACCCCGGTGCAGCCGGACTCGCTGCCGGCGACAATTTCAGCCGCCCACGCAGCGAAGATTCCTGTTCTCGTCGGTGACATTGGAGCCAAGGGCGATTACGACTACTTCGTTCAGTCCAACAATGAAGAAGGCGGCGGCCAGGCAGCGGAGTACCTCTGCAAAAAGTTCGATGACGGCCAGCCGCATGAAATCGCGTTCATTCGGGATGACCCGGGACACGCAGCAGGTGAGGCCCGCGGCAAGGGATTCAAGGACGGTCTCGCCAAGTGCCCGAATCTGAAGCTTGTCAGTGAAATTCCAGGCCAGACCGTCGAGGCGGCCTTCAAAGCCGGCCAGGACATCTTTGCAGCCAACCCAAACGTGGAAGCCATCTTTGGTTTCAACAGCAACGCTGTCCAGGGCGCGGTCCGAGCATCGGAAACCTCCAAGAAGAAGCCCACCGTCGTCGGCTTCAACGGTGACCCAATCGAGCTGGAACTAATCGAGCAGGGCAAGCAGGAAGCCACCGTGGCCCAGGACCCGTTCGGTCAGGGTCAGGCTCTGGTTGACGCTGCGCTGGACCTTCTCGACGGTAAGGAGCCGAAGTTCACTGACGCGGCTTCCAAGACCCTGGAGCAGCCGACCACTCTCGTCACCAAGGAGAACCTGGCTGATTTCAAGGCCAAGCTCAATCGCCAGTAGACCCTCCAACGTTAAGGCATTGCAATGAACCTCGGACCCGTAGTGTTCGAAGCGGTGAACGTCAGCCGCACCTATCCAGGCGTGCGAGCCCTCAAAGGCGTGGACCTCACGCTTCGTGCCGGTGAAGTCACCGCTCTGATGGGCGAGAATGGCGCCGGTAAGAGCACGTTGATTCGCCTCATCGGCGGGCTTGAACCGCCTTCAACCGGTGAGCTGCGCATGAAGGGCAGCCCGGTCGAATTCAACTCCGCCGCAGATTCCCAGGCTGCCGGTGTCACCGTCGTGGCTCAGGAGTTTCGCCTGGTGCCCCAGCTCACCGTGGCCGAGAACATCTTCTTGGGCAGCGAGCTGACCCGGAATGGACTGATCCGGGTAGGGGAGAGCAAACGGCACGCCAGGCGTCTGCTCGACCAGCTCGGTCTGGACCTGGACCCTTCCAGGACCGTTGAGACTCTCTCCGTCGGCAACCAGCAGATGGTCGAGATTGCCCGGTCGCTGTCCAAGGACGCCGAAGTCATCATCATGGATGAACCATCTGCCGCATTGAACCGGGGAGAAGTCCGGCGCCTGCTCGACCTCATCAAACTGCTGAAGAGCCAAGGAAAGGCCATCCTTTACGTCTCCCACCGCCTGGATGAAATCTTCGAAATTTCCGACAACATCGTTGTTTTCCGGGACGGAGAGCGCGTGGGAGACCTGAAAACCGCAGATACCACGGAGGCGGAGTTGGTCGAACTCATGCTGGGACGCGAGCTTCAAAAGTTCGAGCAGAGTACGCACAGTACAGATGCAGCGGAGCAGCCCGTCCGGCTCAGCGTGGAGGGTGTTACCTGCCCCAAGGTTGTGGCACCTGTCAGCTTCAGCGTCCGCCGCGGCGAGATCCTCGGTCTCGCGGGTCTGGTCGGCTCGGGACGGTCCGAAGTCATGCAGGCCATGTTCGGAGTGATTCCGGCTAAGGGCGAAATCAAAGTCGACGACAAGGCCGTAAGGCTTACCGCACCGACTGGCGCCCTGCAGGCAGGCATCTTCATGCTGGGCGAGAACCGGAAGGCCGAAGGAATCCTGCCGCACCTGACCGTGCTGGAGAATCTCCTGATCTCCGCTAAAGAAAGCGGCAAGAACCCCATATCCCGTGCCATTCCCAGCACCCGTCGGGAGCTGGACATCTACAACCGGCTCAAGGACGAACTCCGCATCAAGGTTGACAGGCCCCGCCAGTACATCGGCAATCTGAGCGGCGGCAATCAGCAGAAGGTGCTGTTCGGTCGGGCGATCCTCTCCGGCTGCAACGTATTGCTGCTCAACGAACCCACACGGGGCGTCGACGTAGGGGCGAAGGTCGAGATCTATCAACTGATCCAGCGCCTGGCCGAATCGGGTGTATCCGTCGTCGTGAGCTCCTCCGACACACCGGAACTCGTCACTCTGGTCCGCCGGTGCATGGTCTTCCGGAACGGGCACGTCGTTGCCACACTTACCGGCGACGACGTCACGGAAGATCGGATCCTCGCCGAATCCGTCGGTACTGCCGGCCCCAGTCCCTCCGCCACAGCCGACGGCAACCTCGTCGTAAAGGACGCATAATGACTACCGCACAAATTGACACCAGCTTTGACGCGGCAGCAGCCCGGTCGCGTTTGCGGCGACAGACACTGGCCACGGCTCTTAGCCGCTATGGCGTGCTCATCCCATTCTTCATCGTAGCGATCATCTGCGTGGCGGCCGTCCCCAACTTTTTCGCTGGAAACAACCTGGCGAACATGCTGGTCAACGCGTCAATTGCCGCGATCATCGGCTATGGGATGACCGTCATCATCGCCCTTCGTGGCCTTGACCTCTCCGTCGGATCCATTCAAGGTCTCTCGGCCTGTCTGCTGACACTCTTCCTGGCAAGCGGAGGACTCTTCGCAGGCATAGGCGCCGGCCTGCTCACCGGGCTGCTCGTCGGTCTCATCAACGGAATCCTGGTGGCATACCTGAAGGTTCCGTCGTTCCTGGCCACCCTCGGAACCCTCGGTGCCATCCGCGGCGTCGCCCTCCTGGTAACTGATGGCCAGACGCTCAGCGGTGACGACGCATTCTTGAGCACGTTGGCAAACGGCAGGTTCTTCGGAGTTCCGATTCCGTTCATTCTTGCGATTGTCTTGCTTGCTGGACTGTACGTGCTCATGCAGTACACCCCGTTCGGACGACACGTCTGCGCTGTAGGCGGTAGCCCTGAGGCGGCAGCAGAAAGCGGAATCAACGTCCGCAGAGTTACCCTGATTGCCTTCATTATCGCCGGTCTTACTGCGGGTCTGGGCGGTGTTCTCCTGGCAGGCCAACTCGGCAATGTCACCGGTAACCTCGGTGTCGGGTTGGAACTGCAGATCATTGCCATTGCGGTCCTTGGCGGGACCAGCCTGGCCGGCGGCAGTGCCAACCTGCCCGGAACGTTCATCGCAGGTCTGCTCCTGGCAATGATTGCCTCGGCGCTAAACCAGCTCAACGTCCCGTCGTTCTACCAAAATCTGGCCATCGGCGTACTGCTCATCTTCGCCCTATCGCTTGACAGCATCCGGCGCCACATCCACCGACGCATCCTTTTGGAGGGGTGACCATGAACGCTGCAGTAAACACCCAAACCGTTCCAACCCATACCGGAGGGCGAATCCCGGCGCTGGGCGACTTCCTCCGCCGCTACTACCTGCAGGTCGCTGTGGTCGCGATGTTCGTGATCCTCTCAGTTGTCGTTCCTAACTTTGCATCCCAGGCGAACCTCAGCAACATCGCGCAGCAGGCTTCCTTTGCCGGAATTGTTGCCTGCGGCATGACGCTCCTGATCGCCGGCGGATTGTTCGACCTCTCCGTCGCTGGTATCACGGCAGTGAGCGCCATCGTCACGGCGCTCGTCCTCCCGAGCAGCACCATCGGGATGGCAGCGCTTGCCGGAATCATCGCCGGCGGGGTACTTGGTGTGCTCAACGGCATCGTTGTCACCAAGATCCGCATTCCACCGTTCATCGCGACCTTCGGCATGTTCAACATCTACACCGCCATCGCGTTCATTCTGACGGGCGGCTCGATCCTGGCAATCACATCAATCAACTTCCAGTCGTTCGCGACGGCTGCTGTTGGGCCCGTGCCGGCAATCTTCATCGTCTTCGTCGTCGTGTGCGTGGCATCCTATGCACTGCTCTACCGCACGAAATTTGGCCGACAATTGCGAGCAGTGGGCAGCAATGAGCAGGCTGCCGGCATGGCGGGTATCAGGGTCGACCGGGTGAAAATCACCGCCTTTGCCATTACCGGTATTTTCACCGGTATCTCTGCCGTGGCCTTGGCTGCCCTTCTGTCATCCGCCGCCGGCAACATGGCCTTCGGCGTGGAACTGACCGCCATCACCATAGCCGTCGTGGGCGGAACAGCCCTGCGGGGCGGAGAAGGGCGGCTGCTGGGCACCTTCACGGGCGCCATTTTCATCACCGCAGTTAATAGCGCGCTGAATCTCTTGGGCGTCAGCTCCTACTGGCAGAGCGTCAGTGTTGGCCTGATCCTGGTGCTGACCCTCATCATCGGCGCTCTGGCGGACCGCCGCGGCGCTGTCCGAGGCGCCTGAGCGCGCATGAATCAAGCATCAGCGCCGACGGCTATATCCCGTCCGACAAACCGGCCGCGAACCCCTCCCCGAGGGGTGTAGGCAGCACAGGTCGATGGCGTTACGATGCCCGAAGATTCAACAAGAATCGAAGAAAGGACACCCGTTGATCGGCATACACGATATGGGCGGGATGCACGGGTTCGGCAAGATCGACACCGTGGATAACGAGGTCTTCCATGAGCCGTGGGAAGGTCTGACATTCGCCCTTGAGAAGCTTTGCGCCCACTATGGCGTCTGGCTCACTGCTGACGAGGTACGCCATGCAATTGAAAAGATTGGCCATGGCACGTATTTGACCGCAAGCTACTACGAGCACTGGCTGCATGCCTGGGAGCCGCTTCTCATTGAGAAGGGCTTTCTCACGGAGGAGGAACTGCGGTCGCGGCAGCAAGCCGTCCGGGATGGGCTGGATCTCAGTGTGCAGGGGCCGCCGACGACACAAGCCGAAATCGACGAGCTCTCGAAGGCGCTGGCGAAAACCATCTGGGAAGGCGTCCCCGCCGACCGGGAAATCGACGCCCGCCCGGCGTTCTCCGTAGGAGACCGTGTGGTTGCTGTGCCCCGGCCGGTCCCTACGCACACCCGCTCACCCCGATATATCTGGGGCCATACCGGAACAGTAGTAATCAGTCACAGAGCCTACATCCTTCCCGATGCAGTGTCACAGCACCTGGGTGAAAACCCGGAGTACCTGTACTCGGTGAAATTTGAGGGAAGCGACCTTTGGGCCGACCAGGCTGAGCCCGGCACGCACTTCATCGTGGATCTGTGGGAGAGCTACCTGGCCCCTGCAGTGACGACAAACTAAAACCAGGCAAGAGAGGACGAACAATGTCTCATGATCATGGCGCTGGCGGCCACCATCCCGGGGAACTCTCAGACGGTGAGGTCAGGGCGCGTGCCCTGGAATCACTGTTTCGCGAGAAGGGGTACATCAAGGGCAACGTCGTTGACGAAATCATCGACACCTATACACACGACATCGGACCGCTGAATGGCGCCCGCGCTGTTGCAAAGGCCTGGGTCGATCCGGACTACCGCGAGCGGCTTCTTGCCGACGCTACGTCTGCACTGAAAGAGTTGGGGATTGGCGGGCTGCAGGGCGAGCATATGGTCGCCGTTCCCAACACCGACGACGTACACAACGTGGTGGTCTGCACCCTTTGCTCGTGCTATCCGTGGCCAGTCCTTGGTTTGCCGCCCCGCTGGTACAAGGACGCCCCATATCGCGCGCGTGTGGTCCGCGAACCCCGCAAGGTACTCGCCGAGTTCGGTACAACCCTGCCCGATGAAACCAACATTCAGGTATGGGACTCCAGCGCGGAAGTCCGTTACCTCGTGTTGCCACAGCGACCAGCCGGCACGGAAGGCCTGAATGAGGAGGACCTCGTCCCCCTCATCACCCGGGACTCCATGATCGGTGTGACACTACCGGCGGTTCCCTCCGAGGCGGTGGCAAAATGAGCCCCAACTGCCCCTCACCCGCTGAGGTCTCCGAGTCCACCTCCCGAGTCCGTCTTGACGATTTGAACGGCGATGCCGCGGTACCCCGCAGCAACGGAGAGATCATTTTTGACGCGCCCTGGCATGCTCGTGCCTTCGGGATGGCAGTAAGCCTTTGCCAGGACGGCCACTTCGAGTGGTCCGAATTTCAAAAGGCCATCTCACATGAAATCGCCCTCACAGGCCAACAAGGCGTCGACGAGTACTACGAATGCTGGCTGGCAGCGCTTTCGGAGGTGATGTCAACACGCGTGGACGCGACTGACTTGGCCGAACGCGAAGGCGAGTTCCGCAGCCACGAGCGCGACGAAGTGTTCTAATCCGTTTCGAAAAACTCCGCCGGCAGCAGCGCCGAACCGGTTTCCCCACCGCTTACGGATGTCTGCTGCCGGCTCGTACACACCACCGGACGGAAGGGCACAAGTGACTGTATCCCCCCACACACATCGAACGGTCGTCGAAGCGTTGCTGCAGCAGCACCGGCTCGAGGTACCAGCGGAGGAACTGGACCTGCTGGTCCAGGCTTACCCCGCACGCCGCGCCGCCGTACAGGCTCTCTATGAACTTGACGGTGTCCGATACGAAGAACCGGCCGTTATTTTCGAACCCCGAGTATGACCAGGAGCCATTTCCTCAATGAGCACTTCCCCCCTCCCCGGCAGCGGCGGAGAGCAGCATCCAGCGACGCTGGCTGAATTGGCCGCTGCGATACGTTCCGGCACGACAACCAGTGTGGCCGCCGTCGAACAATCAATCGCTGCAGCGGACAAGTACGACGAGGCGGTCGGCATGTTTCTGGCGCGCTTTAACGAACAGGCGCTGGAAGCGGCCGCAGCAGCAGACGAAGCCTTGTCCGCCGGAAAGCCCGTTGGGACGCTGCACGGTGTGCCCTTGGGCATCAAAGACATTTTCGGGACCACGGAGGGCCCAACCACGGCGCAATCCCTCGTTCATGACCCGCATGTACTGCATGGCGACGCAATTGCGGTGCAGCGGCTTCGCCAGGCCGGAGGCATCATCATGGGCAAGCTGACGACGATGGAATTCGCCACCGGTGAGCCGGACCCGACCAAGCCCTTCCCGATCCCACGATCATCTTGGTCACTGAAGCACTGGGCCGGGGGAAGCAGCTCCGGTTCGGGCAGCTCGGTCTCCCTAGGTGCAGCGTACGGGGCACTGGGAAGTGACACCGGAGGGTCAATCCGCATCCCGGCCGCTTACTGTGGCATATCAGGACTTATGCCGACATACGGACGGGTACCAAAGTCGGGAACGGTGCCGCTAGGCTTCACTGTTGACCACATTGGTCCAATGGCACGTTCGGCGCAGGACTGCGCCCTCATGCTTGATGTTCTCGCGGGCCCGGATCCATCGGATCCCACGGCATCAGATGTTCCTGTCGGGCAGTACGCTGCCGGACTCACAGGAGACTTGGCAGGCGTCCGCATAGGTGTCGACCGCATGGAAAACATAACGGACGAGTACGATGCCGCACTCTCCC
This sequence comes from Arthrobacter sp. NPDC093125, assembly GCF_044754225.1. Lineage (NCBI taxonomy): Bacteria > Bacillati > Actinomycetota > Actinomycetes > Micrococcales > Micrococcaceae > Arthrobacter > Arthrobacter sp. NPDC093125. Next base: position 77,784 of record NZ_JBIVOQ010000016.1, on the reverse strand, counting down.
CGGCATTCGATGCCGCGCTGGAGGTGCTTGCCAAGCTAGGCGCCGACATCGTGGAAGTGAAGATTCCGCACTATGCGGAGATGACGACCGTGGACGAGATCCTGATGTACGGGGAGGCGCTTACTTATCACCTTCCCGACATGCAGCGACGGTGGAAGGACTACGGGCTGGCGACCCGCCTTGCAATTGGGACGGCACTCTTTTACAGCGCCACCGACTATGTCCAGGCCCAGCGTGCGCGCCGTGTAGGGCAAAAGGCCATCAAGGAAACATTCAAGCATGTTGATTTGATCCTGATGCCGACCGCCGGCGGGGGAGCGGCGGCCCTGGAACGGATGGAAAAGGGCTACTTCCACGGTTTCGGTCCCATCTACACGGCCTACTGGGACACGCTGGGCAATCCCGTCCTCGGTATTCCTTTCGGATTCACCGACGAACAGCTTCCACTTGGCCTTCAGATTGCAGGCCGGCCGTTCGAAGAGGAGCTCATTCTCAGGGCGGGGGACGCTTTCCAGCGCATGACGGACTGGCACCTGAGGGTGCCGGACCCACTCGCCCGTACAGCTGCCGCTACGGCAACGGAACGTTGACTATCCCTATTTCAACTCCAACCAACCTAAGGAGAACTATAATGAGCACCTTCATCCCTACCTTGGTCCGGCGCGGGCCAAGTGCCTTGGCGGTGGTCGGAGCGCTGTTCGCCGTTGTGGCGTCGCTAGTCGTTCTTTACCTGGTGCAGTTCGATGCAGGGCAACTGTCCCGGGCAGGCATGCTGCTGCACGAGGTCATGCATGATGGCCGGCACCTCCTGGGCGTCCCATGTCACTGACCGCAGTCAATAACGTTGTCCATCTTCCGCTGCGCAGCTCTGTGCTTCGCGGGCTGCTCGCGGGGCTGATCGCCGGGCTCCTGGCCGGCGGCGTCGCCTATTTCACCGGGGAAAGCCTTGTGGATCAGGCCATCGCCATCGAGGAAGCGGGCGCGGCTACACACAGTCATGACTCGACTGCGGCAGGACACAGCCACGGTACGGAAGACGGGCCGCTGATTTCACGCGAAGGGCAACGCGCCGGACTGTTCCTGGCGACGTCTTTGACCGGCGGCTCGTTTGGGGTGCTGCTCGGCATCGTTTGGTTTCCGCTGAGTCGAAAGTTGGGGCATGGTTCAACGACACTGAGCGTCCTTCCTCTCGCGGGGGCGGGGTGGACTGCAATAGCTGCAGTTCCGTGGCTGTTGGTACCGCCAAATCCTCCGGCCGTGGGCGCCACCGAAACAATCGACTATCGAACCAACCTATGGGTCATTGCGGTGCTTCTTGGTCTGGCGGCCGTTATTACTTGGTTCGTGGTGCGCCGGTGGGAAGAATCCCGGCCCGGATCATCAGTAGTCCTCAAAGTTCTTCCAGGCCTGACAGCGGCAGCCATAGTCATCGTGGGATGGCAATTACTGCCGGACAGCGGAACGGACTACAACGGGTTCCCGGCCGACCTCCTGTGGAATTTCCGGCTGGCTTCTGCAGCAACCCAGCTCACCCTGTGGCTCGTCCTCGGGGTCGCGTTCCAGTTCCTTCTGGAGCGCAAAGTCTTGAGGAATTGAAGCTCACCTTTATCCGGCACGGACTATGCAGGCAAACCCGGGAGGCCCGTTTCGGCGCAGACGGGCCTCTCGACAGGTCATGCGTTCCCCTAGCCCGGATAGAAGATAGCCCGGCCGTTTGTTCTCCAACCGCCATCAGCCGGGAGTCAGCCGCGGCACTGGGACTCAAAGCTGTTCCGGACCCGCATTTGTCTCCAGCCAACTACGGTTACTGGAACGGACTGCCGCTGCAGGCCGTAAGCCCAACCGATCTCCGGCAGTGGCGTTCAAATCCAGGCTACAGAGGTCACGGGGGCGAGAGCATCGTGGACTTGCTGCAGCGCACAAGTCTATGGCTGGGGCAGCTGGACCGGACGCAGGACTTTATTATCGTCACTCATGCGGAAAATATCAGGGCCGCCGTAGCCGTCACTAGCGACAACATCGATGCCTACTGGTCAGGCCCCCAATGCCACCTTCGCGCCTTTGACTCCTACATGCTGAGCCTTTGACCACGGCTTGCATCTGACCGGAACGGAGACATCGGCCTTGGTTACAAGGCGCTCTGTTCTTTTCTCCCAGTCATTGCCGGTACTGGTTTAGGACCAATGCCGGTGATGGCTTCGGTATGGACAGCGTCCAGGATTCTTCGATCGTGGGTTTGCGCCAGCAACTGGATCTCGGGGACCGTGGATCGGTCCCTAAGATCAATTCGAGTTGGCACCACACCTTCCGCGATACGACAAGACCGGGCAGCCAAACAACCAACACGGACTACTTCTCAGCGGACTTCGGGCTTCCTGGGCCAGCAGGGGGGACACCTGCTGCCGCGTGCGCTCAGCCCTCTTGAGAAAGTTCCTTCGATTCAAACAATTCGCCGATAAGGCTACCCAGATGGGACCAATGAGTGCTGGACAGTGCTGCGGCACCCGCGGAATCCCCTTCCTCGAACTTTTGAATGAGCGCTTCGTGATGCTCGATAGTCTCTGCGCCTCCGAAGAGACTGCCGAATTTGCGGTAAAGAACCCGGTGCAGCTGTGGGTGGAGCTGTTCGATGATTCGGGCTATGACGGGGTTGCCTGCGGCGTCAATGATGATTTGGTGGAAGGCGTCGTCAGCGGCCAGTGCCTTGTCCACGTCATGCTTGTTGACGTGTGTCGCAAAGCTGCGGTTTGTCTGACGCAGAGACTTCATGTCTCGCTCGGTGAGTCGAGGAACTGACGCTTCGACGGCAACGGCGTCGAGTGCCTTAAGCACTGCAAGATTGGCGGCAACGTCTCGCTGATTCAGCGGTGCGACCTTCGTGTAGACGCCGGGCTTCGCCTCCACGAGTCCGCTGTCGATCAGCCGCGCCATAGCTTCCCTCACCGGCGTGCGGCTTAGACCGAGCAATTCAGCTACGTCGCTGTCCTTCAGTTTTTCCCCCGGCGCCAGCTCTCCTCGAACGATGGCATCACGAAGGCGATAGTACGCAGCGTCACTCATCTTAGGGCGTTCGACGGCCTTCATGCTGTTTAGCGGCATATTGCATACTCTACCGAAGTCGTCTGCGAAGTGAATACTTACGGCAAGGGGACTACTCGGCCTAGCCGTTATGCAATATATTGGATGCAATCATATCGAATCCAAGGACTGTCAGACTATGAAGAAGCTCCTGGCCCAGCCGATGTTGAGCAAAGACGACGACCAGGCCGCTTTTCCGATGCGGCGCGCCGCCACCGTAGTTGGAATTCTTGGGGGGATGGGCCCAGTTGCCACTGCGGACTTCTACCTCAAGCTCATTGAGGCCACCCCTGCCAGGCAAGACCAGGAACATCTCCGAACGCTCATATGGTCTGATCCCACCATCCCTGACCGGACTCGCGCCCTCCTTGAGAACGGTGCAGACCCCACGCCGGCAATCATCGCCGGCGCACGGCTCCTCCAGAACGCCGGGGCTAGCCTGCTAGCCGTGCCGTGCAATACCGCCCACGCTTTCCTCGGGCCAGTCCATGCGGCAGTGAATATGCCAATCATCCACATGATTGAGGAGACGGCGAGGTATATCGGAGCAATACAGCCGCCTGTGGGTGCCGTCGGGCTCCTTGCCACCACTGGGACAGTCCAGGCTGGCCTCTATCAGGAATGGCTTGAGAAGCGCGGCATCACGGTCTTGACTCCTGTTGCGGATGACCAGGAAAGGTACGTGATGGCTTCCATTCGCAGGATCAAATCCGGCGATACCAGCCCTTGCATCCGCGCCAACCTCAAAAATGCTGCAGCCAGACTGATCGCCTCCGGCGCTCAACGTGTCATTGCAGGTTGCACCGAAATCCCCATCGGATTAGACGAGGCAGACGTGTCGGTGCCTCTCGTCGATCCAGCCCGGGTCCTTGCCGCCTCCGTTGTTCGGCACAGCCTCACCGTAGCAGGAGCCGCAGTCGTCCTCCGTGAGGAATAGCCGACGATGTCCGAATTCATCTGTACCCAACATCAGCCGAACGTCTACGGTCAGTTCGTCACCAGACCCTCTAGGGCAGACAGCGCCTTCTCGGCTAGGAGGGACGACATCTCCAGGCTGGAGGGAATGCCATGTTTGGGGGGGCGTGGAAAGCTCCTAGTGGGAGATCCCGCGTCGGCCGCCATGAGGTTGACTTCGCCGGGCCGGATGATTGCCTCGTGGCCGGCCCCGGTATGGGGATGGAGTGCGACGCGCATGCCTCCGTGTTCGGGACCCGGTCCGGTTCGTAGTGGTCCAGGAAAACACCATGCTCCGATCAGGCTGCGCTGTTTCTGGGGAATTGTCCGGCGCAGGGCATGGCGCGCGGACCGCCCAGCGGAACGTCACGCGGTGGCAGCCGTTCAACGGGGGCGAGTTCGGCCGCCCTCAACACAAATGATCTCTTCGGGGACTCTCTCGAGGTTACTCATGGACCGGGCCGTCGTCTTGGGTTGAGGAGATCTGATGCAGGTGCCGGCGCAGGCTGGAGGCGACCCCGTGGGCGGCTTTGAGTTCCTCGGGCGTCAGTGCCTCCACGAAGAGTCGGTGGACAAGGCGGAGGTGTGATGTTGAGGAGCTGCGGAATGTCCTGGCTCCCTCATCGGTTAGCTCTACCTCTGCCCCTCGGCTGTCATTGCCTGACCGCTGCCGACGGATGAGCGCGCGGGTTTCCATGCGGCCGAGGTGGTGCGAGAGGCGGCTGCGTTCCCAGCCGATTTTCTCTGCGAGCACCGAGGACCGCAACCGGTGTTCGTCAGCCTCGCTCAGAGCCAGGAGTACGGCGTAGTCGCCGGGTGACACGCCGGACGTTGTCTGCAGCCCGGAGGCCAAAGCCTGCCGTATGGCCTCAGCCGTCTCAACGTACTCGCGCCACGCCGCCAGTTCGGCCGGATTGGGGCTCTGTCTGGCGCCCTTCCTGCTTTGATTCATCAACCCATGCCCCTTCGCTTGACATGTCAACCATACGACGGGATGATTGACGCGTCAATTAGATGATTGACATGTCAATCAGAAGGAGCGCTGTCATGAGCGAAGTGATCTTCGGACTGGACACCTTCGGTGACGTCCCCACGGACGACGCCGGTGCGCCTGTCAGCCACGCCCGTGCCATCCGGCAAGTGGTGGATGAGGCGGTGATGGCCGACCAGCTGGGCGTCGATGTCTTCACCGTGGGCGAGCACCACCGTCCGGAGTACTCGGTGTCCGCCCCCGAGACTGTGCTGGCGGGTATGGCCACCCGCACGTCCCGCATCCGCCTGGGATCGGGGGTGACGGTACTCAGTTCGGACGACCCTGTGCGGGTGTTCCAGCGGTTCGCGACAGTGGATGCGCTCTCGAACGGTCGTGCCGAGGTCATCCTCGGCCGAGGATCGTTCACGGAGTCGTTCCCGCTCTTTGGTTATGATCTCAGCGACTACGACGTGCTCTTCGAGGAGAAGATCGAGCTCTTCGCCCAACTCCTCCAGGAAAGGCCCGTAACGTGGAGCGGCACCGTCCGCGCCCCCCTCGTCGATGCCGACGTATACCCTAAGACCGAGGGCGGCCTGAAGACGTGGGTGGGCGTGGGGGGATCGCCCCAGTCCGTGGTCCGCACCGCGAAATACGGGTTCCCCCTCATGCTCGCCATCATCGGCGGCCAGCCCGAGCGGTTCATCCCCTATATCGACCTCTACAAGCGGGCCGCCGCGCAATTTGACACGACGGCGTGGCCTGTTGGCATGCACTCTCCTGGGTTCCTTGCCGATACCGATGACGAAGCCAAGGAGATCTTCTGGCCCCACTACAAAGTGGTGCGGGACCGGATCGGCGCCCTCCGCGGCTGGCCGCCCATCCGCTGGGAGGAATTCGAGTCCGAGATCCACCACGGCTCGATGTACATCGGCTCGCCGGAGACCGTGGCGAAGAAGATCGCACGAGCAGTGTCCTCGCTCTCTGTCGGCCGCTTCGACCTCATCTTCAGCTCCGGAGCCCAGCCGATCAGTGCGCGCCTAAAGGCCGTCGAACTCTACGGCAGCAAGGTCGTGCCGATGGTGCGCGAGCTACTCGCCGACCACGACCGTCAAGGGTCGGCAGTCGCATGACAGGAACCATCAGCATCCTGGGAGCCGGCAAGTTGGGCACCGTCCTGGCGCGCCTCGCCGTTGCCGCCGGCCACCGGGTTCTTATCGCCGGCTCCGGGGACCCGGAACGAATCAGGCTGATCATGGAAGTGATTGCCCCCGGGGCCGAGCCGGTGACCACGGAGCAGGCGGCCCAAGACGGTGACCTCGTCGTCCTGGCCTTACCTTTGGGCAAGCTTGGCACCGTGTCACGGGAAGCGGTGGCCGGCAAGCCCGTGATCGACGCCATGAACTACTGGTGGGAAGTCGACGGCCATCGGCCGGATTTCGAGGACCCAGGCAACGCCACGAGCCAACTGGTGCAGGAACACCTCGCCCAGTCCGTCGTCGTCAAAGCCTTTAACCACATGGGCTACCACGATCTCGACGAGGGTCCCCGGAGCCCCGGCGCCCCTGACCGCAGGGGTATTGCGGTCGCCGGGGATGACCTCGCCGCCGTTGCACGCGTTATGGCCCTGGTGGATGACCTCGGGTTCGACCCGGTCTACGCCGGAACGCTCCAGGACAGCATCCGCCTCGAGCCACATGCCGAAGCCTTTGGGGCAAACGTCGCTGCCACCGAGCTCCAAGCCATGCTCGACCGGTTCGACTCAACCCCCAGGGGCAGGGAGGTCGCCGCGGCACGAAACCGGACAGCCAACCTCCAGGCAGCGCCCTGAACAATCACTTTTCAGTCACTACCAGCGAAACCACTCGACCAACTCAGTGACAAATCAGCATGAAAGAAGATCATCATGAACATCATCCTGTGGATCATCACCTCCTTGCTTACGCTTCTCTTCCTTGCCGCGGGAACAATGAAGATCGCCCAGCCCAAAGCGAAGCTTGCCGCTTCCGGCCAGGGATGGGCTGAAGACTTCCCGGAGCGTGCCGTCAAAGGCATCGGCACAGCAGAAATCCTGGGCGCACTGGGCCTGATCCTGCCGGCGGTGCTGAATATAGCCACGGTACTTGTGCCGACCACCGCGACCGGGCTCTTTCTGCTGATGATCGGGGCGGCCATCACGCACGCCCGGCGCGGAGAGATTCCAAACGTCATCATCAACATCGCCCTTGGCATCCTCGCCGCCGGTGTCGCCCTAGCCCGGTTTGGCCCCTACAGCTTCTGAGCCCAAAGTATCCAGGGAGGTTCTAGCGTCCGAATGCAGTCATCGCCACAAGGCGCCCTGACTTGCGGAAATGCCGACTTCCTCATGGAACGGGAGTTCTCGCAGCTACTTCTACTCCCGTGCTTTACCCGGTCCATCACTTGGTATCCTGGCCGGCCCGCCGCCCGCCGAAGGATCCTATAAAGCTGTATTCTGCGTATCTCATCAGGTGAACCAATTCGCCCCGATCCTTACCGCGACGAACCCGAACACCTCGAACCCAAGAAAGCCCCGGCAGGCTGGTTCCCAAACGTGCGCAAGCCGCCTGTTTAAAGAGAACAGCGCGGGCTTGGAGAAATGGCGAGGTGCATTGGCACACCAAAAGAGGTGACTTTGAGCGGTCCACGGCTGGGGTCAATGCGGGTTATCCACGGCTGGAATTGGGAGCCGCGATGGTAGCTCCCTAGCAGCGGTAGCGGTGGATAACCTATGAGAATTGTCCCCGGTGTGGGCGGCGGCAGCGCTGCTGGTTCTACACCGCCCGGGACTGTTTCTCGTATTACGCGGGCATTCTCCCTTCCGCAAGACTTTGCCACTAGGGCTCGTGTTTGGGCCTTTGACAGGTATGAATGTCGCCGCCGTGGAGCATGGCAGCCGTGGTGCTCGCCGGAAACGACATTTGCATGACGAGCAGCCCGCGCACTTTTAACCAGGCCAGGGATGGACAAGCTGACGGTGCTAGCCGCTAAGAAAGAGGTAGCGCAGGGCAACCAGCCTGGGGTTTCGCGTAATCGGTGCCCACTCAAAGCAGGAGCAGCAATATACTTTCTCGTTTGCTTCATCGGTTGGCTTGCAAACGCTCCACAGAACAGGCGCAGAACACGGAACTGCCGCGCCCCCAAAAAGGGAGCGCGGCGGTCGCTATGTGTGCGTCGAAATCTCTCAGAAAGGAGGTGTGGACAATGTCCACACTTTTGGCCTCGGACTGAGTGGAACTAGTGCCGGACTGGGCCGGATTGCCCATGTTTTCGGGACTTCCCAGTGTTTTCAAGGGCGGGAATGCGGTTCGAGTCCCACCTCGGGCACAGTGTTTCCGCAGGTCAGAGGCTTTCTTGCTGCTGACTGTGTACAAGTCTTGACTTGTGGGCCCCTTCGGGGGCCATTTTTGTTGGTGGCCGTTGCTGTGGCTCGGGTGCCTCGTTTCCTAATAGTCTTGACGGTATGGGTTCTTACTCCTTCATGGTCGGGCCGGGTTGAGACTGCATGACCGGGTGGAGTTGGGGGAGCGCGCCTGAGCTGTGTCGTTGCCTGTTTCCGCCTTCACGACTGTTCATGGCAGAGCTCCCGAGTAACTGCATGACTACCAGGGCTCTTTTGCCCGGGCGTCTTGACTTACCTTTTTCAAAGGCCTGGGCGGACGGCTCGTGTCTCCGGTAACGAGCCATAGGTCGGCCTTGCTCGGTTGAAGGTCGACGAGGGCGGCCTCACCTGCTCCCGCTCGTCATTTAACCCAGGGTTGGAGGACGGATGTGTCAGACACAAGCCGTTTTGGTGCTTCAAGGCACCGGGCGTATGGCCACTCTATGTCTCTTAAGTGCCGCCCGTAGAGCTTGTCGTCCACGGTTGTGAGACAGGGTTCAGCAGTTCTTCCGCATTCCTCAAAAATGGCGGGAGAATTATCGAGTGGCCGGATGCTCTGTACCGCTGGAAATGTTGGATGCCCAAGGTTGGTATCAGTGGCGAAAGGGTTCGATCGAACAAGTCATGAAGATCAACGAGCTCGATACCTGGGCAAGCCGCTTCGCCTCTCGGCAGTGCTGCTTGTGGTGGGTTTCTTCCTGTTTGTGATGATGGGCCTTCTCCATCCCGGCGGGCCGGCCAACAACCATGGGGCGGTGTTTGTCGAATATGCCGCCAGCGCCGGTTGGACCGCTGTGCATCTCGGCCAGTTCGCTGGCATGGCGGTGATCATCGCGGGGCTTCTCGTTCTCTACTTCACGCTTGACTTCGGTTCTGGAGCGGCGGCTTGGTTGGCACGACTGGGTGCAGTTTCTGCGGGGTGGCGCTTGGGCTCTACGGCGTCTTACAGGCGGTGGACGGGGTCGCTCTCAAACAGGCCGTTGATGCGTGGGTGAGCGCGCCGGAGGCGGAGGCGGCGGCCCGTTTTGCCAGCGCTGAGACGGTTAGGTGGGTTGTGAGTGGGGCGCCAGGAGCTATCAGAGCTTCATGTTTGGCCTCACCTTGATCCTGCTCGACGGCGCAGCGGCCATTGCGGCGAGGCTGCCGAGGATCCTTTGCTATCTGATGGGGCTGTCCGGTCTTGCCTACATCGTGCAGGGCTGGGTGCTCGGATCCGAGGGCTTCTCCACGACCAACACGTTCGCAATCCTGGCCGGCTACGTCCTCGTCCTGGCGTGGATCATTTGGCTGATTGTGATCACCTGGTGGCCAAAAGACTCGATCAAGCTCGCTGGCTAGCGATCGACTCGCCGCCCGATTCGACAACTTGTGCTGTTTGCGGGAAGCCTCGGAGACTTTTACTGGTGCGTCTGGGTAGCAAAGCTGGTCGTATTCCTTGATGGGTAACCATGCTGTTTTGCATCCTGCCCCCGATGAGGCACAGCTCGATCCATCCTCTAAACCATCAAGTGTCAGGTTTGCTTCTGAGACTCGAGCCGTGAGGTGTCAGGGAATAGCAGATTGAACCCCATTCCGACGCTTTGAGCTAGTTCTGACGTCAGAATGGGGTGTGCCTCACCCGTACGTCCGGCAGCGCAATGCCGCCTATGCCCTCCCGTGGTGGATGCCGGTCGAGACGGGCATCCACGTTGGGAATAGCTGTCGTCTCTCCAGCGGTCATTAGACAGGAGTAGGTGAGACGGCGGTTATTGCCCCGTGATTCGCAGAGTTATCGGCTCGTTTTTTGCAGCGCTGTTTGGCCTGCTCGCCCTCCGCGCGCGTTAGGGTCCTCGCCGGGCATTCGGTGAGTGCGAGGTTCAACCCCAGAAGCGAGGCTTGGGGGTTGAACGGTAAGACGGCCAACCGCGAAGGCCGAGTTTCAGTCGTGGTGTTGTTCAGCCCCGGTGGTCGGTGCTGTCGTCGTTATCGTGCTGTTCTCGTGTGCTGGGTTGTTGGTGGCGGCCCAGTGGGCGAGTAGTTGGAGGCTGTCGTGGGAGGTAGAGCCCGGTTCGGCGGTGTAGGCGAGGATGGACAGTCCTTTGTCGGTGACGATTTCCAGTCCTTCGAAGGTCAGGTCCAGGTCTCCGACGATGGGGTGGTGAACTTGTTTTGATCCTGAGTGGTGGAGCCGTACGTCGTGGGCTGCCCAGAGCGTGCGGAAGTCGTCGCTGCGGGTGGCCAGTTCTCCGATGAGGTCGCTGAGGTCCCGGTCGTAGGGTGCTCGGCCTGCGGCGCTGCGCAGGAGCGCTAACGTTTGTCGGGCTGCGTCCTCCCAGTTCCGGTAGAAAACCCTGGAGCGGGGGTCCAGGAAGAGGAAACGTCCGAAGTTCGCTGGTCGTTGCGGCTGGACGTACATCTCTGAGTAGAACGCTCTTCCGAGCTGGTTCGAGGCGAGGATGTCCAGCCGTTCGTTCTGCACGATGGTGGGCAATGCTGTCATCGCGTCGATCATCCTCTGAACCCCGGGGCGTACCTGCTGTGCCCGCGCGAGGTGGCGCCGACGTGCAGGTTCTGCGCCTTCGTTGGCGGCGCGTACCAGGTCGTAGAGGTGGACCCGTTCGGCGTCGTCAAGCTTCAACGCCTGGCTGATGCCCTCCAGAACCGATTCCGAGACGCCTTTGGCGTTCCCCCGCTCGAGCCGGATGTAGTACTCGGTGCTCATCCCCGCCAGCAGGGCAACCTCTTCGCGGCGAAGTCCATTGACGCGGCGTCGGCGGTATCCGTAGACGGGCAGGCCCGCCTGTTCCGGGGTGATCCTGGCCCGCCGGGTCATCAGGAATTCACGGATCTCGTTGGCGCTGTCCATCCTTCGACGCTACGCCCAAAAACCGGCGTTAGGGGGTCACTGCCATTAACCGGGTAGCCCGGGACTCCCTAGCGTTCTGCAACCGCTATTGACTGAGAACAGTCACCTACACGAAAAGGAAACACCATGACTGCTCAGGAAGTTTGGTTCATCACCGGCGCCGCCCGCGGAATGGGCATCGACATCGCCCGCGCGGCCCTGGACGCCGGCCACGCCGTCGTCGGCACCGCCCGCGACGCACACCGCGTCACCGAGGCCCTGGGTGAGAACGAGAACCTGCTCGCCGTGTCACTGGACATCACCGACGAAACCGAGGCCAAGACCGCAGTCGAAGCGGCCGTGGAACGGTTCGGCCGCATCGACAGGCTCGTAAACAACGCCGGGAACTTCTACGCCGGGTTCTTCGAAGTCATCAGCCCGGCCCAGTTCCGCCAGCAGATGGAAACGAACTTCTTCGGACCCCTGAACGTCACCCGGGCTGTGCTGCCGGTCATGCGCGCCCAGCGCAGCGGCCACGTCATCACCTTCAGCTCCACCGCCGGGCTCACCGGCCAGGAGTTCGTCGCCGCATACTGCGCCTCGAAGTTCGCAACCGAGGGCTGGATGGAATCCCTCCGGTACGACCTGGAGCCGTACGGCATCAACACCACCATCGTGAACCCCGGTTTCTTCCGCACCGAACTGCTCGTCGAGGGTGCCTCCACCATCTGGCCGGAGCTCTCCATTGATGACTACAACCAGCGCACCCAGGACACCATCGAGGCCTGGAAGGGCATGAACGGCAAGCAGGGCGGGGACCCGGCCAAACTCGCCGCCGCCCTCATCACCATCGCTGGCCAGGACCAGCCGCCGCTGCGCTTCCTCGCCGGTGCCGACGCCGTCCAGACCGCAGAAGACAAAGCAAACCTGCTCCTCGAGCAGGCCAACGCCTACCGCGAACTGTCCTCATCCCTCGCCCACGATGACGTCCTGACCGACCAGTAATTCCCCTGCCCGGGAACAGCAGGAAACTGGAACGTGGATAACGTCGCGAAGCAGTACGAGGAAAGACATCAGTAACGCCCCTTGGATCCGCGCGGCGCCGAACCGTGCGCGCGTATCCAGCCACTGACCCGGGCCCATGTCCTCGATTGCGAGGGCGATAACAGGCTCGGCCCGCCCAACAGCGACTCGGGGGTCAATCTCCCGCGTCAACCCCTGCTGAATTCGTTCTGAATCACCGCCGGGCCCGTACCGGCATGTATGAAAAGGACACTTGCTATGACTTCCAGACTTACCGGAACCGCCGCGATCATTACCGGTGCCAGCAGCGGCATCGGCATCGGCCACGCCACTGCCCTTGAACTCGCTGGCAAAGGCGCTTCCGTCGCTCTTGTCGCCCGCCGGCAGGACCGCCTCGATAAGCTCGTCGCCGAGATAGAGGAGGCCGGCGGAACAGCGCTGGCGGTACCGGCTGACATCTCCGACCGTGTTCAGGCGGAAGCCGCTGTTACCAAGACCATCGAGGCGTTCGGCCGGCTGGACATCCTGGTCAATAATGCCGGGTTGATGATTCTCGGGCCTTTCGCCGAGGCCGGCATTGATGATTTCGAGCGGATGATCGCCATTAACCAGCAAGGGCTGCTTTACATGACGAAGGCGGCCCTGCCCTACCTGCAGAAAGCAGCGGGCGAGGAGCCCCGCCAGGTGGCCGACATCGTCAACATCTCCTCCGTTGCAGGGCGCACTGCTTTCCCGATTATGGGCGTCTACAACATGACGAAGTTCGGGTCAACGGGTTCAGTGAAGCCCTCCGGCAGGAACTGGCCCAGGCGCACGTCCGCGTCGGTGTCCTAGAACCGGGCAAGGTCGCCACCGAGCTCGACTCCCACAACAGCGACGAAGTGCGCGCCGATATTGAGGCGAATTTCGGCGGGTTCCGTGTCCTGGACCCGCAGGACATTGCCGACGGCGTCGTCTACATGGTCACCCGTCCCTGGCACACCGCGATCGGTGAACTCTGGATCATGCCCACCGAACAGGGCTGAACCAAACCCATCAACGCTCTGCCGAAAGGAAACATCAACAAATGACACTGAATCGCCGTAGCCTATTGGGCGCAGGCGTTGGAGTAGCCGCAGCATCCTTGCTGCCTCTTCCCGCCCATGCACAGACGGGCACAAAAAAATCCGGGACGGGCTCAACGCCGTTGCGTACGGATCGCCGCATGCTCGGCTCACTGGAAGTCTCCGCCTTGGGGATGGGCTGCCAGAACTTCGCCGGGATGTATGGCCCACCGACGGACATCCAGGAGGCGATCCGAATCATTCGTGCAGCCTATGACCGGGGCGTCACGTTCTTCGATATCGCCGAAGTCTACGGGCCGTTCTTGGGCGAGGAGATAGTCGGCAAGGCGCTAAAACCGATGCGCGATGAGGTGGTTATCGCCACCAAGTTCGGATTCGACATCACCAAGAAGGGCGAGGTTCAGGGACTCAACAGCCGCCCGGAGCACATCAAGCGGGTAACCGAAGAACAGCTCCGGCGACTGAAAACTGACTACATCGATCTTCAGTACCAGCACCGGGTCGATCCCACGGTTCCCATCGAGGAAGTGGCCGGAGCGGTGCAGGAGTTGATCCGCGAGGGCAAAATTCGCCACTTCGGCCTGTCTGCCGCGGGCGGCGCGACCATTCGCCGTGCGCATAACGTGCAGCCGGTCACCGCTGTGCAGAACGAATACTCCATCTGGACCCGCGACCCGGAACTCGAAGCTCTCCCTACCTGCGAAGAACTGGGCATCGGTTTCGTCCCCTGGAGTCCGCTCGGGATGGGTTACCTGACCGGCACCGTAACCCCGACGATGGTCCACGGTACCGCAGATCTGAGGGCTACGCTTCCCCGATTCACCCCGAAGGCCCGCCGCGCAAACTGGCCCGTCGTCGAACTGCTGCAGCAGGTTGGCGCACGCCATCAAGCAGCTCCTGGCCAAATCGCGCTTGCCTGGCTGCTCGCCCGTAAGCCGTGGATCGTGCCCATCCCAGGGCCGACCACACTGGACCACATGGAGCAAAACATGGACGCGCTTCAAGTCCAGCTGACCGCTGCCGACATCGAAGAGATTGAGAACGGCTTCGCGCAAATCAAAGTGCAGGGCGCGCGATTGAGCGAGCCGATGCTGGCGATAATCGACGCCGGGGCCAAGCTGGGGACGAGCTCAATCGGCGGGCACGGCAACTCGCCCATGCCGTAGAGCCAAGGCGAACGGAAGAAAGCCTGGAGGTTCGCCGAACCGCTTCCTCCCAAGGAGCACGCTAAGCCTGCAACACGTCCAAGCCTCGCTGTTAGTGACCCCGTCGATCTGGCCCGGCTGCTGCCTCTGGACGAGGACACCCCGGTGAAGGTCCCTAGAACTTCATCATCATTCGAGCGGAGGCACGGAGATGGGGCGCCGACATCAGCGCGTCTGTGGACGCGCTGATGTCAGTCGACTCCGGGCTCCGCGCTCTGCCGGCCGCCCTTCCGTGATCGAAAACGCCGCTTGGAAATCATTCACCCGCCAGCACACGACACACGCACACGTTAGAGGAGCACCACCGAATGACCAGGCACCCTGCACGCCGGACCTTTCTAGCTTTAGCAGCCTTCGGCGCTGCAGTTCGCCATCCGTCAACAACATGCCGTGCATCTGCTCCGTGTGACGGAAAACGCTTTAGCAAAAACGCGATGGACAAATACGAAGGCGACATCGAGCTGAACACTGAGCTCGGACGCGTTCCAATGGACCAAGCACGGGCTCGAGCCCTTTAATGGCTTCTGCGTTGATAAGGAAGGCCGCCGATAACCGGTCCTATGACAAGTAGTTGCTTAGGCATCTGATTTCGTGTGGCAGACGCCCCCTCAACTGCGTTGAGTTTATGCAGCCTGTTGCCCGCTGGGGCTGGCGACTAGCCAAAAGCAGTTGCCGTGGCCCTTGACGTCCGATTGTCAGGGGGTGTCTGGCAGCATCTGGTCTGTCGCCTGAGCAGCAAGAAGCCGCGGGCGTGTCTAGGAGTTGCAGAGGTACGTACAGGGCAGGCTCCTCACAGGGGACGACCGAAAGGGTGAGCAAAAAGTAACGCGGCGGGGCCCTGAGGAAACTTGGCCGAAATACCGGAGCGATACTGTCTTCCCATGCTGCCCAGCCCGGACCGCATACGAAGCCCGCGCCCCTGGAGCCAAATTCCTATGTCCTATGTGAAGCCCGGTGATCTGATCACGACGATGATCGACGCTGGTGAGTCGAAGGTATTTATGTCCACCCGGGACACGGTGGTGCGCGCGGCGATGGCCGGTGCGCTGCTCTCCCTGGCGGCCGCGTTCGCCGTCACGGTGAGCGTGACCACCGGCATCCCGCTGTTGGGGGCGATCCTCTTCCCGGTCGGGTTTATCCTGCTGTACCTGCTTGGCTACGACCTGCTGACCGGGGTGTTCGTCCTGACACCCCTGGCGCTGCTGGATAAGCGACCCGGCGTGACCGTCCGCGGCGTGCTCCGCAACTGGGGGCTGGTGTTCGTCGGGAACTTCATCGGAGCGTTCACGGTGGCCCTGCTGATGGCGGTCGTCGTGACCTATGGTTTCGCGATGCCGCCGAACGAGGTCGGTGTCGCCATCGGCCACATCGGCGAGGGTCGCACGCTCGGCTATGCCGAGCACGGCGCCTCCGGGATGCTGACGCTGTTCGTCCGCGGAATGTTGTGCAACTGGATGGTGTCGATCGGCGTGGCCGGCGCCATGATCGCCAAGGACGTCCCCGGGAAAGTGATCGTGATGTGGATGCCGATCATGCTGTTCTTCTTCATGGGCTTCGAGCACTCGATCGTTAACATGTTCCTGTTCCCCTCGGGTCTGCTGCTCGGCGGCCAGTTCACCATCCTGGACTACCTGGTCTGGAACGAAATCCCGACGGTGCTCGGCAACCTCGTCGGCGGCCTGCTGTTCACCGCGCTTCCCCTCTACGTCACCCACGCGCGGACCAAGGCACCGTCCAACACCGTTGGGAACCTCGATCTCCCGACCCGGGAAGACGTCGCAGGCACCGAAACCGGAATCCGCCACTAGTAGGGCGTGTCTCCTAGAGTGACCGGGACGCGCTGGTACACCCGCACGGTGTAACGCCTAAATCGAAAGCAGCGGAGCGTTGCAGGAGTCCGGTACGGCCTACCGCCAGGATCCGGGGCTCCGGCCTTCTGCCCATCTTCACCGGCGCCGATAATGGAGATTCGTCAAAGCCGGCGTGGTTGCTGTTGGGTCAGCAGCGGAAGCTTCACCCAAGCTTGGCTTGGCGCAGGTACTGGTACACCGTTTCCCGGCTGATGCCGTAGTCGCTTGCGAGGACGGATTTGGGAATTCCACTGGCCGCCCGCTGGACCAGCTCGGCTGCTCGTTCCGGTGTGAGGGTCTTTTTCCGTCCCCGGTAGGCACCGCGCTGCTTGGCCAGGGCGATGCCTTCCCGCTGCCGCTCCCGGATCAGGGAGCGTTCGAATTCGGCGAAGGCACCCATCACCGAGAGCATGAGGTTGGCCATGGGGGAGTCCTCCCCGGTGAAGACCAGGCTCTCTTTGACGAACTCCTCACGCACCCCTTCGTGCGTGAGGCCTTGGACGAGAGCACGCAGGTCATCGAGGTTGCGGGCGAGCCGGTCCATGCTGTGCACCACTACGGTGTCCCCGGCACGCGCGAACCGCAGCAGCTCCCAAGCTCCGGCCTGGACGCGTCCCTGCCCGAGGCTCTGTCCGTGAAGACCCGGTCCAGAACCTGGCCTTCGAGCTGGCGCTTTTCGTTCTGGTCAAGCGTGCTCACCCGCACGTACCCGATCCGCTGTCCAGCCACCAGAGCCTCCAAACCCATCAACCTGTCGGCTTGAGTTCTATGGCCTTTATTGGAGCAGGTCAAGATACTTGGATCAGTTGATGCTTTTCCAAGCCATTGTTGGTGTTACGGCCGCGCATCAGGGCCTGGAGGGAGTTTCAGGGCCTTATTGGCCGAGGCTTATCAACTTCCATGGCAGGCGGCTGGGTTGTCCGGCTGTGATGTCGAGTGAGGCCTCGGCTTGTTCTATGTCTTCGGGTGGGAGCAGGGTGCCTGTGGCGATGCGGGCGTTGTTTGATGCGATGACCCTGCCGTTGGGGCCCAGCAGGACGACGGCGGGTTCGCGTATTTGGAGCGCCCGGAGGAAGACTTTCTCGAGCTTCACCAGCGGAAGATCGCATCCCAGGACGTGTGTCCCTTGTGCTGTGGGGGCAGGGACGCAGAGGGTGATGATGCTGACGTTGATGCCACCTAAGTCGACGTAGGGGCCGACAGCCACGGGCCGTCCGGTGGAGGAGGGGAGTTTGAACCATTCACGGGTGGTGTAGTCGTAGTAGTTCAGCGAGTCGGGATTGAGGTCGTGGGTGACGAATTTTGGTTCGCCTTTGGGCTGTGCCCTCCACCATTCCAACCAGTGCGGTGCTTCAGGGAGGCTTCCCGGGGCGTAGGCGATCCCTGCACCGATGATGAGGTCTGAGTGCAGCTGGATGAAGCGGGACAGTTCCTGTTTGAGGAAAAGAAATTCAGCACGGCGGGGGATTCCGGGCGCGGCGTTGGCGGCTGCCGAGACGGTGTTGGCGATCTTTTCCAGGTCGGCGAAAACGCCGTTGATGCTGGTGGAAAGGGCCACTGCGGTTCGCTGAAGTGTTTCCGTGAGGGATTCCAGGTCAGGCTCCTTCTTCGGGCTGCATCGTTAGTCTCAGGTGCTGTTCAATCAGGAATTCCATGTCGCTTCGGCTGTGCTGTTCAGCTGCGCGGGCTGCTGCGTCGGCGTCCCGGTCCCTGATTGCCTCGACGATCGCCGTGTGCTGTTCCACCGCTGAGTTTTCGCCGTCGACGTGATCCGGGATGCCCCACCAAAGGGTCATCAGTTCAGCTTCGAGTTGAAGTGCGACCGAGGTCAGCCTGCTTGATTGCGCGCCAATGCTGATGGCTACATGAAATCGGCTGTCCACGCGGCGCCGCGCCTTTTCGTCGACGGTGTCGCGGTGGCGCTTGGCCAGGTCTTCGAGATGTTCTACGTTTTGAGGGTCGGCGCGGCTGGCGGCGAGCCGGGCAGACATGGAAGCTACGGCAGCCCTCAGGTCGCCAAGGTCCCTCAGCGCTTCTGTGCTTGTTTCCCTGAGCTTGTGCTGTAACTCCGTGTCGGTCAGTTCGATCTGGCGGCGGATGACGCTGCCGCCGCTGCGACCACGGCTGGTTTCGATCAGCCCCTTGGTCCGGAGGGCGGCAAGGGACTGGCGAAGGGCGCTCCGCCTGCCGTGGGTGGGTTTTGCGCTTCCTCTTTCCGGTTCTGTCGGATTGGCGTGCGTATCCAACAGCAATTCATGGCTTTGAGGTGCGCGAACGACATGACGAAATCTCTCTGGCACGTAGTGGTCATGCGAGGTCGCTTTTAGTTGCGCCGGGAAGTCGTTGTGGTGAATTTGTCCTACCAAACGAGGTGTGGACTGTGTCCACGCCTTTCTCCTTATCCAGAGCGGCCTGGCGAAGTGTCCACTGTCAGGCCCCGGTACATGCTTTCCTAGTGCCGGTGCCTGAGAATGGACAGACCGAGCCCAGCCGGACATCCTTTACACCGCGGCCTCACGTCAGGTTGGGGCGTAGTTCAATTTGATAGGGGCGCCTGCCAGGGGGCTCTGGGCCGCTAGGTAGAAGCTGTCCAGTCGGAGCCAACATCGCGCCAAGCGCAGTCGATGCCTTCCAGCACACTAGTCGCGAGGGGACCTCGGCTGGCTGCTGTGATGTTCTGGCGCAGATGAGCCAGCTTTGCTGTGCCGACAATTGCGGTGTGCACACCGGGCGCGAACGCAGTGAAGCGTAAAGCGAACTCTGTCCAACCCATGTCGCCTGGGTCAAGTTCGAGAGCCTGAAGCCGCTCCCAGTAGAGTTCCGCGTAGTGGCCGCTTGGCCGATCGGGGAACCGCCATGGTGCGTTCGCGATGGGGCGCTTGGCGATTACTCCTAGTTCGGGCTGCCTGCCGAGAACGTTTCTGAGGTTCCACTGGTCAGCTATGTTGACGCTTGTTTCGATGGAGCCGAACCGCCCGGATTCCACTGCGAATGCTAGAGGCTCGTTGTCTCCGCTGTAGCCTGGGACACCGATTTTGCCAGCGGCGACGGCCTTATCAAGGGTGTCTTGCAGGTCACCCCGCCGCAGAATTTCGATGGGGCAGGAGTGCAGATAGAAGATGTCGATCCGTTCCGACTGTGTCAGGCGCAATGAACGCTCGATACTTGCCAATACGCTTCCTGGTGACCAGTCTGGTTGACCCTTGATCTTGGGTCCACCTTTGGTTGAAAGCACGAACTCTTCCCGACGTCGGCCCAGGTGCCGGCCGATACGCTCTTCTCTTAGCCCGTAACTAGCGGCGGTATCGATCAGCGTTACTCCGAGATCCAGTGCTCCGTTAAGCACCTCGGCGGCTTCGGCCTCGGTAACATCGATTTCACCAACTTGGCCGGCGCCGAGCCCGACGGCGGAGACGCTAAAAGTAGTGTTACCGAAGGGCCTTCGTTCCAACATGCATCCACTCCTGATCTAATTGCCGTCCGCTCCCTGACCTGTGCAGCAACTTCTTGCTCGCGAAGACGGTATTTCCTCGTATGTTTCCCCCAACGCTGGGGTCAGGCGCTCAACCTTCTAACGGGCCGTGCCGGTTTGGACGAGAAGCCGCGTATTTCGGTAGCGGCGAGCGGCCAACGTCGAGCTTCCTGCGTTACCACCCAGCAATCGGGGTTGCTCGTGCCTGGATCACAAAGTTGAGTTCTTAGCTTTCCGCTGGTACGTGAAAGTGTCATATGGCGTCTTGCGGGCCGGGCGGTCGCCCTGACCCGCAAGACTGGCAGCAGCACCTGCAGATTCCGACCCGTATGGGCTGGTTTAGGGCTCAGCGCAGCCAGGCCGTGGTGTTCGCCGGCAACTTGCCTTCCTCGAGTATTGCGCTGCTGACCAAGACGGTGCCTGCCGGCAGATCAACGGCGGTGTCCCCGAAGTTGGTCACGGACTGCCAGCCGCCGGGTCGGCGGAAGTGCAGGATCTCCGGGTTGCCCGTCTCAACCCATTCGAGCTCTTCGTCGGCCTGGAGCTCTCGGCGCAGGCGAAGTGCGGTGCGGTAGAGCTCCAGGGTGGAGCCTTCGATCCCGTCCTGGGCCTCCACGGCGTACTTGCTGAACCAGTGCGGCTGGGGCAGGTGGGCTGGGCCGTCGCCGAATCCGAGGGAGGTGCCTTCAACACTCCAGGGCAGGGGCACGCGGCAGCCGTCGCGGCCGATCTCGACGCCCTTGTTGCGGAAGAAGGCGGGGTCCTGGCGCTCGAATTCACGGATTTCGGCGACTTCCTGGAGGCCGAGTTCTTCGCCCTGGTACAGGTAGGCAGAGCCGGGCAGGGCGAACATCAGCAGGGATGCGGCGCGGGCGCGGCGCAGGCCCAGCTCGACGTCCAGTTCCTCGGCTGGCCCGCCTGCCAGCAGCCAGGCTTTGCCGTCCTGGCCCTTGGGCTCGGTCGCCGTGACGTCCTGGGCGGCGTTGGTTCCCTGGGCTGCCGTGGCGTTGCCCTTGGGCAGTCCGTAGCGGGTGGCGTGGCGGACAACGTCGTGGTTGGAGAACACCCAGGTGGAGGATGCCCCCGTTTCTTTGGCCGCGAGGAGGTTATCCATGATGATCTTTTTGAACTTCGGGGCCTCAAAGTCGGCCTGCAGGAGGTCGAAGTTGAAGGCCTGGCCGAGGCCTTCCGGGCTGGCGTAGCGGGCGCGGCGCGTCTCGTGGACCCAGGCCTCTGCGACGGCGGTACGCGGCGGGTTGTACTCGTTGAAAAGCTTGCGCCATTCGGCGTAGACCTCGTGGACTTCGTCGCGGTCCCAGAACGGGTGTGACCCGTCAATGAACCCGTCTGCGCCGGCTTTGGCTTCCAGGTCCGCCTTCAACGGCAGCGGCTCGGAGAGGTCCTTTGCCATGCCGTGGGCGACGTCAATGCGGAAGCCGTCCACGCCGCGGTCGGACCAGAAACGCAGGGTCTTCAGGAAGTCCTGGCGGACCTCGGGGTTATCCCAGTTAAAGTCCGGCTGCTCCTTGGCAAAGATGTGCATGTACCACTGGCCGGGGGCGCCGTCCGGTTCGGTGATGCGTTCCCAGACCGGTCCACCGAACACTGAGTCCCAGTCTGAGGGCGGCAGCTCGCCGTTTTCGCCCTTGCCGTCACGGAAGATGT
This sequence comes from Arthrobacter sp. NPDC093125, assembly GCF_044754225.1. Taxonomy (NCBI): domain Bacteria; kingdom Bacillati; phylum Actinomycetota; class Actinomycetes; order Micrococcales; family Micrococcaceae; genus Arthrobacter; species Arthrobacter sp. NPDC093125. The sequence goes on along the minus strand of NZ_JBIVOQ010000016.1, from coordinate 56,279 downwards.
AGCGGTCGCGGGCTGCTGATCCCTTCGGGGAGGCGAGGGCTTCCCGGAACCATTCGTGCCGGTCTGAGGAGTGGTTTGGGACGATGTCGGCGATCAGCTTGATGCCCGCAGCGTGCAGGGCAGCCACCATCTCGTCGAAGTCCTCCAGGGTGCCCAATTTCGGGTCCACGTTGCGGTAGTCGTCCACGTCGTAGCCGCCGTCGGCGAGAGCCGACGGGTAGAACGGGCTCAGCCAGACGGCATCGATTCCGAGTGACTTCAGGTATGGGACCTTGGCGGTGATGCCTTTGATATCGCCGATGCCGTCGCCGTTGGAGTCGGAGAAACTGCGCGGGTAGATCTGGTAAACAGCTGCCTGACGCCACCAGTTCGGATCGGCCATGCGTTCGGATTCAGAGGAGTTTGCCATAGTGGCGGTCGTGGACAAGGGTGCTTCCTTCTTTTCTGTTGATCTGGGATTTTGCTGTTGGTGAGTTGGTGCGTTCAGTGATGCTGTGTTGTTTGCAGGCGAGGCGCCTGGTCCGTCCAAGGCAGGTCGCTGGTGGTGGCGTCGGTGGGGTCATCTTTCGGGGTGGCACTGGAAATGTGTGATCCGGTTTGGCCAGCAGGAACGTTGATCCCCGGGAGTCTCCAGAGCTGCAGTGATGGCCCGGAACCTGAGAAGGTGGTGGATCGCTGTGTGCTCCTTGCGGTAAGAGTGCCACAACCCCATAACGGGGATGATGTGGCATCCCCAGCACGGGGGTGGATGAGCGATGCAGGTAGTTCCACGGCTTCGAATGCAGCCCGGGATGCTGCTACCAGGACACAAACCTCGTTGTGCTCTCGCACGTAGATCAGCACGTCGTGGCCCGCGTACAGCCATCGCAGGCTTCCTTCGTGCAGTGCCGGTAGCTCCTGGCGTAGTCGGCTGAGCTCGCCGATGCCCGGGACCAGGTTCGCGCGTATCTTTTCGGGTTCCGCCAAGGGCATGGGTGTTCTGGCCTCTTCACCGTTGCTCCCTTCGAGGCCGAATTCGTCGCCGGCGAACAGCGTCGGGATTCCGGGCAGCGTGAAGATCATGGCCAGTCCCACCAGTTGGCCGCCCGGGATCATGACGGTGGCTGCCCGGGCAGTGTCATGGGAATTTAGGGCGTTCATGTTCTGCGTGCGGATGCGCCAGGGAAAGGCCGCGGCCAGGGCTTGGTGGGTCTGGACGAAGTGTTTCGCGCTGACGCGGTTGGGACCTGGAATGGGCGTCCCGAAGAAGTTGACCGGAGCTTCCTCTTTCGTCAGCCATTGCCAGAGTGGGCGGGTGAAGTTGGAGTACGTCATCGCCCCGTGCCAGGTTGTTCCGTCGAAATCGGCTGCTGCGTCATTTGTTGACTCTGCGAGCAGCAGTGAATCCGGCTTGATGGACTGCATGGTGTGCCGGATCATCGTGGCGATTTCGCGGTTCATGTCGTCGGTTCCGTGGCGGCCGGTCATGTTTGCCACATCAATGCGCCACCCATCCAGGTTGAACGGCGGGGCGAGCCATCGGCCTATGACCGACGATGTCCCGGTGATGAAGCGCCGGCGCAACTCGGGTGAGTTCCAGTTGAATTTCGGCAAGCTGGGCACACCGAACCACGTGGCGTATGTGGTGTGGTCTTCGTTGAAATAGTAGAAGCCGGCCTCTGGGGAGCGCGGATCCTCAAGCGCGGCTGTGAACCACTCGTGGGCGTCGCCTGAATGGTTTGCCGTGAGGTCGCCGATCACTCGTAGCCCGCGGTGGTGTGCGGCATCCACCAGACGGATGAGCGCCTCGTCTCCGCCCAGCAGGGGGTCCACTTTCGTGAAGGTCGTCGCGTCGTATCGGTGGTTGGACCGGGCGGGGAAAAAGGGAGTCAAGTAGAGCACTGTGGCTCCAAGGGCCTGAATATGGTCGAGATGCTCGGCGATGCCGTCGAGATCTCCACCGTAGAGCTGGCGCGGTGTGGCTTCTCCTGCAGGATGAACGGGTTCATCCCAGCCGCAGCGGACCGCCCACTCGGGCGTGGGCCGGGTGGCAGCGGCTGAGGAACGGGCAAAGCGGTCGGGGAAGACCTGGTAAATCACTGCGCGGTGAACCCAGTCCGGGGCCGGGGCATGGGCGATTAACCGGAAGTCCTGAAAATCGGGGGTCTCCCGGTCAAAGAGTCCCTCCGCGTTCAACCATTCCCACCCAGGCCGGCCCTGATGATTGGTTTCGATCAGGAAGCGGTACCGGAGCACAGGATTGACTGCGAGGACCACACATTCCCACCATTGCCAGGAGTGGTCGGACCCGGTCGGGCAGTCCGGACCATCGACCCGGTGGGCTTCGTCAAAGTGTGGTTCGCCGTCTCTGAGGGAACGAACGAAAACGCGGTCAACGCTGCCGTACGTGGCCGGGATTCGCATCCGGAGCCGTATCTGGCTGCCCACGGCCGGCGCTTGGTCAGAGACATACAGCGGCGAACCGTCATGGTGGGGGATATCGGTCTTCACCGGTTGATTCTCCATCTGCTCTGATCCGGTACAGGTACTTGCCGTTATCGATGTCCTGCCCCGGCAGGCCGGGTGTGGTTGTGCGCTTGCGCGGCTGCCTATCCCTTCACGGAGCCCTGAATCAGCCCGCTGGTGATGTACTTCTGGAGGAAAAGGAAGAGGGCCATTACCGGAAGAGCAGCCAAGACGGACCCTGCGGCGAAGACGCCCCAGTTTTCCGAGCGCTGTTGTGCGACATAGGAATACAGCCCGACGGCGAGAGTCTGCGAATCCGGATCCTGGAGTACGACGGAGGCGATGATGAAGTCGCTGCTGATGCCGATGAAGGACAGCAGTCCGACCACGGCCAGGATCGGGGTCACCAGGCGCAGGATGATGCCGAAGAAAATCTGGACGTGGCTGGCGCCATCGAGCCGTGCTGCCTCGTCAAGGGAGGTGGGCACGGTGTTGAAGAAGCCGTACATCAGGTAGGTGTTCACTCCCAGGGCACCGCCGAGGTAGACCATGATCAGTCCGAGCTGGCTTCCCAGCCCCAGCCACGGAACAACGTCCGAGATGCCGCTGAGCAGCAGGAAGATGGCGACGATGGCGAGCAGCTGGGGGAACAGCTGCAGCAGCATGAGGCTCAGCAGGCCGAATCGCCGGCCTTTGAAGCGCATGCGCGAGAACGCGTAGGCAGCGAGGGCCCCCAGCAGCACGCTGGCCAGGGACGTTACTGCGCCAATGAAGAGTGTGTTCAGAAACCATCGCCCGAAGGGACGCGCAGGGTCAGAGAAGAGCTGGGCGAAGTTCTCGAAGTCGATCTGGCCGAACAGCCTGTTGCTTCCGGCAAGGGTCCCGCTTGAGTCCAGGGCGGCCGAGAGCACATAGAGCAGGGGAAACAACGCGAAGATGATCGTGGCAATTCCCACGAGATGGCGCCAGCCCTTGTTTTTTGCCCACGATGCTCTGCCGCTGTCAGGGCCTCGGGCGGGCAAGGTTTTGCGGTGTGGAATGCTGCGCGTCGAGGTACTGACGGTCATGAGTTTACTTCTTCCAGAGACTTGGTCATTTTGAAGCTCCATGCGGAGATAACCGCCACGATGATGAAGATGAGAATGGCGAGGGCGCTGGCGAGGCCGTAATCCCGGCCGGCGCCGCCGCCGAAGGCGACTTTATAGACCATGGTGATCAGGATGTCTGTCGCGCCGATGTCCATCGTGGTTCCGGAGAACCGGGGGCCTCCGGATGTGAGCATGAAGATGACATTGAAGTTGTTGAAATTGAAGGCAAACGTCGAAATCAGCAGCGGAGCCACGGATACGAGCAGGAGCGGCAGCTTGATGGAGCGGAAAATCCGCCACGCGCTTGCGCCGTCCACGCGGGCTGCCTCATCCAGTTCTTCGGGCAGCGACTGCAGTGCCCCGGTGCAGACCAGGAACATGTAGGGGAAGCCGAGCCAGAGGTTCACCAGCAGGACGCTGAATTTTGCGAGCCATGGATCGGTGAGCCACGGGATTTGGGCGCCGCCGAAGAGCGTCTGGTTGATGAAGCCGAATTCCGGGTTCAGCAAGCCGGACCATACGAGCCCGGAGAGGAAGACCGGGAAGGCGTAGGGCAGAATAATCAGGATTCTGTAGATGCGTTTGCCCCGCAGGTCCTGGCGGTTGAACGTTATCGCGAGGAAGAGTCCCATCACGAAGGTTGTGGCGACAGAGGCCAGCGCGAAGGTGAGTGTCCAGGCCGCCACCTGCAGGAGGGGCCCGCGGAGGTTTTCATCGGTGAAGGCTTTGGTGAAGTTGGCGAAGCCGACATCGATCTTCCAGCCCGGATCCAGGGCGGTCCCGGTCTCGTCGACGAAGTTGCCTTGGCCCCCGTCACGATAGGTCTTTCCGGAAGTCGCATCGGTAAAAGTGTCAGCCGCCGGGTCGTAGGTCAGGGTCGGCTTATAGATGTAGGCGTTGCTTCCGTCGGCGGTGCGCAGCGATCCGTCGGCCGCGTCCTGGGAAAGGGGAACTTCAAGGGACGTGATCTTGTCCTGGTTGGCGATGATCTGGCGGAGGTTCAGCGTGCTGTAGCCATCCATGCCGGTTGCTTTGCCGGTACCGTCGCGCTGGACATCTTCTACTTTCTCGGCCGGCCGGTCAGGTCCCCCAAGCAGGGCCTGGCCATCGGGGTCTGTGAGAAGCAGGTAGAAGTTCTCGCCCTGGCCGAGCACGGAGACCCGGTAAGCAGGTGAGTCCGGAACCCTTTGCTGGGCCGAGCGTTGAATGGCACTGATTGCGTCTTCCTTGCTGCTGTTGTGCCCGTCGCCGTAGTTGGTGAAGGCAATGTAGCCCGTAAACGCAACAACGCAGATCTGGAAAATCGCGAGGAAGAAGACGCCCGGAGCAAGGTATTTGGCGGGAAGACCACCCTTGCGCAGGTAGATCCAGTTGATCAGGACCGTGACGAGGGCGGCGACAGCGAGCACGGTCCAGTTCTCACTCATGAAAAGAACGATCATCACGTACACCGCGAAGGCGTCGACCAGACCGAGCAGCACGATTTTGGCGAGGATGCCGCCCAGTGAATCCGGCCCGCGTCGGGGCTTCTTTGGATTGGTCGGTGACGTAGGTGGGGCTTGTGCGGTGTCGAGTGCAGTCATTAGGGATCTGGCTTTCAGCGATGGTAGGCAGATGTTAGCGGCGGGCCGGCCGGCCTGCTCACGCACAGGCCGGCCGGCAAAAGCGCGGGAGGCTTACTTTGCGATCTTCTTTTGGATGTTGTCGGCCATGGTCTTCCACGCAGCCTCCGGGTCGCCCTGTCCCTTGATCAGAGCCAGTTCCGTGCCGCCCCAGTCGGCCCAGACGGCGTCCATTTCAGGAAGTGCCGGCATGGGCACGCCGTTGGCGCCGATCTTGCCGAATGCTGCCACCACAGGGTCCGTTGCTGCTTTCTCAAAGGAAGCCTTCAACGCCGGTGGCCGGCCCCCGCTCGAGAAGAGGGCATCCTGCACACTTTCGGTGGTCAGGTAGTTCACGGCGAATTCCGTGGCCGCCAGGGAGTTCTGGCTCTTGGAGCTGATAAAGAACCCGTTGACACCGATGAAAGGCTGGGCAGGTTCTGATCCCGCGGTGGGAAGGGGATCGATAGCGACGTTGATGCCGGCCTTCTGGAAGTCAGGGACGTTCCACGGGCCGGTCAGCAGATACGGCGACTCGCCTTTCAGGAACTTTTCCTTGGCAATATCGGCTGTGATGTTCGAGTTGAGGATCTTTTCCCCGGTGTCTCCCCATGCCTTGAGCTTCTTGGCGAACTCGATGCCGCCGGCATTGGCGAGCGTCAGCTTGCTCGCGTCGTAGCCGCCGTCCTCGCCGGTGCCGAACACCGGGGCTCCGAACGAGGTCTGCAGCGGATACAGGTGGTAGGGGTCACCCTGCTTCGGATCAAGCCCGACCAGGAACGGGTACGAGGCCCTTCCCTCAGCGACGGCTTTCTTTCCGTTGGCTATCACCTCATCGAACGTTTCTGCAGGCTCACTGGCCAAGGCCGTGTTCCGGACAAGCCCGATGTTTTCAATGGCGAACGGAACGCCGTACACGGAGCCCTTGTAGGTCATTGCCTTCATGGCTGAATCCTCGAAGAGCTTCCCCTTGTCGCCCAGTTCAACCGGTGCGACGACGCCGTTCTGCACGAGCTGGCCGAGCCAGTCGTGGGCACCAACGATTAAGTCAGGGCCCCTGCCCGTGGGGACCTGGGTGATGAAGTCTTCGCGAACCGTATCCTTCCCGACAAGTTTCACTTCAATTCCGGTTTCCGCCTGGAATTTGGCAGCGACGTCCTTCAGCACCTTCACCCGGGCATTGTCGGCCCACAGGGTGATCGTGGAGGAGCCTCCCTCGGCCAGGTTCTTGCTCTCCTGGGCCGGAGCGGGTGCCGGAGTAGACGATGTGCCGCTGCTTCCGCAGCCGCTGAGGGCAAGAGCGCCGGCCGCACCGAGGGCGGCGATAGAAAAGAGGCGGCGGGTAGGGGCCGCGGCGATGGAAGTCACCTTCATTGGTGTACCTTTCTGGCACGTTTCTGAGGATTGCACCGCGACTCGAAGGGGGCGGTGTGTGGTCGAACCTCCAACCTCAGCCAGGCGAGAGCCCGAACCGGGGCGGACGTGAGAGGCATCACAACTGTAACCGCTTCCATTTTTCCTGTCCAGCCCCCAGTTGGTGATCTTGAAACCGCGGAGTACTAGGGGCTAATGAGCGTGGAAATTAAAGGAAGCGCTTACATTTTGGTCGAAAAGCCCTACAATCGAGACCATGTCTTCCTTCGATGCACCGCCCGTGCGGCAGGACCAGCCCCTGTGGAACGTGCCGCACCACGACGGCTCGGCCATGTATGTCTCCGACCTTTCGCCTGCCCTCGGGGACCAAGTCACCGTTTTCCTGCGCGTCCCGCGGGCAAGCGGAGTGACCCGGGCCCTGCTGCGTGTATGTGTGGACGGTGAGCAGGCGCTTCTGGAGACAACAACCGAGCGGGAAAATGAACACGAGTTCTGGCTGCGGGCGGACATTCCCGTTGAGAACCCTGTTGTGAACTATCGCTGGCTCCTTGACGGGATCCAGGACGGGTACCAGTGGCTCAATGGAACGGGTCTGCACACTCATGACGTGACCGACGCCTCGGACTTCCGGATCAGCACCCATCCCGCACCGCCGGCGTGGGCGGGCGACGCCGTGCTCTATCAGATTTTTCCTGACCGCTTCGCCAAGTCAGCTGACCGGCCCGCGCCGGAATGGGCTATTGCTGAGGACTGGGACAGCCCCGTCATAGGCAGGGGGCCGGAAACGCCGTACCAGTATTACGGCGGGGACCTCGACGGCATCATCGAGCACCTTGACCACATCCAGGCAACCGGCGCCAACACCATCTACCTCACGCCGATCTTTCCGGCCCGCTCCAATCACCGATACGACGCCTCAAGCTTCGACCACGTGGACCCCCTTCTTGGCGGAGACGCTGCCCTCAAACGCCTGTCCGAGGCCGTCCACGCCCGCGGCATGCACCTCCTCGGAGACCTCACCACCAACCATTGCGGAAACGTCCACGAATGGTTCAAGGCCGCGGTCCATGACCCGGGCAGCACCGAAGCAGGCTTCTTTCTCTTCAACCACCATCCGGACGATTACGTTTGCTGGTTCGGGCACCGGTCCTTGCCGAAGTTTGACCACAGCAACCCAGAGCTGCGGCAGCGCCTCTACGAAGGTGAACAGTCCGTTGTGGCCCGCTGGCTCGGACCGCACGGCTTCGACGGATGGCGTATCGACGTGGCCAACATGACCGGCCGGCTCGGCGCCACTGACCTGAACCACCAAGTGGCCACCACCTTGCGCAAGACGATGGCTGACGCCAGCCCTGACGCACTGCTGCTGGCCGAGCACAGCCACGACGCGTCCCACGACCTTGACGGGGACGGCTGGCACGGCGTGATGAACTACGCCGGCTTTACCCGCCCCGTCTGGCAATGGCTCAAGGGACCGGCGGAAGTCCCCTTTGAACCAGGGCCATTTACCGCCATTCCCAGACTTTCCGGGCACGACATTGTGGCTTCCATGCGGGAGTTTTCCGCAGCTGCGCCCTGGCGTGCCACATCACACGCCCTCACGCTCGTGGGGTCCCATGACACGATGCGGATCAGCACCATGCTGGGCGATCCGCGACTGGTTTCTGTTGCGCTGGGCTTGCTGGCCACCATGCCAGGCATCCCGATGCTCTGGGCCGGTGACGAGATTGGCCAGGAGGGCGTTAACGGGGAGGACGGCCGGCGGCCTTTTCCCTGGGCCGACCAGGGGGATTGGAACTCTGACCGCCTCGCTCTCGTCCAAGCCCTGTTTGAGACGCGGAAACAGCTCCCCGCCCTTCGCCAAGGTGGCCTGCGGTGGCTGTCTGTAGACGATGACGCCTTCACATTCCTGCGTGAAGCACCGGGGGAGAGTGTCCTGGTCCATGCGGCACGGGCCAACCACGCGCCGGTGAAGCTGCCCTCCGAAATCGTCGGCGCGCACCTCCGCGGGCTCGCAGGCACAACGGATGTCCACTTAGACGAGAACGGCCTCTTCACGTTGCCCGGTGATGGGCCAGCTTTCGCGATATGGCGTTGCGGGAGCATCAGCCCGGACGCCAAGTGACTACAGGAAGCGCTTTCAGTCGGCCAGCCGAGATCCGCGGTACTCTCGCAAGTTTCCTGCCTTCCCGGCAAATTCCCGACTGAAAGCGCTTTCAAAGGTGATCAAAGGATTCTACAATCGAGACCATGACCCCCGCCCCGCTCTCTCCGTGCAGGATCGAACCGATCTGAAACTGATGGCCGTTCACAAATCCCATGCCGATGATCAGCGATTCTCCTCAGAGTACAGCGCCAGCGGGTCCCCAACCCTGTTATCGGATGGATTTATATGGCTACGGCTGGGCTGACAACCGAAGGAACAAAGCCGGGCGCCCCCCGTCTAAAGGATGTGGCCGCGCTTGCCGGCGTCTCATCAGCAACTGTCTCGCGCGCCCTGAGCGGAAACGGGCTTGTATCCGCCCGGACCAGAACCAAGGTGCAGAAAGCTGCTGATGAGCTGGGTTTCGTCATGTCTTACCATGCCTCCAGCCTGGCTAGCGGGCGCAGCCGCAACATTGGTGTCGTGTTGCCCTTCGTCGGCCGATGGTACTTTTCCACTGTTCTGGAAGGCGCCGCAGCCGCACTCATGGAAGCTGGATACGACCTCACCCTTTATAACTTTGAGGGTGACCGCTACCGGGAAAGCATCCTGTCCAACTTTCTCCTCAGAAAAAGACTGGACGCAGTGCTCGCTGTGGCCCTGAACCTGGATGAGCAAGAAACCGAGCAGCTGCTCTCAACAGGCATCCCGGTTGTTGGAGTCGGGGGCCCGTTAGCAGGCGTAAGCACCATCAGTATTGACGAGTTCGACGCTGGCCGACGTGCCACCGAACACCTCATCGGCTTAGGACACCGCAAAGTCGCGCATGTCGGCGGCGAGAACGAACAGGACCGCTATTTCAGAACGTCGGGTGACCGGCGTGCGGGGTACCTGCACGCCATGAAAAGTGCTGACCTGCCTGTGAATCCGGCATGGCTTCTGACATCCGATTACTCCTTTAATGACGCCTACCAGCAGGCCAAAAACCTTCTCGCCGACCCCGTCAACAGGCCCACAGCAATTTTCAGTGCCTCCGACGAAATGGCTGCAGGAGTAATTCTCGCAGCCAGAGACCTAGGGCTCAGCGTCCCGGGCAATCTATCCGTGATCGGAATTGATGCCCATCCAATCGGCCAATCATTTGGCCTCACTACCTTGGACCAGCATGCCCACGACCAAGGCGTCCAAGCTGTGGAGAGCATCCTCGATCAGCTCGCCGGCACTTCTGCCGAACCCACCAATAACGTCCTTCCCACCAACTTTCTTGTCCGCTCCTCCACGGCGCCACCACCTGATCAGTAAGTCTGTCCGGTTCCCAGAACCCCAACGTTCCAACATCATGAGGTGGCAGACAGCTCATGGGCGGATTTCCGCCATGCCGGAAGTCAGACGCACCGCCGCCGCACAAGACCCGACGGCAACCCCTCTTACGACAAAGGACATCGAATGGAAAGCCACGAACTCGTCACGGACTTTCGCATCAGAGACAAGCAAACGCTCGACAAGCAACTCAATGCAGCGGTGGAAACGGCAATCGAAAGAGCCCTCCCGCAGCGGAAGGGTGTCCTCGTCACGCGACACGACGCGAGGCGCTTCACCGTCACCGTTACAACAGAAGTTCCCTTTGGACTCATCTACGAACACGACCACTCAGCACGACCCACTCGCAAAGCTGTCGCCATGTAAGAGGCGCAGCCCGTATGCCGATTCGTTCCACGTTGCCCGCATCCTACTGTTCGCGACCGGAAGGGCCGGCACCTCAGCTCTCTCTGTCTGTTCCGTCACCCGCTTCTCCGCGGTCCAGACAATGACACCCCCCTCGAAGTGCTGCTTGACTCCGCCGGAGAAAGTGATTTCGTCCGTGATCGGGTATCCAAGCTTGCCGTTCTGCGCGTCGGTCTTCAACCATGCTGCACGGATAGCGCCCTCGGAGACGAACGCACCGTTCGCCGGAGACCAGACGATGCTGCCCTTCTCAAAGGAGTGGGAAGCGCCGCCCTTTCCAAGCCACGCCGTTCTTGAAATCCTGAGCCAGTCCTCCCGGTGCGGGAACGGACTACCGCTCAGTGACCGGGTACCCCAGCTTGCCCTTGTCCTTGCCCTCGTGGATCCACACGGAGGCAATCGGGTGACACCTGTGCAGGGGCGATCGCGGGATGACTCGGTGCCCCGCACGCAGGCCAAAAGGCCCCCTGTTAGGTACTCTCGGAATCATGAGTGCGAATCAAGTGACACTCTCTCGACGGGTGCCGCGACTAGCTTTGGTAGCCTTCAGTGTCGCCGTCGTTCTGGGCGGGGCCAACTTCGTCGCGGTGCGTCTGAGCAACCAGGAGCTGGCCCCGTTCTGGGGCGCGGGCCTGCGTTTCGGTCTGGCAGCAATGCTGTTCGTTGTTATCGCGCTCGTTCTCCGTCTCCCTTGGCCGCGAGGCCCGCTCCTGGCGTTGACAGCCGTCTACGGCGCCCTCGCATTCGCCATTCCCTATGCGTTGATGTACTGGGCCCTGACGCAAGCTACTGCTGGAACGGCAACAGTGGTCATGGCGGGGGTACCCCTGGTGACGCTGCTCCTGGCTGTGATCCAGGGACTTGAGCGGTTCAGCATGAGAGCCGTGGCGGGGTCGGTCCTTGCCGTCGGCGGTGTCGCCTGGATGGTCCTTGGATCGCAGGGGATCGGCGCTCCGGTAGGGTCGGTGCTCGCGATGCTCGGTGCAACCCTGGTTATCGGCCAGAGCATCATCCTGGGCAAGCGCCTGTCTGCCAACCACCCAGCCATGACTAACGCTGTAGCCATGGCGTTCGCCGCACCACTGCTCATCGCGCTGTCAGCCGTGGCCGGCGAAGCATGGGTGCTGCCGGGCCAGCTTGACGTAGTGGTGGCGTTGGTCTATCTGGTGACGCTGGGATCGGTCGGCTTGTTTGTCCTTGTCCTGCTCGTGGTGCGTACCTGGACATCGTCGGCGAGTTCGTACATGTTTGTCCTTTTTCCGGTGGTCACCCTGGGGCTGGCGGCATGGCTCATAGACGAACCGGTGACCCTGCCTGCCGTCCTGGGTTCCATGCTGGTCATGGGCGGCGTCTGGTTCGGCGCCCTCTCGGGAACCAAGCCGGCGGCGACCAATAACTGATCTGTACCCGGGGTGGACCAGGCCAAGCATCGTGGACAAATCCCCGGAGCATACAAGGGATCAACTGCGTGACAGACGCCCAGAAAGACGGTTCTTTGTCCATGTTCCAGGCGACGACGGCGTCGGAGCCGATCAGGTCGCTGAGGCTGTGTGTGTAGAAGTTCTCGGTTCCCGGCCTGCGCGGTAGCGCCGGCTTCTGTCTATTTGGCAGAAGCGGTTGTGCCCTTTGCCGGCCAGCCGAGTGCCGCCCTGATGTTGACTCTGGAGGTGTAGGAGATGGAGCCATGCTGGAATAGCCTCACGGACAGACGGAACATGAAGGCCGCGCTTACGTAGAGGATCGCGATGACGATGGCGGCCTCGCCGGTGCTGAGGGACCCCAGGCCGTTGCGCAGCAAGGCAGTGACCGGAGCGGAGAACGGGAAGTAGGTGAAGATCTGCACCGCCATGTCCTGCGGGTCCGAAATGATCATCGATCCGGCGTACAAGGGCACGAAGACCAACACGATTATCACGCCCATCAGGTTTCCTGCCTCTTTGGCAGTGGGCATGACGACTCCGGCCGCGACGAGGGTGGTGGTGAACAGCGCGAAGCCGCCGATCAGGATGAGGAACCCTGTGATCATCGGGACCGGCTCAAAGATCAGGGCTGCGAAGTCGAAAGCAGGGATATTGATCTGCTCCCGGAAGAACAAGAACCCAACGATGATGGGGGAGGTGAAGATGCCCATTTGAAGGAGTCCGATTGCAAAGAGAGCAAGGACTTTGCCGCTGATCAGTGTGGCCGGCTTCAAGGTGGTCAGGATCATCTCGGTGACCCGGTTTTCCTTCTCTTCCAAGGCGGAGTTGAGCATCTGTCCGGCGAGCAGGAAGATCAGCATGTAAAAGATGATCAGGAACAGCAGGGGCGGGATTACAGCGTTGATTCCGCCGGACTCTACTGTCCCTCGGTAGGTCTTGACGTCGATTCTTGCTGCGTTGCCCGTCAGGGTGAGGAGCTCGTGGGAGCCGATCTTGGCGGTGGCTGCCTGGGAGAGCATTGCTTGGGCGGTGGCGGAGTACTTGTCGTTCTCGAAGATGCCCCGATCGGCGCCGTAAACGTTCACCGTTGAGTTGGCAGGGTCGGCGGGAAACTCGAAGAATGCGTCCAGGGCCCCGGACTGCACGGCCCGGATGCCGTCCTCCGGGGAGGACGCCTTGCTGGCTCCGAATGCTGCCGCCTGCCCGGCGGTGATGAGACCAGACTGATCGGTGTAGGCGATGGAGAAGCCTGCGCTTTGTTGCGTCTCCGATGCGGTGGCGGTCGTGGTGTTGCTGACACCCATCAGGCCAAGCACGAAGGCCATGATCAGGGGGACTGCCAGGGTACCGGCCCAGAACCATTTCTTGGTTACGATGCGTGTGAACTCGAAACCGGCCACTGCGCCAAGGTTGTGCCGTGCCATGTCCGGCTACACCTCCGCCATCGCGTAGTCGCGGCTGCTTGGCTTGTTCTGCGCGCCGTAGACGCGGATAAAGATGTCCTCCATGGAGACCTTGGTCGTAGTGAAGGAACGGACCGCGACGCCGCCGGAGATGAGTTCCTTCAGGATGTCGGCCTCGTCGCTGTCATCAGCGACGGACAGCTCGGAGTAGTTCGTCTCGCTGACTGTGACTGTGTAGCGCGGCGATTTCGGGATCGCACGAGCATGTTTGAGGCGGATGACACGGCCGCCGAACTGGTTCTGGACCTCGTCGACGGTGCCGTAGGCTTCCGCGGTTCCGTTGTTCAGCAGGATCACCCGATCACACAGGCGTTCGACGTCCTCCATCTGGTGGGTGACCATGACAACAGTCGCGCCGTTGGCTTTCTGCTCCGCGATGATGTCCATCAGCAGCTTTCGGTTAACCGGGTCAAAACCCTTGGTCGGCTCGTCCAGGATCAGCAGCTCGGGTTCGTTCATGATCGTGACACCGAGCTGGACCTTTTGCTGCTGCCCGCCGGAGAGCTTGTCCAGCTGCACTGTGGCCTTGTCGGCTAAAGCCACGCGCTCCAAATAGGTCAGTGACCAGCGCCTCGCGGTGTGGCGGCCCAGCCCTTTGAGCCTGCCGAAGTAGGTCATGACCTCGATGACGTTTTCCTTCTTGTACAGGCCGCGCTCCTCCGGCAGATAACCGAGCCGGCCGCTGTCCTCCGGCCTGAACGATTTCCCGTTGATGTGCAGGACACCGGCCGACGGCTCATAGATGCCCAGTAGGGCACGGATTGTGGTCGTCTTTCCCGATCCGTTGCTGCCCAGGAAACCGAAAGTCTCACCAGCTTGCACATCGAAGGACAAGTCGCGAATGATTGTGGTGCCTCCCAAAGCCATGCTGAAGCCGCTTACGTGAACCAGTGCCTCGCCCATGATCGTTCCTTTGTTTGTCGGATAATCTTTCGAAATCGAGAGTATTCCTGCGCCTTCCGGCACCGCTTCCGTGCCAGCACGTAACGAAGCATTTGTAGGTTGAGGTTGGAGAACGGTCTTGGTTAGGCCAAGATCCGCGCACCGTTCTGGGCGGCAATGGCGTCAACGCCGAGTGTGGCCGCCGGTATCGGCAGCCACACTCGGCATCTCTTTGTCTCCGCGATTACTTCAGCATCCACACGTCGGTCGTGTAGTCCTGTCGGCCATCCGCTGGGGTGAAGTCGGTGTGGACCCAGACGCGCAGGTAGGTTTTGCCGTGGTACTGGTAGGGCTTCACCCAGACGCTCTTGGTGGCCCAGCTGTAGTTGTAAGTGGCGCTCTCCCATCCGCCGTTCTCGGCGTAGGTGCGACGCGAACCCCAGTCGCAGTCGGTGGGGTGGCACTCTCCGAACACCCGAATTGTGCCCGCGGGATAGACGCAGTGGCCGCTGGTGTCGCACAGTGCTTGGTCTGCGCAGCCCCAGTCGAGCACTACTTTGGTGACTGAGTTGGTGTTTGGATCGATGTTCTTCCAGGTGCCGTTCGCCGGGCTGGAGCCGCTACACAGGGCGTGGGCAGGTGCCGCCGTCAGCGTGCTACCGATGAAAACGAAGGCGAAGGCAGCAAGCATCGTGGCGATCAGGACGGCGGTGGCGGACCGGCCCGTCTTTTGCCGGAAGGTGGTCATGAACATGGGGAGGTTCTCCTGGTGTGGTGTGTGTTTGTTGGCCGTTGGTGGGCGGTCCCGTGTTTTGGCGGACCGGATGCCTTCAATCGGCATTTCCATGGTCAGTGCGGGCGGGGGTTCGACGCTTCCGTGCCAGCACGGTTCTTGGTTCCACCACTGCTTTTCATGGCCGAGACGGCGTCGGGCACACGAAACACACGGATCGTGAGATGGCCCGCCTGCCCGTTCCAAAATTGCCGAACTGGAGCCGAACGCGTGGTGATCACGGGCGGAGACCGGACATACTTGGGCGGATCCACCGACGTTGCAACCTCGTGCAGCCAGGGCCTGGACCTGAAGAATTTCACTGGCTGGAATGACCGTAAACGCCAACGAGGGGGCTGGAGGGCGCATCGACCAAGGAGCCGTCCAGGTGGGACAATTGACTTCTTCGGCGGCGAACCCGGAAGTACAGACAGGGTATTTCAGTGAGTCCCAAGCAACTGATGTCAGTGGCAGCGGTGACTTTTGGCATCGTATTGCTCGTCTTAGTCTGCATCGATTGGTCTCCCATCGCCGTTCAAGATCCTGCACGAACCTTCGGCCTAAACGCCCAAGGCGTGCTTCGGTGGGGTGAGAATCCAAGCCGGCGGCCGTTTTCGGGTTTTGAACTTGCGTTGTTTTTGGCCGTGGGTCTTGCTTTCGTTGTGGCCGGTGTTACGGCGTGGGGAAGCCGGCCGACCCGGAGTCCCGGAGTGCTGTTGTGTGTAGCGGGTTGCTTGTGGCTCGCGTCAGGAATCCGGCGCTCCAGCGATCCGGTGGCCTTTACCCTGGGCGTCACGCTAACGCTGATGTATCAGCCTCCGCTGTTGCAGTTGGCGCTGAGCTTTCCCTCTGGCCATCTGCGCAGTCGCGCCGAGAAGTCTGGCGTAGCGTTCTTCTACGCTTCCTGGTTGTTGGCTCCCGTTGCTGGCTGGGCGTTCTTCGATCCGCGCCTTCATGTGAAGGAAGGGGAGTCCACCTCCCGTAACCTGCTGCTTCTCTGGGACAGTCCAGCGATCATGGACACTGTCGGGAACGGAATCCGAACCTTTCAGATCGCGGTGGGAGTCGCGATCGTAGCGGTCCTTATCGCCCGGTGGCGCTCCGGAACGAAGGCCTACCGGTCGGCTTTCCTGCCACTGTGGCTAGCGGTGATCGTTAAGACTGCGGCCACTGTGTGGGTGTCCCTTGCAGTGATCCAAGTGTCCGGGTCACTATCGTCAGAAGCGCTCCTGTGGCAGTATCCCGCGACCGCGGTGGTGCCTCTGGCCGTTCTGTTTGGTCTTTGGCGTTACCGGTTTGCTCGTGGCTCGTTGGGTGATCTCATGGTCGAGGTCGGCTCAGCCCCGGTGGGTGACAGGCTTATCGGCGCCCTCCGCCGTTCTGTCCATGACCCAACGCTCACATTGCTGCGGTGGGTCCCCGATCAGGAGTCTTTTGTTGACGAGAACGGAGTTCCCCAGTCGTTGCCAGATGCTTCCACTGGACGTGCCTCCATGGTCTTGGAGCGCCATGGCGTACCAGTAGGGGCTTTGATTTTCGACGAAGCGCTCCAGGACCAGCCGCAGTTGCTTGCAGCCGTACGCAGCGCAACCTCCCTGTCATTGGAAAATCAGCAGATGGAGCAACAGCTCCGGGACCAGCTCATTGAGGTCAGGAGGTCCAGAGAACGAATCGTCACGGCTGGAGACTCCCGCCGTCGTCAGCTTGAACGGGACCTTCACGATGGAGCCCAGCAACGCTTGGTTGCGGTGGCGATGGAGCTGGCCCGGGCCAACCGGGCGACGGATCTTCGGGAAGTACAAAACCTGGTCGGCCAGGCCAGCGCCGAGCTCTCGGGGGCACTCGACGAACTGCGCGAATTAGCCCGTGGCGTATACCCGCCCTCCCTGCGAGAGAAGGGGTTAGCTGGGTCCCTCACCGCACTGGCGGAACGATCATCAGTGCCCGTAGAGCTGGATCTCAAGACGCAAAATGCGCTTCCAGCGCACGTAGAGGTGGCCGCGTACTTCATTTGCGCAGAAGCTGTTACTAACGCTACGAAATACGCCGAGGCGGGCTCGATCCGCATTTGCATCAACGGGGACGACAGAGAAATGCGTATGGAGGTCGTGGATAACGGAATTGGCGGCGCCCGGCCGGGATCCGACGGCGGCCTGCTGGGGATTGCGGACCGGGCAGCGGCGCTCGGAGGCTCGTTGTCAATCGACAGTCCTGACGGCAAAGGGACGACGGTACGTGCCGTTCTTCCCTTTTCCGCGGACCCGGAAGGCGACCTGCCATGAGGCTACGGGTTGCCATCGCCGATGATTCGGCTTTACTGCGCCGTGGGCTCTCTGCCCTGCTGCAGTCGGAAGGACTGGAAGTGGTGGGCGAGGCCAGTGATGGCCCGGAGCTGCTGGACGTCATTGACCATCACGGGGCCGACGTCGCCGTCGTGGACATCCGGATGCCTCCCAGTTACACGATTGAGGGGATCCAGGCAGCAGAGACGTTAAGGAGCAGATACCCCGAGATAGGCGTTCTCCTGCTATCCCAGTACGTGGAAACGGAAAACGCGATGTCACTGTTGAAGAACGGAGCCAGAGGCCTGGGCTACTTGCTCAAGGAGCGTGTGTCCGACGTCGACGAGTTCATTGACGCCCTGCATCGCGTTTCCGCAGGTGGCACTGCCATCGATTCAGAGCTCGTGACACGTCTGGTTAGCCGTCCACACAAAGGTCACGATCGAGGTGATGACCTTACGAGCCGGGAGAAAAGCGTCCTTGAGCTCATGGCCGAAGGGCGAACCAACCAGGCTATAGGTAAGGCACTCTTTTTAGGGGAGCGCACCGTAGAAGCCCATATCAGAAGTATCTTCCTGAAGCTCGAGCTGAGGCCCGAGCCGGAGAACCACAGGAGAGTGCTGGCTGTCCTGACGTATCTTCGCGGGGTCGGACAGAACCGCGATTCCTAATCGGCCGAAGCCACGGCTTGCGGGCAGGAGGACGGCATGGTAATTCACATATCTCTTAGTTCATTCGACGCCGACGGACCGCCACCGCCCCCAGCTCACCTGCCGGCACACTCCTCACAGCCCGGCAGTCAGACGCAACCGGGAAGCCCGGCGTCAGAACCCCGTAACCCGCCTTCAACGGCCGACGGCGGCAGGAGTTCCAAAACTCCTCCCGCTAGAGTTCCGCTCGTGAAGGATATAGAACTTCGTTGCACATCGTCGCCGAGTTCACACCCGGATGCGAGCTGCGAGCTGCATCAGGTGGTCGGAGGGGCTTACGCCAAGCTCTACCTTCAATTTGCCTCTGAATCTTTCGAAGGCGTGTAGGGCTCCGGCACGGTTCCCCATTTTGAGTTCAGCATGCATGAGGAGGCCGACGCAGGCTTCATGGAGGGGCTCAAGGTCGAGAGCGCCCAAGGCAGCATCCGCAGCCTTTTCAGCCTCCCCTCGGTCGAGCCATCGTCGTACGTGCATGACCAACGCCCGCAACCGAAAGTTCCGCAGACGATTCTGCTCCAGAAGGACCCAGTCTTCGTACCACCCTGGGAGTAATTCCGCGTGCAGAAGGCGTGAGAAACACACATCCTCAGCCGCATTCGAATCTGTCTGTTCGCATTTCCTGACCTGGGCGAGGCACTGGTGGAGATCCACTTTGAGGCCGTCCGCTAAGGAGACTATTTGGCCGCTGTTGACCAACAAGCCAGGAAGCTCGCGCGATATCAGGTGCATACTGACCCGTAAGCTTTCCAAGGCTCGAGCGTCCGGGCTGTCTGGCCACAAGAGGCCACTAATATAGCGCCGGTTGCGCGGGCCATAGATTGCTAATGCACTGATTAATCGCTGCTGCCTCCAAGCCACATGGACCTCGCTTTGTCCGTGCAACAATTGCCAGCGTTCGAAAAGGTTCAGCTCAAAACGGACGTCGTTGTCCTGTACCATCACGATCCCCATGGCGTCTGCATACGACCATGAGACTCTTGAAAGGTTCGCTGCAGGGGCGCAAATCGGCGGCGGCCGATGTCGGCCGTCGCAGTTTATCGTTCGTCTGTGCTCGTCAGCGCTTACCCCAGCCTGCTGACGCCGCCACTTGCACCCTCTCCTTTCAGCTCAAGTTGTGCCAATTGATAAAGTAGCCCATCGGCTGGTCGAAGGAAACGGAAGCAGAGACAATTTCAAAACTTTAGATTAGGGACCCTGCGACTCAAATCTGTGGGCTATGGATCATGAAGGGTGAGCGGTTGCCCGAATCTTCGAGTTGATCCACGAGGGCTGCGCGTTTCTTGGTTTGCCGGCAGTAGCGTGTCCACAGCCGCCAGCATCGAACCCCCTGATTCAGGATTTTTCCGGTCCGTCATAGCATCTGGTGACAATGGTCGCCGGATTTCAATCCTGCGCATTTCTTGATGCGAGTCCGCTGGGAACTTGAGATTGGCGTGTCAGTATTTACTGAGAGCGTTCTATCCTAATTTCATGCTTTTCAGATAGAGTGCGCGACCACGAATGTGAGCGATCTTGAGAAGGGTGAGGGGCGTGCAGTGGCTTCTATGACAGCCAACCATGAGGGAAGCGAATGGAATGAGGCAGCTCTCGTCATCAATGTATGGTTCGAGGCTGAGCACCAGCAGCCGTTTCGGGCACGGCTCACCTCGACTTCCAACGGCACGTCAGAAGTAGTGACTAGATATGCCGCGAACAAAGATGCAGTCCTTTCCAGCGTTGAGGACTGGCTCCGTGGGTTGCCGAACAACTAGCCTCCTTCTAGGAACGCGGCTGATCAGACAAGTCCGTTTGGGTTCGAGGCTTCAACCAGGCCCTCGACGGAAACTGGACAGCCTCCGTCAGGCTGGTTGCTCGGAGGCATTCCGCTCATGGGTTTCACGGACAGCGCTGCCAGGCGTACTGTCAGCAGGGCTCCGTGGCGACAAAGGCCTCGTAAAGAGGGCACCGATGCGGCTCAGGTTGAAGTCGCAAGGGATTATGAGGTCCTGCTGACCCCCACCGAGTAGTACCGTCCCGCTGACACATTTCAAACGCAGTGTTTTTATGAGGCGTTCTCTCCGGGGAAGAGGTCGGGGCGGAGGACCGGACGGGACTGCGGCTTGAAGTCGCAGTCGGAGGGGCTGTCTCGGCGTTCACGGCTAACTCCTAACGAGCTGTTCCACCTCAACCCAGTAGAGCGCGCTGACATTACTGCCGCTGCCACAAGTTAGCCGGCGTCGAGGGCTAGAGCTGTAACGCCGCAGTAACGGCGTGGGTGATCAACTCTCCCCAGAGTTTTGCGCGCACGCTCCCCGGAAGTTGCACTTGTTTCTTAGGAGGGACCCGACATGGGACTCCCTGGTGACGACGGCCGTCTCCCCGTGATCTACGTCCGCGGCTTTGCCGGAACCGGCTCCGCAATCAACAACGTCGTGAACGATCCCTTCTACGGTTTTAGCCAGGGATCCGTTCATGTTCGTGCTGACAGCAACGGAAGGGCCAAGTTCCACCAATTTGAATCGCCACTGCTGCGGCTGGTAACCGACCACAAGTATGAGGTGCCGGTCCATGGAGACCAATGGGCTTTTCTTAACGGTGCGGACGCCAGGACGGTGAACCCGGCATCGGTATGGATCCACCGGTTTTATGATGATGCAGCGGATACGTTCGCCAAGCACCCGGAGAACTTTTCGTTCGAGGAAGCCGCCCGGGACCTGTTCGACCTGATCAAGCTGGTCTTGGAAAAGACAGGCGCGTCGAAGGTATTCCTGGTCGCCCACTCCATGGGAGGACTGATCTGCCGCGCACTCCTGCAGCGCGTCATCCCCGAGACTCTCGCCGGCGAAGACGGGCAAATCGATCCCGCCGCGGGGACGAAGTACGTGGCCAGAGTATTCACATATGCCACGCCCCACGGGGGCATCCGCTTCTCCGTTGGCTTCGGACTGCTCGAGCGGATTCGTGACGCCACAGGCTTCCAAGGCGCAGACATCTTCGGCCCCGACCGAATGTATGAGTACCTCACACCGCCAGCATTAAGGAAGGTGCGGACGCGTGACGCGTTTATGGGGACGGAAATGCCGGAGGACGGGTTCCCGGTGGATGAGTTTTTTTGCCTCGTCGGCTCTAACCCGGAAGACTACGACGTTGCATCAGGCCTCTCCTCCAAGGCTGTAGGTGCCCGCAGCGATGGCCTGGTTCAGATCGAGAATGCCGCCGTCCGTGGGGCGCCTCTGGCAGTAGTGCACCGCAGTCACAGCGGACGGTACGGCATCGTCAACTCTGAGGAGGGGTACCAGAACCTCCAGCGTTTCCTTTTCGGTGACCTCAAAATCGAGGTGGAACTCGTAGGTTTCACCGTAGGCAAGGCGGCTCCACCTGACGTCGAGTTCCAACTCGACGTCGGGCTGGCCATACGCGGACTACCCGTCCTGGTCCATGAACAAAGCGCAGCTCACTTTTGTCCCGTTCAGATCGAGCGCTGGAAAGAGGGGAACCCCATAGACTCGCCCGTCCCGCTGCTGACGACCTTCCTCTCCTCCAAGGCACCCCGACCGCGTGTCGCAGGCAGGGAAGTGCCCCGGCTGCGCCATGCGCTCAGGCTCCGACTGATGTCCATCAGGGAGAAGGACGGGCACTTTTTCTTCGACGACCATCTGGAACAGACTGAGGACTGGCAGGACACTCTCCTCGTCGACATCGAACCGCCCGCCGCAGGTCGGCCACTGCCAAGAGCTTGGGCCGCTTGGAACGGTGCCAACCCCCTCGCGCTAAGGGACTGGAACCCGCAGGACAAAGACCTACTCAAAGACATTGATAACACGCCCAAACGTTGGGCAGGGCGTATCGACGTTCCGGAAGTCGCCCAAGAACTGCTAGGTTCCAACGCGGGCATCCGCCTCACGGTGACCCCACGCGCGCTCACCCCGCCAATCCCAGGGCAGCGGGCCGAAGCGTGACCGACCGCGGCCCGGCCTTCAGGCGGGCGGCCAGCCCGGAGCGTGTGCGCGCTGCGTTTCCACTTCAGGTGCAGCAGCCCGTCCGAGCGAAGCCTTGCCTTCCGCCAATATCGTCAATACCGGCCATGCCTGACTCCCTTAACCACTGGAGCGCTCCCTCTGCTCAATCTGCGAGTAAGAAGCGCTTCCCGCAGTGACGGAGAGGAAGCTCCTCGGATACGCGCGGGTGTCGACGCAAGGCCAGGATAGCGTCCGCCCCACGAAGTGCGTGAAAGAGCTAACCAAGTAACGACGATCGCCGGAAGAGGAATTATAAAAACATGCAGCGGCATGAACAAGCCCCGCCGAGGTTGATGCTCGAGTGTCGGGCCGTTGTTCGTCGGCTTGCTCAACGCCGTCGTGGCCAGGCGGTCATTCGCGAGGCCCCGGACCACCACCGCTGAGACAGCCCCCAAGCGCCTGCCCTACTTACTGGCGGAATCTCCATCGTCAAATATTCACGATGTGGTCCCAGTCTGTTGACAGTCCGCCGCCGGTGGTGACGGTGGTGAAGTTCCCGTCGTCGCTGACGCGTCCGACGGCGACGGCCCCGGTCGAAGCATTGTAGAAGAACAAGTCGCGTCCGAGGGGTACGATGTGGTCCCAGTTTGTTGACAGTCCGCCGCCGGTGGTGACATTGGTGAAGTTCCCGTCGTCGCTGACGCGTCCGACGGCGACGGCCCCGGTGGAAGCATTGTAGAAGAACAAGTCGCGTCCGAGGGGTACGATGTGGTCCCAGTCCGTTGACAGTCCGCCGCCGGTGGTGACATTGGTGAAGTTCCCGTCGTCGCTGACGCGTCCGACGGCGACGGCCCCGGTCGAAGCATTGTAGAAGAACAAGTCGCGTCCGAGGGGTACGATGTGGTCCCAGTCCGTTGACAGTCCACCACCGGTGGTGACATTGGTGAAGTTCCCGTCGTTGCTGACGCGTCCGACGGCGACGGCCCCGGTCGAAGCATTATAGAAAAACAGGTCGCCTGACATGATGGACTACTTTCTGTGAGTTGCCTGGTACCAACCGGCGGTTCCCCGGGTGAACGACTGACGAAAGACGACTGACCGTTCGCCAGCCCCAGTGGCTGGAATCACCCTACGGTGCGGACGTTACCTGTCCGTTACTGTGGAAGGGAGCTGCCGAGTGAATTTCAGATCCCTGTTCCCGATGCGAGGAGCCCCGGGGATCCCGGAAGACACCCATCGCGCGCGGAACCGCGCAGGCGTAGGGGAAACCGACCTATTTCACCGAAGCCGCCGCATGACCTCTCATCGACGGTCTCGGAAAACGAGGCGGCAACAAAATAAGGCCAGCAGACAAAAACTCTGCAACGCAATCAGGACCAGGGTCGGTGGAATTCTGCGGCAAAGGCACCCGCTCCCGTCAGGCAGGCCGTCCAGCCGCTGCCCTTACTGGTGCCAGACCTGCAAGCCTGCCTCCTGGGACAGGTTCCAAGGTCGTTCAACCTTTCCATAGGCCTCGTGAGACAAAGTTGCCATACCCCCATGGGGCGCATCCAGAGAAAGGGGTGCGGGCCGGACCACCGGAGCCGGAGCGTTCCCCCCAATACGCTCGGGCTCCGGTGAGTCTTACCGTATGCCGCCTTTTTTGGAACTGGACGCCTAATCGAGGACCTATCGCAGCAGAGCCAGCCCAGTGTGTCTGTGCTGGCCGCTTGGCCGTTTAGGTGATACCAAGTGAACCTGTCAATCTGATCGGTGCCCGGCCGGGCGGTTCGAATGTTACCCATCCCACGGCTCGCCGGGCATAAGGTGCTGTCCTTGGCGCCTGCTCCATTGGTTTCGCAGATGGTCCCATTGGCACCTGGGTTGCTGACCACAGCACTTAGCATTGGTCGATGACATAATTCTCGGGTTCTTCAAAACGCACCCGGGGAGAAGGTGATCCCAGGCGCGGGATTCGGGCGGCCGGAGCCGAGCGAAGGACCTGCCGGTGTGGGCTGTCGCCGTAATCATGAGCGCTTTCGAGGGCTGTCATCATTGCGCGACATCAATGAACATTAGGAGGCCCATCCGGGGTATATCGGTGGCCACTGTGCGGTAGCGCTCGAATGATGGGTCACGCCTGGTTGGCGTTTTAATTTGTTCTTCGCCTGGAGGCGTGCGGTCAATCGTTGGACTAGAGCAACACCGTCGAGAGCAGCAATACATGGCGCCCGTTCCATCGACCCCTAAGTCGTGGCAGCTAGTAACCAAATCTGTGCTCCACCGAAGCCTGAATTGCCTGGGCGGAGCGCTCTGCCGAGTTCGGTGACATCCGATCGATAGGGGCCCATCCGGTGGTCCAGTAGTCCAGTGAACATTCGCCATATGCCGGTCAGGGCTCTGCTCTCATCCTACTCATTGCGGGGGAGCCTCGGAAAGCCGGACGAATGCGGTGCCCTGCTCTGCCATGCGGGGCAGGGCGGTGGCCAGGCCGGCCCCGGTACCGGATTCCGCCCTGTTGGCGTGGGCGATAACGATGCTGCCCGGACGCGCGTAAAGCAGCTCGCTGGCCACAGTAGCCGCCGGGTAGGTCGCCCCGCCGTCTGCGTTGACGGTGAAATTCACAGGCACGAGGCCAAGCGCCCGGCAGATCCCGGCGGCTACGTCATCGTAGTGCGCTGTTCCGGACCTGAAGAACCGCGGTACCCTGCCCGTGGCGGCCGCCAGCTCGGTCTGGGCGCCCATGATCTCGTCGTAGACGGTGCCGGCATCAGTGGTCCCGCCGATCCCGTAGGCGGACCGCCCGGTCACCGACAGCGGCAGGTGCGCGGTGCCGTGATTGGCGATCTCGAACAACGGATTAGCCGCCAGGTTCCGGGTCAAGGCCGGGTTTGAACGCACCCAGCGTGCATTCAGGAAAAAGGTCGCGGCCACCTCGTGGCGGACCAGCGCTGAGAGGACTGACCGGTCGAATCCGTCCCCGCCGGGGCCTCCGCAGCAATCAAAGGTCAAGGCGATCGCCGGGGTCCCGATGGGCAGACCGAGCGCCACGCCGGGTGGCTCCAAACCCCAGGAGACCGGTTTACGGCCGTCAAATAAGGAGACGATACCCGCCCTGTCCGGCCGGGATGCCGGCAGCGCGGATGTCTGTCGCTGCCGTGGCACTGGTGTGGGAGGAACGGCCGCGCGTTCCGGGGCGGGCCCGGGCGCCGGCCCTTCGCTGGTATTCGGCCGGGGCGGGGAGAAG
Organism: Arthrobacter sp. NPDC093125; assembly: GCF_044754225.1. Taxonomy (NCBI): domain Bacteria; kingdom Bacillati; phylum Actinomycetota; class Actinomycetes; order Micrococcales; family Micrococcaceae; genus Arthrobacter; species Arthrobacter sp. NPDC093125. Next base: position 31,209 of record NZ_JBIVOQ010000016.1, on the reverse strand, counting down.
GCACAACCGCTTAGTGTCACAGCCGCCCCCAACGCAAGAAACAAAGCCCTTCGCGGCAGGCTGGGCATCGGCAGATCACATCGGCAGATCACTCAGGGCAGCCAAAGTCACTCCATTCTCACGAAAGGCAGGCGCCGGCAAGGAACTGTCTGAAGCTTCCCGGCTCGTAGCGAAAGGCATGCCGCCGTGTGGGAAGATGCGCCGGTGCAAGCTTACCCGTCGCCGCGTTCGATGATGTTTCAGAGGCCGGGTCGCAGGCACTGCATGGATTGCACCTGTAAGCCCGGGCAAGGTCAACAGTTCAGCCGATAGGGTTTGCCTCTTGCGGCGGAGGCGTCTAAAATCTGTGCACACAGGGGCTTCCCGGTGCACGGCCTCCTGACTGGTGTCGGCCGGGCGCCGCCGTGAGCCTCGTTTCGACTCGGCCTTGACGGTACTGCCCTGCCCTGGCTCCTTGGTCGATGTCTCGGTCCCGGTGGAAGAGCTAGCCGCAATGGGCCTTTCGCCGCAAACAGTTATTGTATTTGAGATTCTCGAGTCAGTCGCAGCCATGCTTCCTATACCTGGAGCTGTGGTACACGGTTCGGGCAACGCCGTGGATAGGCTGGGCAAGACCCCGAGGCAGCGACGGCAGGGTTGTTTACTGGGGGGACCTTGATTCGCACGGCTTCGGAATCCTCAACCGCGTCCGGCAACTTGCGTCGACGATTCGACTGCGCCGACGGAGCTCTCGACACTGGCTGAGTTCAAGGATCTATGGTGAATGAACCCTTTCCCAAAGCCGGTTCCCCTTTGCCACCTTCTGCCCGCTGACGTCGCCGTCCTTGATGAGCTACGGATGCAGGGCAGCGTACGGCTTTAGCAGGAACGAATAAGTTGGGTCACGCCCTGCAGAAGTTGCTGAAGCCGCTCGTATCTAGGCTCCAGAACCAACTCAAGCACTGGAGGCAGACCCCCGCCCGGAGTTATGGGTTCCGCCTCGCTCCTTGGAAGCTTCGGCATCATTGGATCGTGAATCCCTGAGCAGGGGAACGAAGCAAATTTGCCGTTGCCGGCTCAGAGGGCGACTTATATGCACCCGATACAAAGCGGGATCGATGTTCGGACAAACGCGAGAACATAGAGCTGCCTCCCTTGTTTGGGCAGCGCGGGACTGTCCGATAAACGGTGTGTGGGGTCCGGCGGTTTTCATTAGTGAGTGGTTCTTTCGAACCGGCCGGCGAAGGTAATGGCGAACGCATTCAGCGCGGGCTTCCACCTCATTACCCAGCGTGCCCGACGGTCGCCGGTTGGATCAAGAGACCTAGTGACCAGATAGAGGCATTTCAGCGCAGCGGCCTCGTTTGGAAAGTGCCCGCGGGCCCTCACGGCCCGCCGGTAGCGGGCGTTGATTGACTCGATCGCGTTCGTCGTGCAGATCACCCGCCTGATCTCCACGTCGTATTCCAGGAACGGCACGAACTCCGCCCAGGAGGACTCCCAGAGCCGGATGATTGCCGGATATCGCTGGCCCCACTCGGCCGTGAACTCGGCGAACCGGTCCTTCGCCGCCTGCTCGGACGGGGCCGTGTAGACCGGCTTGAGCGCCTTGACGATGCCATCGCGGTGCTGGCGTCCGGCGTAGCGGAAGCTGTTGCGGATCAGGTGTACGATGCACTGCTGCACCACCGTTCGCTCCCACGTGGTGGTGATCGCCTCGGGCAGGCCCTTAAGCCCATCGCAGACGGCGATCAACACATCCTCCACGCCCCGGTTCTTCAGCTCGGAGAATACCTGCAGCCAGAACCGGGCACCCTCGCCACCGTCGCCGGCCCAGATCCCAGAATCTCCCGCTCCCCGTTCACGGTGACCCCCATGACGACGTAGAACGGGGTGTTGCGCACCTGCCCGTCACGGACCTTGACCACGACCGCGTCCACGAACAGCACCGGATAGACCGGATCCAAGGGTCGGGCCGACCATTCGGCCAGTTCCCCGGCGACTTTCTCCGTGATGCGGCTGATGGTGTCTTTGGAGACCTTGGCCCCGTAGACCTCCTCGAAGTGCGCGGCGATTTCCCCCGTGGTCAGCCCGCGGGCGGACAGCGAGAGCACGATCTGGTCGATCCTGTCCAGACGCCGTTTCCGCTTGGGCACGATCACCGGCTCGAACGAGCCGTCCCGGTCCCGGGGCACCTCAATCTCGACCGGGCCGATCTCGGTCAGCACGGTCTTCGGCCTGGTGCCGTTGCGCATGTTGGCTGCGATCGGCGTCTGGCCATGCTCGTGCCCGAGGTGCTCGGTCAGCTCCGCTTCCAGCGCGGTCTCCAGCACATTCCTCGTGAGCTGGTTCAGCAGCCCGCCCGGGCCCACCAGGCTCACGCCCTGCTCCTTCGCCTGCGCGAGCAACCGCTCCGCAAGCTCCTTCTGATCGATGATCTCTCCCGTCACAGGATCGATCATCACCCCTGACATCTCGGTCATGGACTCTGACACGGCCGTCTCCTTTCGGATCTGGCCGGACCCTCATACACCGTTCTTCTTACAGTCCCGGGGGCGGAGGTGTTCTCGCAGGCCAGGGATGGCCCAGTCGATCTTGCCGCGGCCGGCTGGTTCGATGAGGTTCGCTGCCAAGAGCCGTGCGTGGTAGTTGGCGACGAGGTTGGTTCTTGCTCCTATCCGTCGTCCTCTGTCTGCTGCAGTTGACTGTTGGTCGTCTTTTGCCATCGTGCGTAGGAAGTCCGCGTCCTTGGACGACGCGGCGGCGGGCGCTGCTCGATGACAGTTCGTACGTGACGGTGATGTGCTGCCTGGATGGCGAGCACGATCTCCTTATCGGTGAGGGTTCCGTTGTTTTTTCGGCTTCGCGCCATAGGGAAGGGGCAGAATCAAATAACTACAAGCCGGGCGAGACCCACCGTCAATCTGACGGACCCGCTCCTCCCGCTGCATCGGGCCCTGCTGCTTTCAGGCGTGGGGAAGGGCCTTGCCGTTGACGTCGAGGTAGTCGCGCCAAGACCGCTTCGGGGTCCATCTGAGCATGCGCTGGGCCTTGGCGCTGGAGATACCCGATGCATCGGGGCGTGCTGTGGGCCGCAGCTCGATTTTCTCGCCGTAGTAGGTGTTCAGGACTTCGCCGAAGTTCCGTCCACCGACGTTATCCGGGGCGGCGATGTAGAAAACCTCGTGTCCGGGTAGCTCAGACGCTGTTGCCAGCACAATTGCGTCAGCAAGGTCGTAGACGTCGATGTAGCTCCACAGGTTGGGGCTGAGGACGGAGGCATCGCGAACCTGGGGGCCGAGGTTTTGCTCGTAGTTGCCTTCATACTGAACCCAGCTTGGGCGCAGCGAGATGCAGCGGATGTCCGAGCGTCGGACTGCGGCGTCCATCAGTTGCTCGCCAAAGTGCTTTGAGAGCGCGTAGGGATCCTGGGGGCGGATGGGGTGTTCTTCGTCAACGGGAGCGTAGTCGGGCAGGAAGTCGCGTTCCGGGAAGAAGAAGCCGGGAACGGTCTCACTTGAGATGTTGACGAAACGCTTAACGCCAAACCTGATCGAGGCCTCAAGGATGTTGAATGTTGCCATGAGGTTTGTTTGGAACACGACCTGGGCGGGGTGCCCGGTGGGTTCCGGAATCGCGGCGGCATGCACAACAGCGTCTGCGCCCTGCACTACGGCGTATGCCTGGCCGGCATCTGTAAGGTCGGCCATTTGGTAGCTGGCCATTCCTTCTTCGCGACGCTCGAACCCGGGGCGGCTGAGATCCACTGCGAGAACATTGTGGCCTGCATCCAGAAGCGCCTGGGTCGCAGCTCGGCCCACTTTACCGCGGGCTCCGGTGATTACTATCTTCACGAATGTTGCTCCTTGTTCCTTGTGCGCGCGCCCAACCGACGCGCTGTTTGTTGTTGCCTGGTCAATCTCGTCTTCTGCCCCAAATGTTCAGAGCGCCTGCCCCGAAATTAAGTGCTGCGCTGAATGCTTGCTCGCAGTAGGCAGATGTCTAGGAGGATAAGCGCGTTCTGGATCAAGAGGACCTGGAACGTTCCACAGCCGTTACCAGGATCCCGCCACTACAAAAGTGACCTGTTCCACCGATGGTGGCTAACCCCAATGGCCAGGGTTGACTGTCCGGCGGATCCATGCCGCCGGTGGAGGGAAGCGCTGAGGGCAAGGGCCCGTCACCCAACTGGCCGCTAGTTCGGGCCCCGCAGCCCCTGCAGCGACCGCCTGCCAAGGAGGTGGGGCTTCCCGGCTATCAGGGGGAGTGAGCATCAGAATCGCGCTGGCGCTGGGTGCTGCCGATGGCAGGTGGTCCGAGGTCAGGTCGTATTAGCGGGGCCGGATGCGTTCCTGTTTTCCGGTGATCGCGAAGTTGCTATGACCGCGGCTTCTCCTGCGCCAAAGCTGCCGAGGAGAGTGAGTGAATCGGCAGATGTTGAACCTGGTTCCGCTGTGTACATGCGAAGCACCTGATCCGGATCATCAGGCAGTATGAGGTCTTCAGAATTCAGTTCCAGGTCTCCGACGACTGGATGGCGGAACCGGACACGTTCCGCGGACCCCCTAGCCACCCTGTGCCCGGCCCACCACTGGCGGAATTGCTCGCTGCGCACCGCGAGTTCGCCGACGAGCTGGTTGGCCTGGGCGTCGTTCGGATGCCGACCAATATCCATGCGCAGGGACCCAACGGCTTCCGATGCTACGGACGACCAGTCCCGGAAAAGCTCGCGTGCGAGCGGATCGAGGATGATCCACCGCGTCAGGTTCCTCTCCGCCGCCGGCATGGCAGGGAAGTCGGCAAGCAAGAGAAAGGCCAGGCGGTTACCGGCCAGCACATCACTGCGGCGGCCCAGTACCAAAGCAGGCACATTACCGACGGCGTCCAGGAGTTGGCGCAGCGCGGGCCGCACGCCCTGCACCGGAACCGGTGGACGCTGGGTGTTCGCACAGTTCTCCAGCAGGTCGAGCATGTGAGCCTGTTCGCCCGGGTCCAGGCGCAGGGCCCGGGCCACCGAATCCAGCACGGCGCGGGACGGGTGGATGTTGCGGCCTTGCTCCAGCCGCGTGTAGTAGTCGGTGCTGACGTCAGCGAGCCTTGCGATCTCCTCGCGCCGCAGACCGGGGACCCGGCGGCCAGCGGAACTCGAGGCGAGCCCTACGTTCTCCGGCGTCAGCCGGGACCTCATGGCCTTCAGGAATTTTCCAAACTCGGCGCTCTGACCCATGCGCTCCATTCTGCCGTGCCCGGCCCCTGGCTTTCTACCAGGAAAGGTAGGATTCCCAGTCCTAGGAATCGCAGGGAGAGGAAAATCTGCTGTTATCACGTCGTCACATGCGTAGGCTCATCTGCATACCGCACGACAAGCACTTCTGGCACCTGCCGGCCGCAGGCAGGCTCCAAGAAGACCAGCACAACCACGGCAGAACTTTTCGACTCAAGCTGGAAATCGCCCCCTTCAATTACCGGTGCTCAGGACGGGTGGGGCTGAGTGCTTACTGGTTGGAAGCACCTCGAATGAGGAGAAGATGATCGTGGATAATTCGCTAGTGATGGCCTTCACAGTCATCAATTTAATGAAGCACGACAACGCGGTGTATCCAGCGATACACCTTTTGCAGGGGCGCGCCGAACCCTTGTGCTACCGAGACGACGGGATCGTCTGCGGGGCTGGCTGGCGAGAATTTTACACCCCGCTGCGTGCGCCATTTAGCCGGCCCCGCCGATCGAAGCTGAGACCCGACCGTGATTGTCCCGCTTCCGTCGCTGGCGACCTCGGCTTTGAGCGACCGTTCCGCCGTTGAAACCTCTTTGGCTTAGCCGCTTAGCCACACGCAAGCCGCTCCATACCGAACTTTCCCTTCCAGCCTCCTAGACCAAACCAACCCAATGGAAGAAGTGATGATGTCCCAGACACAAGAAACCACTGTTCCCACTGTGACCCTCAACAATGGCATCCAGATCCCGCAACTCGGATTCGGCGTGTTCCAAGTCCCGCCGGAAGAAACCCAGCGCATTGTCGAGGATGCCCTGGAAGCGGGCTACCGCCACATAGACACGGCCGCCGCGTACCGGAACGAGGCCGGCGTCGGGGCCGCAATTGCCGCATCGGGGATCCCCCGGGACGAAATCTTTATCACCACCAAGCTGCGCAACGGCGAACAGGGCAACGCAAACGAGGCGTTCCATAACAGCCGCAAAGCCCTAAGGGTCGACTACGTGGACCTGTACCTGATCCACTGGCCGGTGCCGTCTCAAGGACTCTTCACCAAGGCATGGAAGGACATGGAAAGGCTCTACGCGAACAGCCAGATCCGGGCCATTGGCGTCTCCAACTTCCTGACGGACCACCTGGACACGCTCCTCGCGGCGTCGGAGGTTACCCCGGCCGTCAACCAGATCGAAATCCACCCCACATTCCAGCAGCAGGAACTCTCGGCGAAGGGCCGCTCCCTGGGCATCGCGGTGGAGGCGTACAGCCCCCTGGGCCAGGGCGCGGACCTCAGCGCAGCCACAGTGAAGTCATTGGCGGGTAGGTACGGGGCCAGCCCGGCCCAGATAGTGCTGGGCTGGCACCTCGCGCAAGGCACAATCGTCATTCCGAAATCGGCGGATTCCACCCGCATGCGGGAAAACCTAGGAGCCGTGAATCTCACGCTCACCCCGGATGAAGTGGCCGAAATAACGGCTCTGGAGTCAGGCGCCCGTGCCGGCGCGGATCCAGCCGTCGCCGCGTTCAGCCAACTGTAGCCAGTTGGCAACTAATCCGCAGCCGGCAAACAATACCGCCCCGCCTGCAACCGGCTCCACGGTGAAGCCCAGTTACCTTCGCGTAGCGGCTTGTAGCCTGATTCCGGGAGTGGACAGCGTAAAGCAGAAAGGCTGGTCTATAGTTCTGTAGCGGCCGAGAGTGAGTCTCCAAATCGCCTCGGTGCCATCTCACACTGGCACTGCACTGCCGTAGACGCACGACGGCACTGTCGCTGGCCCAGCAGGTGGCTATGTCATGTGCTTGATGTTTGTTTCCATCTAACAAGCCTCAGACCCCTGCCCCTTTTGGATGCTAACGGACAATCCTTTGAGATCACGCAGCATGCCATCCTCTCCAACAAGAAGCGCACACCGACCGTTGTTGAAGTCGTCCAGGAGCACATCGACCTGCTGATCCGCCCACCGAGCGGAACCACCAAGACGAACCAGACCTTGCTGGACCTGCATATTTCGGACCGTACAGGTCACCTACCAGTGGACAAGCTCGATTACCGTCTGGTGGCACACTGGGTGAAGTCGATAGGCAAGGCGCCGAAGACCTTCCACACGTTCATGGCCTAATATCGGCGGCCATGAACACAGCGGAGACACTCGGGTACATATCGCGGAACCCGTGCCGCGACATGCAGCTCACGAGCGGGTGTCGAGGTAGCGCAGAATCGCCTGGGCCGTTTCCTTCGGAGCGCTGATGTGGGGGCAGTGCCCGGTGGCCTGAAGCTGCACCAGGATACTGTGTTCCAGGGTCTTGTGCAGGTAGGCGCCCACTTCCGGCGGGGCAAGCCGATCGTCGGAACACTGCAGAATGAGGCAGCTGGTACGTAATTTTCTCAGTTCAGGGCGGGTGTCGGAGAAAAAAGTTACCCCGGCGAAGTGCCGCGCGATGGACGGATCGGTCCGGCAGAAGCTGACACGCAGGTCCTCCGCTAATTCCGGCTCCTGCGGGTTGCCCATAACCATGGGCGCCAAGGCCGCGGCCCACGCGAAATAGTTGCTGTCCAGAGATGCCAGCAGGCCCTCGATGTCTTCCCGCGAAAACCCGCCCACGTAGCCGTCGTACGGGTCATCCGTATGACGGGGTGAAGGAGCAAGCAGGACAAGGTGGGAGAAACGGTTCGGGTCCTGCACTGCGGCGATCACGGCGATCATCGTGCTGACACTGTGGCCCACCAGGATGACGTCCTCAAGTTCAAGGGCGGTGCAAATCTCCAGCAGGTCCGACGCGTACCCATCCAGGGACCCGTACTTCTCCCAATCATAGGCGCTGATGTCGGAGTGTCCTGCACCAACATGATCGAAAAGCACCAGCCGGTAATCATCAACAAAATAGGGCAGCAGCTTCCGCCACATAGCCTGATCGCAGCCAAAACCGTGGGCGAACATCATCACAGGCCCATCATTCCGGCCTGATACGGTGACGTTGTTCCGGCCGATTACCGCAGCAACTGCTTCGAGCACGTTCTCACTGACCCTCGCGTATGGTGGCGTCCTGTCCGAGACTATCCACGGGACATAGAGAATCCTAGGGATCCTCCCACTATGACCTCAGAGATGACATCGGTTTATCCCATCACATGTGATGCGGCTTACGCGACTCCTGTGACAGGGACCATGATCGCGACCAGAGCGGTGACGGGTCGTCTCTGGCGTCCCACTTTGAATAAGCTTTTGGAGAGTGCCTGTCTGTAATTAGCAACCCCGTGTAGACCGCCGATAACAGGCCTCAGCTGTGGCAGAGGACCCAGAGACTGCCCCCGGTTTTGTTGACTCCTTGACCTAGCGAGCTTGTGCTCGTGGAAGGATTTTGACCATGCCCGCCTTATGGGGCCGCCCTCCTGATGCTGTGGCTGGCCCGGTATCTCGATCCGGAAGTCTGTTTGCAGAATGCGGGCAGCAGCGTGCCCAGCTCGGTGGAGTGCGGCTGGAAGGCTCTGGAATGGCGAAAAGTGGGTGTGGACACTGTCCACACTTTGAGCTTCGGACTGTATCGTAATGGTGTGGAACTGGCTCGGATCCCCTGTTGGCGGCCATGAAAAACTGCCCGTAGATGGCCAGGGAATTGCCCGGTGATGGCCACCGGGACTGCCCACGTATGGCCATGAGTTCTGCCCAGTTGTGGCCGATTGGTTTGCCCGCATTGTTCGCTTATCCCGCCGTGTCGTAAGACGGCGGGGGCCTCTTCCCGTTTGGATTTCGGTGTCGAATCGAATCCGCTGACAGGAAGGGGCCCTGAATGAAGGATGCCCTAGAAACCGTGAAAATTCTTGCTGCCTATGATCTGACCAAGTCGCTGCGCGCTGCAGCGGAGCTGTCAGGTTGTTCCCACCACACCGTCGACCGGCTCGTGCAGGCCCGTGATGCCGGCCGTGCACCGGGGCCGTGTCCGACCGGCCCAGGGTCACCGATGCGTGGCTGCCGAAGATCGAGGAATGGGTCGAAAAGTCCAAGGGCCGGATCCGTGCCGATGTCGTCCATGCCAAGCTCGCCGCGATGGGCTACCAGGGTTCGGACCGCTCCACCCGCCGCGCCGTCTCCCAGGTCAAAGAGGCCTACCGGCGGGGAAACAAGCGGGTCCACCGTCCCTGGATCACTGAACCGGGCGCCTGGCTTCAGTACGATTTCGGTGACGGACCGGTCATCGATGGAGTCAAGACCGTGCTGTTCGTCGCGTGGCTGGCCTGGTCCAGGTTCCGCATCGTGATCCCGCTGCGGGACCGGACGGCACCGAGCGTTTTCACCGCTCTGGACCGGTCATTCCGGCTGCTCGGCGGCGCGCCGACCTATGTGCTGACCGATAACGAGAAGACCGTCACCACCATGCATGTTGCCGGCGTGCCGGTCAGGAACCAGCAGACGCTGGCGTTCGCCAAGCACTACTCCGTCGAAGTGCTGACCTGCCAGCCGGCGGACCCGGCCTCCAAAGGCGGCGTCGAATCATCCGTGAAGATCGCCAAGGCAGACCTGGTGCCCAAAGACACCAACCTGCGGAACACCTACGCCTCGTTCGCCGAACTCGAGGCGGCCTGCGCGGCGTTCATGGACCAGGTCAACGCGCGCGAGCACCGCATCACCCGCCGCCGCCCGGTCGACATGCTCGCCGAGGAGGCCGCGTCCCTGCACCGCGTTCCGGACACAGCCCATACTCTCGCCTATGGGGTCGGGCGCCGGGTGCCGGAAAACACGCCCATGGTCTCGTTCGAAAACGCCCAGTACTCCGTGCCTGCCCATCTGCTCGGGGCTGAGGTGTTCGCCCGGTTCCACGGGACCGGCCCGGACGCGCAGGTCGTGATCGTGCACGTCGGCACCGGCGGGCCGGTCGAGGTCGCCCGCCACGCACTCGCCCGGCCGGGTTCCCCGGCGATCCTGGACGAACACTTCCCGGACCACCAGGAAAAGGTGCCCGGCGACTACAAACCCGTGCCCCGGTCCAAGGCGGAGGCAGAGTTCCTGGGCATCGGCGCCGGCGCGCGGACCTGGCTGCTTGAAGCCGCCTCGGCCGGAGCGCAACGGATCAACGTGAAGATGGCCGAGGCCGTCGCGCTGGCCAAAATCACCGGGCCCGGCGAGGTCGACAAGGCCCTCGGCGTCGCCGCGATCCACCACCGCTTCGCGCACGGAGACCTCGCGTCCTTGCTGAACGCGGGCGGAAACCGCACCGGGCTGCGCACCGCCGCGGAGGATAAGTCCCTCACCCAGGGCACCGCCGGCTGGGCAGGCCTTGGCACCACCGGCGCCGGGGAGGGCACCCGATGAGCATCACGACCGCGAACACCACCGCACCGGCCCTGCCCGCCGACCTCGAGGCGCTCATGCGGCAACTGAAAATGCCCCACGCCCGCGCCATCGCCCCGGACGTCTTGGCCACTGCCCGTGCTCAGCGCTGGGAACCGGCCGAAGTCATCAAAGCCCTGCTCGCCGAAGAAACCAAGGGCCGGGCCAGGTCGATGCTCGCCACCCGCCGCAAGGCCGCAGGGTTCCCCACGGGCAAGACGTTCGCCCTCTGGGACGAAGCCGCCTCATCGATCCCGGCACCGACCCAGCAGGCCCTGCGCACCCTGGAATGGATCCACCGGAAAGAAAATCTCGTCGTCTGCGGGCCCTCCGGGACGGGGAAGACGTTCTTCCTCGAAGCCCTCGGCCAGCAGGCAGTGGAAGAAGGGATGCGCGTCGCCTGGTTCACCCTCGAGGACCTCGGCGCCCTCATCCGCTCGCACCGGGCCGACGACACCGTCACCCGGGCCGTGGCCAGGATCCTCCGCGCAGATTTGGTCGTCGTCGATGACATCGGGCTCCTCGCCGTGGCCACTGACGCCGCCGAAGGTCTCTACCGGGTCGTCGATGCAGCCTATGAAAAACGCGCCGTCGCGGTCTCCTCGAATCTCCACCCCGCCGGCTTCGACGAGCTCATGCCCAAGACCCTCGCCACCGCGACCGTCGACCGGCTCCTGCACCACGCCCACGTCTGCCAAACAACCGGCGACTCCATCCGTCTCACCCAGGCCCTGGCCGGAAAGGGCGTCATGCTACTGAACTAAACCTCAAACCGGTGGCCCGCACCCCCACCCCGAATGCGGGCAGACCAGCTGGCCACCGCTGGGCAGTTCTACTGGCCACCAGCGGGCAGAAATGCTGGCCGTCTATGGGCAATTCCTAGTGGCCGTTGACAACCCCTAAGTTTTCGGGACTTCCCAGTGTTTGCGAGGTCTGGAATTCAGTTCGAGTCCCACCTCGGGCACAACGTATTCCCTCGTAAGAGGCGATTTTGTTTTGACGTGTTGACAAAGCTTGCGGTCGCCTCTTCTAACGGGTTGGGTCGCGGGCTGTGGCCTGGCCGCCGCGGTGGCCTATTCGGGTGTGTGGGTAGCGGGTTCAAGTCCCTGGCTAATGGGTCCTCCGCCTAGTGGTGATGGTTTCTGTGGTACCTCGTTCTGGTTTGACCTGGTTGGTCAGGGTTGGCCAACACCTATTCATGGGCCGCGGGAACGGGAGCAACATGACCGTGGCGATGTCGTTGTAAAAAGTTCTGGGAAGCGGTCTGGAGCCCGCCCACGGGAGCCGTTTGCCGGTGTTTATCCTGTCAAAGAGGGTCTGGACAGTGTCCACACCTACGTCTGCTTTATCTATGGGTGGTAGGCCACGTCCAATGTCACGTTTGCTTCTATGTGCTCCTAACGATGGCGTCAGAAAAAGAAGAATCCAAACCCAGCCGGACACTATCTGAACCACGGTCTGACGTCAGATTTTGGTGTACTCCAGCGGTTTCGAACAACCGGTAATGCAAGTCCCTCCCTGGCAGGTTCTACTGCTGGCTGGCTTAGGACTCAGGGGCTTGTTCAAGAAGGCAGGTCTTGACGTGCCGTGGCCTTTTGTGGTGAAGCCACGCCCTGAGGTGCGATTATTTGCGAGGCCGCTCCGGGCGGAGTGCTGCGGCCAGAAGCTGTACGACGTGCAGACCGCAAGCCGGCAAGGTCTTTGATTTGGGAGCGGCAGGAAAATCCGTCTGCGAATATGGCTCGGTCGGGGGCGGCGTTGGCCTTCGCCAGGATCCCTTGACGGGCAATCGTCGCTGAAATCGCCTAGTGTCCTTTCTTCATGCGAAATTTTCCGGCCAGACCGCAACATCACGCTGCTTCTGATCGGAGCGAGTAATGATAAGTCCCATTTGGGGCCGAAAAGAGCTTGCGGTTCCTTGCTTACGGGGGAGCGGGAGACATCGTCGTCTGCTTGTGCTGTCCCTTTGGTGGTGGGGAGGTCAGATCCGTGCGGGGACCCAGTCCGGTGCATCGCGGAGCACCACGGAACGCAGGAGCTCAGCAGATTTGTGAACACCCTCGCCCGAGTTCACGATGACGTCCTCGTGCTCGATGTTGAGGGGGCCGGTGTAGCCGACGGACTGGAGCGTGTAGACGAAGTCTGCCCAGAAAGCAGCTCCGCCCGGGTGGCCGAGGCCGAGGGTGACGTAGTTCCATGAACGGTCCGCGGTGCGGGCCGGGGGGAGGGTGTCGAGGATGCCGTTGACTGCCGTGTTGGGTTTTTCGATTCGTGCGTCCTTGGCGTGCACATGGAAGATCGATGAGCCGAGCGCGCGGATGACCGCCAGGATATCTGCGCCCATCCACATAAGATGCGAAGGATCAAGGTTAGCCCCCACAACATCGTCGCCAACAATGCCTTGGAGCCGCTTCAAGGTGGCCACGTTGAAGACGAGCTGCCGCCCGTGCATTTCGACGGCAAGACGGACGTTGAGGCGACGTGCGAAGTCAGAGAGTTCCACCCAGTAGGGCGCTGCGACATCGGACCACTGGTATTCGAGGATTTCGAGAGTCTCCGGGGGCCACGAGGTGGTGATCCAGTTCGGTGATTGCTCGCCGCGGGCACCGGGGAGCCCGGACATCAGCACCACCGTAGGAACACCCATCTCCGAGGCCACCTTGATGGTGTCCCGCACAACGCCGTCATGGGCGCTTCCAGTGACCGGGTGGAGCTGGTTGCCATTTGCGTTCAGGGCGCTCAGGGTTAGGCCCCTCGAACTGATGGCTTCAGCGAGGGCATTGCGTGCGGTGGCGCTGAAGGCGAGCTCGTCGAGCTTTACATGAGGGGCTTCGGACCAGTTGCCCGTTGCGATCTCCACGGTGTCCAGGCCGAGTTCAGCGGCAGTGTCGAGCACTTGCTCCAGTGGGCGGGCACCGAGCGAGTCAGTGATCAAGCCGAGCTGCATGAACGGTCCTTTCGTGCGTCGTTAGGCTGGTATTAAAGGTTTAGACCCCCAAATGCACATGGATCATAGCTTTAGACACCTACTACCCTAGACTTAATGTCCTGACATAACAACAATCATTTCAGGCCTGTGGGACAAACGTTCCTTGACCTACCCGATGCAGGTCAAGGCACTTAAGGGTCGACGGCGTCAGGTTGGGGTGTGCTCTATCCAGACTTATCTTGATAACGCACTGGTGCGCGCAGTGGGCTTAACCCCCGTGTGATCCCACCGATACGCGGCGGCTTTCTCGGAGTGCTTTGCTGTCGCTTCTGGCCGGATCGGAAAACGGCCCGTCTGCTACCGCCACCGGGTTGCGTCGCGGGAGAGTCTGCGCCTCCATGGGGGCAAGCGAAACGCCACGCCGGGCATTCTCGCACTTGTATTCTTGCCGTGAAAACAATCCCTGATGCTGTCTGGGCTAGAGCAGCCGGAAGCGGTTAGGCGTCGATCACCAAATCGGTCCGCGCGGTGGAGCAGCAGGGCAGGAACTTTCCTGCATCGATTTCCCGTGCCCGGATCCCGCCTTGGTGGTTCATCTCGACCTCCCCGGAAAGCTTGACTACCTTGCAGGAGCCGCACATGCCTTCCTTGCAGTTCGCGCCGATCCTGACGCCCGCACGCTGGGCCGCCCCGAGGATGTGTTCGGCGGGGTCGACACGCACATTGATGCCGGTGCGCATGAAGGACATGGTAAGGCTTCCCGTTCCGACCGTGTCGAAGCTCGAGGCATCAGGGGACACGGCCTCCGGCCCCACGTTCGGACTGCCGCCGGAGGCTTCCGAATAGGACGCGTCCGAGTCGACGGTTTCCAGCGGCAGCCCCGTGGCCTTCAGGGTTCCCTCGGCGTCGTAACCGGGCTCGTAGAGCCCGAACGCGTTGGGCTGGCTTTCGTAGTAGTCCTCCGCAGAATCGGCGATTTCCTCGGCGATTTCCTCTGCGATGTCCGCTGCAAGCGCAACCTCTGCCTGGTATTCAAGGAGCGTCTGGCGGTCGCCCGAGAAGAATTCCATGTTGATGGAGGTGTCGTCGACGCCGACCTTCTTGAGGAGCTCGGTGGCGGTGTTCAGGTAACCCTCGGGGCCGCAGGCATAGACCTGGCGGCCGTTGGCATCCGGGGCAACCTCGTCGAGCATGGCCGCCGTCAGCCTTCCGCTGAGCCATTCCCACCCCTCGGGTTTGTTGCGGTCGCCCAGAGAGTAGAAGACCTTGACGCGGGAGTCCACGGAGGCAATGTAGGCCAGCTCCTGGTGGAAGGCATATCCTCCGGCCTCCGCTCCGTGGTACAGCACTACAACATCCGCCTGTCCTGGCAGGGAGTGGATGGTCCGCACCATGGACATGATGGGGGTGATGCCTGCGCCGGCGGCCAGCAGGAGGTACCGTGCCCGCCGGTCGGCATCGGGCAGGTGGAATGCCCCGACCGGTCCGAGCATCTCGAGCACGGTGCCGGGTTTGACGTTCTCGTGCACCCACGGTGAGACCAGTCCCGTGGGGTCCCGTTTGACTGTGATGTTGAAGGTCCACGGCTGGGTGGGCGAACTGGACAGCGAGTAGCTGCGGTCCACCGGATCCTGGTCCTCGCCGTTCATGGGAAAGGCGATGTTCACGTACTGGCCCGCACGGAACGCCAGGGGTGCACCGTCGCAGCGGCGGAACACGAAGGTCATCATGCCGCCCGCCTCGGGAACGGTCTCGACACATTCCGCCATGAACTCCTGCGGGTGCCAAGGACCCAGTGCGTGGGCGGCGCGGGCGGGTCCCTCGCTGCTGCCCATCACCCTGTTCCACGGCATCTCAAGACCGCGGATGCGCTGTGGTTCCTGGGTAGCCGCCTCCGTGCCGAGTTCAATCATGCCAAGTGCTCCTGCACACGCTGCACGTACCAGTTGATGAATGCCTCGACCTGGTATTCGCTCTTCATGTACGGGCCGGGCTCGTAGGCGGGGCTGCCAGCGCCCTTCTGGCACAGCTCCACGAACGCCTTGTCCTGCAGATTTGTCTGCTTCCAGGTGTAGGTGAGTTTCTCCAGATCGTAATCGACACCTTCCTCGGCGTCGTCAGCCACCAGCCAGGTGGTGCGTACCAGTGTCTGGTGTTCGTTGACGGGGAAGACGGCGAACGTGATGACGTGGTCCCCTTGGAAATGGAACCAGCTGTTGGGCTGCAGGTGCATAGAGCAGCGGCCAAGGCGGAAGTCCCGCAAGTCACCGAGCAGCTTCTTGGAGAGCCTGCGCCCATCGGGGGAAAACGATTCGCCTTCACCGTCCAGTGATTCCCGTGAGATGCGGATTCCCGCTACGCGCGTGTCAAGCTCCTCGACGACCTCGTAGGGAAGGCCATAGCGGCGGCAACGCTCCTCGAGCGAGGACTGCGCTTCCTTGTTGCGGTCCCACACCTCCTCGAGATGGGGCGGGATAACGCCCTCCGTCAGGCCCCAGGTGGGAAAGAGGGAACAGGCGAGTTCCGGGTGGCCGTCGCAGTGGTAGCACTCACGGTTGTTCTCCATGACGAGCTTCCAGTTGCCCTCTTCGATGATGTTCTGCTGGTAGGCGATTTTGGTCTTCGACAGGTCGTGGGGTGCGAGGTAAGGCTCGAAGATCTTAGAGGTTTCGTCGAAATCCGCCGGCGGTTCATCCGCAATGCAGACGAAGATGAGCCCGGCGACCACGCGGCTGTGGGCTCGCTTGAGGCCGAAGCAGCCCTTGTCGAACTTCGTTTCCCCGGGCGCCGAGGCATGGATCAGATTGCCGTCGGGCGAGTAGGTCCAAGAGTGGTAGCCGCAGACCAGGTTGCCTGTTGACCCCGAGGGTTCGGTCAGGACGCGGGCCCCTCGGTGGCGGCACACGTTGTGCAGGACGTTCACGCCGCCGTCGTCATTGCGCAGCACGATTAGGGAGTATGGCCCGTAGTCAACGGTGACGTAGTCGCCTGGCTCCGGAAGCTCAGCGATGCTGGCGGCAAAGATCCAGTGCTTGCCGAAAATGGCCTGCATGTCGATGTTGAAAATCGTGGGATCGGTGTAGAAGGGGGCATCGAGGGAATATCCCACGCGCCGGAGATCGAACAACTCGGTGATTTCTGCCAGCTGCTCGGCAGGCAATGACGAAGCTAGTTTTCCGCGTGAGTTGAGGGGCAAGTTCACTGGAACAGACATGTGTTTCCTCCGGGGCCTGGGTAGTGTGCGATTCGTGGGGCCCATACGTGGGTGGGTGCAGCTGGCGTTGTTGAAAGCGTTTGTACTCATGAGATTAGGCACGATCGACCTGCAAGAAAAGCGCAAGATTTAGGAGATAACGGTGCACAATGGGTGCATGATTGATCCACGGCTCATAACTCTTCGGGTGTTTGCCCGGTGCGGCACCGTTGGCGCAACCGCGGAGCTCACGGGTTATTCTCCCTCTGCCGTCTCCGCACAATTGCGGGAGCTCCAGCGTGTGCTTGGAATGCAGCTGCTGACGAAGGACGGCCGGGGTGTACGGCTGACCGCCACGGGCCGCTTTCTCGTGGAGGGTTCGGACACCCTCATTGCGGAATGGGAGAGCCTGCGCGCCGCGGCCATGGAGGCTGGCGACCAGGTCCAGTCCCGTTTTGGGCTCGGCGGGTTCTCCACGGCGGCCGCCCAGTTGCTCGCGCCGCTGGCCGCCACGCTGCGCTCGACACGTCCCCTACTGGAGGTGCAGGTACTCGAGGCCAACCCGGCCCGCTGCTTCGACTTGTTGGTTGCCGAGCGAATCGACCTCGCGGTCGTCGTCGCGATGCAGTCCGACGGTTATGTTGAGGACGATCCGCGCTTCGAGCAGACCGTTCTGCTCGACGATCCCTTGGACGTGATCATTCCCTCCAACCATCCGTTGGCATCGCGGGAAACGGTGACGCTCGAAGAGCTGGCGCCGGAACCCTGGATCACCGAGGCTACCGGTTCCACCTACCATGCCCTATTCACCGCGGCGTTCACGGCAGTCGGGGTGACACCGCGAATTGCCCATGAGGCCGTTGAATGGGAAACCCAGATCGCCTTCGTTGGTGCGGGGCTGGGCGTGGGCCTGCTGCCGCGACTGGCGCCCCTGCGTGGTGCTGAAAACGTGGTTCGACTGCGCATTACTGGCAAGGGGAAGCCCTCGCGCCGTATTGTCGCTGTGGTGCGCAGGGGCAGCATCGCATCGCCCCTGATCCAGGAGTCGCTCGGCATCCTGCAGGTCAGTGCTAACCGGATCCTGGCCGCCCGACCCGAAGACGATCTCTGAAATCGCATGGTCGCGATTCGGTTCTGGCAGTGTGCTCGGCTATCAAGCGTGCCAGGTCGCGGGAGACCTCAACCTTTGCGGCTGCGTTTGCGCGGGCTTGGGACTCTCTGGTGATCCTTTTTGAGTCAAATCGGCGAGGAGTCCTACGAGCCGTGCGCCCCCGATGGTGTTGCGGTTCTACGTCAGCCGTGCCGGCCAATGGATCATGGAAGATGACCTGCCCAGCACCGGGCGTGGTAGCGGGAAGTTTGGCATTCATCGACTCACCTTTCCCGACGATTGGACAAGAACGCACTACTTCTAGGCATCATGCAGGGAGTGCAGATCGTGCTTCTATGCCTCACGTCGTCTCCGAATGTTTTCAGGATTCAGCCCACTCAAGGCGGCAAGTTCGTAGTCGTTCAGGAGCCGGTTTCTGCGGGCGGCGGCCAGGAGCTTGAGCTGCTTTGCTTCCACGGCCGCCTTCGATCGCTCCAGAGCTGCCAGCTCTGTGCTGTGGGCGGAAAGGATCTCAAGGTGCTCCTGCCGGGACGACGCGGTTGGGGTGCAGATCCGGGAAGGAAGGAAAGCCCGATTCTGCGCACTTCGAAGCGCGATATTCGGGTTGCTTCTGCCACGACCTTGATGGTTAGACCGTCGATGAGCGACTGTGCGATCTGCTGGTTCAGGCGGGCGGAGGCGTCCCGGACACTGCTGGATTTAAAGCGGATGGACTGCCGGTAGTAGCTCAGCAGCTTTCGAACCCTCTCGGTCTGTTGAACAGGGGACCTGCGCTTTCGGGTACCACGGTACCGGTAACCGGCGGCGCCGCTACTTGGTCGTGCACTTGGCGTGGATCTCCTTACTGCCGGTAACTGCACACCTGTGCAATAAATTCCTTAGGATGGGTTCATGGCACAGTACGGACGCAGTCAGGCCCGCGTGGCGCGGAGAGGATCAACGGATCCTCGGGCGAAGGCGTCCCAACGCCTTCTGGTGGAGGCGCTAACGAAGGTAGTAAAGGCGGAAGGCTTCGGTGCCGCTTCCGTGACCCGCATCGCGCACGAAGCGGGGCTCAGCCGGAGCGGGTTCTATGAGCAGTTCGCCAGCGTCGAGGACCTCGCGTTGTTCATCCTCGATGACCTGGTCACCGAGATTGCTGCCCTCGACATTGTGGCCCGCACCGTGCACGGCGCCGACGGGCACGCCGTCTCGGAGTTCGCTCTCGAACTCATCCTCCAGACGGTCTTCGAGAACCGGGAGCTCTACGAGCACCTGCTGCTCTCCGAGCACGCAGGCGGCACCGTTGCGAGAGCCATCCAAGGGTTCGCCCGGGGCTGCCGCCCGATCATGGCGATCGCCAGGCCTCAATGGCCGGACGCGCGAATCGACCTCATGGCGAGCTCGTTCGCCGGGCTGATCGTGAGTGGAGTGATGCACGCCTTCAGCACGGGCGAGCCTCGTACCGCACACGACCTTGCACGTGAACTCATCAGCTTCATGCCGCCGTGGCTCTTCGTCCCGGACGGCAGCGGCCGCCCAGACTGAGCTGTCCCCGGGTTGAAACGATGCGACCCGAACCAGCTCGACCTCACAGCGGGCCGGGCAACTAACTATTCCATACGGGCCCCCGGCACGTGCCAGGCCCGTGAACCCCGACCCAAGAGGAGTACCACGGCATGACCACAGTTACCAACAAACCAGACATCTTGGGGGACGCTGCCGCGCAAGACGGTGTCCCCACAAGAAAGGGGTCGGGTGCGGTGAAAATCCGGCCCGGTGCTCTCGCCGAGGCCGGCGGCCCCACGCGCCGGCCCCCTTCCGCTGCGCACCTCTCGGACGAGCAGGTTGCCGAGCTGGGCCGCGAGCTGGACGCGATCCGGGATGACATCCTTGCCAAGCGCGGTGCCTCGGATGCCACGTACATTCGCCGCGTGATCACGATCCAGCGCGGCCTGGAGCTCTCCGGCCGAGCCGCGCTGTTGGTAAGCAAGAACAAGGCTGCCTGGGTCACTGGCGTCACCCTGCTGAGCCTGGCCAAGATCCTGGAAAACATGGAAATCGGGCACAACGTGCTGCACGGCCAGTGGGACTGGATGCGTGACCCGGATATCCACTCCACCACCTGGGAATGGGACTTCGTCACCCCCTCCCGCGCTTGGCAGCACACCCACAACGACTCCCATCACCGCTGGACGAACGTGGTGGGCAAGGACAACGACGTCGGATTCAATCTGCTGCGGATGGACCCTGGGCAGGAATGGACGCCGTTCAACCTGGGCAACCCGCTCTATAACGCGCTTTTGGCCCCGGTCTTCGAGTGGGGCATTGCCATCTACGATCTTGAGCTGACCGAATACAAAGAAGGTAAGAAGTCCAAGGAGGCCCTCGTCAAGGACCTCAAGGCCCTCGGGCGAAAGGCCCTCAAGCAGTTCACCAAGGATTACGCCGCCACTCCCGCCGTCGCCATCCTCACCGGCTCCGGCAAACAGGCGCTCTACGGCACCCTGACGGCGAACGCAGTCCGCAATCTTTGGGCCCACGCCGTCATCTTCTGCGGCCACTTCCCCGAAGGCACCGACACCTTCACCGAGGACATGGTGGAAGGCGAAACCCGCGGCGACTGGTACGTCCGCCAGATGATTGGCTCCGCCAACATCTCCGGATCCAAATTCATGCACCTGATGACCGGCAACCTCTCCCACCAGATCGAACACCACCTCTTCCCGGACCTGCCCTCCAACCGGTACGCAGAAATCGCTCCAAAGGTCCGCGAAATCTGCCAACGCTACGGGCTCATCTACACCACCGGCCCCATCTGGAAGCAAGTCGGCTCCACCTGGGCCAAGATCTGCAAGCTCGCACTACCGCCCAAAAAGAATAGGTAGTACAGACCGCTTAGCCTCCGATGCCGGTGTCAACCGCAAAGAAATCCACAAACTCGTAGCCGACAACACCGGCCGTGTACTCGACGGGCAGCCGAATCACTAAGTTGCAGGCGGCACGAACCATTACGGGCACGATGTCTCGGCCAACACTGAAGCGGAACCCCAGGGTGTCACCGCCTTGGACCCGAGCCTCGTTGCCGTGTGGGAGCCCGCTGCGCCTTTGCTGATGTGCGCCACAATGACACCTTCTGACCGTGCCTTGCTGACCATCCCGCCCCGAACCCTGCGCCGGCTGAGCAGTTCTGATGCGTACGGAGTCACGGGAGAAAACGTCACAAGTGAGGGCACGAACAGCGCCCTTTGCGGGCACTCCCCGGCTAATTTTGTTAGCCGGTAATGGACCTTCGGTCAACTTATGTTGATAAAAGGTTGGATATCGGCGTTTGGGCGGCGAAATCCCCGGTGACAGTTTGATGTCTCTCCCATCGCCGAAACCTTCGGAACAGAGGGTTGCCCACCAGGGCCTCGCTCCTTAAAGAATCGCCAGCCGAGCTCGCGCTTAGGAATGATGAGCTCCGTCACTACCCTATAATCCATGCCGTGCAGCCTGCGAAGCCCGTGATTCCCTCAGAACAGGGGCCAGGGCACGGCCGACATCTCACCGCTCGGAGTCGGAAACCGCCCTGCCAAGCGCAACCGGGCGCAGCGCGCGGCGAGCGAAGCGATTTCTTCGGCGCTGAGCAAGTCCGCTAGGTTTCGGCCCAGCTCACCGTGCAGTCCTTCGCTGACACGATCGATGCTGTCGCGTTCATCGGTGGTCAGAGCCTCTCCTAGCCACCCCCACAGCACCGTGCGCAGCTTGTGGCCAGGGTGAAAGGTGAGCCCATGGTCCACGCCGTACCGGTGTCCGTCCGGCATGGCGAGAATGTGGTCGCCTTTGCGGTCGGCGTTGTTGACTACCACGTCGAACACCGCCATGCGTCTGAGCGCTGGCGAGTCTTCGTGAACGAGGGCGACCGTCCGTCCGTTCTCATCTCGTCCCTCGAGAACGTGTTTCCAGCCCGTCTCCGGCACGTGGTCCGTCGCGACCAGGTTCACGGCGCTTTGTGCGGGGTCTTGCTCCTGCCAGAGCTGCACCATTCCTTCGCCCATCGGACCATCGCGCAGCCAGGTGTGCGGCACGACGTCCCAGCCGAAGACCTGCGAGACCAGGTAGGCGGCCACCTCCCGGTGAGCCAGGGTGCCATGGGGAAAATCCCACAGCGGAGTTTCGCCTGGTATCGGCTTATAGACGACGACCACGTCGCCGATGCTGCCCAGGAATGTAGCGTTTGAAGCCGTCGTGATGCGACCGGTGAGCGTCAGCTCGGCGGTCACTAGGTCCGGCGCTGGCATCAGACCTCGGGAAGCGTGCAGATGTGCCCGTCGGCGTCTATGGGGAAACCGCAGAGCGAGCACAGCGGACGCCCGGCTCCCACGACCTCACGGGTGTGCTTCGCGAATGCGCGGGCAGCGCCGACCGGCATTCGCACCAGTAGCATTTCGGGCTCCTTAGCGCCGTCCTCATCAAGGGATTCGTCGTTGTCATCAGCATCGACATCAATGATGGGGTAGGCCTCTATAACGACCTGCGCCGTCGTTGGGTCCCAACCTAAGCTCATGGCGCCGGTACGAAACTGCTCCTGAACGGCCTCGAGCTGGTCGTTGTCGACAAGTTCAATGGGAATACTCGTGGGAACGCTGAAGGGGTTGCCCTCGACGGTGACGAGCTGGTCGAGAATTTCGTCGATCTTCTCGGCGAGCAGGGCCGACTGCTGCTTCTCCAGGGCAATACTCACGATCTGCGTCCCTGCGCGCACCTGCAGGTAGAACGTGCGCGCCCCCGGACGGCCAATGGTGCCAACGACGACCCGATCAGGCCAGGCAAACTCGTGAACACGTGTAGGCATGTCAGTATTTTAGGCACATGAAAGTCATGGCGCCTTTTGCCCTGCACCGCCGCCCACCGGCGCATCGCCAGAGTGGATGCCGTTCGACAGCCACGACAGATCCCCCGCGTCGGTGTTGGTCGCGTAGACGCTCGGCCGACCAGCGCCGTAGCGCACGATCGATACGGAGGCGGGGCCCACGTTAATACGCTGGAACAGGTCAAGGTGCATGCCGAGCGCGTCGGCGAGGACTGACTTTATGATGTCACCGTGACTCACCGCCACCCACACGGCCCCTGGCCCGTACTCGGCTTCGAAGGCTGCATCGTGGCGTCGAATCGCTGCTACCGACCGAGCCTGCATCGCGGCCATGGATTCACCGCCGGGAAAGATGACGGCGGACGGTTGCGACTGCACAACCGACCACAAATCCTCGGTCGCGAGATCAGTGAGCGTGCGGCCCTGCCACTGGCCGTAATCGCACTCGGTGAGATCGAGATCGACCGGCGCATGCGGGGTGCCAGCCTGGCGATCGAGGATGAGCTGGGCGGTCTGCTGACAACGCTCAAGAGGGCTCGACACTACCCCGACTACGGGCACGGCTGCGAGCCGGTCTCCGGTCAGAGCCGCCTGGTCGCGCCCGATCTGGTCCAGGCTGACGCCGATGGCCCGACCGGCCAGCACTCCAGTGGCATTGGCTGAGGTGCGGCCGTGCCGCACGAGAATAACTGTCGCCATCCACCCAGCCTAACCACCGGCTCGACGGCGGTTTGAATCGCACCAGGTTTGATGCCGCGACATACGGACGGCGCCCAGTAGTACTTGGTTAGGTCCTTTGGTTAGGTCCTTTCATCCGGCGGGGATCCGTTAACTTCGCTGAATGCACCGAAGGCTTCCCCGATAATCCTTGATCCAGCATGAACCTCTACTCGATTCCAAACTGACGTTAAGGGAAAATGGGCGGTTCAGGTCAAATGGTGGTAATCTCCTTGCGCCCAGGCGGCGTGCCTTTGGGCAGAATCGTGCAAAATGGCCTTGGCTCCGGACTCGATTACATTGTTGAAGTTGCCGTAGATCCGGTCGAACTTGAGCTCTTCCAGTTGCGCTGCTATCCGCAGCGCCACCGCTCCGGATAGCGGTAAATGATTCGGGTAGCTGCGCATGAAGGAGATGGAGCGACGGTCTGGATTCGGGTACACGCTGTCACCGCTCAGCAGGACTCCTCTGCCGCCCGCTCCTGCAGCCCAGTGGACCACAGCGCTGCCCGGGAAGTGGCCCCCGGTCTGGTGTAGTGTCAACCCCTCGGCGATGCTCTGGCTGCCGGACCAGTATTCGATGATCGGATCGTTGCGCCCCAGCCATCGCCGGTCTGCATCGGCGACTAGTACGGGGACGCCACCGAGCCGATGCGACCATTCGACCTGCACACCAAACATGTGCGGATGGCTAGCGGCGATCGCCAGGACCGGGCCTCGCTCCAGCACTGCCTTCACAGCGGCGTCATCGACGTAGCCGACCGGATCCCACAGTAGCGAGCCACCGTGTGTCACCACAAGCTGAGCGGTCTGGCCGATCCCGACCTTTGGCTCCGTTTTGATCGCGATAAGTCCGGGCTCGTTCTCCTTCAACAATGACGGCTGGCCCTCCTGCGCTAGTCCGTCCAGTGTGAGCCACTTTTGCCCGTCCTCGGGCACATACTGCCGCTCATCGGTGCAGATCGGGCAGAGCTCCGGGGTGGGTTCGTCGCGTTCGACGGCGCAGGTTGCGCAGATCAGCATGGTTGGTCCCTTCTAAGCGTCACCTGTCATGCTTTCCCGTCTTCTTCACCTTCGGTGGCGGGATGGCGTGCCCAGACTATGAGACGCGAAGGTGTCCTAGGAAGAGAGATCTTTGCGGTATCAATTGAGTTCGCGTGCCGCCGTTCTCTTTTGGCTGGGCCGATAGACGTGGAGGCGGCGCTTTGGCCTACGACGTCTCGGTGAGGTTGGTCTTTGGGATTTTACGAAAGCCCGGGGCGGGCGCATTGCGGCATACGTGAGACAGACGGGTGGCCGGATTCCTGACTGTGCCCCAGCTTGGATGAGACAACGTGCGGTGCGTCCCGGTTCAGGGTATTTGAGGCTAGAGAGTCATCCTCTCGCGGGAGGCTTCTGCGCCTACAGCAGCCGGTTAATTCATGGAAGCGCGAACTTCAGTCGATGAAAGGGTCTGAAATGGCGGAGGACGAGGCCATGTTCCTCACCATGCCGAATACCGCCTGATCATGGAGGGTATGGGGGAGCGGTACAAAGCCTTCACCGATTTCCTGGTCATGACAGGTACCCGCTTCCGGGAAGCCACCGCATTGACTGTGGCAGACGTGGACCTGCTCTCCAGGCCTCCGACTGCCCGGATCAACAAGGCCTGGAAGCGGGATGGGCAGAACCAGTACTAGGTCGGTGCAACCAAGACAGGGGCTGGTAAGCGGACCATCGGCCTGAACCCGGTCCTGGCGGAGTTGCTGATTCCGTTGGTAGCCAGCCATCCCGGTAAGGTTCTTGTGTTTACGACGCGCAAGGGTGAGCGCATCATTCATAAGCTCTATTGGCACCATTACTGGGTTCCCGCAGTTCGCACGGCCCAAGCTCTTGGGTTGACGAAGAACCCGAGGATTCACGACCTTCGGCACACTCATGCGTCCTGGCTGATCCAGGACCGGGTGCCCCTGTTCACCATCTCACGTCGGTTGGGGCATGCCTCTACGAGGACAACGGAGCAGGTCTATGGCCACGTGATGCCGGAGGCGCTTCAGGCCGGCGCTGACGCTACGGAACGTTCGGTGACAGCATTCCAGCAGTGACGTGCTCCAGTCATGTCGGCGAGTCCTCATACTCGCATGAAAGTGGAAACCAACTCCTTCCCGATGGAGGTTCCCGTGGACATCGAATTCTTCGAGCCGGCCGAAGCTGCCGCTCTCATGCGCTGTAGGAGTCATGGCTGCGGGACGGGGCGACCAGCGTGCGCTTTCCCCATGCCTGCTGGGGAAAAGGAACGATCATCTTCACTTCCGAACACATCCTCGAAATTGCAAAGTTAAGCGAAATCCTTCCGGGCAGCTCAGGCGCCTCCCTGGCTGTGAGCCATCGACCGGTGGCCAAGGAAAGGCGGATCGGTACCCGCGCGAGGGTCAGGATTGCCGCAGCTAACTGAGGAAGGTTTACCGCACCATGGCTAGGCCCAGGCAGCAAGCAGTAGACCATGCGCTTGAGGACCGCCTGGACCCGAAGCGGACCAACCAAAGGAGCGACGCAGCAGCGGCGTTTGACAGGCGCCATGCACCCGCCTGCCCGTCTTGGCCGGTGCTAAAAGTTAGCGTGGGAGAGCCCACTTGAGATTGAAGGACCATGAAGACCCTCTGCTCTGCAGCCAAGTCCCTAACCGCTGTTGCTTCTCTTTTGCTGGCAGGCTCCCTCACGGTTGTGACGCTTCGGCAAACGTCCTTGACGTCATCGAGTCTGCATCAGGCACGCTGCTTTGCACAGGTTGTCCGGGGTTACGGCAATCCGTTCCATCTTCGGCCCGTCGCGGGGTTTTACCCGGTGATCATGGCCACGCATGAAGCGTGATTGCCGCCCTGCTGGCGTTCCGCCGCATCCGCAGAGACAAGGCGCACGCTTCTCGTCGGCTGGAAACGGCGGGCGCGCAGCACCGCCCACGCTCCGAGCGGCCGGGGCTGCAGGAGCGCGTAGGTACTGTGCACTCAGCTCCGGCACGGGAAGAAGCATCGCATCCGTCCCCTCGCCCACCCAGGAATGCCGCCCTACCAAGGCGATGAGTCCCGTAAGCGCTCCTAGCGCCGCGTCTACCTGGTCAGCGCCGGTCAGCGCCCGCTCATCGACTCCTTGCTCCGCTAACAGCTGCCGGCGGATCGGGCTCTTCTCGGCAAACTCCCCGATCCGTCCATTCAGCGCAACTACAGAGGCATGCGGGAAGTACTCGGCCGCTTTCCCGCGAACGTCGCCGCCGGTATATCGGGGGTACATGTGGGCGAGTGCTGCATAGACACTGAACCCGTCATGCATCCAGCGGTGGAATGGACGGGCGCGGTCTGCCGACGGAGTGGCGTAGAGGTTGATCCCTCGTCGGGCCAAGTCCAGCTCGGCGGGGCGACGGGTGCCCGGCTCCGCCCACTGTGACGGCGAATCGATACAGACGACTTCAGGCGCGAGCGTCTCCACGATCCGTATGAGTTCGTTGAGATCGCGAAGGTGCGGGACTGCGTGGCGGATCTGGCGGGAGCCGTCCAAGGCAACAAGGTCGAGCCCCTTGCCGTCAAGGAGCCCAACGTCGATGCCGACGGCCACCGTCATCATTCTCAGGATTCTTATCGCCGGCGACACCCAGGTCAAGGTCAACCAACCTGGAATTGGGTCGGGTTCTTTGTAAATGCATGTAGGGAAAGATCATCAACGGCACCACACAAAGATTCGACCCCGACATCAACGCAGAGCAGCAAGCCATCCTCAATGCGATCCACGGCCCCAAAATTCACGCACTAAGGAAATGAGCCAAGTCAGGTTAGCGGCAAGCTTTCCGCCGTCGCTTCTTTCCACCATTTTCCACCACGGCGATGGTTGCTGAGTGCAGGGGCCGGAGTTGTTGATGACGTTGGCGACCGCACGCCCGGTCTTGTTCTGGACGGTTCTGGAGACGGCAAGCGCGGTGAACACGATCGTCAGGTGTGCCTCGATCGTGTCGCGGGTGCGGTGGAACATAGGCCATCCGGGGTCGCTGGCGTCCTGGCAGAAATGCCGCGTGCGCACGACTGTCGAATTTCTTCTTCTCCATGTACGTGCTCGACGGCGTGCGTCAGCGGTCGGTGATCAGGTCGTGGGCCACGTGCCGTGTGCGGCGCGAACCGCTCTGCGATCATTGGACGGTGCCGAAAAAGTTGACGGTGCGAAGGATCATGCCGCTCGCGACGCTGTTCGTCGTCGTCGGGCTCCTTATTGGCGTGCCGTGGTTCTTCCAACGCTCGCTCATCTATTTTCCAGACCGCGGTCAGCCACGCCCGGCCGCGGAGCTGTTGCCCGGAGCCCGGGAAGTCACGCTCACGACGAGTGACGGACTCGAGCTCGGTGCCTGGTACTTGCCAGCCGCAGTCGGCTGCCGCGCGACCGTGCTCGTCGCACCGGGCAACGGCGGCAACCGGGCTTATCGGGCAGGGCTGGGACGAGCGATCAGTGAGCTCGGGTTGGGCGTGCTGCTCTTCGACTATCGCGGTTACGCGGCGAATCCCGGGTACCCGTCTGAGGATGGTCTCGCGCGCGATGTCCGCGCTGCTCGCGAGTTCCTGACAGGTGCGGCAGGAGTACCGGCGGGCTCACTCGTCTATTTCGGGGAGAGCATCGGCGCCGGGGTGGTCACGGAGCTCGCCACCGAGCACCCGCCAGCCGCGATGCTGCTTCGTTCACCTTTTACCTCGCTGGCCGACGTCGGCCGGGCAGCCTACGGCGTGCCCGTGGGCTGGATGCTTCGTGATCACTACCCGGTACGCGAGAACGTAGCGCGCGCCGACGTCCCAATCGCCGTGGTCTACGGGAGCGCGGACACCATCGTGCCGGCACAGCAGAGCCGGGACGTGGCTCAGGCGGCCCGGGAGTCCGGAAACTACGTCATCGAGGTGGAGGTAGCGGAGGCGAACCACAACGATGCAGCACTGGCGCTGGGTCCCGAACTCGTCGGTGCCCTCGTCGACGTGGCTGGCCGCGGCGGTGCGACCGGGTGCCCGTGACGGGTCAGGACGCCGAGTACACGCGCGTTTCGGCCTCACCCCCACGCCTCACGTCAATGGACAGGTGGAAGTCTGGGAGTCCGTGCAATGGGAAACGCACCACGTCTATGACGGAGACGGACTCACAGTGATCGGTCTGGACGAGACGCCGGACACGAATGGTGGATTCTTTGCTGGCTGGCTGCATCGCCAACTCCAGCGGCCGGTGGAACGCCTTGATTGGCTGCGCGATGAGCAGATCCGAGAATCAGCGAGGCGTCTCGTGCATTCAGGGAAAACAATTGCGAGGAATGGTTGGTCACTACGTCGTCCTGGCAAGCCACCTAGCCGGAACCAGAGAGTTCAGTGACTATGAGAGCGTGTCATCCGTGGGCTCTTGCCGGAACTGGGCGATGATCGTTTCGAGTCGTCACGTCGCCGCGGCGCCCAAGTCGGGTAAAACGTTGCATCCTTACGGTGCGGGCAAAACGGCGCCCCGTCTCACTCTGGGAGCGGGGCACCGCCTCTTATCTGGCCGTAGCTGTCACCATTGGTGGGCTACGTCGATCACGAGCCTGGATCCGTTGCCGGGACCGGCAAGGGTGAAGACCTTGAACGGCAGCCGTGCGCGGACACCGAGGCCTAGGGCGGTGCGGCCCTCGAAGCTGCCCGCCCACGCGACCTGCCGGAACGTCTGGTACTTCGAAACGTTGGTCACCTCGGAGCGGTTGGCCGGCACGAAGGTGGCCTTGCCCGTGGCGCTGTCATAGCTGGGCGAGTGGGCGGTGACCTGCAGGAATGCACCGCCCCTCAGCTTGATGGGAAGTCCGGAGCCGTCCTGTACAACCTTCGAGACGTAGCGGACGTTGTAGCCGGTTGGCTTCCCCTTGATGTCGATCACCAGGCGGTCGAAGCAGTAGTACTTACCCGTGCGGACATTGGTTACTGACGCCGCGCTCATGGCCTGGTTGGACTTGGCAAGTGAGCCCCAGGCCAGTCCGCAGTAGGAAGTGGTTGCGGAGGCGGACCCCGGAACCAGCAGGCCCAGCCCGAGAGCCACAATGATGGCTGTCAGCCAGGCGCCTACTTTTTTCATGTGAGTACCCCTTTCGGGTGTGAGTGATTGGACAGCTCCAGAGTAGGAGCGCCAAAAGCCCGAAACGAGGGATGTTTCCGGTTCTTCGTGCAACCGTTAAACCGCCGGGAAACCGATCACGGGAATGTAAAACCGCGGCGCATTTCCGGGCCGCCGAAAGGCGTTTGTGACCCTTTCTCCATTCGCCAGTTACCGCCGGTAACAGGCCAATAGGCGCCGGAAGGCAACGGTCAGGCCACTCCGGATTTTGCAGCGGCACTTGGGCACCGCATCCGCCTACCGGAGGTCCAGTCACAGGAGGCTCCCGTCTGAACGACACCTGAATAGTTGCAGGCTTAGCTCGAGCAGAACGGGCATCGGACTGTCAGCAATTCACATGCACGCGCCCAGTAGCCCAACTTTCTACGGGACCTGAGGAAAGAGCCAGACAAGGGCGCAGCTTCTGACAACCAGGAGGCTGCGCCCTTTCTTCATTCACCGGGCAGTATCACGCCGCCCAGTTGTGTGTCCGCCGGGTCCGGGGTGCTTCAGGGGGAATGCGTTCCCGGACCCGGCGTTCTGAAGCGGCGGGTTAGCGGCTACCTTCAGCTTCAGGGACACAAGAAGTTTCGGCTTCAGGCATTGGGAAACGCGTGGTCACCCGAGAGTCCGCGACCAATTTGACCCCTCGTTTGAGGGGGTGAGGGGTGCGGGAACAAGGTCCTTCCAAGGGATCAGCGAGATGAGAGGCCAGCGGCCCTGACGGTTTGGCCTCGCTGCCTGCCCTCCCGCCAGCCTGGCACGGCCTGATCCAACGCCTGCTCCTTGGCCGAATTCAGTGCGCCACGGTGCAGTTTGGACCGCTGGAGGTGCACCCAGACGCCCAGTTCCTTCTCCTGGCCAGCGATGGCAGCCTTGTGCCGCGGCCAGTCATTGCCAGCCTCCCGGTAGACGGCCAGTGCCTTGAGTCGCTCCTGCCACCGTGCCTCGTCAGTTTCTGCCCGCGGGGGAGTCTGCCAGCCCGGGAGCACCGCCAAGCCGTCGCGGTAAGCCGCGGCCAAGGTTCCCGCCCGCCCGCCCGTCTTCCCGACGCCGTTGCAGCCATGCGGCCAGGCTGCGCTCCGCGCTGCTTTCCGCGGTCCGGGACGGGTAGCGGCCCGTCTCCTGGACCATCGCCACGAGCTGCCGCATCCGCTCCAGGCCTGGGACGTCGCCGCACGTGCGGTCTTCTGCGCGGCGGCTGCCTCTTGCGCGGCCTGAAGGTCAGGATCAGCGCCGTGGTACATCATGACCCACTCCTGGTTCGGTGCCCGGTCCCTCTTCATTCTCCCCACGCACCCCATCCTGCCAGCCGCACCCCAAGTGCCCTAGGCTGGCGGGACCTCGGGCTGAGCAGCAAGAAGCAGCCCGGCGGCGCCATCACGACAAATGGGAGAAGCATGCCGCACATCAGCCCAGCTGACGTAAATCTAAAGATCGGCAACGACCAGGTGCCGGACCCTATGACCCAGATCATTGACGTACTTTGCGACTGGCCGCCAGCAAGGCAGAAGCTGAAGCGCGGGCCCTGTCCGAACATCAAGGATGGTTCGTTCAGGAATCCGACCGTGTTATCGCACCCCACTAACTGGGCAGGAAGCCCACTAACCTATTCGCCCATCTGACGCCCCGCAGTTTGGGCGGTACGCCAGGCGACGACGTCCTACTCGGAGTCTGTGAGGCGCCGGACGTTGTCCGTCCGCTAGGGCGTGTCTCCTAAATTCTCGGCTCGCTCTTCGGGATGCTTGAAGGGTGTCTCGTACTTCTGTTTTGACTGATGGGCAGTGGGCCCGCATT
>NZ_JBIVOQ010000015.1:98801-102605 GCF_044754225.1 Arthrobacter sp. NPDC093125 | reverse complement strand
AGGGACCTCGTGACCGAAGTGATCTCCTCGTTCCCGACTTGCCCGATCCCGGAAGTCGGCCGCCTCGGCAGGACACTCAAACAATGGAAGGCGGCAATACTGGCCTACTTCGATACCTTCGGCGCCTCCAACGGCCCCACCGAAGCGATCAACGGCGTCATCGAGACCACCCGCCGCATCGCCCGCGGCTTTCGGAACTTCACCAACTACAGACTCAGATGCCTACTCGCCGCCGGCGGCCACCGACCCTATCGGAAGAACACCCTCAACCATGCCTAAATGCGAAGGGCCGGATTAGTAGGTGCACTGTTTCTGTTCGAGCCGCAGTTCCGCATGCTGTTGGAGTACTGAGAATGCCCTCAAGCGACAGGGTGGGTTCTTACGAACTGATTACTCCCGATATGGGCGGGCCGCCTGATTCTCCTGCAGGCTGTGCTGAGCACGTTGCGAAGGCCGTTAGGCACGGTGCGACTGGCTGTATAAACCGGCCGTCTGAACTCGTAACCTTGACGGCAAAGGCGATACTCGGCCGTCCTTGACCGAAAAGACGGAACAAGCTTGTCTACCCCACTGCGGAGGAGCTGCGCGACCGCCGGCCCCACTTGCAGAGACTGGACCGTAGGTCACTGCCTTAGCGATGCGCGGATGCCAGTCGCAAGCTCGGTGAGGTGGGGCGAGGGATTTACCCCCAGCTCCGCAGTCAGTCTGGCTTTAAAATCTTCGAACGTGTTGACGGCGCGGGCGCTGTTTCCCTGTTTAAGTTCAGCACGCATCAGGAGCCCGACGCAGTTTTCCTGTAGTGGCTCAAGCTCGAGAGCGCTCCGGGCCGCGTCGGCTGCTTTTTCAGCCTCCTCCTGCTCAAGCCATCGACGCGCATGTCCCGCCAACACGCGCAACCGAAAGTTCCGCAGTCGGTTCTGCTCCAAGATTACCCAGTCTTCATACCAGCCAGGCAACAGGTCGGCGCGCAGGACATGGGAAAGACAAGCATCTTCTTCTGCACTCGACACACAGCGTTCACAATTCCGGATCTGTTCGAGGCATTGGTGGAGATCCACGCTCAGGCTGTCAACCAAAGAAAGAACGGCCCCCCCATTTACCAACAGCCCAGGAGCCTGCCTCGATATTAGATGCATGCTTACCCGCAGACTTTCCAAGGCGCGGGCTTCTGGGCTGTCCGGCCACAAAAGGCCACTCATGTAGCGTCGGTTCCGGGGACCAAAAAGTGCCAGAGCGGCAATTAGCCGCTGTTGCCTGGAAGCAACATGAACCTCAGTTTGCCCGCACAGTAATTGCCAGCGTTGAAAAAGGTTCAATTGAAAGCGGACGTCTTTGTCCTTTAACATCAAGTCCCCCATGTCGATACTCGCAACCTCCAGGCTCTCGGGAGGTCGCCGCAGCGTATGCATGACGGGCGGCAGTCAACATTGGCCGCCGCACCTTACTATCCGTCCTTCCCTTCAGCGGCTAAACAATCTATCTCGCCCAGGAAGACCTTCGTTTCTCCTTCCAACTCTCCCAGCCTGAGTATCAAATTAGCCCATCTTAAAGAAGAAAGAAATGGACGCCGCCATTGTTTCCCGCCACAATCAGGACGTCACAGCGGTGCGGTTGCCGGTCTGACGTCCCAGACGTAGCCAATGCCTTGGTTACAACATAAGTGCCCCGCATGGTGTCCACTTTTGGCGTATGCCGGCTCCCTCAGGAAGAGGCAGCTGCTCCTACCCAGATTCAGCGGCTTACTGGTTCCCGTAGAACTGCCAGTCGAAGATGGTCGGATCCAAAGGATCATCATCTTGACGCTTTCTTGATCGAAGCCATCCCCGACCTTGAGACTTATCGGCCAGCATATTACTGAGAGCGATCTATCCGAAGTTTTTGATGAATCTTGGGATGGCGTCCGCAACGGAGAATTATTAACGATCTGGAGAAGGCGAGGTACCTGCTGTGGCTTCCATGATGGCCAACGAGGGGGAAGTAGGACGACATGAGGCAACTTTTGTGATCAGCGTTTGGTACGAATCGGAGCATGCAGAGCCTTTTCGGGCTCGGCTCACTTCGACCTCAGGTGAAGCGTCAGAAACAGTGATTACGTACGCTGCCAGCCACGAAGCGGTCATCTCGCGCGTGAGTGAATGGCTGAGAGACCTGCCGAAGCGATAAGGCCAGCCTTGGACGGCAGCCTTCACACTTCTGCACGTAACAGCTGGCGCAGTCGACGAAGCCCAGGAAGGCCTGGAAACTCCTGCGAAAGCAGAAGGCCCACGGGCATATATGGCGCTTCGCAACCCCTTCTCTATCGGTCATCCGGAACATTCCGAGGATGGTGGGTCCCTAAAGCGCTGATGATGAGGAAGCGGCTATGCGGCATCCTACGGCATGCTACCGGAATCACCGAGTATTGAAGACTGCAGGTCGCGACGACGGGGGCGTGGTCGGATTCGGGGTATTGCGGTCGACGGCGAAGGCAGCGGACTCGTCGTGGAGAACCTCGTTGTGGATCTCTGAACGCAGGTAGTCTTCCAGCAGGTTTCGGGTCACCAGCATGTGGTCAAGCATCTGGCCGCGGCCCTGGTGAAAGAGGGTGTACCCGACTGACTCGAAAGGGTGTGCTCAATCGGCACCAGGATCCTTCTGGCCAGTTCGGTGTTGCCGGTGTCCTCGACATCGCCGCGGATAGTCTTGACCGGTACCTCTTCGAGCGTCGCGTTGAAGTCGCCCGCGACAATGATGCGGGCCGCCGGTTCAGCCTCCAGGATCCTGTCGACACTGTCCGGGGATGTGTGTTGGAGTCTTGGATTTCAAGTGCACATTGACCGCGTGCAGCCGTCGTCCGTTGCCCAGATCCAATTGCACGTACAGAATGGGGCGTTCCACTCCGATCTCTACTGCGGCGGCATCTAGGGGAGCGCGGTGAGGCGCCGATACTGGAGCTTTGCGACCAAGTCATTGCTCAACTGCTCGACTGCAGCACCGGCGAACGGGTGGCAATCACCAGGTTCCGTTCGGCGAACACACCGCCGTCCTCTCCCCGCGCGCTGACGAGGGTGGCACCAGCGAGGTTAGTGCCGGCCAACAGCTGTTCCAGTGCCGCCAAGGCTCGGGGCTGGCCTGGACGCTCCTGGCCGTTCACCTCCTGAAAAAAGGCAAGATCCGCACGAAACCGGACAATTTGTGGTCGCATCAGCTCGATCCGTTCGGCCAGCGCCGGCCCCACTCCCGGGCCTGGCTCGTCAAAGTTCTCAAAGGTTGAAAGTGGACACCCGAAACTCCGCCATGTCCATCACCGCTGCCTTCCGAGACAAATAGGATATGAGATGCGGTCCAAATGCCAGGTGGGCCTGTCTCTGATTACTTCTTTTCTGATTGCGGAACTGGCTCACCGCCCCCGAGCCCTTCTCCGTCCGCGTGGTCGGCGGGCGGGGCGGCTCCGGGAAGACCCGCCTCGCCGTCGAACTGTGTCGCACCGCCGGGGAGGGCTGGGTCACGGGCCTCCTCGGCCCTCTCCCGCCCGAGTCGATCCCACCGAACAAGCCCCAGCCGGCAAGGACACCAGCCTCCCGAGCGTGCCCGGGATGCTGGCCGTCATCGACTACGCCGAGACCCGCACCAACGAACTCGAGGCCCTCCTGCTCGCCCTCCAATACGCCGCCGGCCCGCACGCCCGGTCCGGCTCCTGCTCCTCGTCCGCCGCGCCCCCGCCTCCGCCGGACCTCACCGACACCGTCTTCGGGAACCCCCTCCTGGTGGGGGGGCGCGGGTGGCGGGCCGGGCGCGGCCGGGGCCGCCGCGGGGCGGGGCGCC
>NZ_JBIVOQ010000015.1:0-98791 GCF_044754225.1 Arthrobacter sp. NPDC093125 | reverse complement strand
GCCCCGCACCACCGAACTCGCGGCCCTCCTGCCCCCCCCCCAATACGCCGCCGCCCCGCCCGCCCGGCCCGGCTCCGGCTCCACGTCCCCCGCGCCCCCCCCCCCCCCCGCGGCACCGCCTGGGCCGATGTGCTGCGCACCGGCGAGGACGAACTCGACGGCACCCCGACCTCACCGCACCCACGAGATCATCCTCGAAGAAACAGCCTGGAACCTCCAGGACCGGGAGAACCTGCACCACCTCAGCTGGAAGGCATTCACCGAACGCTTCCAAGAACGGCACCAGCCCCGCCGCGGCCCCGCCTCCGCCGGACCTCACCGACACCGTCTTCGGGAACCCCCTCCTGGTCGCCGCGACCGCGTACCTCACCGCCCACGGCCCCGAAAGAACCATCCCGGGAACCCGCGAAGGCCTCCTCGACGGAATCCTCAACCACGAAGCCGGCCACTGGACCCGCAGCGCCGACCGTCCCTCTGGCACGGATGCAACTGTTACCAGCCGTGCCGCTGCCATGGCCGCCCTCGCCGGTGCCGACAACGAAACTGAAGCAGCAGGGCTCCTCCACCACCTGCCCGACCTCCAGGACGCACCCACCGGGACCCGGATGGCCTGGGCACG
Source organism: Arthrobacter sp. NPDC093125 (assembly GCF_044754225.1). NCBI lineage: Bacteria > Bacillati > Actinomycetota > Actinomycetes > Micrococcales > Micrococcaceae > Arthrobacter > Arthrobacter sp. NPDC093125. Next base: position 98,172 of record NZ_JBIVOQ010000015.1, on the reverse strand, counting down.
CTGGTACCAGCGCTCCTACCCCGGCCCCCGGTTCTGGAACCCCCTCGAACCCGACCTCCTCGGCAGCACCTCATCGCAACCATCGACCCCGCACGCGGCCCCAACACAGCCCAACCCCTGACCGCCATCGCCCGCATCGCCGCCACAAACCAAACCCTGGACACCTACCCAGGCTTCACCGCCGCGGCAGCGGCAGCCCTCCCAAACACCCTCCCCAGCTCACCCGCACGGACAGCAACGAAGCCGTGATCCCCCGGACCGGCTTGCCCGCCGGGCCGCACTCTCCGCCGCCCTCGCCCAGGCTGTGACCGCCCTCAGTCCGCACCTCGGTGACGTCACCGAATCCCTCAATGCCCTCCCCCAACGCTCAGTCCCGCACCTGAACGCTCTGGCCCTCGCCCTCACCCGGCACCACGCCTCATGGCTACGAACCCGTACCAACCCAAACACCACTGCCCTCGACCACCTGCGCTCACCCGAAGGGAGATGCAGGTTCTGGTTCTCCTTGCCGAAGACTGTGATGTCCGCACCACGGCAAGGAACCTCAACATCACCGTGAATACGTACCGGGGCTACGTGAAATCGATACTGAGCAAGCTGGACTCATGCACGCAGCTGCAGGCAGTAGCATCAGCGAGGAAACTGCAGCTGCTGGCTTGACGACGTCAAGTGACGCGGACCAAGCCGGCCCCACGCCACCACCTCGACGGCCTACCCGATCGAGACCCGGTCCACCCAGTCCCCCACCCCGGCACGGCTCCGGAGCCGGTGCCGGCACGGACCCGCGATTCAGCAGCGGCGCCAGGGCCAAGGCCGCCGGCCAGGGACCCTACGTCACCGGCATCGACCCGGAGTACCACTGGTACCGCGACGGTGACGGCGACGGCATCAACTGCGAATGCCACCGGACACGGCTCCTACTCGATCCACTCGGGTTTGACCGCGGGATCCGCAGGAGCGGTCATTCCTGGCTCCCACTTGGCCCTCCAGCCGTGCGGTATCTCGAGGATCTTGAACATCTCCGCCTCCGTTCCTGCCATCTCCCTGCCGATCTTCTCAATCTCCTCGACGAGCGCGGCGCCTCTCTTTCCGTACAGCCGTCGGGTCAGCGTGTACGCGTACTCCTTCTTCTTGCCGGCATGGATGTAGGAGAGATGCAGGCGGGTCAGCTCGGGGTTGGCGGTTTTCCAGCTACCGGCGAGGAAGACGCCGTTGCTCGCCTCGTTGATGCCGCATCCCGCCTGCGCGAGGCGTTCGCGCAGCCAGTCCAGCCCCGGCTGGAAGTCGTTCTCAGGGACGATGTGGTGCGCGTGGGAGCCGGGCGACGGCAGGCCGTCGCGAGCGATTAGCGAGGCCCGCAACGCCTTGCTGCCAGCGGTTTCCACCACGTCCCTCAAGGGCTCCTCCAAACCGTCTTCGTCTAGGCGTGGGGGTTTGCGCTTGACCTTGTCGATGGTGACGCCCTCGGTCGTGGCCAGCTCCTTCTCCGAATAAACCCCCAACGGAGCATCGTCACCGGACAGCATCTCCTCGAGCTCCGCGATCCGTTCTCGGAGCTTGCCCTTCGGCACGTGTTCCAGAAGTTCCTCCACCGCCCTGTCGTTCAGGTCGGTCCTGTGCTTGGCCAAGAACTCGCCGAACGCCCTGACCTCCTCCGGGGTGTAGTGTTCTAGCAGTCTTGCGACCTGGCGTGCGAGAACGGCCGAGAGCTTTTGTCGAGTGCCCATGAAGGCGCGCAGGTCATCCTTGGTGAACCCCTTGCTCGTCGCCAGCGCCTGCACGATCTCGTCGAGCGTGGCGGGCTCGGGTGCGACGGGCAGGGGCTCCGGCGGCTTGGCCGCCGCCTGAGCTTCCTCGAGGACCTGCGCCGGGCTCCGGCCCGCAGCCTTCTCCAGCGCCGCTGCCCGTTGCGCCTCGGACAGTTTGGCGAACTCGTCGCCAAACTCTCGAAGTGTTTTCCCGGAGCCATCGAGCAGCGCACGGATGTTAACCTTGGCGCCTTGCAGCTGTTCCAGCAGCGCGAGGGACGCCTCCTCTAGGGTTGCGAGCTCGGCGAGCCTTCCGGCTTGGGCGATCTCGGCCAGTAGCGGCTCCTGCGTCCTGTTGAGGACACCGAGCACGTCTCGTAGCGGCCGCCTCGTTTCCAGGGCCCGTTGCAGCAGGGCGTCGACCTGGCGCACGTTACCGAGCCGCAGCAGCCGCTTCAGGCCGTCTGCTGCCGCCCCGGTGAGCTCGGTGCCGTACAGCTCCAGAAGGGACTGGTAGGCGCGGGACTCGTACTCCTTGCCCAGCGCCTTCAGGACGCCGGTGACCTGTTGCCGGAATCCCCGCGTGATCGCCTGGCCGGCCGGGTGCTGGACGTTCTGGGCGATCGCTGACTCGACCCCTTCGGCGCCCTTCAGCAACAGTGCCGTAAGCTCGCGCAGCGACTTGCCGGTCCCAAGGAGGGCTCGGGCTGCCTCCACGGCCGTTGAAGCCTTCTCGAGCGCCAGGCGTATCGGAGGGGCGAGGATCGGCACAGCGAGGAACTCGAACGCGAGCGTCACAGCGAAGCCCATCTTGAACCGATCCCAGTACTTCTCGGGCTTCGACCAGCCCTGGCAATGCGAGTAGTGCAAGAGGTCTTCACCGAATTGGTAGGCGGCCTCCATGGCGCCAGCGCCGGTGGCGGAGGTGAAACCACGCAGGCCGTACACGAGCCACTTGGTGGCGACCTCGCTGACCAGATTCCTGGTGACGAGCCGACCGGCGGCGAAGCCGCCGAGCTGTTTGACCGCTCCGGACAGGACCTTGAACCCGACGGCGTCCAGCTCTCCCTTCAGGGCGGCCCCGAGATAGCCCTCGATGCTTCGGTCGTCCACGTCGGTGGTGAAGTGGTAAATGAGGACCTGCATCCCAACGAAGAAAAAGAGCTGGCCGAGCGTGGCGACGCCAAGCTCGATGATCATCACGCCGCCGATCACGACCGTCTGGGCCATCACGAAGATGGTAAGAGCGCGCTCGAGGTGCTTGACGTGGTAGGAGGTGAGGTAGGCCTCGAACGCCGACGGCAGGCCAACGATCACGTCCCCGGCCGGCACCCACGGATTGTCCCCGACCTTCTGCACCGGCTGGTAGTGGACATAGATTTCGTCTACCCCGGCCTCCCGCCGCTGCTCGAGCTTCAGGACGCGGATCGACTTGACGAGCGTGACCTTGACCAGATCATCTTCGGTCAGCGGCGGAAGCTCCTTGGCAGCCTCTTGGGTGGCCCGTTGGAGCAGCTCCTCGCGGGTCATCCGCTCGCCCGGTTTGCAGATCATGCGCGCGAGGAGCTCGGAGACTTTTTTGCGCGTCGGCTCGCGGAGCCGGTCCAGGATCTCGGGTTTCGGCTGGAGGACCCGCCCGTACTCGCTGTAGTACGAGTCCACCTCCGCGACTACGCCTGTCTTGTGGTCGCTGCTTCCGTTGGCGGCGCGCACCTTTCGCTCCGGATCACGCAGGAGCCAGACCTCTTGGTTCGCCACGTCGTAGTAGCCGTCCAGGACACCGCGCGCCAAACGCTCGATGTCATGCACCACGTCGGAGAACCTGGCGTCGCCGTCGGCGAGCTTGACAATCATCCGTTTGTAGGCAGTGTACGTCGACGGCAGCGCCCGCACCGCCGCCACGAAGGCGTCGAGGGTGCCGCGGTGATTCAGCTCCTCGAGGAGGAGCGCGAAGAGGTCAGAGTTGAACTTTCTGCTCCAGCGCGCGATGAAGTCGAGGAGCGCGTGGTTGCGGTCCATCCCGAGCCAGGCGCTGTTCTCCTTCCGGAGGATGACGTGCACCGTCTCGGCCTCTGCGGCAATGAAGCCGGCGTTCGCCGTGCGAAGGATCTGCTGACGCAGGCTGCCGAGGAGCGGTGTCAGGTTCGCACCCGCGGCGCCGGGGGGCCAGAAGCCGGCGGCCGGACCGCGCCCGCGGCCCGGATTGGCGGCGGCCAGAGAGGCTACGAACGGTCCCAGTGTGGATCCGAGGCCGGCCACCCGCGGATCCGTGTATGGCACGACAGCGCCCATCCGAACGAGGAACATGTCGCGCCGGTATCCGGCGAACAACGCGGCCAGAGAGCGTTCGTGCGTTGGCCGCCGGACCGTGAACGGCGTGACGGCCACCCGCACTGGCACATCAGGTGCGGTCCGCAGTGCGGCGGCCCGGTCCAGGCCGGCCTCCCTAGCGAAGTCCTCCGCAGTGCCAAGCGCGACCACGTCGCGGAGCGGGACGTCGACCCCGTGGACGTCGCCCAGCTCGACGACGCCGCCGATGGTGAGGTTCGGAAGCGGTAGGAAGACCGACAACGCCCAGGCTCCTGGTCGCAGGATCGTCTGGATGTCACCCCGTGCCGGCCCGGGCCGCTCCTCGGAGAAGCCGCGCAGGGTGAAGTCCGGGATTCGGGTGGCGACCCGGTGGTCGCGGTCGGCTTGCGCGATCAACTCACGCAAGGCACCCCACCCGTGAATCGCCCAGACGAACTCGGGGGACTTTCGGGTCACGCCGAACCTGCCCTGGACCTCGGCGGCGAGCCCCGTGAACTCTCGTTCGCTCCGGACCTCAGTGACCCAAGCTGTTGCTCGTGCCAGCTCGTCGAGGATCGGGAAGTAGAGATCCATGGGGTCGATCGGGGCGGCGGATGCGTCTCGTAGGTTCCGTGCGAATTGCGCGCGGATCTCGAAGAATCGGCGTGGGGTGATGCGGAAATCCACCGCGATCCGGATCTTCCAGGACTCCGTCTGGACTGACACTGCGGTCAAGTGGGCTGCAGCGCGGCGCGGAGCTGTGGGCGCGGATGCCGGTGAGGTCGCCACGGCCGAGCCCAGCGGCAGCGATTGCGACCGGGCGGCCTGCTGGATTGCCTCCGTGAGACGGCTGACCAGCTTGGCCCAGTCGTCGGGGGCGACCTCGCCCTTGGCCAAGTGCGGAGGATGGAGGATCACTCCGCCACCGACCACGTCGGCCGCAGGAAGCGCCTTCCGCGCGCGGTCGAAGGCGCGGCCCAAAGCACCGGCAACGGCGTCGTCGAGGCCTTCGGCGGCCACCAGGTCGCGCGAGTCACAGCGCAGACGGATGGGAAACGTGAGCGAACGCTCGTGGCCGGCCTCGGGCTGCGGGGCGACGCGCCGGACTGCCGGCGTGTTCGCCTCAGTGCCGCTCTGGCTCAAGCCCCGTCTCCCATTACACCGGCCTCATCGGCTCGCCCCATCGGCTTACTCCTGCTCGCCCAAGATCGGCCCGGGGACACTGTTCTGTCGCTAGGCGGGCCTTGCGCGATGCCACGCACCCACAGGCCCCGCAGATGTGGTTGTCGCTGGCTCCGGCGATGGCCACCTTGTAGACCCACTTGGTCGGCGGTTCGATCAGCTCCGGGCACGCGGCGCACGCCGCCATCCGGCGCTCGTAGGTCTCCTCGTCGACGGTCCGGAAGCCTGACGACGTCCAGCGGTTGAGTGCCTTGCCTGCTTCGATGACCAACGCTGCCGTGGACTGGTGCCTGGGCGGCGACAGGTGTTCAGTATCGTCGTCCAGCGCGGTGTCGCCGGTCAGCTCGTAGGCCTGGTTGTCGGGGTGGTGCATCAGTTCCTGGAGGCGAGGCTGGTTCCCGCGGAAGGCCAGCAGGACGAAGCAGTACCGGTCGTCCACCAAGGCGCGGCGCAGCACGGGTGCCGGGAGTGGCTCTGACAAGCCGACGTACTCGGCCGCAGCGGATCTCGCTTGGTCCCACTCCAGTCCCGTGAGCTGCTCCTCCAACTCTTTCAACATGGGTCAGTCCTCCCGCTTGTCGGGCGCGGCGCACTCGGGCACCGGCATCATGGTCATTGCGGCGACGTAGGCCTCGAGGCGGCAGTCCAGGGAGGGCTGCTGGCAGCGGTCGTCCGGGTTCCCCTCGGCGGCGGGTTCGTCGACGTACCTGAAGAGCGTTCTGATCTCGCCCACGCCCTGCTCGCACATCGCCGGGAAGAGGGAGTGCGGCCAGATCTGTCTCAGGTTGTTGATGGCCGCATGGTCTGCTTCTCCTACACACTCGGCACCGGTGTGATAGGCCAGCGCGTGGGCCAGGACCAGCGCGATCCCTGCCTCGGTGAGGTCCTTGAGGCGAAGCAGTCCGCCGGTGAGGACGACGAACCGCTGCCGTAGCTGTGTCCATGCGAAGGCGGTTGGCAGGTTGTTGTTCCAGTCGATCAGCATGACGACGTCGTGTTGCACGGGCCTGGCCATGTACAGGATCTTGTCCGCCACGGTGATGCGGAAGGTGTTGGTCGAGGAGAACTTCGGCGCGGCCTCAAGCAAGTTCCGGGCTTGCGCCTCGCCCAGGAAGGCCTTCGCGTTGGCGGGGATGGTTATCATCGCCCGGGGCGGTTCCAGGGCCGTGGGGTCGAGGTGGATCCCGGCCTCCTTGATCTCTTCCAGGAACTCTCGTGTCACGGTGTAGCGCGACAGGTACTCCTCACTGCCGGCCACGGGGACGTCCGGCTCGAAAACCGTCCCGTCGACGACCTTCTCGTCGCGCAGGCCCCCTCGGCTGACCGGGCGCTGCACGGACAGGTCGGCGGTGACGACGCCGTAGGAGTTGAGCAGGTGCCCCTCGAGATCGTAGCCGTCGAACGGGCCCAACTCGATAGAGTGCACACCGACGGACAGCGCTTTGGTGACCGGGCCGATAATCTCGGCCTCACCTCCATCAGCACGACGCAGACGGTCACCTGGCACCAGCACCTCGGCCGTTTTGAGCAAACCCGAGTCCATCAGGAACAGCGTGTCGTCGGTCACCTGGAGGAGCCGGATATCGCCCTCGTCGTAACGGTAGACGACGTTCAGGACCGGATACGCGGGCTGCTGGGTCTGCATGCCCGAGGCGAACGAAACCGTCACGGGTTGCCACACCAGGCTGGGCCCGGCCGCGAGGACCGCGTCGCCAGTGCGGATGTCCTGGACCTTGAAGAAGACTCCGGGCTGCACCTCGATTGGGGTCTCATGGCCATAGCAGCTGCAACAACACGCGCACTGCTTGGGCGGGTTGCCGGTAAAGAGGATGTAGGCGTCGTTAGGCTGGTAGCCGTTGAGATTACAGTGACTGTCCACGGTCTGCTGGACCGCGGCGCAGACGTCGTCCCCGCACCAGACGTTTGCCGGGGGCGGAGAGCTATTGACGTTATCGATGCACTTCTGCGTCGGCATGGCATGTTCTTTCTTGTAGTGAAACGGATTGGTCAGGCGTCCATCTCGAGGCGCAGCACGCGGACCGAGACGGTAATGGCGATGGGCCTCTGATGCCGGAGGCGAAGGAGGCGAGCGATCATCGGGGCAGCCCCCGTGTCCGCCGCAAACGCGATTTCCTCCCAGGTCACCTGCGCGTTCAGGAACGCCGCACCTGGTCGCACGCTCACGAAGTGGAAGGCATGACTGGTTACAGGCAGCAGGCCCCCGAGCATTACGTCGAACGAACCTCCGGTCTGCGGGGGCCCGGCATTGAACGCCGGAATGGTGACCGTCTGGTCGACCAGCGGCTCGGCCGAAGGACGCTGCTGGAGCGCATCGCCGACTTCTGTGAGGACGTCCGACAGCTTGCCGAGGTCGATCGCTAGGGCCCGAAACCGGGCGTTGAACCCGTTCGGTCCACCGGCCTGCACCCGGTCCCGGTTGTCCACGTAGTCGGAGTGGTGGAACGTCGGGGTGAACGAGATGTCAGACATCCTTGAGGTCCTTTCGCAGTTGTTCCTTACGTAGTTGCGCGGTGGAGCGGTGTACCCGGAACTTGGGGTACGTGTAGGCGGGGTCCAGCGAGGACTGGCCGGCCAGCTCCACCACGGCAGAACGGATGTCGCGGGTCAGCACCTCGACGCCAAGCGGATGCAGCGCGTGGACGACGTTCATGATCAGGTCGTACTGGTCGCGAGTAATCGTCGCCCCGGCGGGCACCGCACTGCTGAGCCGAACCCGCATGGCGTATGGCCCGGTCGCGCCCGCATCGCGGAACGCGGCTTGCACCCATACGCGGCCGGCCAGGCGGCCCGTCAGGAGCAATTCCGGCAGGGCCGGGCTGGTAACGTCTGCCATCCCGGACGTCGGGCTCAGGGACCCGGTGGACCAGTGCAAGCGAGTGGTCGCCGAGACCGCGCCGGGCTCGGGAACCACCTTAAGCGTGATGCTCTTGCCTTCCTCGACCATGTCCGGCCCGCTCACGACGACCAGGTCCTCGCCACGGTGCAGCACCTTGACGTCGACCCCCTGGACCGAGACCCAGCTGAACCCGGCTGCGTGCGCCAGCGCCGCCAGCCGGCTCGCAGGCACCGACGAGTGCCTCATGGTGAGCGAGCGCCCCTGTCCGGCAAGCGTCGGCGGACCGGCGAGCTCCGGGACGAACGCCGACGTCAGGGTGAGCGTGCCCGTGAGCCCCCCGAGCAGTGCACGCAGCCGGTCGGCCGTTCCGGGCTGCATCCGGCCCGCGTTCACCGACGCGAGGGTGACCTGGGGGTGCGTGAAGCTCAAGAGCAGGGCGGGGTCGAACCGCTCGGCCGGCTGTCCCGCCACATCGGCGCCCGCCCCCAGCGTGCCATCGGCGGCGATCGATGACCCGTCGGCCAGGGTCACCGGCAGTACGCGGACGGCAACCGACGCCGTGGCCGAGAACTCGCCGTACACCACGTCGACGGTCACCAGGGCCTCACCCGGCGACAGCCCGTCTACGGTTGCTTGTCCGTGGGACGCGGTCACCCGCAACGCGCCGTTGGTCACGGACCAGCGGACCTCGCCGGATGCGGGCGGCGCGGGCAAGGCCGTGAGGGTGACCGTCGCACCGGCGTCCACGGTGACGACGTCGTCCGTACTCGCCGCACCCTGCTCCCCGACGACGATCGGCATGCCTGGGGCGCATGACGCGTACACACCGGCCGAGCCCGGCAACGTACGCACCAGCAGGAAGCCCGCTCGGTGTGCGAGCGCCGCGAGCCGGGGCGACGCGATTGCGGGATGCCGCAGTACGACGCCCCGGCCTGCCGCGCGCGCGTCGGGTGCGTCCGGTGTCCACGCACTAAAGATCCGCAGGCGACCCGCTGCCTCGGCGATGACGAGGACACGCAGCCGGTCGACCATCCGCGACAGCGGCGGCTGCATCAGATGAGGGTCGCCGGAGTCCGCCGGGCCGTAGTCGACGTCGGGCTCGTCGTGCCGGAGCAGCAGCACCGGATCGATGGCATGGTCGTCCGCGTCGCCGTACAGCTCCTCTTCCGAGTCCACGCCGCGCCGACCGGCAGCGTCGATGCTCTCGCCCACCGCGAGCGCGGCGGGGACCACCCGGATCACCCGGTGACCGCGGTCGGCGGGGGTGTCGACGTCGTCGACGACCAGCGGGTTCGTGATGCCGCTGACCGTGCCGACCGCGTCGTTGAGCACCGCGGTGAGGGCGCCTGGAGTGGGTAAGGTCCAGCGCTGGAAGATCCGCAGGCGGCGGCGGTAGTGTTCGTCGTCCTCACCGAGTGCGGGTGCGAAGGTTCGGCGCGCCACCCGGCTGATGTGCGCCTCGTCCACCGTTGCGTGCAGCGCCGCTGCGGTGCCCGGGCCGATCACCAGGGGCTGCGTAACGGTGAGCCCGCCGAGTTGATCGGTCGACTGCAGGTCGGCCCGTATGCCGTCCACCCAGAGCGAGGCGGAAGCCTCGGACCGCTCGAGCACCAGAGCGACGTGGGTGAACCGATCGGTCGGCAGCGATCGACCGCTATGCAACACCACCTCCAGCGTGCCGTCGGAGACCGTGGCGCGTATGGTCCGGGGCAGCCCGCGGCCGAACTCGCCGAGCTCGATGAGCCAGCCCGCACCGGCCGCGCCACGGCGGCCGAGAACCCGTGCCTCGGACTGGGTCGTCTCAGGTCTGATGAAGCACTCGGCGGTCAGGTCAGTCGTCGCGGGAGTGTTGAAAGCTGCGTTGGAGGCGACGGTGATGGCGCCGGTACCGGAGAACGCGACGGCAGTGCCGTACCGCCCGCGGGCACCGAGGGTGGCGGTCCCGGAGAGCGCGCCGTGATGCGGCGTGCGGCCCGGGAAGCGACCCGCGAAGTCCTCGGCTCCACCAGCTGCGCCCGGCGCGTCGTCGAGGTGGTAGAGGGCGATGGTGTCGTCGTCGACGGAGTACGCCAGCGGCGGGAAACGCGGGACGGCGACACCGGCGCCGATCAGGTCGAGGCTCAGGCCAACGGCAGTCTCGAGCTGCCGCTGGGCCGCCGTCCGGGCGATCTCGCGGCGCAGGAGGTCGCGTTCGGCACCGAGCACCCAGAGCAGGCGCGCGGTGTTGCCAAGCAGCGCGCTGAGTGCCCAGTCGCTCGCGACGGCGCCGGGCACGGTGGTGAACCCCGTCCCAGTACGACGAGCGACGGTGATGCGGCGGAGCCGCGCGGAATCGGTGGCACCAGCCGGGAGGCTCATCAGCACCGACTCCCCGGCGAGGGTGCCCGCCGGGAGCATCACGGTCGCATCGGCCGTGCCGGCGGGCAACGCCGGGTCCGCCACTAACACGGTCACCTGCACGTCACGATCTAGGTCGCGCATCGCCCGCACCACGTACGACGGGATCGGCGCGCGCCCATAGCGGGCGACGTGATCGGTAAAGTCGTAGGTGGTGACATCGGCAGAGCCCGGCGTGGCGTCCGTCAGCGCCAGGTGCAGCACAGCACCGCCGGCTTCGAAAGGGGCTGTGAGACGCCGGGACATCCTCCCGGCCGCCCCGCGGGCGACCGAGATGAGTTCGAGGGCTGCGGGCAGTGTCACGGCATCACCAGCTCGATGTCGTGCAAGTTGGCGTCGTCGCGGAACACCGGCAACTCCGTGGGACCCATCAGCAGGTTCTGCCCGACAGCGGCGTCCACCGTGGTGGTGTGGAACACCACCTCACCGAAAGTGATTCGGCCGAACGCTGCCGGGTGGCGACGCAGGTGCAGCCGCTGGACGTCGACCACGCCTTCGACCTCGACGACGGTCCGGACCACCTGGCTGTACAGCACGTCGCCGCCCAGCCGCAGGTCGCCGAGGGCCCCGGCGAGCCTTGAGCGAATGGCCCTCGCCAGTGCCGCCTCGTCCGAACCGCGCTCGACGACGACGACCGCCCGCACTCCGACGTCGATGTGGTCTGCCTCGATGACGTTCGGGTGCACCCCGGGCGGCCGGATCCGGTCCAGCACATTCTGGACGCGTTCAAAGACGCCCAATGTGCTGCCGGTCGTCCGCCAGGGCCAGCGGAACTCGCGCGCGACGACGACGTCGAAGGTGTACGGCTCACCGATGCGTCGCTCCGCGCTGAACAGCCGCTCACCGAAGGCGAACTCGTTGAAGAGGCTCTGCGACATGTCGTTGCCGCCGAGCGGGTCGGAGAGGAGCACGTCGACGACGCCGTCGACGTCGAGCACTGCCTGGCGGGCCGCCTCGGCGGTCCACAGTGTCCGGACGATCCCGAGCTGCCGGCCACGGTAAGTGTCGTCGTCCTCGCGCGCGCCGCCGCCCGAGAGGTCAGTCTCGTTGGTCACGGTGACGTCGGCGGGGCCGAAGCCGTCCAAGTAGATCGCCCGGTACTGCGGGTCGATCGCGGTGATCGAGCCGTCCGGTACATTGCCCGCGGAGCCGCGGGTCAGCGCCTGCACCGCCACGGGCAGCACGGGAGCACCGGCAGTGAGCTCGGCCATGACTGTGGTCGCAAAGGTCTGGCCGAGGGTTGGAGCCAGCAAGACGGTGCCCTCCGGCAGGAGGTACGTACGCCCCGGCAGGCCTCCGGTGAGCGTGAGGGTGACCGTGCCGGTGGCGAACAGCTCGCGCCTGTGCAGGCCGACATCGTCGCCGAGCAGGTCGAGACTGTCACCGGTCGCGGTCGAGACGTACCCGCTGTAATAGAAGTCCTCCAGCCGTTTCCAGAGCTCGGCGTCCTCCAGGGCCACGGCTTCGATCAGTTTGCCCAGGGGGCTGGTGGAGCTGAGGTCGGCCGTCAGGCCGAGGCTGGCCCACATCTGCTGGACCCGGCGCCTTGTGTCGCTCAAGATCGCGTCGAAGCCCTTGGGGATGAAGCCGTCGTGGGTCACACCGAACTGGGTCATCGCTCAGAGCTCCACATCGACCAGGACCGACGTCGTGACGTTCTGGACCGTCTCCACCGTCACCAGAATGTGCCAGAGGCGACTGCGATGGTTAGGCGAGGGCTCGCCGGCAGCCTGTAGCTGGGCCAGGAACTGCTGGTCGTCGTCGAACAGCACTTCGGCGACCTCGGACACGCGCGGGTCGGAGACCAAGGTCCGTACCACCTCCAACCGGATCAACTCTTTGACCATGCGGCGGGTCTGGCCCGTGGTGAAGGCGCGTCGGGCATCCAGCCCGTACCCGGCGTTGACGGGATCGGTGCCGAAGGGCGTGAGCAGCCGCAACGTGAGTGCCTGCTTGAGGTTCGCTAGACCGCTCACCAGCTGAGGCTCCGTACTGGCCTCGCCCGAGGCCAGTACGAGGTCACCGTTCTCCAAACGGAAGCTGGAGCCGAACAGGACGTCCGTGGCTGGGGACGGGGCGTTCACGGTGCTGCTCACAATGCCTCCAGCACGCTCTGGCCTGCCTTGCTGACCTGCCAGAGCACCGGTTGTGGGGGCACTGCGTCGGTGAGTCCATTGGCAGTCTCCAGCATCACCGACTGACCGTTCACGGTGAGCTTACTGCTCTGGCCGGCGAGGATGGAGGTCACCTTCAGGCACGGCTTCTGCCCGGCGTTCGCGTTGGTGTTCGTGCAGCCCGAGACGGTCGCGGCCAGCACGTCTGCCTCGACCAGCACGGGCGATCCGCCGACAGTGAGCGAGGACGTGGACGCCTGCACCTTCAGCTCGCCTTGGTGTGCACAGACGAGCCTTGCGTTGGTGGTCAGCACGGCCGGCATCACGACACCTGGACCTTGGCGCCGTCGAGCTTGACCGACACCTGCCCGTTAGTGAGGGTCAGCGTCTTCTGGCTGGTCGTGATGCTGAGCTCCCCCTTTGCCGAAATCTCGATCTTGGTTCCGGACTGGTGCTCGATCGTGACGGTGTCCTCGGCCGGCACGCTCGGCCGGACGCCGACGTTCGGCAGCTTCGTGCCGCCCACCAGCACGTGCAGGGCACGCGCCTGCACGACCCGGTGGCCCTTTGCGTCGGTTAGGTCGTTGACCCCCTTGCCCGTGGGAAGGCCCTCGGGATCGAGTTCGGTCGGCAGGGCGAGCCAGTGGTCACCGGGCTCGTTCGGTGGCGGCTTGTGCTCCGGCTTCCGCGACCACAGCCAAGCGCCGACGACTGCGTCGTCGACAGAACCCCGGTTGTGCGCGAGGAGTGCGCGCATCCCGGGGTAGATCGGCGTCACGAGGCCGACGTTGTGGAACGCGAACGATGACGCGATCGGCTTGGCATGGAGCTTCACGTCGTCGCTGACCGGGCTCCCGACGCTCGGGGTGGACACGTCCGGTTCCGCAGGCTGGCCGTAGTCGAGGTCGACCAGATGTTTGCCGGCTTTGCCCGACTGGTAGGCCGACACCTTGCCGACGTCAATGGAAGGGTGGTCGGTGCGGCCACGCTCGACCACGTCTCGGACCCGGTCGACGACGCTCTGTACCCCGCCCGAGATCCGAGCGCGCTGGCCCGGGCCGACGGCGGTGAGTATAAGCTTGCACGTGTAGCCGGTGGTGGTGCCGTACGTGTGCGAGACCTGGCTGATCCGAAGCGGGCCGGCGGGTACGGCGTCCAGGCCGGAGACCGTCACGCTCTGCCCGGCCCTCAGCTCGGGGTGGCCGAGGACGGTGACCTCCAGCCCGGTGGACACGGTTGGCTTCGCGTCCTTGTCGAGGCTCGCTGGGGCCGCCGGGTCGTCGCTCTGGGTGTTCCCGCGAGAGACCAGGTTCAGCTCGGGGTCGATGGCGACTGGCGCGCGGTCCCGCCCGACCGCCGCACCGAGCAGGACGGAGCCGTCTCGGACTACGATCGGGACGCCGGCGTCGGCGGCGAGCTGCCGGAGCGCCGTCAGGGTGGAGCCGGAACAGACGCTGAAGTTGCCGACGTTCCCGGGGATGGTCGAACCGGGTGCCAGGTCCACGCCGTCCGGCAGCAGGGCGCGCACCAGCTTGAGCCGGGGCAGTGTGGACGGCTGGTCGTGCCGGGCCGGCTTGCCGCGCAGCAGGTAGCCGGCTTCCTCCTGGCCCTCGATGACCGTTTCGGTCACCCCACCGCTCCCGATCCCCGTCGTCATCTTGGTGGCGCGACCGGTCATCACCGGGCGCGAGCCGAAGCGGGTGCTCAGGTTGTCGAAGTAGCCGAGGCCGATCGTCACCTTGAGTCCGTCCGATGAGTAGCTCGACTGGAGGTGGTCCATCGCGTTCCTGGGTAGGTCGTAGAGCGTCACCCGGAAGGTGTCTGCGGTCGCTCCTTCCCCCATTACGACGCACACCTTGGCGTCCAGGACGAGGCCACCGGCGAAGACGTCGTTGGAGACCGTCAGCGGCAGGCCAAATCCAGCGAAGGACGTGATGGCTTTGATGAGACCGCTGGCGTCGCCGGACGCCTGCTCGATGCGCACGCGGTGCCACAACACCAGATTCATGACAACGCCACCCCCGCCACCACCTCGGAGCCCCACCGGCCGAAACCGTGCAGGTTGCCCAGCGCGATCCGGATCGTGCGGAAAACAAGCGCGAGCTCACCCGCGCGGTAGACCATGCCGGGGATTACCTTGCGGCGCAGCAGCGTCACGTCGCTAACCGATCCTTCCTGTACCACCGTCACGGCCAGGAAGGCGCCGTCTCCGGGCAGGCTCACCAGGGCGCTGAGGCCATCTGGGGCCGCGACGTCCGGCAGGACCTCCTCGGCGATGGTCACCTGAAGGCCGACGATGTAGTTGCGGCCGTCGAAAGACAGCCGGAACGACTGCGGAAAACCCTCGTCGGGGTTCACCGGCAGACGCAGGAATCTTGATTCTGTCATCTGGTCTCCAGGTGGGTGTGCTTACAGCGGCGGGCCAGGGATGCGGGGCGCCGGACTGGGCGCTGGCGCGGCGGCGGACGTCGCCGTGCCCACGGCGAGCGCCATGTCCGCCACCTCGCCGGCGAGGGCCGAGAGGTTGGATCGTGGTACGTGCTGAAGGCTCAGCGACACGTCGAGTGCCTCTCGCTTCGTTGTGCTGTGGGTGATCCGCAGGTCGGTGATCTGCATGTCCAGGCTGATCGTCATGCCCGACACCACCGGGATACCGGCCACACCAAGCAGCGGCGCGGCGGCCGCGGCCAGCGCCCGGCTGGTCAGTGCCATCGCCTCGAGCGCCTTCTTGACGAGCAGGCGTTCCGGTCCGATCAGGACAGCCTCGATCGCGATGGTCTTCACGGTCGGCTGGGTCGCCTGGGACCAGCGGCTGCCCATAATCCGCTCGATCCTGTAACCCTGGTTCATCGTCATGCTCTGCACGTGGAACAGCGGGACGGAGCCGACGAGCACGGGTGGGTTGCCGTTCATTGCCGGCTCGCCAGCTCGCGGTCGAATTCGGCGAAGACCTCAGCCACGACCCGGTGCACGAGGGTGTCGTCGGCGTCCCCGACTACCTCGATCTCTACTGGGAAGTAGTAATTGACCGCGGCGCCGTCCACGGCCGGCGCCCGGACTTGCGGTTGGTCAGTCTCTTCAGCGGCCACAGCTCAGTCCTCCATGGTGGCGGTCAGCGCCATGCAGGTGAAGTTCGCCTGCGGCACACCGTCGATGACGATGTTGCTGGGTGAAGCGGAGGTGACCATGCACCGTGCGAACTTAATGGCGTTGAAGGCCCAGTCGGTGCCGCGCTTCTCCGCCACCGTGATCGCGAACTCCGTGCCGGTGACCGCCAGTTCCGTGAGGTCGGCGACAGTCTGCGCGATCGCCGGTACGGTCAGCGTGAAGGTGAAGGTGAACGGCTGCCGCACGTACCCAGTGCCGTCCTGCTCTAGGCTGTGGATCACGGTGTGCGGGACGTTGAAGGTGGGCGTGAAGTTCGAGATCGGGGTGATCGTACGATCACCGAGCTTTACCTCGAGGCGCGTGTTCCAGTCGGCCATGGTGGTTGCTCCTCCTACACAAACTTGAGCGTGATGGACAGTCGATGGATCGCCCCTGCGTAGTCCACAGCGATCAGAACCTCGACCACGCGCTGGCTCTGCGCGTTGTTGATCTGATTCAGCTCCGCCGCCGTCAACGTGTTCGGGTCCTTGTCGAGCAGCACCTTCATCGGCGTCGTGATCTCGAAGCCTTCGATCACCTCACTCTGGACCAGCGGCTGCAGCACCGCTTCCATCTGGGCCTCCAGCGCCCGCAGTCCAGTGCGGCTTACCCGCACCGCGCCGATGGTCTTGATGAGCTGCGCCTTCACCCGGAAGGAGACGTCGTCGATGGTGCGAACGATGTCGATGTATTTCTTGCCGCCGGGATTGCCCGTGTAGCCCTCGCCCAGATAGGTCCCGCGACCGGGAATCAGAACTGGGTCGACCAGCCAGTTGACGCCATTGCCGGCCGGGCCGCTTGCGAACGTCTCGGTGCCGTTGATCTCTGCGATCTGCGCCGGTGTGAAATCGTCATTGGTGATGTTGACAGGCTTGAGCAGCAGAGAGATGTGCGGCTCGTATCCGGCGATCACCCCGGCCAGCGCCGCGGCCGCGTCCTGGTCGCTCTTGTGGGCGATGTAGACCATCCGCTCGTTGACCAGCGCCGCGGTTACGACATTCGTCTTAGTGGCCCCCTTGGCCAGCATGGCCACGCCCATCCGCTCCTTCCCGTCGCCACCGGTGTTTGAAACGCTGATGACGTGGTTGGCAAGCTGGAGGATGGCACCAGAGGGCGCGGTCCCGCTGGTGGCGTCGAGCGGTGTGTTCGCGAGCGTGACGAGTTGCGCATCCAGCGGCGCGACCGCGTTGATGGCTGCGGTCCAGTCCGGACCGGCGGCGGTACGCACGCCGTAGACCAGCATCGGACCGGGGGTCTGCGCAAATGCCAGCGCGATGGCGTTGCCAAGGTCGCCGGGCGCGCGCCGGCGTGCCTCGCCCGGATCTGTGAAGGCGATCGGGGTGTTCGCCCGAACGATCGGCGGCTCATCGCCGAGCCGCGCGTCGCCGGTCGTGTCTTGGAACGTCGTGGTGGTGTTGTCCTCGATCGTGGCCAGCAGCCGTCCCGAGCCCGCGGCGCCGTTGGCGGCCGTTCGATAGAGCCGACGCGCCACCGTGTTGGTCGCGGCGGCCCCGGTCGGGATGGCGGTGACGTTGACTGCTTGGTTGCCGGCCGTGGTCGTTACCGTCGCCTCGGTGCCGGTCTCGGTCTCTCCTCCGGATGTCACCAGCGTCACCGCGTACCGGTAGGTACCGACCTGGAGTCCGGCGCCCGCTGCGACCGCGACCGCCGGCGCGCCCGGCGCCGGGGCGGCAGGCGAGACTTGCCCCACGACCGCGATATTGCCGAATGCACGCACCACCGGCGCGAACAGGTCGGCCACCGGGTTCACCCGGATATAGCGAACAGTCATCGTGGTCTCCTCCTTGCTCCAGAGTTCGTTCAGTGAAATTTGGCCTCAAGCTTCCGACGCAGCCGCTTCTGTTCCTCACGGCTGAGAGAGGATGGCGCGGGCGGCGCCTCTCCCCACGGGCCAGAGCCCTGTACTGCGCCGGATTTCCCGTTCTGTTCCTTAGCCGGCGCTTGTCGCTTGCTCCATATGCGCCAGGGTGCGCGGCCGTTGCCCTTGGCTGGGGTGTGACGCTGCTTGGGCATGTGCTTTTCCATTTCCTGTGGTGGGTGGGGTCAGACGAAGAGAGCGAGCACCCCTTCAGCGGCGAAGAACAACTCCAGGGCGGACCGTGTCACGGGTCCCCCGTTGGCGACCGCTGCGGGCAGGAGCACCACGGGCGCGTACGGTGTCCGAATCTCCGCCTCACCCGGGGCCTTGGCGACGATCGCGCTCCCCACGGCGGCGCACGCCATTTTTGCGTCGCGCAGGATTGACGCCACGTCCACCGTGTCCCGCAGGAGAATCGCCAGCCTGAGCTCATACGGGTGCAGATTCGCCGGATCATGCGGGTCGAACGGCCCACCTGTGCGCAGATGGATCTCGGCGAGGAGGTACTGGGAGACCTCGCGAAGCTCCTCGACTGTAGTAATGCGGTGTTGTCGCATGAACGCGTCGAGGTCGAGAAACCGGAACCGGCTGCGGAAGTCCTCCAGGCTTGTCACCTCCGTGATCTCGCGCATGACGATAGCTTCCACCTCGCCGCCGTCGATCTCCAGCAGCAAAGTCAAATCAATCTCAGCCGACAGATCCACCCAAAGTGGAGTGAGCAGATCATGTCGCTCGAGCGCGAGCTCAGTTCTGGTGTAGGCCGGCGTCGTCTGGAACCACGCGCCGGTCGTGCGCCGTGACAGGAAGACGGGCCGCTGGCACTCCGTCCGTCGCACCTTGAGGTCCGACACGCCACGAACAGCCGCGAAATCCATGGTGTACATCGCGTCTAGGAGGGCGCGGACGCGGGCATGGGAGGCGTCGGCGGGCGGATCCACCAACTCGGCTAGCTGCGTGGAATCCCGTAGCCGAACCATGTGCTCATCGACGAAGGCGCTCATGGCGTCGTCACTTTGCCTGCAGCAACCGCACGGGGGTGGCCGGTCACATCAGCCTCCCGGTTAGCAGGCCGCGAGCGACCTCCTGAAAGGAAGTGGCCTCCTTGGTGAGCAGTTTGCTGGCCGAAAACCCATTTGCCGCGGCCAGGGCAAGCATGTCTTCGGCATCGAATTCGCAGGTATTGAGCTCGCTCGTCCAGCCGCTGTATTGCTGAGGGTCAACCGAATTTGATCCCACATGGATGGATATTGCCCTTGTCATGATGCCTCCCTTTCGTGTGAGTAGACCTCCCCTTGCGTTACTGCCCCGTTACCGTGGACCGGTAGCTATGGCAAGAACCGGCTCCACGAGGCCGGAAATTTCCTGGCCTTCTCATCAGCCGAGCGGTAACGGCGTCGTAACGCAGAATCTGCATGCTTGCGGCTGACGACCGGGTGATGAGGATGCGCTCGAAACCGGGTGGTAGAGGGCTGTTGTCAAGGTGCGCGCCTGTCTAGATTTCTCGGCTTTGCCGGGTCAGGCTTCAAGAGACAACACAGGATACAGCCGCGCTGAGCCACGGGGAGGAGCAATGACAATCCCTGAGGACGTGATCGCAGCGACAAGGAAGCGGTTCGAGGCCCGGCAAGGTCCTCGCGCTGACACCGAGCAGAGGCTCACGCGGCACGCAGCTCTCAGGGCAGTATTTTGGACGTCGATACACCGCAAGGGTGGCCCTTCGCAGCCGCAGGGTTCTGCGGCCTTCATAAATTAACTTTTGAGGCTTAGGGGCTATCCGGTTCAGCCACCAGTTCCACTTGAAGACCTTCAACTTCACCCTCGCTCCTTCGAGCGGTCAAGGCACCATGGGCGCGCAGGGCGACCCTGATCGCCTCGCCGTACGCGTGCTCACCCACGACTTCGAGATTCGGCCATTCTGAGCGACCGAGCGAACCAGGATAAGACCCTTTGACAGGGGAAACACGCTGATTGACCGGCGCAGTTAGTTCCACCACCCCTGAAGAATCCTGGGGACGCGAAGCGAAATTGGCCAACTTTTCAACGCCGGCACCAGGGACAGGATGTTCAAAACTGGCTGACCATGTCGCATCCTCCCACGCCTGACGGTCACGGCGGCGCTTTCGCATCAGCAACACCAACCCGACAATTCCCGCAGCCAGCAGAACCCCTGCAGGCGAGGACACTGTAACGATCAGCAACAGCAGTCCAAACAGGGCCCACTGAGCAGCTGTCCCAGGCTTCTCCAGCCCCGGCACACCGCGACCGCCGGCGCTCAGCTATGCAGGGCTCTCACCCACGTAGTTCAGGACGTTAGCTGCCTGTCCCAGGGTCAAGTGCAGCAGACTGGGACGCATGCCCGTTACACGGGCGACCGCCGCGCGCACGAAGTTACGCTGGAACTTCGATATTGCAGCCGTACCATCGGGGGCCAGGAGCTGCCGCCATGTCTCGTCGCTGATGATTTGTCGCCCGGCCTGGCCGCGAACGGGACTGGACCCCCGCGCAGCGGGCTTCCCAGTACGGGGGTGGTTCGAGCTGCTGGTCACACAGGAGATCCCAGTTTTATGATCCTCACTGTACTTGTGGTCCGGCCTGTCGCGGACTTCGTAACCTGAAACGGGCCAGACCCCACACTTGCGCTCACGCCGCGCTTCGATGCCGTGATCCGCGCAGCCCAAAACTCTTCGAGTTGCGGTAACGAAACCTCGACCCGCGCCCCCAAATTAGGCACGAAAAGCCAGTTCTCCTCGTAAGAGAGATTCTATGCGTCGGCGCTTCATAAATGGGAACCCTTCAAAAGCTCGAATCATCTACATAGACCCAATCAAGAGCAGGTTAGAACCCCTACACCTGTCGAAGTCATGCCGCATGGTTCCCCAACTTCAATGAACAGACGAGAGCATTACCTCTGCTTGTCATTCTGATATGTCCCATGATCGCTGGGCGGGTCCTCCGCGCAACCAGGGCGCTACCGCGCCGACCCCGAACCGAAAACTTCTGCACACGAACAGCGAAGCATTACCTGCGGATGAAGTTTTCGCCCAGGCGCCGGTCCCCCAAGTTGCACTCCGGCCCCCGAACCCAGCGGATGGTCCCCTACCAGAACGACGCCCACAACCAACAACCGCAAAAGACGCAGTGACTCAGCAATCAAGGGTGAAGGGAACCAAAAGGGATCATGGAAAAGCTCACGATCACAACACCATCAGATGTGCTCAGCTTCATCGGGCACACTCTGGGCTTCTGGCCACAGGAAAGCCTGGTCTGCATCACCCTGAACGACAACAGCATCGGCGCGACCCTGCGCATCGATCTGCCCCGCCAACCTGGACAGGAACTCCCCTACGCACGCACCGTCGCCCACTACTTGACCAGCGACACGACCGCGACATCTATCCTTTTCGCCGTCTACACCAGCGAAACCGCCGGCCCCGGACAGGCCAAACCACATGCCGGCACTATCGCCGCTCTTACGGGAGTGCTTGCCGAACAGGGCATCACCATCCGGGACGGACTCTTCGTCGGCGACGAAACCTTCTCCCCCTACGACGGCGATCCGGGCACCAGCATCGCACTGCCCGTCAACTCCACCCAGACCAGCGCGATCAACGCCGAATTCATCTACCGCGGCAGCTTCATCGAACTCACCGACCGCATCACCCTCCCTAGGACCAGTCAGGAAGCAGCGAAAGCGGCCGCCGTCGAACACCACATGGACACCATCGCCTCCCAACGAGCCGACGACGCTCTGCAGCAAGGCCGGAAGCTCTGGGCAGGTATACTCGCCTCCAACACCTTCCCCAGCGACGACAACTGCCACGCCCTCGTCGCCAACCTGCAGTTCCCGGCCATCCGCGACCGACTCATCGCAGACATCCCAGGAGTGGACGAACCGATGCAGCAGATTCTGTTCGCCCAAACCGACCAGGCCCCGAAGTGGTCACGTATCGAGTGGGCACAACAACTGCTCCTCCACGCCTACACCCGCACCAGTGCAGAACACGCAGCTCCAGTCCTCACGGCCATCGGCTACATCAACTGGTGGGAAGGCAGAGGCAGCAAAGCACACCAATTCCTCCAACTCGCACTCGACACCGACCCCGCCTACCGCCTCGCCCGCCTCAGCGATCAAATGATCGGCTCAGGCCTCGTAGCCGGATGGAACATGAACAAAGACACCGCCTACAAGACACTGCCCTATGACCTGCCCTGAGGCACTCGAAGCTCGAGCTGCCAGAGGAAGGCTGGGCCCCGGGTCAACCAGGAGTCACCCTCTTCCCTCATCGTCTGCCACCGCTACTGCTAAGCGGCCACTCCACAGGCTCCGGTACCAGCCGCGCCTAGTCCGAAGCAGCCCGCAGATCAGATTGACGAAAGGTCCATTATCGGCGTTGGAGCTCTGACCGAAGGTTTGTAAATTGGTCGCGATAACGCCGCAATAACGCTGGTAGTGCAATATGGCCAATACTGGCGAACCCCGAACTGACCACCTAGGTCGACGGGCGGTCGGATTTTTAACGCATGATCACATGGACAAGGCGCATGGCAAGAGCAATGTCGCCATCACAACCTGGCAAACGATTCGTATTCAGGGCGGTCCAGGGAGACCGGAAGGCAGCCGAATGAGCACATTGTCTCGACGGTTTACGGCAGCCCGACCGTTGTTGGTCGCTGCCCTCATCGTTGCACTTGGCGCTGGCGGGGGTTTCGTTGTCGCTGCGTCATCAGAGCAGAAGCTACGTGAAATCCTGCAAACGGCGTCGACTGCCCTCATTTTCGGTGCGCTTCTCGGTGGGGTCGTGAAGCTGCTGCTGGATCAAGTCGAGCGGGGGCGGGAACGCCGAGACGAGCAGTTGCGTTTTATCACTGCCCTTCTAGCCGACCTCAAGTCTGTCTATGATCGCGTGGAACGAGCCCGCATCCTTGTCAAGGCTCACCGCTCAGCTAAGACTTATGGCAATGAAATGCGTGATCTTATTGAATCTGCTGTCCAACTTCGAAACGTGAAACGCGCACTAGACGTGACAAGCGGCCTCGCCCAGTTGAAGGATGTTTTCCTGTGCATCCAGCGCATGGAAAAATACTTGAACGATCTCATCGAAGAGTTTACAACTCTCTACAAACTAATCGCGGATAAGCAAAAAGTCTCCGAGGCTAAGTTCACGGCTGGAGCTAAGGCCTATGAGGCGAGCTTCGCGGCCCAAGCAAAGGAGGCGACGACAGTGCCTAATGCAATCTTGGCCCTTCCTGACGATGACGCTTGGGACGAGATCCTCCTCAGCCTCCCGAACCTGAAGGAATTTTGCTACGGCGACCCGGGGCAGGGGTACGGGGGTAACGATTACCAGAGTCGTTTTGTGGCAGCACTAGATCTCGCGTCGTGGGTCCTTCGAAACGAGTTGCAAAGCATAAGAGGTGTCCGCAGGTCGAACATCACGAAGTACCTCGAGCAGGTGCGCACTTCGATCCGAGAACAAAAAGGTGAGCAAGAAGTGACCGAAGATGCTGGGAGCTTGCCAGAAGGCCGAGGTAAATAATTGTCCGCAAAACAGCGCAAAACAGCGCTAATGCCTCCATGCTTGACCCCTATAGCCCAATGTATCGGTTCCACCCCCCTTTCCCCGATCTGCCACAACGAGAAACGTGTCGGCCGACAACGAACCCATGTAAATGCGATGGAATTGTCGGTCAGGACCAGCGCTGGATAGGGCCCTGAAGGGGTGGACTAGGAAGGCTGAGACCGGCGGACTCCCCTACTCTGCCATGTCCAGCGTGAATGAGTCATGAGTGTCGGGTTGGGATCTAAGGGTTCCTCGAGGCCAGACGACATCCCGGAGGCCCCCGACCCACACCAAGGATAAAGACGCCTGCACCTGACATGAGCCAAGTCCGGCTAGTAACGCCGCAGTAACGGACTTTAACTATGTTCTCAGCATGGCCAGAGACCCGCCGCCGACACGTCGAGGCTATCGCTTGATGCCCTCCCCACTACACGTTCTCCAATAATAGGACCTCGTCGCCATTCACCATTCTGGGGGATGGATTCCAGAGCCAAATGCATCATCAACGCACTCTCGAAAACGAAGGCATCCAAATTCTTGCAGTTTTTAAGGATTGATTGAGGCGGCGAGCAGGAGGGCTTTAAGCAGGTTTTTCCCGGCCGGGTCGAAGTAGGCATCGGGCTTGGTTCCGGGTTCCCGGGAGCCTGCCGCGAAGTGGCGTGCCACCATCAAGCATCCCGAACAGCCACCAGAAGTTTAGGTGACACGCCCTAGCCGCCAGCCGCTTGGAGCATGCATAAGCCACCTGCTGATCCGGCCGGTCCTAAACTAAAGGACCAGGTTAAGGCCGTGGCGTTTACCCCGGGCAAAACTCACTGCCAGTGCCGTGGCGTGGGCGACCGACGGCCTGCAGCGTTTCGACACTTCGGTCTCTGCTCTGGCGGACCAGCTCGGCGTCTCCTGGCACACTGCCTGGGACGCCATCAAGGCAGAGGCCGCCCGGCGGATCGCAGCGGGCGGCAGGCTGACCGGGGTGGACGCGCTGGGCGTGGATGAGCATGTTGTGGTCCCACACCGGCCCGCCGGGCACGGGAATGGTCACCGGGATTGTGGACCACACCCGCGACGCCCAAGGTGTGGTGCATGCAAGATTGCTGGACCTTGTTCCGGGCCGGTCCGGGAAGGCCGACGCGGACTGGCTCAAAGACCGCGGCCTACCTTCAAAGGCGGCTGCACTTCCGCGATGCTTACAGATGGTGGCGTTCTTTTCATAATGAGTAATTGCGCCGATAAGGAGCAGCTCTTCTTTTTTGCCTCCCAGCTAAGAACCTCGCTCGTAGCCGCGGACCTGAGCGACTTCACTGGAACGGATATCGACTGCGCCGAGGTGGTTGTGTCTCCACGGCGCAGCCCCCGCCGTCGCTGGTGTTTTTAGCCGGTTGACCGCATATTAAAGGGCAAAGCCAAGACGGCCCGCGCATTCAATGCGCTGACCGCCGTATGTATTGTGGCCTCACTCCACACGTACGTTTACGGTCCAGGTTGTCGGCGCCTGCCAGGGGTCTCCTGTCACTACATCCACCACTGCCTGGCCCGGCTCTGAGGCCCGGAACAGAACTGTCCCAGGCCCACCCATTGGGCTGATCACCCGACCGTCAGTACCCAAGACACTGTCGGTTAGTATCCCAACGAGTTCCAGAGCCGTTCCCGACCTGAGGTGAGCGCCCGTGGCAACGAATCGAAGCACGTCGCCCAAGCCGACCACTAATTCGGAGGGCAGATCTTGAAAACCAGGCTGAATATCGATTAGTCGGCTCATTTCGTATAGTCTGTGGCTTAACCAACCCTGTTGTCCATTACGATTCATTCATATGAAACTTCCTTTACGTCCTCCGATGGATCCCAGTCATTCTCAGCATCTACCGCGTTGTCGGAGGGCAAATGCAGAACCTTGGGGTAGATCAAGCTGGCGAACCAAAAATCTGTGGCGTTGATATCCTTTCCTCCACGGATCGGTTGGCCGTCATAAGTGATTTCGCCGGGCAGCTGATAGCACATGATCGAATCCTGATCGGGTTCCGTGCCGATAATCGAATTGGCCGCGAGCGGGGTCAATACCTGCCGATCAACCATGGCTTTGTCCCAGCCCTGCGTCCTGAGGAAATAGGCGTAAGCCTTAACCGGGTCGATACGGTCGACCAGCGCCTTACGCATGTGCTCATGCGGGAACCCCAGAGTGTGGCCGGCTTCGTGACGGATCACCCTATGGTACTCGGAATCCGGTGTGGCCATCGTGAATCCCTGCAGGTTCATGGTTGGCCGGTTACGCGGTATCAGTTTGATGTCAGTTCCCAAAT
This sequence comes from Arthrobacter sp. NPDC093125, assembly GCF_044754225.1. Classification (NCBI taxonomy): domain Bacteria; kingdom Bacillati; phylum Actinomycetota; class Actinomycetes; order Micrococcales; family Micrococcaceae; genus Arthrobacter; species Arthrobacter sp. NPDC093125. The sequence continues at coordinate 72,701 of NZ_JBIVOQ010000015.1, read as the reverse complement.
AGGACCAGTAGCCACCCGGCCCCCGTGAGATACGGACGTCGCCCGTGCCCGAGGTTTCCGCGAACGAGATGCCCACTGTTTTCGTCCAGGCATTCAGGTGACTGACGATCTTCGCACGCAAGTCTGCGGGTGTGGACTCCATGAAGCTAACCGACAGTTGTTTAGGCCGCGGTCCCCAATACTTGGTCGTGGTGACGGTAAGCGCCAACGGTTCCTGAATGCCGAGCGTGGCGTAACTACGCGGCAGTTCGGACGATGGGGCGTTGACGGGATTCACCCGCCAAGCGACTTCGGCACCCTTTTCCAACAAACGCTGCGGCAAAGCCATGATCCGGCAGCCTGCCATTGAGTCGGCCTGACCGTCTCCGTCGGACTGGGCGTCTTCGCCTTGCAGGAGCTGGTTGGCTAATTTGAAAATCTTGAGTACTGTATCCTGCGTTTGACTTTCGACGTTTGTCATCAGAATTCCTTCAACTTTCCCTATTCTTGGGCGGTTACGGCGAAGAGCAGGTCTTATCAATGGGCCAGCTATTGGATAAGACCTCGTTCTACATGCGTCGCAAAAAAGGACGTTGCAGTGGTTACGCTGCCATGTCGCCGTTACTGCAGCGTTATTGCCCGCTGGCCGAGCGACAGAATGTCTTTTGGCACGACTACGAGGTACTTACGGTGGCAGGGACTCGTGCCGGCATCGGTTTAGCAGCACTTCCCCCTGTCCGCGAGGCCATCCTCAACTCTCCTGAGACCTATTTCCAGGCCGCTTTCCGAGTGCAGTCCCCCTGGTCCATAAAGAACCCCCACGGCGACAATCCCAGCGAAGAAATGATCCTAAAGCCAGCGTGTTTCGTCTTCGACTTCGCCCTCACTAGAGCCCTACGTCAGATCGCAGACTACGGTTACGGACTGGCTCCAGAGGCCGCTAACCCTGAACACGCGGTCGCGGAACTTGTCAGCTTTCTCCCTGTATTGGCCTATGACGGCTCCAACATGACCCAAATCGATGCCGGCGGGATCCTCGACATCGCCATGGCCGGCACATCGGCCACTCTGTTGGCACGCAAATGGGAGTCTGCCATCCTTGTGAACGTCGATTACGAAACGCTTCGCAAAATCATGAACAGCCAGGCGGCCATGGACGCCGTCATGAACATTGAGGGCTTCCGAGCATTGGGCAGTTCGATTTTCGAGACCGTCGTCAACAAGAGCGAGGCGGTCACGAGCACCAAGAAAAAACAGGGCGATTCGCTAACTCCCACAGAGAAGAGGGAGCTGAGTGCCGAGGAAAAGGACTACAAATCCAAGAGGAAGCAGATTCAAGACAAGCTAATCAAGTTCGCAACACGTATCCCAGCATTTATGTACCTCACCGACTACCGTGAGAACACCCTCCGGGACGTCATCACCAAACTGGAGCCGGAGTTGTTCAAGGCCGTCACTGGCCTAACCGTCGACGATTTTCACCTGCTTGTCTCGCTCGGAGTCTTCAACTCCACTCACATGAATCAAGCCGTCTTCGCATTCCGCCGCTATGAGGAGGCATCCCTTTCATACACTGGCATCGAGTCGCACCAAGGTCTTCGGCGTTTCGGGCTTTACGACACCGTGGTCGAAGTCGCGATGGAATCCAACCACGATCGCCGCGACGCGGTTCAGCCGGTGGCCGCGAGTTCCTAGCGTTACCTGCAATGACACCGGTCACCTGGTCTGGTCCTTCAAAGGCATCAACCGGGCTGGTGAGACATTTATGGCCGCCCAGGGCATCGCTGCAAGTCTTGAGAGTAGCTGTCCCATTATCTAGAGTTCCTGGTAGGCAGCAGCCCGCCGCAGATTGTCCATTGACATACTGGCGGGGTAATGTTTCCCCGCCATAGTGTTCCTTTTCAAGGGTTCAGTGCTGCCCGCACTCTCTCGGAGAGGTCATCGAGGGATTCCTTCCATTCCGGCTCGTCGGCGTCATCCCACAGTTCGGCGAGTTCGGATTCCTCGCCCACAACCCGTTCTACCGCCACGAGCACAAGCTGCACGTCCTCAGCTGTCAGCTCGGCCCCGTGCGCGGTAACCCAGGTTGCCACGTCCTCGGGCAGGTCGCCGTGCGGGTTCCCCTGCGCTGCAGCGGTGATCTCGGCAGCCGCGACAGCAACACTCCTCAGGCGCTTCGATGTATCCGTCGGTCACAGCGTTCAGGCCGTGTCGGACGACCTCCGCCCCGCCGGCTTCGAGCTCCTCCAGCCAGTCCAGGGCATCGTCGTTCTCGAAGGCCTGGAATCCCCATGCACCCATGTCTGCTCCTTCTGTTGCCACCCACTCCTGGAGCTGCGTGGTACTCCAGTTCGGTGTGGCGACGAGGAGGTCCCCATTGTCGTGCCGCGTCTCCACCTCATCGACTACTTCCAGCCGGCGCAGCGCTTCAGCGCTGCGCGCTCAGAAGTCCGCTAGGTTCGGGCCAGGTCGTCCTGCTGGCCGTCAATGTCATGGCGGAGCTACTTCAGTTGGCTGTCGTCTTCAGTGGTGTGCAGCACATATGTCTGAACCCGTCGGCATAACCATTCCCTGCCCGAACGCGCGGCCATCCTCCCTTCCGGCCCAAACAACACCACCTCCAGGGCAGGGCATCGCCTCGAACGCCAGGCCATCACGGTGGGCCCGCAGGCGGCGCCCGTCATCCTCGACCACTTCCCAGCCCGCCGCTGGCAGCACTGCCCGATAGTGCTGCAATACATCGGCGTCTCCTGAGAGAACAAACCAGCGGGTACAGCCGCCGACACCACTTATGCCGCCACCCCTGAAATGGCCGATGTGACCAATGGAATCGAACGCCTGTTGGGACTCACGATCTGCGCCGGCCATCGGCTCCTCCGTGCCCTCGATCACGCATTGCGGACTTGAGCTGTGTTGCTCCTCAAGCTTCTGCCCCAGAGCCGCGGGGGTGACAGCGAACATCCCGGTCAGCATGAGGACAGGGATGGCAACGGCCGTCAGCCGCATCCACCGTCGTGTCGAGACCATGAAGCCCATGATGGCAGCCACCGCGACAAGACCGAGCCCCAGTCCGGAGGGGCCGGCCGTGAGCCCCCAGGTGAGCCCCTCGAACGCGGTACCGGTGACATCGCCGTAAATTCGCATGAATTCGTAGTGGACCACCACAGCCAGCAGCGCCAGGCCTGCCCCAATGACGAGCAGCACCGTGGCAGAGACGGCTCGACCGGTCACGGGCATGGCTCATTTTAGTCCCGCTTTAGCATGCATCCAATGGCCCGAATGGTCGGCAATCGCACCAGATTTCCTGTGCTGGCACTCGGATGACCGCACCCATTGAGGGAGAGGGGCAACCTGTTCGAGTCAGGTCGGGTCCGAGTCCTGCTTCGGCAGGGCTCAAGCCTCGCATCTCTGCTAAATACCGCGTTCCTGTGTCGAGTGAATCGTCTTGCACTGCGACCAGGTGGAACCAGGATGCTGTGAGCGCCCCGTGAGCTGGGAGTCAGCTTCAGACATTCTCCGTTAGGTAGCCGGCGGCCCATTCCTGGAGCCGGGCTGTGCTCCAGGTAGCTGTCCCGACGAGGAGGACCTCCCGGTCCTCGCGGATGACCCGGGTTATGCCGTCTTCCTGCTTGAGGGCGTTGATCATGCGGCCCACCACCCGGTTGTGCTCAAAGACGATGTCCTCCCGGAGCGCCACCTCCAGCTCCCGGCTGCGGAGCTCGTCGTCGCCGAGGTCTTCAACCTCCACGAGCGGCTCGTCCTCGGCCATCTCATCATCCTCGGCTGGCTGGTCGCCGCGGTTCAGCTGCTCGATGAGACCGCGCGCGTAGGCGGCCATAGTGTCATTCGGGGACTCGCGGAAACCGGTGAGGCTGCCGTATGCGTGGACTCTTGGCAGCCCGGGGAGGTAGTTGTGGACCTCACAAGTACCGCTGACCAGGACGGGGTGCTTGTTGAGGTGGTATCGCTTGATGCGGTGGTGGGCGATCTCCCACCGCGCCTCTGGTGCGTGCTGCTGCACGACGTCGCCCAGGTAGGACACCAGCCCATCCAGCAGGAACAGCGACTCCAGGGACAGGGAGTGCATTACCTCATACTCGTGCCGCGCCCAGGACGGCCACACTTCCCGCGGCTCGCTGTTCGAATCAGTGCCGCCGCCGGGTGCGTCGAACACCGTGGAGTTGGCGAGGATCCACCGCCACAGGGGAACCAGACTCTCGACAGAGCCATCCAGAAGAACGTCCGGGTCCTGCCCGTCGGCAGCCAGGGCTTCCCGCAGCCGGTCCAGGGCCGGTCCGCGCTCTTCCAGATACTCCTGGAAAGCGGCCTCGGACTGCTTCTTGGTCATGTTGATGTAATCGACGTACTTAGCCATCAGTTGCTCCCCCAATATTCGCCGTCACCACGGCCGTCGGCGCACATTGGATGGCGACACGGGCGACCCGTGCTTTAGGCCACGCGAAATGGCGATGCCGGAACTTCGGCAAGAGCACCGACATCCTCCGGGGATAAAACGGTCTAGCGCCAGGCAGTGATCGGGAAGACCGGCGAGGCCATGCCTTCCTGGCCGGCTGTCTCCCAGATGAAGTGCTCGAAGAGGTCGTCCAGGCAGCCTCATCGGAACAGGGCACCGGTGCCGTCGATGGCGTAGAACTCGAAGCGAATCTGGTCCACCTCCGCCTGGCTCGCGATGGCCGCCCCGCCGCCGGGGATCAGGGCAGGGAGGCCCGGGCCAGCAATGATGTACGCGGGAAGGATCACGCTCTCCTCGGCCGGGTAGGTCCCTCCCAGCCCTACGTCCTTAAAACCTCCCAGCCCATCTGCGACAGCAAAGCAGTCGTCAGCGCCGACCGTAATGGCACCTTTCTGGAGGTTGTCCCGGGCTTCTGCCGTAAGTACACAGCGTTCCTCCGGCAGTCCTGGTGCAAGCAGCTCATGGCCGGCCAGGTAAACCATGAGGGCGGGTACGGAAATCTGAGTCATGGAACTGCATGTGTGCGGTTCCCGGTAATTCACTCACCGCCTGGTTCGTACATGGATGACCGGGCGGCCGTAACATCTGTCCCAAAGCGCCTCACCATTTTGCTGCCGCCCCCGTATACCGCTTTGATCACTCCATGACGAGCGAATGGGTCTACGACCTGCGGGGCAAGGAAGTTGTCTTCACTGGGAAGTTCGAGAGCTTCAACGAGGTGGAACTGACCAAGATCGCGGAGAGGCTCGGCGCCAGCCGTGTAAAGGAGTGGGTCAACAAATCCAGCACCGATGTCCTCGTCCGCGGGTGGAGCCCCCACTGGAAGTATGGCCGGTACGGGAGTAAGGAAAAGCAAGTCGCCGAGATGCTACGGGCCGGCCACCACATCCAGATCATCGACACGGAGGGATTCTTTGGTCTCCGGTCACATTACCCAGCCCCGGCACTAAAGCCGAACGTGCCAGACGCTCCTGCTCGCGCTGACGCGGCGGAGGGTGGGGTGGTGGGTGCCCCATACCGGGCTGGCGCTTTTGCTGGACCGCTGCAGGGCGACGGCGAGCATTACCGGGACCCGGACATCATGGAGCGGGGGCTCAAAGCGCATTCGGCGACGCAGGACAAGCTTGCGGAGCTGATCGGGCTGCACGGGCTCACGCCGCTGTCCCCATTCGACAAGGCCTGCAACTTCGACCTGGCGTGGGAAGGCGAGGACGGAAGCGTCGGGGTCGCCGAGGTCAAGAGCATCACTGAGGGAAACGAGGCCTTCCAGGTCAGGCATGGACTCGGCCAGGTGCTGGACTACGGACACCGGCTGAGGGGCCGCGGCTTCCGGCCGAAGCTGTTCCTCGTCCTCGAAGCGAAACCTAAGGACGCAGCCCACTGGAAGCCACTGTGCGCCGATCATGATGTCACCCTGGTCTTCGGACCGCACTTCGCGGGTATCCCCTGATATGGAGTGGGGCATCTGGGATTTCCTGCAGGCGGTTACGGCTCCCGGGCTTGGCTGGCATCGATGGGTGCACCAACCGCAGGGCGCCGGTGAGCAACAGGATACGGCCACCGTAACTGCGGTAGTCTCGATGGCCGGGTCGGGATCCTCAACGGCCTCAGATGCTGCGCTTGATGAAGGAACCCACGAAATGAACGTCAGAATTGACGAACTGTTTGAGAATTTGCGCCTTGTTCTGAGTGTCAGCGACCTGACGCGGATCCTGGGTAAAGACAGGGCGACGGTGTACCGGTGGCTGAAGAAGGGCGAGGTTCCCGGAGTCCTCATCGATACGACGTGGATCATCTAGCGCGACGAGGTGAGGGACTACCTGCTGAGCAGGCATAACCAGGTTGGCGGCGCTCCGGGCGTCAGCAGCCCGGAAGCTGACAGCGAGCCTCAAGACGAGTCATCTTCGGCATAGAACGTTCGTTAGAGCGAGTCTCTCACTGCCCTGGGACTGTGAAGAAGAAAGTCCGGGTCGTCAACCGACGCACGGCCCCGTCGGCCCTTGCCTGACCGGCTTTGGCCCGAGTGCAGTGACTCACGTTCCGTATAGCTCGGCGGTGGCCGCGCCCACCGCCGAGCCCCCCAAAATGTGACCCAAGCCTGGACAAGTAGGCGTAGGCCCAGCGTCGTAGTCGCCTACCCCGCCGTGAACTGCTGCTGACTGGGTAGGCACCCACTCCGCTGAAACCAGAATATTTAAGCGGGGAAGCTCGCCACATACGCACTTATACGTACACGGGATTGCTTGTCAGCGGCTGGACGGCAAGCATCTTCCTTCCGCATCACCGCCAAGTGGCTCATTACGAACAGGGCTGGCCTTTCGGCACACACGTCTCGACCTTCGTCTTGAGTGAGCACTCTACGAACACGCCGTCGCAAATGAGGTTGAAGTCGCACGGGGCGGTTTTCTTGCAGCGCTTGAATCCTTCGCCGCAGTCGGCGGGCGGATTCGTGAAGGGACACGTTCTTCCGCACGTGCACTTGGTTTTGGGCGCGTTCGGCCGGGGCATTGCTGTCAGGGTTAAGACCCGTTCCAGCGGCGTTCCATCCAGGCAGCTAATTCGAGGGTGGACGGAGACCGGGGTGCCGACCTGTTGTACCCCTGACTGTTCATTCCAGGCGTCGACTGCGCCGGCCCCGGTCGGTGCTGATGATCCTCCGGCAAGGGCTACGATGAGCGATGCCCCAAGGACGAGGCTGTGAAGCGTTTTCATAACATGCCTCCTGATTATGTGTACGTCCTGCGTCAGACGGTGGATGAGGCGAGGCGGCTCAAGCTAACGGCGCAGGTTCTGGTGCTCGGATGCTCGTGCCCGAGGGTCTGGCGGAAGATCGACAGAGCTTCGGCGTAGTGGATCCTCGCGTCACTCACCTGCCCTTGGTCCGACTCGAGATCGGCGATGTTGTTCAGCAATGCCGCGATCTCCGGGTGGTGGCTGCCCAGCACCCGCTCCTTGATATGAAGCGCCTGATGGTAGCTGGCTGCTGCCCCGTCAAAGTCGCTTCGCTTTTGCTGGATGGAACCCAGGTTGTTCAGCTGGACCGCCACCTCGTAATGCTCCTCACCGTAGCGGGCCTCCCAGATCCCCCGTGCTGTCAGGAGCGCCTCTTCCGCTTCACCGAGACGGCCCTGCCCGTTCAGCACTGCGCCCAGAACAGACAGATCCGCCGCCACGGCCACGCAATCCGCCGACTCGATCCCCCTCCGAATAGCCAGGGCTGACCGTATCTCCGGCTCGGCCTCAACATAAAGGCGCTGGGCGTGGACAAGGCCGGCAATGTTGTGGTGGAGCGCCGCCAACTGCCTTCTGTCGATTTCCGGGTCGCCTTCGAGGATCGCCTGGGACTGGGCATAAAACTCGGCGGCCTCGCCATACCTACCGGTGTCCTTGGCGAGAATGCCCAAGGCGTTGAGGGTTGCGGCCCGTCGCAAAGGCTCCAACCTGTCCCAACAGTCAAGGGCACGTGCCGACGTCAGAACCGATGATGCCTCAGCAAATCGTCCCGCCAGCCGAAGACTCGTCCCGAGCCTGGTGAGCAGTTCAGCCAGCCAGATGTCCCTTTCCGGTCCAACGGGGAACCGCAGCATGAGCTGCACGGCGCTCTGAACGTATTCGGCGGACTGGTTGTGACCGGCCTGTTCGCCAACGATGTAGGCGAGAGTCAACAGCATGTTGGCCCGGTCGGCAGTGCCACGGAAGCTCTTGGGTTGTACCGGAAGCAGCGCGAGCGAACGCTGGGCCGTTCTGGACGCGGTGGCAAGATCTCCTGAGGCAAGAGCAGCCTGAGCCAGACGGTTCAACCGCTTGGCCCTGGGTGTCTTGACGCTGAGCATGCTGCTACTGGGAGAGCTGCTCAGAATGGTTGAGAGCCATTACCTGCAAAGGCGGGGGCTGCCGCGGCGGCCGCGAATCCGAGTGCAGTCAGGGTGGCTAGCAGTATTTGTTTGGTGGTCTTCATCGTGGGCTTCCCCTGTAATTGGAACGTACCCTCAATTGAGCGGTTCTGAGTGATTCACCCCAAGCCCAGCCAGGGCGGGCGCAGCTGCGGACACGGCTAGCCCGAGAGCTGTCAAAGCGGCGAGAACGATGCGCTTGATTGTTTTCATGGTCTCTTACTTTTCTGATTGTTTTGATTGTGCCGGTTAGTTGAGCGGTTCTGAATGGTTGAGCATGACGCTTGCCAGGGCTGGCGCTGCTGTCGTTGCGGCGAGTCCGACTGCCGTCAGTGCGGCAAGAAGGATGTGCTTGGTGGTTCTCATTACGGCGTCCTTCCCGGAGCTGGCTGCGGACCGTCGGCGAGCCGGAGTGGCTGAAAGTCATGCGATCCCCGCACTGCTACGGCGGGTACTGGATGGAGCAAGCCAGACGTGGTGAGCCGGCCCAATGGAATATGTCTGCAGGACCCTAGGCCTTCGTGTTTGGTCCTATCCCCTGCTAAACCCAGAGTATTAAAGAGGGACAGCTGCTGCTATACGCACTTCTTCGTACCTCCGGATTCGCCGTCACTGCCTGCCTGATTAGCTTTTTCTTATGTCGTCCGAGCGCGTCTGGATCTAAAATTCTGGCGTGGCTCGTAATGATGCGCAGTACCGCCTGTGGCTGGAGCTTGTTGGAGAAATTCTTCAACAGCCACTTGGACTGTCCTCACGATACGAGGGTCAACTCTTGGAGTTGCTTGGCCAGTCGTTCAACGGTGCCTGCATTGCACGTAATCGCGTAACCCCGGAATGGGAGAATCACATTCTCGCTCTCTGGCCCCGGGATTACCTACCGGACCAACCGCCCGTGGATTACGACTTCAGGCAACATCCGCTGCTGCGCTGGTTTGCGCTCACCCGACAGCCGGGACCACAGTCCTACGGGCGGGTTCCTGACGCTCTGGCCAGCAGCAGCCTCAAGCAGGCCTGGGAGGAGCTGGCGCGGCCCTGGGGAATCACACATCAGTTGTCCATTTCTTTACAGATAGGCGGAGGCGACCACAACGTAGGCAGCGGCGATTACGAGGCCTACGTCATCCATCGACCTGACCGTGACTACACCGAGCAAGAGTTCGATCTGGCAAGACTGCTGCAACCAATCCTGAACGGCCTCGCACTTCACCTCGCACTGGCACCCCAGGAGGGCAAAGCGGCCCGCCAAAGCTGCAGCTACGGCCTGACCCTTCGAGAAATGTCGATCCTGACGTTGCTTAGTGAGGGGCTGACCGCAGAGAGCCTGGCGAGGCGACTCAGCATCTCGCCCCGCACTGCCGGAAAACATCTAGAACACATTTACCGCAAACTGGACGTTGGCGACCGCCTGATGGCCGTCCAAAGGGCATATGAGCTGGGACTATTGAAACCGGCGCCGGGCAACCTTCTACAGAATCAACGACTCGAGTCCAAGACTCGCTGAGACGCTGCAAATTGTCAGCGCCGCGGCAACTTCAGTGAATAGAAAGTGGCCCAAGCACGTGGGGAGATCCTGACCGGGGACCGCTCGCTAGTTCAGGTTAATGCCGATCCGCCGAGTCAGAAGTGCCCGCTTGAATGGGCCTCGGCGGCATCGCCCATGCAGGACCGGCGCACTCGGCTCTTTATGCGCCGGCATGGTGTCCCAACTCCACCTGGACTTGCCAGCATCCTGGCGATTTCGACACTCTGTTCCGATTGGACTGGTCGGTGAAAGAGCCAGAACAGACGTGAGCCGGGTTGGTCACATGGCAAGGCCGGCACCGTGAAGGTGCCGCCCTTGCCTTCGTATCCCTCAATCGCGGAAAGTCATCAGCCCCGCAGTATTAAAGTGCGGGCCGAGGAGAAGAGTTTCGTGTGGGCGCCAAACATCAGGAGCCCAACCGGGCTGTTCCTCCGAGATGCGTGCTGACTGCTGCTCCGCCGCCCATTTCCGGCCCACTACTCTGCCTTGATATGGCAGGTGAGAGTTCCTTGACCGCTCTTGGTGTAGACGAAGTGTGAGTCGTAGGTGGGTTTCTTCAACGCGAAGCAGAGGAAGCCCCTCCGGTTGACGGTTTCTTTCGCGGGAGGGCCATCAAAGTGACACGTCAGTTTGATGTTTCCACTCGGGGTGACGACTATGTGGGTGTCATTCGTGAAAAGGAAGCCGCCGTTGGGATTTGGCCCAGCACAGGATTGGTCCTTGATAACGAACGCACCTTGATTCGGCTCCGCTGCCGCTGCATTCGCTGCATTTCCGCCCACTAGCAATGAGCCACCAACTGCGGTGCCCGACGCAAGGGCAAGTGTTGTGAGTTTCCGAATGAACATACGCATGACGATGACCTTTCTGTCATCTGGAGGAAGGCCCCTCGGGCCCGCTTTTAGGAAGAAGAAGTAAGCGACGCACTAACCCGATGGGTTGATCCTCGTCACTCTTGGCTTGTCGACGATTCGAGCAGTGCTCCATCAACACGCGATGCAGGAATTGCTTCCTGGTGATGAACCAGTGGGCATCCTGATTGAACATGTCAGCGGGATCAGCGCGACCACCCCTTGTTGGGTCGCATGCCTACTAACGCCAACAGTACAAAAGCGGGGCACCTGTACCCAATACGCACTTATACGTACGCTCTGGAGTGGTCCTCTCGGCGTACAACGGCAGAAACAGCAGACGGTGGAATGCTTCTTCTGCCTGTCCCGTGCGCGGGCAGTCCCTGTCCGCAGGCTCCGAGCAGGCCTAGTCCTCCGGGTCGAAGTCCAGGTCAAGATCTTCGAGAGTACCCAGTTCGCGCCACGTGGACCCGACCTTTGCCCTGCCGAGGGTTGCGGCGATGGGCATCCGGTCCACCTCGATCAGCTGGTCAAGGTTCAGGCCGGTGAGTTCGGCGATGTCCCTAATGGGTGCCTGGAAGGTCCGGAACGGTCCCAGCGGCGGAGCCTCGTCTGTGGCTCCAGAGTCTATGGCCTCGGGTCGCGGCACGTCGGGCAGCTCGGCCAGTTGCGGGGTCTGGTCCACGACGTACCCGGTCGCCGCGAGCTCACCCTCGTGGATGAAGACGGCGACCCTGAAGAAGCCCAGCGGAATGTCCACGCCCCGGTAGACCGGGTCGGTTTCGCTGAAGATGGGGCCGGTGAAGACCACGAGCCGCCGGCGGTTGTCCGCGGCGTGCTCCAGCAGGTAGGCCTCCAGGCCCAGCCACAGTTCCAGGCCCTGGTTGAACTTGGCCGCCTGCGGTGCGGCGTTCGTGTAGTAGAAGGTGTCCGCATTGGCTTGTGCGGCTTCGGCCCGGGTCTCACCCCAGATGGCTGAGGCCCGGCGGACCAGGTGCCCGCGGTCGATGTCGTTCCGAACGTAGACCCGCTCCCCCGTCTGCTGGTCCTCCCTCAGCCGTGGATCCAGCCGCCAGTTGATCCCGGTCCGGTCCAGGTCCATCAACTTGGCGCCATGGATGCCCAGGCCGGTGACGGCGGCAAGGCGTTTGTCCAGGCGCATCAGCACCGAGAAATGTGTGTACGGCAGCAGGACCGTGTCGACATCTGCGAGGCCGGGCAGGGGCACACGCTGTCCGAGGAAGTTCTCGTCAAAGCCCTTACGGCCGGCAAGGTCCTCAACAGTCGCGGTCGGGGCTATCAGCAGTTCGTCCATGAGCGGACCCTACCAGCGGAACTTTTCCTCCAGATGAACGATGGACTAAAAGAGGAACGCTCCGGTGGGCGCCGCGGCCCATGCAGGGGCCGACTGCTTAATGCGCGTGATGCCCCGCTTGGCGGCTGGCTTTCCGTTCGTGGCGGCGTTCCCGCTTCTCGTCGCGATCTACGCGAGAAAGCAACACCAGGATCGTACAGACCCAGATGACAAGAATTAGAAAGACAAGAGCAATCGCTTCTTGGCTGCCCATGCAACAATTTTATGTCCCGGCATCCTGGGGTTGAGAACGGATGCCCTAATCCAGAAGAGGGCCGGGACGGTTCTACGGAATTCGCGCCCGGCCGCTGCGGGAGAGGCTCCGGCGGTGCGCCAGCCTCCGCCCCCGTGATACCTGGTGTGACTTCTGGAGAGCTGCCCGTTCTGCTTTCCGTTCCTGGCGCCGCGCCCGCCTTTGAGGCAGCCTGGAAAGCAGCACCAGAATCGTACCGACCCACATGAGGGCCATCCCGAAAACCAGTGCGATCGCTTCCTCGGGGCGCAAGAGCCAAGTTTACGCGCCAAAAGTGCCCTCAGCGGGGGCACCGGCAGGACGCACACCCGGCCCTCAGGTCAGGACCTGCCAAAAGCAGGACGGTTCAGATGAATGCGTACACGGGGAAGATTTTGGGAATCAACGATTCGGTCGGGACGTCAGGGGCAGGACCCTTCCCGTGGTTCGCGCCGACGTCGCTCGTGGCCTCGTCATCGAGCCGCACTTCCGTGACGTCGACCAGCTCGTCCTGGTGACCGCCCACTCGTGTCAGGACGGACGCAGACATGGCACTGCTTGGCATTCAGCTGACCCCCTCAAGCCTCCAGCCGGGAACCTCCCCCAAGCCTCTCTGACAGGGTAACCCGCGCCGGGGCGGAATTGATGAATTTATCAATGGCGCAATTCGCTCGGCCGACGCTCTCGCCACCGGTGGGCCAGAAAGACGAGCCAGACGTTGGCAGCGATGGGCAACGGAGGGAACACAAACTGGCCTTGGCTCATGGTGATGGCGACACCATAGATCACCCAGAGTACGACCGTAATCACGGCAGCAGACATCAGCGATTGGCGGGTGACTGGATATGGAGGCAGCTAGATCCCTTCGGCGCGCAGCTGGCGTCTTTCGACCACGGCCGCCCTGACAAGAGGGACGAAGACGGCGGCCAGCACAGCGAGCACGAGCAGTGCACGCCACGGCTCCCCAACACCTGCTGCCTCAAAGACTGATCCCAGCAGATGAGCCAGAAGATTGCCCAGCCTGCCAACGGTCTGCGTTTCGGGGGCATGCCCTGGAGGGAATCCTGCGGCCACGACTGCCAGTCGTACTTGTCCCCGTCCTTGCCTGCCCCCGTGGTCATAGCCATAGAGTAGCCGTGCTTCAGCTGATACAGTCTCGGCATTGTCAGGCGGAGCGGTGGTTAGGAGCGGATCCGTGGAATTCGTTGTGATGTATAGCCTCAGCCAAGGCGTCGATCGCTCACGCGTTCTTGAGACGTATCCCCGCCATGAGGCTTACTTTGAAGCGTTCCATGCCGACGGCGGCGGGCTCCTCGCACTGGGCCCGTTCCAAACAGTGGATCCGGCGGGTGCGTCGATGGGGATCTTCACCTCACTCGAGGATGCTGAGCGCTTCATCGCCGGTGATCCATTCGTCCTTGAGGGGCTCGCCGTTCCACGAATCCTTGAGTGGGACGCCGTGCGCTTCGATTAAGCCCATGGCTGCGGCGCCAGAAGACCTACTCTCAGGACCTGGCATGGAGCAGTCCCGGGGCTTCCGGGCTTCCCTTCTCCGCTGACGGCAACCAGCCTACGCTGTCGTTACATTCCTAGCGCTAGGAGCAGCTCGATGGGGCTAGAAGCAAGGGGGACAAAGCCGATGTTCGAGAAGACCGAATACTGGTCGTCGCCGCTCTCCCCAGAGTCAGTGTTCGAAGCTATCTCCACAGCATTTGGTTCGGAAAAGGCAAGAATCCGGCAGGACGGCGACCTCCTTGAGGTACGAACCGGGTCCAACTGGCAGTACCGGCTATGGGGCAACCTTTTTCACTGGAGCCGGCAGGCAGTGCCTGTGGCGTTGACCGTCCGGGTTCGGGCAGCGGGGGAAGGCACACAAGTAGACGCCCACGCCTTCGACACCTTCGGCTTCAGACTGACTGACCACGCCTTCTTCGGGACGGAGAAAACTTTTGCGGACAGGCTCGACGCTCTCCTGAGCAAGGCAGCCACGGCGGCAAGTGCTTCCAGGGACTGAGGACGGCTTCCGAATGCGGCTACGCTTCTCTCCATGATCCCGAACCATCAGCAGCTGATCGGACTCCTGGGTCGTGCGGATCCGGGGTTTGTCGCCGGGGACTTTGCGACCAGGTTCAGGGACGCTTCCGGGCGGGAGGGCGAGACTGGCTCGTTCCGGTACTTTCCGGGCGGATTTTGGGAGGTCAGGATTGACGACGCGGGCCGGTTCCTGATGGCGCCCTGGGGACTGCGGGTGGAGTTGGAATCGGGTCTCGTCGAGGAATTCTCCGGTGGGCGCACGCCACTCCGGTTTCCTCCATGGTCGCTTGTCCTGCCGCGGTACTCGACCTTCCTGGGCCGGGAAGGTGATGAGTGGCAACTGGACGCCAGCCGACCGCTTCTGGAGGAATCCGGATCCGTGACCGCCGCGCTCACCAACCTGGAGGACCCCAGGTACAGGGGGACCCTGACCGTCAGCACGGACACCTACACGGTCACCTCGGCCGATCTGGGCCATATAATGCATACTCTCGCCATCGTCCGTAGCGAACCGAACGATGATGACCGGGCCGCCCTGGAGGACATCAAGGCCAGCGTCAGGGGCCAAGGGGGCTGACCCACGCTTAGCTTTCATGGTGGTTTTGGGAAATGGGATGGGGGGAATCTCCCGGACCTTTTCCGCAATGTTGCAGCGCCATTGAGGAAGTAGGCTAGCGCTCAAACCCGAGGAGCAAACATGACTGCATTCAAGCGAAAAGATTCGCTGACGGACCCTGTATCGCCGGTGTTCGGCGCGGTGTCGACTGCCACCATGGGCGCGCTGGCACTTGTCGACCCTGCCAAACTGACCAAGGCACAGCGCCGTACCTTCCATGCAGCCACGGCTGTCCTGACAGGTCTTTACACTGCAGTAACCGTCGACCGGAACAGAACTGTCCTGGTGCCGCTGAACGCCGTAGCCGGGCTCGCGGCGGTCGCTGCGACGCTTCGATTCGCAGACGCTGGCGATGCAGTGGAGTCACGCATAGTGCGCGGGCTTAACTCGGCCGGCATTAGGCGGCCGCGCCGGTGGTTGGCCGCAGGATCAGCTGCATTGACGTTCGTGACGTTTCTGGCTGACAGGGCCGCAGCCAGGAAGGAAGAATACGAGGCGGCCGTCCTGGATGAACCAGCGCAGGTCCGCCCGTTGACTCCGGCTGTGCGGGACCTGGTCAGGGCCATCCTGACGGCGGCCGTTGTCCCCGGTGCGGACGCCCTGCTGGCCCAGCTGGAGCAGGCCGAGGAAGTTCACTGGAGCGCGGATGTCGTGTCGTCCGCTTTCTTCAAGGTCCCCGATGACGTACCGCGCGCGGTCCCGCACCATCAAGTATTCCCTGTCACGGCACGGTTTGAGGGGGAGAACGGCCTTCCGCTGCAGGTGATGCTGCAGATCCGCGACGGTAAGCTCGAGCACCTCGGCATTGACACGGTCGCCGAACCTGAGGAACCGGTAGAGGAACTTCCGGACGGCTGGCCGGACCTGCACGAGGTGCAGTTCGTCATTGACGGGCCGGACGGCACCCGGCTTCCGGTCACTCCCAACCCGCCGGACCATGCCTGATGGCTCGGGCCGCTGCCCTGATCCAGCATTGGTTTTACGGTCGTCGGCCGCGCTGCCTGCCGATCCTCCACCCCGGGAGTGACTCGTCAAGCGTCTGCCGCTTCGCGTCATCCAGTTCGCCGCGGCGCAGCTTGGACCGCTGGAGGTGCAGCCAGACGCCCAGCTCGTGTTCTTCTCCGCTGATGTCAGCCTTGTGCCGCGGCCAGTCGTTGCCTGCGCCCCGGTACGCGATCAGGGCTGCGAGCCGGTGCTGCCACCGCGCCTCGAATGCCTCAGCCCGTGGGGGAGTCTGCCATCCGGGAAGTACCGCCAGACCGTCCCGGTAGGCCGGTGCGAGGGTTCCGGCCCTGGCATCTTCACGGCGGCGCTGCAGCCACACCGCCAATGACCGTTCCATGGTGCTCTCGGCCTTCCGGGAGGGGTAGCGTCCCGTCTTCCGCACCATGGCCACCAGCTCCTGCATCCGCGCCAGGCCCTGGGCGGTAACGCGGGATGGCTTAGCATTGGCGGCTGCCTCGTGGGCAGACTGCAACTCAGGGTCAGCAGCGCAGGCGACGCGCAGGTGGTAACCGACGGTTGGGGCCGGGACGCCCACCAGCTCGGCAATCTTGGTGCGGCTGAGCCCGCGTCGGTACATCAGCACCCACTCCTGGTTCGGCGCCGTGCCCCGCCTCGTACTCGCCACGAGATCCATCCTGCCATCCGTCCCGGCTTTCCCTTGGGGCGCTCACCGGGGCAGGGTTTAGATTAGCGCCACTTACAGGAAGGCCTGGCACTATCGATGATCGAACAGAACCTGGAGCCGACGCCCAGAGGCTGGATAGAAAAGGCCTACGACGCGAATGTTTTCACACTGCTGACAGTGGCATTGCTCGTATCAGTGCTGTATCCCTTGAACGACAGAATGGGGTTTTGGCTCTCAGTGGTCATCATGGCTTTGGCCGTCGCTGCGGTGACGGTCTTGGTCGCACGGCCTGTCATCCACATCAAAGCGGCGTGCGGCGCTGGACGCGCAACGTGGTCTCTTTGAATGCGCCCATCGGGAGGTTGGGTCCGCGCTCAAGCAAAGATGGGCCATGGGATATGCGAAAGCAGAGCCAGGGCGGTTCCTGTTCCAAACCAAGACCGGCGTGACTGGTCGCTTGGCCGGCCCCGTCGAGGTCTACTCCCATCTGCGGGTGATGGGCGAGCCCGCCAAGGCACCATGGTCGGCATTCCCGCAAGGAAAAGTCATTACCCTCAGTACCAACAGGGTGTATGAGGGTCCGGCCATATCCGAAAGGAGACGGCCGTGTCAGAGTCCACGACCGAGATGACAGAGGTGATGATCGGCCCTATGACGGGCGAGATCATCGATCAGAAGGAGCTTGCGGAGCGGTTGCTCGCGCAGGCGAAGGAGCAGGGCGTGAGCCTGGTCGGCCCGGGCGGGCTGCTGAACCAGCTCACGAGGAATGTGCTGGAGACCGCGCTGGAAGCGGAACTGACCGAGCACCTCGGGCACGAGCATGGCCAGACGCCGATCGCAGCCAACATGCGCAACGGCACCAGGCCGAAGACCGTGCTGACCGAGATCGGCCCGGTCGAGATTGAGGTGCCCCGGGATCGGGACGGATCGTTCGAGCCGGTGATCGTGCCCAAGCGGAAACGGCGTCTGGACGGGATCGATCAGGTCGTACTCTCGCTGTCCGCCCGCGGGCTGACCACGGGGGAAATCGCCGCGCACTTCGAGGAGGTCTACGGGGCCAAGGTCTCCAAAGACACCATCAGCCGCATCACCGAGAAGGTTGTTGGGGAACTGGCCGAATGGTCGGCCCGACCATTGGATCCGGTCTATCCGGTGCTCTTCGTGGACGCGGTCGTGGTCAAGGTCCGTGACGGGCAGGTGCGCAACACCCCGTTCTACGTCGTCATGGGCGTCACCGTGAACGGGGAGCGGGAGATTCTGGGGATCTGGGCCGGCGACGGTGGCGAGGGTGCCCGGTTCTGGCTCCAGGTGTTCTCCGAGCTAAAAAACCGCGGAGTGGAAGACGTGTTGATCGCCGTCTGCGATGGGCTTAAGGGTCTGCCGGAGGCGATCACGACCACGTGGGAGCGGACGGTGGTGCAGCAGTGCATTGTGCACCTGATCCGCAACAGCTTCCGCTACGCCGGCCGCCAGCACCGCGATGGCATCGTCAAGGCGCTCAAGCCGGTCTACACCGCCCCGTCCGAGCAGGCGGCGAAGGACCGGTTCGCCGAGTTCACGGCCGAGTGGGGCCAGCGATATCCGGCAATCGTGCGGCTCTGGGAGTCCTCCTGGGCTGAGTTGGTGCCGTTCCTGGAGTACGACGTGGAGATCAGGCGGGTGATCTGCACGACGAACGCGATCGAGTCGATCAACGCCCGCTACCGAAGGGCGGTGAGGGCCCGCGGGCACTTTCCGAACGAAACCGCGGCCCTGAAATGCCTGTACCTGGCCACCAGATCCCCTTGATCCAACCGGTGGCGGTCGGGCACGCTGGGTAATGAGGTGGAAGCCTGCGCTGAACGCGTTCGCTATCACCTTCGCCGGTCGGTTCGAATGAACCACTCACTAATGAAAACCGCTGGACCCCACACACCGTTTATCGGACAGTCCCGGACAATATTCGAGACGAGCAGCCTGCCCTCATGGATATCCCGGGTGATGACTTGGTGACGATGGGCAGGGGCTTTTGTTCCATGTACGACGGCGGCGCGGTTGGTGCCGACATCAATGAGTACGTCCTCGAGGAAGGCGGCGTCGGTTTCACTGTGGAGGAGCTCGTCGCCGTGCATGGAGCAGCAGTGGGTGCGTTCTGTCCTCGACACATCGACAAGATGGGATCGTAACCCTTCGATCACCTGCGTGCTCTCGTCCAGCGCCTCATGTACGGGGCCTGACCCGTACGGCGTGTCGGGTGGATTTCGTCAAGGAGCAGCTGGTTTTCACCGGGGAGGACTCCCCCATGGCTAACATCATGTTCTATGTGATGGGTGCCTTCGCCGCGTTCGAACGCTCTCTGATCAGGGAGCGGCAGCGGGAAGGCATTGCCCTGGCCAAGCAGGAGGCGCTACCGCGGGCTGGCGGAATCACGCTTATCGGCCATTTGAACTAAGCCGGGTTCCTATACTCAGCCTGATTCCGCCCTAGGAAAGGCAGGCGACGCCTAAGGCAGCCTCCTTTCAGGGCCGGCGAAGAGCCGCATACGAGAATGAGCGCCCGATCCACGAATGGCACCAAACCGCGGCCGCTTCGACGCGGCAAACAGCCTCTGACCCTGGATTCGAAGCGGCTTATCAAGCCGCCCAAAAGAGTGCCAGTGAAGGCGGCATTCCCATCGGGGCGGCAATCATCCGCGATGGCGCGGTCATCGGGAGCGGACACAACGAAAGAATCCAGAACGGTGATCCGATAGCCCACGGGGAAATGTCGGCACTCCGAGCAGCAGGCCGGCAAAAGAGCTATCGGGACATCACTCTGTACACGACACTGGCGCCGTGTGCGATGTGTTCGGGTACGATCATCCAGTTCAAAATCCCTCGCGTGGTGGTGGGAGAAGCTCGCACCTTCGACGGCGAATTGGATCTGCTGCGATCACGTGGCGTTGAGGTGGCGGTCTTAGATGACCAGCGCTGCGTGGACATGATGCGCACATTCCAGGAAGCCCAGGAACGTTCTCCAAAAGAAACGCCTCAGGCTGAACCTAGCGTCGCCTTGGTGCTGTTCTGCAGTCCCCACGCAGCTCTAAGAATACCCTTTCAGCGGGTGCGTCGCCCAGAGGGGGGTGTCAGGCGCTGCCGCCCGCAGGGGGTTTTACGAGGTCCTGAGCAAGCTGGATTAAGGCCGCGAACGTTCCCACAAGTGTTACGCCCACCAGAGCTAAAGCAACCGCATTTTGCACAGCCGTGTGCCCGTCCAAGGCTTCGAGGCGAGCGGCCTCCTTCGACAACCCCACTGCGTCACCACCCCGCAAATAGGCCGAGGTGCGCTTCCGCAGCGACTTGGTTCGTTTCCAGAAGCTTGTATCTGGAAGAGCGTGGCTAGGAGCGCTAAACCCAGCCTTGACATGTTCCCTGCCGGAATGGGAATCGTTATTCCCCGTAATCCATATCAAGGTCCTCCCGCTAAGGAGGATTATAGAAAAAACGATCCCTAGAACCTTCACCGCGTGAAACTCGTCGTCTCTAGAAATATGCTCAGCAGCAGTTTGAGGGATCCACGCCAAGACAAGCCACAGTAATGACACGAGAAACAGATCTTGTTTAGCATTGGACACCGGTGTGTATTGCGTGAGATAAGTTGTTCGCCCGTATCCATAGGCCGCCGCAGTAGCCGTCAAAGCTATCAGCCCAACTATGACCATCGCCCCTACATTAGCCAGCAGGGATGTGAGCAGATGCACTGGGGCACCAGAGGTTCCTACCCCTTTCGTAAGCGACCAGTACGCAATTACAAAGGTGGCCGCTCCAGCAAGAAAACTTAGTATGGCAGTTGCACGTGTCACCCGCACGAGGTTCAACCGGAGTCCATTGCCGACAACACACTCCATTATGAATATAGCTACGAGGGCAGCCTGCAGCGCTGCTACCGGATGAAAGGTCGGAGGCGAACCTGTCCATGGCAGCGAGCCTGCAATCACGAATAGGGCGCATCCGGCGTACGTCGCCGGTAGCGAGACACCATTCAGCGATGGAGGGAAAGACTGGCGTTGTCCCGATCTCTCCCGTCGCGCATCAGCAACTTGAGGAGAAGCTAAGGCGAGAACAGCCAAGGCCACCGCTCCGAGCACAACACTTGGAGCTTCAATACTCACGTGACCAGTTGCAGGAAGCCAACCAACGGCAGGAGCTATGGACACAGTTAGTGTAATTATCACAAGGGCTGCAGCTACACCTGCAGCCCCTATACGGCCCCATATGCCCTTTTGTTCCGCGATTTCCTGCGGCGGGGCGATTCCGCCGCTGCTCTTTCGAATTTCGGATTGCTCAAGCTCCATCAGGCGGGCATAATCCGCTTGACACGGGACCAGGGCTATCTGGCTCATTCCTGCAGCGGCAAGCGCCAGCAAAATGGGTCGCCAGTGGAAGCCCAGATCGGGCGCTTGAATGAGCACGAGTACCCCGAAGCTGGTTCCCAGGAAGAGTGCCGCAATTAGAAACCAGCTAGTGTCCGGACCCAAGCCCTTGGCTCGCCGACGAAAGCGGCGAAAGCCTAAAGTCAAGAGTAGGACGACAACGACTGCCCCAGCTGCTGGAAGCAAGCGCGAGGGCGCGAAACCAGCGTGTTGTGAGATTAACGGCACCACGCCAAAAAGCGCCGGTACGGCAAGCCACTCTAGAGCTGGTGATCCTCGAGCGCCCGTCGTCGTTCCTTGAATGTCCTCTCCTTGCACAGCGGGCTCAGCCGTCATAGCAAACGACAATCCCGCAGCTGCCGCCATAGCAGTTAAGAGAATGGCAACAACGCTTGACGGCGGCATCAGCGCCAAACAGACGAAAAAAGATGCGAGAAAAACGCCACCTATGGTGGATGCGAAAGCTTCGGCAATGTCCCGCCGCGCCGCCCAGGCTAAACCTAAGGCTAGGAAAAGAGCCGAACCTACAAGCGCGTACAAGGATGATGCTCCTGCATCGGTCGTCCCCACGCGGGCGCTATCACGCCCGGCCAGCGCCGCGTACCCAAAGGTAGTTCCGACGATGAGAGCGAACAACCCTGAGCGAAGCAGGGAAATACCAATGACGCGTGTGGAAGATGCCCGGAACGCCGAGTGGAGACGATGCACAAGTTCGGCCCAGAGCATCGCAAAAAGAGCAGAAGCTCCAATCAGAAAACCTGCATGCCACTTACCCGCGTTGTTCAAGTAATGTGGCGCCGGCATCGTCCAATTGAGGCCCGGGTTTGGATCACTAACCCACCCCAGGATGACGAGTCCCCCAACAAGCAGTCCAAGGATGGCTGCCACAGCTAATGGATAGTGATGCTTTGGCTTTGGCAGACGACCTATGGAATAAACGAGGACTGCGGCAAGCACCGGAAGGAGAAGCCCGTCGCCCCAGACCGCGCTCGGATAATCATAGAATCCGAGTAATTTGGCATCCTGAGGCTCGGAAAACCAGTACCACGTCAGAGCGCCCCAGCCACAAAGGAGAACCAGTAGGGCGATGCCTGCGCTGCGAAGTAAAAGCATCATGCCGTTAGCATTACATGTCGCGGACCAACTGTGGTGAAGGAAACGGCTCTGCATCGCCCCTGAGTGATATTTGGCAGACCCCTGCTGCATACGCTGTGACGACGCTCCCCTGCTCCTCGCGAGCAGGTTGACGGAATATCAACTATCGGCGCTGCGTTCTACGGTGTGGCGGCTGATTGTTATGAGCAGAACGAAGTAAAGACGGTCGCTAAGTCGACGGCCAAGGTCATGCCCGCCACGTCGGTACCTGTCGATAGGATCAAGCCGATGACTGACGCCCGTGACCTTGCCCTTCCCAGCGGCTACAGCGACCTCCTCGCCGAACCCAAGAACCGAGTCCGGGAAGCCCGTATCCAGGCGTTGCGCTCAGTCAATACCCAGCTCTTGCGTGGAGCAGCGCTATCTGGACAGGATCAGGTCAAGCAGAGCCGGCAGGCTTGTGACGCCGTCTTCTGTCATGAAGTGTCCTGCTCCCGGATAAACCTGCAACCTTGCGTCCAAGCGCCTGGCGAGGTCATCGGACGCTGCCGGCGGCACGAAAGGATCAGTGTCGGAGCGGATCACTGTTCGATCCCCGATGCTCGTTGCTACGCGTTCAACGTCAACGTCAGCTGCGAGGAAACCATTAAGTTCCGGCAATGCCTCCAGTGGTTCGGTGAAGCCGGCGACCAACACAAGACCGCCCAGTTCCCAGGGCTCCGGCAACGCCGCGAGTACTCGTAGGACAGTGACCACACCGAGGGAATGCGCCACAATCACCGTTGCAGCGTCGGGCACTGCAAGTGCCGCGCTGACCGCGTCCTCCCATGCTGCTTTCTCAGGATCGTCCGGTGTAGGGAGGGAAACGACTGTGACGGCTATGCCTTCAGCTTCGAGGGCGTTTTGAAGCCAAGGGAACCAGTTCGCATCCGGCGAAGCCTCGTACCCGTGGACAATGACAACCCGTTCGCCGGTCCGAGCCTGGACGTTACTGGCTGTTACGTTCATACCCAAAGACTCTAAAGGGTCCGCTGATGTGACAGTTACGTCAGGGCCAGTACCGCCACAGTAGGTTGGCGCACGGGCTGGATATGCGCGCGGCTCAGCCGTCGAACAGCCGCACATTACACGTGAGTCCGGGCAACCTCGCAGGCCGGAACGCCTACTTTGTGAACGGCAGTCGATAGTGTTTTCTCGGAAGTGAACCGCAATCGAGTTGGGGGATAACGGTAAGGCCTTGCGCAGTGCGTCGACGCAGATCAGCGAGCAGGTTGAAAGCGTCAAGGAAGCTGCCAAAGACACAGTCGATAAAATGGCTTTGAAGGCGCCGGACGCCTACGAGGAGGCCATAGCGGAATACAACGCTGCCTTCGCGGCGATGAGCGACAAGGGGCTTTCGCTCCTGCGCCAGCGCGAACGGTCAGCGGACCTGATCGAGTTCGTCGAGCTGCTGGTGAACAGTATCGCGAACACCCCGAAGTCGTTCGAGACGTCCTTGGGTGAGATTGGCGTCTACAAGGCCGAGTTCCTGGATGCGGAGGAGTTCGCTCGGAAGGATCCCGAAGCTGCGCAGCAGTCTGCTGCCAGCGCCGGCGCGGGGTTTGCCGCGGGAGCTGCAGTCGCGAGCGTGGCGCCGACGGCCGCCATGTGGGTTGCCACCACTTTCGGCACTGCCTCAACTGGTACCGCTATCTCTGCTCTCTCCGGAGCCGCTGCGAGCAACGCCGCTCTTGCCTGGCTAGGAGGCGGCGCGTTAGCTGCCGGAGGTGGAGGCACCGCTGCAGGGGGCGCATTACTGGCGCTGGCCGGCCCCGTTGGATGGACCGTCGCAGGAGCCACCCTCCTCGCGTCAATCGCGCTGTTCGCCAAGAAAAAGTTCGACAATCTGGCGGCAAAGCAGGAGGCGCTTGCTGCGGTGAAGCGAAACTCCGCGTCGGTCAAGAGCGATGATGCAAAGATCGAGGACCTCCTCCAGAAGACAACCACGCTTCGCGTAGAGCTGGTGAACTGCTACGGCGAAGCACTGCCGTATTTTGGCGCCGACTTCCGTTCGCTCTCCGATTTCCAGCAGCAGAGACTCGGCGTCCTCGTGACCAATACGAAATCGTGTGCAGCACTGCTAAGCAGGCACATTAAGCGGGACGCAGCTGATGAATGACATACCAAAGCTGGTCAAGAGCAACCAGGAGCAGGCGATTGCTTCATGGGTGAACTACCTCAATCAACTTCGCATTGACGACCTACTGAGCTCATTCAGCCAGCAAGACGAGAACCTCCTGAACGCATTCACCAGCATCGATGAAGCTATCAGGAAGATTGACCTTGAGGTGGTCACCGCGAACCGCGGCGGACAGCACGGAATGCACGGCTTCATCGCGGAAATCGCCGAGGTCGGTATCAGCAATGCCCGGCAACAGATCCTCGGCCAGGAGTCCGACTACCAATGGGTGAACAATAACGGCCCCGTGGACCTGCTCCGCAGCGGCGTGGAGATCCAGCAGAAGTTCGTCGCAGCAGGCTTTTCACTAGGAGCGCTCACTGAGCACCTCAAGAAGTATCCCGACTTCGTGCAGAATGGCGGGAAGTACCAGATTCCCGCTGATCACTTCGAGGTGATCAAGAAGCTGTACTCCATGCCGCCTGAAGAGGCGGGAAAGCTCCTGTCGCGCAGCAGCGACGGACCCTCCTTTAAGGACTGGCAACGGATCGAAGCGTTCTTCCAAGAGGGATCGATCGCTATCGAAGCGCTCGAACCATCGACGCTCAATTACCACGAGGTACAAAGGGGCGTTTACGAGTCGACCATGGCTGCCGAAGAAACCTCCCTCCTTTCTACCGACCAGTCCCTTCGTGACAACGCCTTCCAAGAGAGCCTGCCTAACCTGAAAGAAGGAGCAACCGTCACGCTTGCAGCCGCCGTGATCGAGGGTGGAACCGCTTTCGTATTGGCCGTGGTCGCCAAGCGTCGGGAAGGGAAGCTGTTCAGAGAGTTCAGCGAGCAGGACTGGCTCGACATCGCAGGAGAGACAGGCTTCAGCTTCGTCAAAGGCGGAGTACGCGGCCTTAGCATCTACGCGCTGACAAACTTCACCGCCACATCAGCAGCCGCCGCAAGCTCAATCGTCACCGCCGCCTTCGGCATTGCCGAGCAGGCGAACAAGCTCCGCCACGGCGAGATAGACGAATTGGAGTTCATCGAGAACTCCGAGCTCGTCGCCCTGGAAGCCGCGGTGAGCGCACTGTCTTCTTTTGCCGGCCAAGCGCTCATCCCAGTTCCAGTCCTCGGCGCCGTTATCGGCAACACGGTCGGCACCATAATGTACAGGGCGGTCGCATCAGCCCTCTCGAAGCGAGAGGCCGACCTGATCGAGCGTTACT
The DNA here is from genome assembly GCF_044754225.1 of Arthrobacter sp. NPDC093125. Lineage (NCBI taxonomy): Bacteria > Bacillati > Actinomycetota > Actinomycetes > Micrococcales > Micrococcaceae > Arthrobacter > Arthrobacter sp. NPDC093125. Next base: position 47,253 of record NZ_JBIVOQ010000015.1, on the reverse strand, counting down.
TCGGTGAGCAGCGCTTGCTCGACGAGCAGCTCACCGCGGAGTACCAGGAGCTCATAGAGAAATTGGACCAGGGCATGTCCGACTATCTCGGCTTGCTCGAACGAGCCTTCTCGCCTGACGTGCAGGTCGCTCTCATTGGATCAGTCGAGCTCGCACGAGCGCTAGACGTGCCTGTAGACGAAATTTTGGACTCCGACGAGAAGGTTCACGCCTATTTTCTCGACTAGTTTTTACGCTCAGAACTTCAGGTGGTCCTGAGTCCTGGCCGTTCTTGTGGTGGCTGGATCGAACGCGATGGTAGCGCGTCTAAAGGAGCTGCGTGGGAGGAAGCTGCTTCATGCACTCCATTCGCGTGATGACTTTTCCTTGCTGAAGAACTATGTCTTTAGTCGTTAGACCTTGGGGTGCTGGTCGTACGGGCCGGAGAGCTGCACGTGAGGGGTCACGGTGAAAAATCGTATGAAGCGTGGAGGACGCTGGTGCGCCCGTTTCCGCCACTGGTCGCGCTTATCTGCACGGTGCCGCTGAACCAAGGCGGCAGCAGCAAATATGCCAGCGATCTGGGCAGCTGAAAGCGTCGCTATCGGAGCTGCTGCCGCGACGATCTGCAACTAGTTAGGAACCACCGCCGAGGGAGGCCCTTTCAAGCGCCACTGGCGTCCGTGCATATTCTGTCTGAAACTATTCGTTCCGGCGGGCAGCTGAGCAGGAGCGATGTTCGGTGACCTGACGTGATTGCTCAGGTAGGAACAGCCGAATTTCCATCCTCTCCCGCCGGTTGAGGCGGTAGTACGTTGAACAGCTCAGGTATGTAGCCTTGCTCTCGAATCAAGGGTGAATTGGATCGATGGCAGCGTCATCCAGCGGTGCCCACACATTGCAAGGACCTGGAATGCCGCCGGCAAAAGCAACCGCCAAGACACCCGTTCCTGACCGTGCTTCAGCTGAACAAATCCAGTGGTTGTTGCAACCCCTGAAAATGCGGTCAGAATCCCCAATCTTGGCTCCGTCGCTGTCCCCGTGGCTGCTGAAGGTTGCCTTTTGAGCCACAGGACACGGCACCTTCTAATGGCGTCGCTAAGGAGAAGAAATAGCGTCGCTGGACCGCGAAAAATGTTGCCTCAGGCAATCTACTTTATATGATCTATATTATCGGCGTTTTACGAGTCTCACGGCGATGGCTAACTGTGCGGCACCGCGTCCTCGGGATGTTCTTTCTCAACGGAATCGCGAATAAAAAGCGCAGCGGTTTGCATAGTCGCAAGCGATTCGACCGCTGCAGACAGGTAGCTTTCAACATTCTGGGAGCGAAGATGCACGATTGCAGGATCCTCCCATCCAAATTCGAGCCTCTGTTCTTTTTCCTTGCTGATCTCATCCCAGCCGCTGATGAGGCTGGAAAGGGAGGAGCGGGCACTCTGAGCGCTCTCAATCAGCTGACCTGCGTGGTCCCCTAGCGAAGAACCTGCGGCGTGCTGTGTGAGGATTCGCTTGCTTCTTGCGAATTCCTCAAACTTCGGCGGAATCGCGTCCAAAAGCTCATGCAATGTTTCCCCACGCATGAGTTCACGGAGCTTCCAGTCCTTGGGATGGAATCGCTCGTCTGACAGGACACTTGCTGCCGTATAGAGAACCCTCCGATGGAGGCTGACGGTATCATTCGACGCACTAGGGCCAAGTGTTTCTGGGTTAGGCAGTTTGTTCCGACGGATTAGCGTCTCGATCAGGCTTTCCCGAGACACGGTTCCCGCATTGTGAGCCAAATCGGAGCTGACGCTGGCCAACGCTTCGAAGCTAACTGCCGGCGTGGGTACACGCTCCCAGCCCTTACAGAAGCGATCGAGTAGAGCCTGGGCCCGCGCTTCGCTGGGCGACGGCTCGTCAAATCGATGCTGTTCCACCACTAGGGCTTTCAGCACTTCCCAGACCCCAGGACTCGGGACGGAAAGCCCCTTCGCCGAGGCCTGAAAGAAGTCACGGAATGTGTCCATGCGGGCAATAAGTTTGTCATTCCGCAGCTGGACTGCCTGAAAAAAGGAGGCTTCGCTTTCATGTGCCCGCGCAATTCCCGCCAATCTATACAACTCCGTTGGCGGGACGGACACACTCTCCGAGACGAGAACCAGTCTCCAAGAGCCATTTTTCATGGCCACAGTGTGTAAGCCAAATTCACTCAGGAACTTCGTGAACAGGCTGACAGACTTGGTGTCACTCGAAACTAGCTTGGGATTTATTCTTGCCGCGACGGCCGCTACCTTGACGTGGCCTTCCGCGCTACCTTCGATGATGAAGTCATCCACCTCACTAATATTCAGCGCTTGAAACCTGACCTTTGTCGGTACGCCACCACCCAACTCAGCCATTGGTTCCTCGGCAAGGACGTGGGCAAGAATGAACGCACCATAGCGGTGCTCGAAAGTCGTTCCCTCACCAGATGAACTGCGTGGACTCGTGTTAGCTAGGCCGGTCATGTCCTAAATTCCCCCGGATCGTTAATTTCGTCGAACAGATTTCAGCCTATGCGGAAAGCGTCAGAAGAAGCGTCACCTCATGCTTCGACATGCGTACTTCCGCCGGAACAACTCGTCAAATGAGTTGAATCGCCTCGAAGAACGCTTCCAAACCGCAGCCGACCATCCACGACGGTGGAGTGTCAGGCGGTGAGTTCGCGGCCAGGGTTTGCGGCGAGTTGGCGTTCGCCCAGCCCTCCACCGGTCTTATGTTCGGCTACCAACCATTCAACCCCGCGGCGACGACGACATCCGCGCCGCCGAAGCCCTCTGCGCAGCCCTGCGCGAGTCCCTCTAGCCAAGAAAGAAATTGGCCAGTTCTCCCATGCCCCTTGACCCCCACCTCCACAGGATTCATCCCGTTCCCATGGCGTCCACATCGACCTGCTCCGCGACGACGCCGCTGCCTACGCACAAAACTTCGTGAATTCGGGTACACCCCAACCTGACGTCAGGTGTCCTGGTGCAAGGTGTCAGAGCAGAGCCCCATTTCTACTCTATTGACGATCGCTGAAGAGACTCCCAGACCCAAACTGGACACTCTGGGCCAACCGTTCCGAACCAAGAGGCCGGCGGAAAGCCTTCCCCGCAAGCCGAGGTGCGGCAACGCAACGCTACGTGCCGCCTTTCTGATGCGGTCAACCTCCCGCATCAACAGCCTCACACCTCTGGCATCCAAGGTCATCAGCGTGAGGACAGCTCACGTGTGGTCATGTCGAAACCGGTCCTCGATCTTATGAACGTTCGTGATCAAGAGTTGCGAAGAGTGCACGATAGGCTTCGAGCCTTCCCGCAAAAGTCAGCGCTTCTGTTCAATCCGCTGCGGCAACAGGAAGCGGGACCGGATGCGTCGAACTGCCCGCCGTCCTGCCCTGCCGGTAGCGGCTGACGACGGACCCGTAGTTGTCAAGGACGAGCTGAAGGCTTTGCAGCGCAAGCTGGCAACTAGGACAAGGATCTGCGAACGCCGTGTCGAGATTCTCCAGTCCAAGCTCCGCTCCCAGTCCTGTGAGATTGATCGGCTTGAGGCGGAGAACTCCGAGCAGCGTCAAAGCAACAATGTCCTCCAGATCGAAGTAGCCCGGCTGAAGCGTGCGCAGCGGACCAACGTGCAGGACCTCGCGCATCTCGCAGCATGGCTGGTCTCGCTTGCGAACGCAAAAGGTGTCGCACTGGACCCCGCAACGCTGGACATCCTCAACCGCCGCGGATGGCATCCATCCAAGCGCCGCGCAGGAGCGTCGCGGCCATGACGATGTCCATCGCACGCCTCTCGGCACAATCAGGTCTGCGCTACCTGTTCAAAACCACGATGCTGGATGACCTCACTACCACTCCCCCGGATGCCACCACCTACTACATGAAGGCCGGGACGCCTGAAGGCCGGTGGATCGGCAGCGGACTACCAGGCATCAACAGACGTGCCGGCGACGTCGTCACAGAAACAGATGCGAAAGCAATCTTCGACTTAGCCGTACATCCGGATACCAACACGCCGCTGGGCCGCCCGCACAGCCAACCCACCGCCGTCGAAAACAAAACCGGCCCACCAGCGGTGAGGCACGCCGTCGTCGGTTTCGACCTGACCTTCAGCGTGCCGAAGTCAGTGTCAGTCCTCTGGGCGCTCAGCCCTCGCAGCACGCAGGACCTAATCCTCCGCGTGCACCACCAAGCAGTGGAAGCAACACTTGCCTGGTTGGAAGAGCAAGTCATCCACACCCGCGCCGGACGAAACGGCGTCGCCCACGTCGGCACAAGGGGCGCCATCGCCGCCGCCTTCGACCACTGGGAATCTCGTACCGGTGACCCGCAACTCCACATCCACCTTGTCATCGCCAACCGCATCCAGCGCATCACCGACGGAGCCTGGGTCACCCTTGACTCCCGCACGCTATACAAGGCCGCCGTCGCCGCCAGCGAACACTACAACGGACTCCTCTTTGACGCCCTCCACCGGAAACTTGGCAGCGACACGGACATCCGCTTCCCCCTCGTCAATACGGGCAATCCCAGCCAGCAGCTCACCGGAATCGACGATGACCTCATCCGCGAGTTCTCCAACCGGTCCCGGCTGATCAACGTGGAAACAGACCGCCTCGTCGCGGAGTGGACAACGGAACACGGCCATCCGCCAAGCACAGCAACGGTCATCAAGCTGCGGCAGCAAGCGACCTTGGCCACACGCGTCCCCAAGTCCGAGCTCCCCACGCCCCTGCATGAGCTATCCAGAGAATGGAAGGCACGCGCCACCGCCAAAGGATTCCCACCGGACAACGTAATCGCGGCCACGATCAACTGCTCCCGAATCGTCCCATTTGGCTGCACTGACTTCACCTCTGACTGGATCTGGGCCGTCGCAACCCTGACACGTGAGCGGGTCGCTCACAAACGCTCCACCTGGAACCGCTGGAATCTCCTTGCGGAAGCCGAACGCGTCTGCGCCCAGGTGTGTTGCCGCACGGCGGCGGACAGGAGCACGCTCATGGACGCCGTCGCCACCGCGGCCGAGCAGCAGTCCGTGCCTCTGAATAATTACCGGTACACCGTCCCTGCCCACGCCGAGGCAGACGTCCGGCATGGACCACGAAGCGTCTTCGACTTTCACGGATCGCGCCTCTACACCGATACGTCCACGCTCGCCTGCGAGGACGCGGTCATGGCGGCCAGGAACGATGACGACGGCCCGGCAGTCCGCGCAGACCTCATCATGGATCTCCTTGAGCAGATCCAACAGCCGGAGAGCCGAGTGCTTCACTCCGATCAGCGTGCCGCCGTTGCCGACGTAGTCCTGAGCGGCAACCGGCTCGACGCCATCACGGGGCCAGCGGGCACGGGAAAGACGACAACGTTGAGTGCAGTGAAGGCAGTATGGGAAGCCGAGTACGGCGCCGGTAGCGTTGTAGGACTCGCCCCGGCAGCTGCCAGCGCCGAAGTGCTGGGCCGCGAACTCGCTATGGCAACGGAGAACGTCACGAAGTGGCTGCACGAGTCGGCCGGTCAGGGGGCTAGTTCAAGGGCGGGGCGCTTCTTCAATGTGCAGTCGCAACTGACCACGGCTCCTGTCGGCGAGCGCTGGAGCATCAAGTTAGCGCAGGAGGCTGCGCGGCTCGCTGCCGTCCAGCAACGATGGTGCTTCCATGCGAATCAACTGGTCATCATCGATGAGGCTTCCATGGTCTCGACTTTCCAACTCGCTGCGCTCGTACAGCAGGCGCAGGAAGCCGGCGCGAAGATCCTCCTCGTGGGAGACCCGGGGCAGCTGGACGCCATCGACGCCGGTGGCATACTTGGCTGGCTGGACCGGCAAGGTAAGACGACCAGGCTGAGCAGCGTTTGGAGGTTTCAAGAGGAGTGGGAGCGTGTGTCGTCGCTCAGGCTCCGGAAGGGTGAGTACTCAGCCATCGCCGACTATGCCCAACATGGGCGGATCCGGCACGGTAGCTACCTGGATATGGCTGACAAGGCGTACCTCGCGTGGCAGGCAGATACCCGAGCAGGAAAGTCGTCCATCCTCATTGCCGCCGACAATGAAACGGTCGGCATGCTCAATGAACGGGCGCAGGCGGACCGAGTGGCACAGGGAGAGGTGGATCCAGAGCAGACGGTGCTGCTCAGCGATGGCCTACGGGCTGGTTCCGGTGACACCGTTATTGCCCGCGGAAATAACCGAAAGCTAGTCGACAGCGACGGTAAATTCGTGAGAAATGGCACGCTGTTCGACGTCGAACAGGTCAATCGTCGCGACAGCTCGCTGCTGGCGCGACGGCAGGACACAGGCGCGAGTGTCCTGCTCCCAGGAGCGTATCTGGAGTCATCCGTCGAGCTGGGCTATGCAACAACAGCCCACCGTTCCCAAGGCATCACGGTGGACACCGGCCACACCGTTATCACTCGGGGCCGGCTCACCCGCGAGCTGCTGTACGTGAGCATGACCCGTGGCCGTTCCGGCAACTTTGCCTACGTTAGCGAGGGTGACGACGCCGACCATCCTGCCGTCGACCCGTCCCAGGAGCTGTCGTGGCGGGGTATCCTCGGCGAGGTACTCGCTGCGGAAGGCGCTGAGCGTACCGCCCACGAGATGCGTGATGCGGAGCGGAGGAAGGCGGACAGCCTTGAGCGGCTTTACGCGGAGTATGACTACCTCGCGCAGATCGCGGCAGGACTGGATCTTAGGCAGCAGTTGGACGAACATGCCCCTGGTGCCTCACAGGAATTCGAACAATCTCCGTCGTGGGGCGCAGCTGTCGCGGCATGGCGGAAAGCCACAGCCGTCAGCCGGCAGGGTACCGAGCGCATACTGAGCCAGTTCTGCCAGGAAAGTAGCATTGCCAATGATCGCTGCGCTGTCCTCAGCGTGCGCTTACGCCGGTTCATGAAAGGAAGGAGGACGGCGGTTGAGGAACCTCTGGTTGAAAAGCTCACCATTCCGCGCCCTGACTTAGCGTCGATGATTCAGCAGGTCAGGGTGCGTATCTCCCAAAGGACGGAGACCGTGAGCATGGCAGCGCTGACAGCCGATCCTGAGTGGAAACGTGCTTTGCTTGAAGCCGTCGGAGATAGCACCAGCGGCGAAACCTGGCAGCTGGTCCGTGACGTTGCCGTCTTTCGCGACAGGTGGGCGCTGCCGGACTCTCCCCTCCCCTTGGGTCCGTCTCCCGCGGATTACGAATGGGAACAACGGGGCCAGCGTGAACGAATCAACGCAGCAATTAACAATGCTCATCGCCGTGGCACCGCTCAACTAGATGACTCACCTTTGGATTCAGCCCTTTCTCAGCAAGTCGTCCTTACAGGTGCCGGCTGGCAGCTCTAATCTGGTAGGGAGGTAATGCGAATGGTCGTCAATCCGGCGGTAAGACCCAAGGTAGCGACAACCGGACTAGTGATAGCCAGCGCGGTTGTCTTCATAGTCTTTGCCTTCTCATTCGTAGCTTTGGCTGCCACGGAACTTCCTCTCGTCATGGAGGTCATCGTTGGCAGCCTGTTGCTGGCAACTGTTCTAGTGCTGGCGCTGTTATGGGGGAAAAGATCCGCCCAACGGCGAACCTGGCTGGCTAACGCAGCAAACAGATGGCGATCCTTTGACAACGCTAAGCTGGCCAGCGGGACCACGACAGAGGTCACCCTTCTCAGCGTCGACACGGTGCAACCCACCGGCTCGTGGGTCACCATCATCTGGAACCGCTTCAACCACGTTCAGCGTGCCTGGATAGAAGCACTACCCGAACCACTTTGGCCAGGATCCGTCCTGCTCATCGCCCCCGACCCCACTCAAGTAATGCCGAGCACACCCTGGCCAGAGACGTATTTCATTCGAGCCGCCGACTGCTTAGCTTGGGCACCCGCCGAAGGCCGGAGCCCCTAAGCGGCATCTACTGTGACGACGCTCCGGCGATGCAAAAATTCGAACGTGTGTTCTAAAATAGCTTCATGATCAAGTCCGGCTCCCCTCAAGATGTCGAGCGCATGATGATTCGCATGGACGCCGAAGCAAGCCGGCCGATAGACGACCCGGCACCCATCCGAGATTTCCCGAAGTATGGGGTCCGCTTGTGTACGTCAGCGGAATTTATGGCAAAGCCGTCGGGTCGACCCACAAGTACGGCCTCATCGAGTGGCTGGATACCTCCGGCAAATACCACATGGGTTGGGCGCATTTCTCGAGCATCAGGCGTGTAAAGCCTGATGAGTGGAAGGGCAGTAGTGCGCTGTAGTTGGCAGCCATCCGGGCGACGCTCAGGTAATCATCGGGTAGCGCCGTGCGTGTCGAAGAAACGCAAGGCTCGCGGTCGTGCCTAGGGTCGTGGGCATGGAAAGAGATCCCTCAGGGGAGCTGAGAGGACAGACGTCGATCAACGATCTTCTCGACAAGTCGGTCGGCGCCGCACCGGTCCAGCTCGCGCTGCCGATCCTGGTGCAGGTGAAGCCTGGACAATTCCGCCGGCTGTCTTAAAGCGGCGGCCGAGAGCGAGCGTACATGTGGAGCGTTGACAAGGTGATGGCCTGGTCCAATGAGGATCAGGCCATCACACTGCCAGCAGCAGTCAGCTACATGCTTATGTCAGCCCGCGCCGGCCTGCCTAAAGGGGGTGCGGCCACCGGACCTTTCGTAGCGATGCTGTAAGCAGGTTGAGCCGCTTCAGGCGCCGCTTGCAGACCCGCGTCGACCGTAGCTTCCGGGCCGGCTGCCGCCCGTGGGGAGCGCTGGTAAGCAGCTGTCCCGAACCGAAGGTCAGGACCGATCGTTTCAGCAACAATCCGACGGGCTTCCCGTCGCTCACCATCCTTTTCGAACGCGCGGAACTCGAGTTCACCCGACACCGTTACCGGGTCCCCCTTCTTGAGGGAGTTCGAAGCGTTCTCTGCGAGCGCCCGGAACGCGGAGACGTTGTGGAAGACCGGGTCTCCGTCGTGCCAGCTTCCGTCTGCTCCCTGAATCCGCTGGTTCACCGCCACGCGCAGTTTGGTATGCGCTACCCCGGACTCACCGTAGGTGAGCTCAGGGTCCGCGACGAGGTTTCCGGCAATGTTGACCGGAATCTTGGTACTCATATCTTCTGCCCTTTCCTTCGCAGACGGGTCTCTCCCGTCCAACACTTCGTGGTCGCCCTATGGGCCGGAAACCTCCAACCCCCGAGACGGCCCGCCTGGCTGCTGCAGGCCAACGTGCGAATCCTGGCCCTGCACCCGGGGCGAGACTTCAGCAGTGGGAACCTTCCCGCCAAAACCCGGTGGATTGGTGACTTCGAGGATGTCCTTGCTTGCCGCCGTGACTCGGCCTAGGACTGACTTCGCAATGTCGACCCGCGAGGCGGGTTGCTTCGCGGACGAGTTGTTAACAGCGGTAGAGTGCTCCGCTTCAATCACTGCATCAGCCCAGCCGGACAGGTAGCTTGCAGACTGCGGGCCCCGGTCGATGCCATGAGCCTTGAGGACGGTGTACGCCACAGACTCGGCTTCGACTTCGGCAAGGCCGCGGTGGTCAACGCTGCTTCCGTACAGCTTCCCCACTTTGTCATCGGGCCCGTGCAGCAAGACATGACCGAGCTCGTGTGCCAGGACGGCGACGCGCTCCTCCGCGTTTAGCCAGCCGCCCACTTGAACTTGGCGCTGTGCGAAGTCAGTGAAGCCGCTCGTCAGCCCGAACTGCGCATCGGTGACCTGAATCGAGAAGCCGTGTGTGCGGGCAACACGAGCCAGCGACTCCCATAGGTGTAGCGCGTCGAAGGTCGGGGCATCACTCGGCCTGGGAACCAGCAGCGGAGCCCCCTGGGTCTGCGAAACATCGAAGACTGCCTGTCCGCGCCAACCCGTGATGAGGGTCTTCTTCCCTTCATCTACAGCACCGCTAGGAAGCTTGCCACCGAGAGGAATGCGCTGGCGCGTGCCGTCGGGCAGCAGCATCTGCTGCACACGGGCGGTCCGAGGTGCAATGACCCACAGGGCATGCTCGCCCCGAAGGACAGTGCGACCGTGTCGTTCCCATTCCCTGTACCCTGCGACGAGCGTCGGCTCATGTGTACCCCGCTGCGTCATCTGCATCATGAGTAAGGTGACGTTGCCACCCGAGTACCGCCACAAATTGGCTGAGGCATCCAGCAGGACCTGCCAATGTGAAGGTGACTCGACTGCCTCCTCCAGGATCGAGTGCAGGCCATCCATCAGTGAGGCGATTCGCTCCTCGGGCGCCATGCGGCGAGCGCTGACGCTGGCTTCCGGAGAGCCCTGGTCAGGCAAAATGCTAAATGGAACTTCAGGTGTAGCGGCCACGACAGCCACCCTTCATGGTTCTTGGACCGCAGCATCGCTGCGCAGACACCCATTAATGGTTAGGCACCCCGACAGCGACATGATTCAGAAGTCAGCAACCAGTTGATGAGCAGCCTTCCGCCACTCGACAAAGTCTGGGTCATCACCAGAAAGGATTCGAGGTGCAGGCTCCTTGTGTGCCTGCAGCCCGACGCATCCGGCAGTCCTGGTGTGCATCCGCAGGCGTTCGACGGCGTGTGGGAGCCTTTCATGAAAGGCGAGCGGGCCGAAGCCCGGGTCATCTTGTGTGTAGGAGGCAAGCTCCGCACGGTGAAGTGCGTACAACTCAGCCACAATCTCAGGGTGACGCCACCAGCAATCGGGAACGACCGACGTCGTCAATTGGTAGGTGGCCACCAGCCACCGCACCCAAGAGAAGAGGGCACCCCAGACCTCCTGGGACTGTTCGGGTGTCATGTCCCGCCAGCGGCGGGTCACGCTCTTGGAAGCCGCTGAAGCACCAAAAGCGGATCGAAACAACTGTGCGGTGATCTCGTCGTCCCCGAAGGAGCCAGCGGACGGAACATCGAACTCCTCGGTCTCGTCATGGCTGCGCATCGGGTGCCCCTTCGGTCTTCTGCTGACGCTCTCTGTGCCCGTCAGCCAAAACGCGTTCCATTTCGGCCTTCAGGCGGCGCAGCTCCCCAGCGTCCTTTCGCTTGTGCCACTCCAGCAGGTCCAACAGGATGGGCCGGGTGCGCCTGCCGAGCATGAGTGCCGTGCCCACAGGCAGGCGTCGGATCTCATCCAGGGCGATCACTGGACTTTCGCGTATCTGCTCACCGTCCTGCCGGCCTTGGGAGGACCAGGACCGGGTGGTGAGGGTAAGACTCCGCTCCCCCAGCAACCCGGCGAGTGAGCGCAGGTCCCGTTCGTCGGATCCACCCCCAAAGATCACCTTGATGATGGCGGAGTCCCAGATGGTTGATGCCTCGTCGATGGACCACCCTGAGCGTGCCTGGGACAGGGACTGCAGAACCACCAGCGTTGAGATCCCAATTCCCCCGCCGTCGGACAGCGCAACCGGCAGTCCAGGCCATGGGGCCAGGTTGGCGATCTCGTCGAGGATCAGGGAAAGCGGCGGATCCAACCGGCCCCCGGGTGACACGAAGGCCATTTCCCGTGCTGCATTGTCGATGTCATCGATCAGCGCGGATAAGTACGGTCCTGCGGCAGCTGCCCCGGCTCGTGTGCCAATGAGGTAAAGAGTTCCCCGGTCCCGTATGAAAGCCTTGGGATCGAACTCTTCCGACTCGTCCTGCGGATTCAGCGCGGCCAGCACCTTGGGCGATGACAGAGGTGCCACCGCCGCCGAAACCCCAATCCATGAGTTCGACGTATTCCGCGGGTCGTCTTCCAGGATGCCCATCAGGTCGGCCTGCCATCCCATCGCCGCCCCCTGCTGGCCCAGCACCTCGAGGGCTTCCCGCGCCAGTACCGAACTGGATGACCAGCGGCGGAATGCAGTCACTCCCTCACCAGACAATGCCGCAGCATGGAGCAGGCACTGAAGAACTATCAGCGAGCGCTTCTGCCACGCTGCGTTCTCCCCCTTCATCTCGGTGTCCGCGGTGATGACCAACGCCCGCCGGGTAGCAATATCAGGATCCTCGCACCCACGTAAGGGAGACCAGCGCAGCGACGACGGGATCCCCGACATGCCCTGCGGATCAAAAACGGTCACGGGGCGGCCTCCGGATGCCCGGGCCTTCATCGTCACAACGAGGTTGTCCGCCCGCGTTGATGTCGTTACGACGGCACCCGGCGCGTCAAGGATCGCGTTGATGACGACATAAAGCCCCTTGCCGGATCGCGGAGCGCCTTGAATCACCATCGACTCTTCCGTGGAGACATGGACGGTGACGCCGCGGGAGCGGCCCAGCGTCCATGACACGTCCTGCACGGAAGGGTTTGCAAGTCCTGGACGCGTGAACGTCCCCCTTTTCCGCACGGCCCTCGCCCCAAAATCGTGGAGAATCTCGGCGCGGCGTGCAACGCCGTCGCGGTTCAGGATGTCTTGGCGCAACCAGCCGCCCGATTGCTTCCATCGCCGCCAAAAGACCACCGCACCGACCGCGAGCGCACCAACCAGAAATAGAGTCGGGGCCAGAACCCACCAGACGCTGTCAGTGCCGAGAACACAATCAGCCTGGCGAACAATGATCCATTCCATTCTGTTGGCGATGAGTCCGACGGCGGCCGCAGGGTTGAAGGGCGACGGCGGCATGGTGCCGCACTGCAAAGAGCCGGCCACGTGGGCTGCTGCCTGCACCACAGCACAGAGACATACATAGGCTGCGGCGCCGACAAGGCCGACGGTGACCAGTGGATTCTCGCTTGCCGCGCGCGAGCTCACTGGCCGTCTCACAGCATCCTGTCGTCTGTCCCGAAAACAGCAAGCTCGTCAGTGGTCACGCGATTGGCAACGATGAAGGAGCGGTTGCCCACTTTCCAGAGCCCGACGCCCTTCGGAAGGTTCTCCACGTGCTCGCACTCCGCTTCGGTCAGGCCGAGCGCTTCCTTGGTCAGGCGCATCGCGTCGTGTTTCTGCCGGTAAATGACTCTAGTGTCAGCCTCAGTCAGCAGGCCCAATGCCTTCTGTCTGTGTCCACTCGTGCTGTCACCGATCTCGTTGAGATCAGCGACCTTGTGCATGATGAGCAGGTTCGCGATCCCATACGTTCTGGCTAGCCGCCACTGTTCGCTCATCTTGGCCAACATGTACGGATCCGCGAGCATCCGCCACCCCTCGTCGTACACCACAAGCCGCTTCCCGCCGTCGGGATTGGTGATAGCGGCTTCCAACCACGTGGCACCGCAGGCCGCGGCCAACGAGAGGGCCTGCTCAGACGCCCCGATCAGCGCAGAAGTATCCAAGACCATCATTGGGGCGTCAGCGTCGAAGGCCACAGTGGATGGCGCATCGAACATGCCTTCGAGATCACCGGATACGGTACGCCGCAGGGAATGGCTCACGGCGGTTGCTCCATCTGCGCCGACCAGGGCGGTCATCTCTTTCGACGGCTTGAGGAGGTGGTCGAGCACCATGGGCAGGGTCGGGTTTGAGTTCTCGGCCATGGTTTCCATGAGGGCGATGTCCAAGGCTGTGTGCTCCACGGGCCGAAGGGGCGTGCCCTGCCGCATGAGCGAGACCAAAGCCCCAAGGAGATAACGACGCCGCTGCCTCACCACCGCTTGCCATTGAGCCTCGGTAAGGGCATTGAAGCGGGGACCGGCGTCGAGGGGATTCACCCTTGCAGGGCGGCCCGGGCCGATGGAAATGACCTTGCCACCAACAGCCTCCGCTACTGCAACCCACTCGCCCTTGGGATCAGACGCGACGGCTGCCTTTCGCCCTAGTGTGATTGACCGCGTCACGAGCGACTTGCCGCACATGGACTTGCCTGTGCCGACTGTCCCAATAACAACAATGGAAGGCCCGCTGATGATCCCCTTGTCGTAAAGGATCCATGGATCGTAGGAGAAGGCCCCGGATCCGAAAACGTCGGTGCCGATGTAGGTTCCCTCGTGCCCCAGCCCCGACTCTGTAAGAAATGGGTAGGCGGCCGCGAACGTCATGGTTGATGCCCGGTGGGGCGCGGGCCGCAAGCGATGCGGACCCCGCAGGGAGTTTGGCTCGTTGCTCCCCCAGTCTCCGGCGAGGGGCAAGCCCTGGGGGTCGCGCCGCTTGTCCCCTATCGATGCACTCGGCCACCCTTCAGCGGGCAGCGCCGGCCGCCGTCGTGCCTTCCGATTCTTTCCCGATGGTAGGTACTCGAAGCTTCTCACTGCCTGCTTCAACGCAGTCCCCTTCCAAGCGGCAGGCCACCGGCAACAAACGCGGCCCATTGCTGTCCGTAGAGAAGCCGGAGCTCAACGAATGCTCCGGCGGCAGCGGACTCAAGTTCCTGGCGATGCCGTGCCAGGTCCTCCAACGAGGTCGCCGTAACGGTGATATAGGCCGCTGGGCGGACGTCACCATGGCCGGCAACGATCTCTTCCTCCCTCTGGATCACCTCTTCTTCCTCGGCCTTTTGCTCACGGGTAAGTGGCCTATCGAAGCGGGCGTTGATGCGGCGGCGCGTTTCATGCGCTTCTTGCGCGGAGCGGATGTCACGGAGGGCTTCAGCGGTAGGCACTGCCCGTATGACTTCCGTGAACGTGTGGCGAAATTCGCCCACATAGATCAGCGGATGCAGGAAGCCCGGGAAGACTTTCTGGCGGGGCCATTCAGCGATCCAGAAGGTCTGGTGGAACCCGGTGTCGGTCCGCAGGTAGGTCCAGTGTTCTTCCACGGCCATCGGGCCATGTCGGTGGCGGGAATCCATCTCCTTACTTGTCGGCTCGTCCGACGGCGGGGCTGCCGCCACCGGCGCCTTAGCAGCCGGCAAGGCAGCGGGATCGAATGCAGCACCGATGATGCTTAGCAGTCCGGGTTCGCCAATCCACTCGTCTACCTTCACGCTGTGCGTACCTAGCGACGTTTTCATCGCCTCGACTTCCAGTCGCAGTACGCGTTCCAGGCCTACCAGTCCCCCGCCCGACCCCTTGATCCGCCGGCGAGCCTTGCCAGTGTCCACGACAACCGCCACGAGGAGTTCATGGCTCATGGTTGATCCGGCTGCACCGAGCAAGTCCTCATACGCGCGTTGTCCCCACGCAGCCTTCTCGCTGGCTTGTACCGGCATGGCGTTGTTTTTGAAAAACTCCCAGAGCGCCGACGAAGGATAGGGCACGGTGTAATCCTGGACGGCAATCCTGGCCACGCCTGGCCGGTGTGCCATGCCGGCTTGCACACGTGACCAGGCCTGGACTGCCCAGGCTTTGTCATCTGCATCCAGCAGTGCAAAGGATCGCGTGCTGCAGCGCAGGACTGCGATTGCCTCCTTGCCGTGGCGGTCGACCATGAAGCATTCACCGTTGGCGGTTGTTCGGATCTCCAAGTTGCCGAGACCGCCCGGGAGCGCGAGTCGGCCAGCAAGTTGCGGAGCTGCGGGCTTTGCAAGGAACCGCGTTTGTCCTGCCGCTGCCCGATAGAAGAAAAGGGCGAGCTGTTTCGCCCATACCGGATAAGGGATGCGGGAATACTGGAGGAGCCCGAGCAGCATTAGCCCGAGCCATAGGGGTCCGGAGGAGAACAGTCCGACTGGCCCACTACTCGCAGAAGCCACGATGGCAACTGCGCCTCCCCCCGCGACGATCAGTAGCTGGTACCACTTGAGGCCGAGGAAGAACCCGCGGCGCTCGTATCTCGGGAATTTGACGGCTTCAAGGGCACGGGCATCTTCAGACATGTGGGTTTCCTCCGTTCGGAGGGTTGATTCTTGGTGGTTGGGGTTTCGGAAGCCGCACCGGAGAAGGTGCCGGTGGGCTTGCGTTGGGATGCGCTCGCGGTTCGGCATCTCCGAGTGGGGGCTGCCCCGTTGGTGCTGGAGCGGTTCCGGCTTGTTCGCGAGGATTCATGCCTACAAAGCCCTGCGGCGACCCTGATGCGTGCACGGCTTTCGGAGCCCCTGTCGCTGGCCCGATTCTCAGGGCCAACTGGCCCCCGTCACCATGGGGCGACGGCACGCCGGACCGGACAGCGGGTGCCAACACTTGTGTCGGGAAGAGGTTACGGCTTGAGCTGACTGGCCGGGTCATGGCCGAACGATTCACCAAGCCCGCAAGAGTTAGGCGACCACCTGTCTGCCGACTGATCTGGCGAGCCGCCACGCTGCTGCTCCGCGACAGAACGTGGCCGCCACCGGCCGTTTGGGCCGCTGCCGCGAGTTCCCCGCCCGCGAAGCTAACCAAGCGAAGAGCCATGAGAGGTGCACCGCAGGCAAGCGCCATGCCCACGGTTCCTGCGGCCAAGCCCGCAAAAGACTTGGACTCGGCAAAAAGCTTGACCGCTACGGCCAAAACTGTTGCGGCCAACGGTTTGGCCAACACCAGGGCAATGACCACCTCGCACCAGCGGCGTGCCCAGGACTTTGACTTGTCCCAGGGCAGCAGCATCAGCGCAACCGGCGCAACGGCCGCCAAGACGACGAGTGCAAAGGAGCGGAAGATCATCGAGCACATCAGGATGAAGGCAAGGATCCACACGACAATAACTGCCATCACAGTGACGACGACGGCTCCGGCTGGGCCTCCTGTCGTTCCAGGTGCCAGCGAGACCAAGTTCCATTCCCGACCACTTCCTTCTGGTGCCCGTTCAAATCCGAAAAGCCTCATGAACACGAGGTATGGATCAGAACCGATGGATTCGAGCAAGGCGGCTGAGGCTAAGTCGCTCGCCCGCGTCAGTTGCCGGACCAGATAGACAGCAGCCCCGACTAGTGGAATGGCGGCAGCGCCGCCGAGCATCGCGCGGCCGATCCGTCTCGGCTGCTGGCTCAGCAGGCCCGATAAGACCTGGAGGATCATCACGACGACGAGCGGTGTCATCATGACGACGACCCACCAGCTCGTCAGCCCCTTGATGGAGAGCCACTGGGAGTCGTCGACGTTCGAGACAGAGAAGGCGCCGGTAATGAAGGCCCAGAGCCAGGACGCCATGTTCTGGAGGATGTTGGCGAAGAGAGACGTGACTGCGCCCAGGGCGTTGTCGTTCGCTTGTGAGACCAAACCGCAGCCGGGCGGCCACCATCCATTGAGGTCGCACTCAACAGGCATGAGCTAGAACCCAAGCGGGAAGGCAGTCTGCGACCAAAGGATGTAGCCGTTGATGCCGCCGAGAATGGCTGCCACCGGGCCGGTCCAAAGGAGGATCACGCCCCCGCCTGAGGCAAGGCGTGACGACTGGCTAAGTTTGCCAGCCAGCAGCATTGCGGCACCGATGATGGCCACGATGGCAATAATGATGAAAGCGCCAACGAGGATCCCACCGCCGATCTGTTTAAGCGATTCTAGGAAAGGAAAGCTCGCGTTCGGGGTGATCCCCGGGTCCACCGCTGCGAAAAACATGGGTGCTCCGTCCGTTCTGTTCCATGGAGTGAGCAGATGAGCTCACGGGTTCATGGAGGTGGCGCAGCGAAGCGACATGACTTCCTTGGCGGTCCCCTCTCATAAGCGGCGAGAGCACCATACGGCGCGATGACTCCAGCCAAAGTTCAGGCGGGGTGTGAGTAATGAGTCAACGAAGCCGGCCGGATTGAGCGGCCCGTCGAAAGTCATCTTATTTCCCGGACCAAGGCGATTAGTTGACCTAAGCCCAGCTAAACGCACAGGTCTGTCTATGGATAAACTGATAGCCCTTTTCTGACCGTTGGCTCTTTGAAATCACTGCCTCCTTCCGTAGATGGACCAGCTGTGAAGTATTTAGAGGCCACAATGGGTTCAAATCCCACCGTCACCGCCACGTAGAAAGGCCCTGGTTCCCTTTGTTTGTGAGGGAAGCAGGGCCTTTTGCTTTGCCAGGACTGGGCGATCTGACAAGGATCTGACAAGACTTCTGGGAACGGCCGGAACAGGAACGCTGCCGGCGTCAGCCGTCGCGCCGCGCGTCGCGGACCTGTTGCTCGCACCTTGTTCATCGCGGCCGGGCCGGAGATGAGATCGGCGACAGGCCTGTGCGGGCGCTCAGTAAACGTCGAGTCGTCCTCACTCATGCACATGTTCCACGAGGTACCCGGCCATCTCATCATGGGCGAGAGTCGGGTGCTCCTTCATCATCGCGTCCACGATAGCTACCGGATCATCGGCCAGGTACTGGTAGCAGATCACCAGACGGAGTGCCGCCTGCAGCTGCCCGGCCTCCATGCATATCCGTACAGCGCCCGGTAGCTTCTGGCACAGATCCGGGTCGACCACCATGATCGACCAAAGGCTCTGCCCGACGCCGCCGCGCTACCAGTCCGAGCCGCCGTCGTCCATCGTCTCCACGGCGTTCACGAGCGTCGCCAGCTCACCTGAGGAAATCCGGGGGCGTCTCGTTGCGGCTGCGGACCAAGGAGTACACCCTCGCGAAGCGAGACGACAGAATTCGAAAGGTGCGCGACGCAAACCGGTAGTAAGTAGCTGATAGGCAACGAGAGAAGACCGGCCAGAACCCGTAGGCCCTTCTTGAGAGCTCAACCTCTGAGGGAGTGGTCCATGATGTTCATGGACCACTCTTGCCTTTGTGTGGTCTGTTCCGACTCGCGCAGTAGAAGATGGCGGTAGATGCATGCTGGGATTCCTGACCAACCTACGAGACGTCAAGAGTGCCCTTTCATCAGGGATGCTCCTGCTATTTGGTCTGTGGCTTTGGCTCGGTCATCAGATTTTTAACGTGCAGCAAGACGACTCGCTTGTAGGCAACGTCGCCAAATTGGTTGCCTATCTTGGGCCAGTACCGACTATCGCGGCCATCACCTTTATCGCGTACGTTCTCGGTGTCGTATCGGGACTCGATGCACTGGTACTCCGAATCATCAATAGGGTGCCCCTCGCGACCCCAAATTTCTCGGATTCAGAGGGTAGGCGTCTTCGCCAGCACGTAGAGGATCTCGCAGTTCGAGCATCGCTGGTTCGGCCACCTCGTGAGCTGCGGGATGAGATCGCCCCGGATGGTGCGGCAACCGCTATGAAGCCTTCAATCTTGGACGAGTTATGGCCCGACGAGAACGCCAAGGAGAAGGCCCGTGCCAGGGAAATTAAGGCGCTTGTAAACGACGTGCTGCGACAGATGTATACGGAGATCGATAGCTTGGCTCATCAGCTCGGCAAAACGGATGAGAAAGCTTACGACCGGTTCCATAAGGCTCGCGGTGAAGCAGAGTTTCGAGCTGGGCTCGTCCTTCCGATCCTTTTCATCACGGGTGTGTGTGCCACCCGTGTGTACTTTGAGGTCTCCCCATCTTGGTGGTTTGCGGTGATCGCTGTAGTAGGGGTGGTAGTTGCCGCGATTCTGATGGAGCGCGCGAACACGAGTGCCTCAGATTCCCGTGAGGCGGTTTACCTTGCCATTACTCGTGGGACTGTTGATGTAGCCGACCTTGAGTACCTGACCGCTCAGATAGAGAAGGGCCAGACTCCAGCTGAGGCACCGGTGAGTCCTGTAGGTGCCGACGCATCGAACGGACCGAATCAGGTCTGACCTTCAGCGGTGACAGCTCGAGTTATTCATCCAGAAACCACGGAACCACTCAACTGGCGCGCGTTCCGCGACCAATGGTTTTTGGTCCCGAGTGCTAATTATTGCGTGCGAGTCTGCACTGCCAGGTCAAGAGGAACTGCCGACGAGTCACCAGCCCTGGCCAGGAGAACCACGGCTCGTCACCCTGGTCATTCGGGTTTGGTAGGTGGCGGACTAGCTACTCTTGATCCTCAGATTCAGCCCCGTCTTCGAGATCACCGGCCGCGACGCGATCAGCGGTGCGCTGGTAGGCCTGGACGATGTAGTCTTCAACGTCCTGGCGACCAATGCGCCACATGCCCCTTCCACCGACCTGAAAAGCACGCAACTCCCCCGTCCTGATGAGACCTTGCACGAGGCTTTGCTTCACGTTCAACTCGTCGGCGACCTGGGCCAAGGTCAGAAAACGGGGCTGGTTTGCTTCATCAGACACCGGGCCATCATATGTGTTGCCTCGCTGCGGGCACTCCCAGCCAGAGGGAGATGGAAAAGGACATGGATATGGATGCCATACCCTAACTGTCCGCATCAGAAAACAGTGTCTGACGCGTCTCATAGTATTTGACCATGACTTTTACCTACACCTCGGCCGAATTGACCGCTATTGCCGCCAGCATTCCAACCCAGGCCGGCGAGGCAGGTCTGTTGTTTCTTCCGGGGGCGAAGTTCGAAGGTGAAAATTACGTCGCGCTGGACGGAAAACAACTTTCGGCCACTGAAGTGGTGCATGCTGCAGCCCAGGTAGGAGCGTCATTTGTCAGTGTCAGTGCAGTGCCTTTTGATCTGAATGGGCTTGTGGCCGAGCTGGTCAGTGATGACGAGGACCTGCCTGACGCAGTGAAGCAAGTTGTTGCCCGCGCCCAACCGCACGATGGTTCCACGGAGGGTGTCTCGATAACATGGGTTGCCGAGGGCCTTGCCTATGTTTGGCACGCGCAAACGGAATGGACTGGCTCTTTCCTGAGCGAGTTGTACGCGGCGCAGTCGGAGTCTGAGGCCGGTGAAGACGCCGAGCATCAGGAAAGCCTGGAGATGGAACGTCGGTATATTGCCGACGCGGCGGCAGCCCTGGTTGATTCTCCGGAGTACCGTGCCGAGTCCCGAAACAAGCGTGGCATTCTCGCTCCGCGCATTCTCGCCGATGCAGGCCTCGGCGACGTACATCCCGCCCTTTTGAGCGCATACGTTTTTCCCCTAGCCAACCGAAAGATCGCCGAAAAAGTGTATGAGTACGAGCAGGACTTTGGCGGCCGGAAGAAGGAACTGGCGCTTGAACTGATCTCATACCCCGAATGGTTGAAGGAGACCACGAAGGTCCGACGCAAGACTGCTGCGATCAAATTCCTGACCCGTAAAGCCGATGGTTACCGTCTAAGCACTGACCTGGCGGAGGAGATCAGTAATATTGCCGCCTTGATTCCACGCAATATGGTGCGGCTGCAGAGTTGAACAGCTGAAATTCGCGACCAGCATCGAACGCCCGGGCCTCGCAAAGGCAAGTGCCTCGTGATTGCAGGGCCATTCTTGAGCCGGCAGATTCCGCTTCCGGAGCACCCTGCAGACAGGCCGATCACCCGCTCGATAAACTGATAGCATTAATTCATGGCCCAGAAAACAGTAGTAATTCTTTCCGATGACCTTGACGGCTCGGAAGCCAATGAAACCATCACCTTCGGCCTTGACGGGTCGGAATACGAAATTGACCTGAATGAGGCTCACGCCAGGGAGCTGCGTTCAGCCTTGGAACGCTTTGCCAATGCCGGACGCAGGACATCCGGTGGCCGTGGACGTCCGGCGGGACGCAAAGCCGGCGGTTCCGGGGTGGATACCAAAGCCGTTCGGATGTGGGCTTTGGATAACGGACTCAAGGTGAACACTCGCGGTCGTATCCAGCAGGAGATTCTCGAAAATTACCAGGCAGCACACTAAGCAATAGTCAGTACCAGCCGAATATGGGGGCCATCGGCTGGCACTGTCTATTTCCAACGTAAAACGTAAACTGCCCGGCAGGAGTGAGCCAAACCAGGAAAATGGCAGGAATTACATGGTGTTCCTGTAGTTGAATCTATTCGTGCTCACAGAATCGGATTTCACGCTAGTAGTCCATGTTGTCTATGTGCTTGACGGTACTCGTGGTACTGCAGGAAGCTGTCGAAGCCCTTTTCCGCTTTCGCCACGGCAAACAGGGACCGGAACTCGTCGTCGTAGCGGACGGCCATCGGGCCGCCTTATACGGGATGACTTAGTCCGGGACTCTCGGTTAAGCCCAGCGCGTCACGCGAGCGCCCGTCTTTTCCATACGTTGATAAGAGCAGTTATCAGGGACCCGACGGCAAATGGCACTCCACCGTCTTGCTCAGAGCCAGATAGTGGGAAGGCCAGTCCCCGCAAGCGGCCCGAGGGCCCACCCGGTGCGCTGGTCTGCAGATCAAGCCACTAGCACCCGAGAGGGGACAGGCACGGATGATCAGAAACGTGAACGCGTCAGTGCGTGGCAGTGACCACACTTAGAATTGATCCCATGGAGCGCAAAGGTCAAGAGGCGCAGGCTCTACTTCCGAGGCCGCTGCCAAAGCCATCGCGTTACGGCCGATCCCGCCGGAGGCCATTCGCTCAGGGGCCACTGTCGCGGCCGCCATCGCGATCCGTCGAGACCAAGAGCGTCTGGCCGCTCTCGAGGGCGACCCACACCGGCGCAGATGCGAGCTGCGATTGGACCAGAAGTCGTCCACAGGCAGTTTTTGCCGCGCGGCTGCAGAAGGTACCGGTCCCCGCGGAGCCAATCGAACGTCGCCTGACTGCGGCCGGTCTCGCCCAAAATCTCGGCGCGTAGGTCGAGCACGTAGTACTGATTGATGCAGCGCGTGGTCGGTTATCCCGTGATTTTGCAAGGTTTAGCCGCAGATACATGCAAATCCTTGGAGGCAGAAGTCAGGTGTCGTCGGCGACGGCAAGTTCTCGTCGATCGTCTCCGGAACTGAGGCAGGCCAGCCCACATCCCCGTTGTCCGGTGCAGTGTCGGCCTCGAGAAGCCGCGTGATGCGCAGCGCGAGCGCTTTATGCCGGTCGCTGAAGAATTGGTCGAACTCCTCCGGAGACTTAGGCAGCCATGGGATCACATTGCGCTCAAGGTACGCCGTGCTGGTCAGGAGTGGGATATGAAGATGCAGCCCAAGTGGGCTGGAACTGCAGCCGACTTCGAGATGATCGTGAGGTTGACGTAGAATCGGACCATCATGATCAGCCCGTTGCCGTCAGGCGCGGGCTGATTTTCCTTGCCGCTGCAGGCTCCCCGTTCTCGGCAGGGCTGCTCTCAGTTCTTCGACTGGTTCGGGACGAGGTGGTGCGGCCCGACGAATTCGACGTGCACCTGATATGGCAGAGGTCTTCGGAGAAGGAACGGGTTGTGAGCACCACACACGAAGAAGTGAAAGCCGACCACGGCGCGCAAAAGAAACGTCCGCTCTTCCGCGTTGAGCCGCAAAGCCACCGTGACGACGGGTCGCCCATCGCAGGTGAAGGTCAGGCGTATGTGACCCGGTCGCAAGCTGTTCCACACTCAATGGTGCTCGATCATGGATGGTCACTGGCGCGCCGTCAATGGAGGCATCTACGTGACAACGATGGCTGATGTGGGCCTGCGGGGACGTTGCCCGCAACGACCAGGACCCTGAAGCGAAGAAGCGCTCCAAATTGGAGCGGGCGGAGAAGCGGGCAGAGAGGCTGCGACTCAAAGAAGAAGCGAAAGTCGAGCACCGGGCAAAGGAACGGCCGCTCGTCCGCGTTGAGCCGCAAAGCCACCGTGACGACGGGTCACCTGTGGCAGGTGACGGACAGGTGTACGTCACTCGAACCGGGAAACTGTTCCACACTCAGTGGTGCTCGATCATGGATGGTCAGTGTCGGGCGGGCCAAAGAGGCATCTACGTGACAACGATGGCTGATGTGGGCCGGAGGGGACGCTGCACGCAATGCGACAGGGACCCTGAAGCCATGAATCGCTCCGAATTCGAGCAGGCAGAGTGGCGGCGACTCAACCAGGAATTGGACCAACTGGGCAGGACCATAGCGCGAACCCTCGTGGTGAAGGGACCGGAGGGGGTCAACACATTGGGCCCACACTTTAACCCCAACTGCGAAGAGGACAGGTCGTGGCACAAGCTGGCAAAGTCGGTCGGCTACGACGTGGCTCGGGCTCTCACTTGAGTGGGACCGAGAGCTTCTCGCCTACTTAACATCGAAGCTCAATGAAATTGTGTCGGCCCAGGACCCTAACGATCCGATCCGTTTAGCGCAACAAATGATGAAAGGCGATGGAGCTCTATAGCCGGCACACTTCGGCTGGATACTGAAGCTGGCGCGGGCGGTTGCGAGGTTCGACCAGGGTTGTCGTGGCTTCGCTGACCGGCTTCAGCCGGTGATTCCGGATGCGCTCGACCGCCCGCCGGTGATGCCCTTGTCCTTACCGTAGCGCCACAGGATGGCGTCCATGATGCGCAGTTCGGAAATTGGTGTCGGTACCGTGGAGAGCTGGTGAATGCGCGTCAACCGGCCAGCAAGGTCTGGGTCCTCCATGAAGAGGTTGTGCCAGTTCAGCCACTGGTCCTTGGCGGTGTCTTTGCCCACGACGGCCCCGATGACTTTGTCCCAGATGGGGATGAGATGCGGTCGCTTCCTTGCAAGGATCTTGCTGGCGATGGTGGCCCCGACATCCCAGCGCGTTTTTGGTGTGCGTCTGAGCTCCTGCCAGAGCAACCATGCCGGACTGCCCTTCCCCAATCTCCCTTGAGCTTCTTCGGTTGTGAGGCGGCTCATCTTCACATCGGTGGGTATTTCAGCCAGGAGCTTCTCTATGCGCGTAGCCAATGGCTGTTCCTGCAGCCCGATGATGGCCTGGGCCGGAACTTTGACGCTGAGCATGGTCACGGCGACAGCGTCGCTATCGGTGATCCTGTCCCTCACATCAGGGCCGTCGCCGCGGTTCGCCCATTCGTCAAAGTAGCTGCCGGTACTGAGCAGCCCCGTCTTTGTGGAGGGTTCGAGGTAGTAGCGCTTGAGAAGCTTGGCTGCGACCTCCACGTTTTCTTCTCGTAAGATGGCTGGTAGTTCCATGAAGTCCCCCTATGGTTTCAT
The DNA here is from genome assembly GCF_044754225.1 of Arthrobacter sp. NPDC093125. Classification (NCBI taxonomy): domain Bacteria; kingdom Bacillati; phylum Actinomycetota; class Actinomycetes; order Micrococcales; family Micrococcaceae; genus Arthrobacter; species Arthrobacter sp. NPDC093125. Next base: position 22,698 of record NZ_JBIVOQ010000015.1, on the reverse strand, counting down.
TGCGCCGACTATGACCCTGCGACGTGCGTAGTCAGTCTGAATGGCGAACCTCGATCTCGAGGTGGTTTTCCTTGACCCACTTTGCCATTCGCTCGCTCCGTTTTTCGATGAACGCCAGCACATTCTCCCTGTATTCGATGTACTCAAGGGTTGTGGCCGGTGTTCCGGAACGCTTGAAGTTGTTTGGCTTCAGGAAGTACTCGATTCCCTGGTAGTCGGAGCCGGCAACGATGAGGTCCTGGAAGTGGAAGAAGTCCACGAAGCCCTTGAAGGTGCCGAACAGTTCGAAGAAGTCCTTGTAGGCGGTGGTGACATCGGCAAGGGGGCTTCCGGGTTCGTTTGCATAGTGCCGCCGGATGGACTCAAGGGTGAGGTCTATGCGGTCAGCGATGAGCAGCCGCCTCCCTCGGGCCGTGTTCATGGTCGGGAGATCCTTCGACCGGAGCGGCCAGATCATTGCGCTGCCGATCGTGTAAGGCGGGTTGAGGTACCTGATCTTCTGTGCCGGGGTCAGCCCTTCGATAGCGTTAACCAGGGCCCTTGATCTGGGCCTCTTTGCCTTTATCCAGGCGGTGTAAGAGGTGGTGATGGCGTCGCTGCCGTAGCAATGCCTCTCTGTATTGGCGTCCGTGAAGATGAGATACTCCTTCGTCCTGCTTGTCACCTTCGGGGCGAAAACATCTTCGGACGGCAGCTCTTTGCTCCACAGCAGCTCGTTGTCCCACCGGAGCAACTGACTGTCACTGTCCGGGTCGGGCTTGGTCTGAGCGGGAGTGTCGGTTTTGTAGTCGAACGAAGTATCAAAGACGCGTGGCTGATGCTGCTGCGGATATTTCGGATACCTCAACGTTCCCCCAAGACCAGACTTATAAGACACTCAAATCCGGTGGTTGGTTCCGCAACTTTCGCGGCCATCGGCTCTGCCCAGACTAGGTGTCACTTCCTGATATTGAAACCCCAGGTGCCCGACTGACGCTGGCCAATGGCATGTTCCCTGAGGTTCTGATTGTGTGCCCATGCAGCCGCTCTTTTAGGGAATTCTTCCCATGTCCTGTACGTTGCAGGATCGGCAATACCCCCTAACAGAGAAGAGATGCACTTTCGTGGCAACCGATTACGATGAACTGCGCACTGACGTCAAGGAATCCCAGGAAAACTCCCTGGAGGCCCTGAAGTCCGCCAAAGCCCCGGATGCGAAATCCGTGGTTCAGGAGCTCGACGAGGCTGACGCCCTGGACGGCCTGACCCCCGGTGGCGAGTTCATTGCCGAAGAGCTCGTCGTCCAGGTCATCCCGCAGGCTGACGATGAGTTCACCTGCTATTCCTGCTTCCTGGTCCGCCACCGTTCGCAGAAGGCGAGCGAGAAGGACGGCCATGCCTACTGCGTTGAATGTGAAGGCTGAGCGGTTTTGGCCGGCTGTCCCGGAGTATATCTGGGACAGCATCCGCGAAGAATTCACCCTGCCGACAGCGGCGGACCTGGAGACGCATTTCCAATCCCGCGGCGACCCGGAGGCCATGCGCCGGCCAGTTCGGGTATTCATCGGCGAGGGAACCTTCTGCCCGGGCTTCCAGCTCAAAGATGGGCTCTTCCACGAACCTGTGTTGCGTCTCTTTGATCAGGCGATGAGCCTGAAGATTCCTCATAACGTGTTCGCCGCCTGGATGGTCAGCCCACTGCCGGCAGAATCCCGTTCCCGGCCAGTGGACATACTGGGCAGCATGACGCTGCTCCAGAGCTCCTTGGTCGCCTTTGGTGACAGGTACCGGCCGGCCGAAAAGCGTAGCTAAGAGCTTGCCTCTGCCGTATCCCAAACCAGATGGCTCCACGGAGGTCGTGGATAAACGGCTGCGACATGTCCCCGATCTAGCGGCCATCCTGACAGCGGCCCAGAATCTGACGGACCTCGCGAGAAGCTTCGAAACGGCGGTTGGCCCGAGCTTCCCGAACTGCCGGATCAGGGTCTCTGAGCGCAGTCCTTCCAGGGCGATAAGTTTTCACTGCCGCATACCGGGCAGCGACTCTGGGGTGCTTGCGGGCGAACCGCTTCCACAGGGTCTGCGCTTCGCCGCCTTGGAGGAGTACGACTTGAGCTTTGGCATCAGGTCGATCAACCGGGCCAAAGGGTTCAGCCCTTCCGTGATCTGCGGGCTCCTCAGACCGCTGGACTGATCGTGGCGGTACCACGGGTAGTCGTTCCAAGGGGTCAGGTCAGCAGGCATCAGGTCTACCGAGGCGAGCAGTTGGCATTGGAGCGCTGCGGAATCGTCGTCGTTCTCCACACACAGCATTCCGGAGCCCATGGTCTCGTGGGTCATCGGCCCGGGATCACGCGCAATGCTTAGGATCCTAGCCTCCGAGCCCCCATGAAGAGGCGCGACGTACGGCACCCACCCGCGGCCGGTCGAAGGCTCAGGCTCCCGGAGGGACTCGACCAACTGGTTCACTGCGGTGACGTGTGGAAGGTGCACACCGGCGAACTGCTCAGCTTTGAAGGCCGCGTCCCTCATCTGTTTGACCTTCCTTGGATACTAGCCGCCGTCCAGCCCCGTCCCGGGCCGTGGCATTGTCGTGTTTCCGCCCTCACGGGACAGATAGTCAGGCGCGCAGTCCCACGCACGCACAGCTGTACTTATTCGGCCAGGTTTTCCTAGCTTCGCTGACCGGAGTCAGCTGGTGATTTCGGATGTGCTCGACCGCCCGCCCGTGATCCCCTGATCCTTGTCGTAGCGCCACTGGTTGGCGTCCATGATGCGCCGTTCGGAAATGGCTGTCTGGACCTACCCGGGCTTGCTGCAGGCATGGAACCGTTCATTCGCGGAATCACCCTCGCCGCGGCCGGGAGCATCGACGACGCCCTGGCACACGCATTCAAGCAACGATCCGCAGCCAGGCGGAACCTTGATCAGTTCGGATTTGCCTCCAACAGCTACGTCGCAGTCCTGGCGCTGAGCCAACGGGGACTGAGCCACGAAGCCGACCACCTGATGAGCAGCATCTTCGCTCTCGGCCGAGCGGGCTTTCTGGTGAGCTTCCTCCACGACGCGATGCTGCGACTCGCTGGGCTCAGCGCACTGACCGAGCCAAAGCGGACCACCCCATCGTTGAGTGTCCAGGCCCGCACGAAGGCTCATCCAGAGACTCAGGCAGCCAGGGGATCTCGTTGAGTCAAGGCACGCCATTGCGCGTGGAATCTGACTGGCGGAAATCAACACCACGCGTATCGCAAGCCATATGCGCGAACTGGCAGTTCAAGGCTCCCAGCCCGCGGGTCCGTAATCTCTTTGCCTGCGCAGTTAGCTGGTCAAAGCCGCGGCAGAAGCGGGATCGAGGTGTACCCGTACCTGAAGATCATTGGCGACGGAGGCAGGGGCGTCGAAAGCCTGGGCAATCCCCTCGCGCATCTGTAAAACGACATCGGCCAGGGACATCCCTGCACTCATAGTTACGGGCAGCTTGCGCACAGTTCCGATCCATCTGTCGTTGTCAAAGGTCACGTCTATGTCGAAGCCAACAGCTTTCAGAACTGCCCAGTCAGAGGATGAAGCGAGATCACGCAGTTTAAGAGTGTGATCTGCGTGCCGCCATTCGTTTTCATCCAGCCATTTACGTAGCTCATTAACTGTCTGGAACTTTCTCGTGGAGTCTGCTTCCCAATCGAACAGGGCGTAGCCGGGTTCGTCCTCATACGAGATATTGAACAACGAGGACCCAACCGCTCCGTAGGACCAAATCAGCTCCATCTCAGGCGTTGACGTGATTTCGCAGTACCAGCCGGGACGGCCATACAGCAGATCAGCGAGATCCTTCCACCATTCCTCGGTGTCTTCGCCGTAGAGGCGTGCAGCAAGCCTCAGGTAGGTTGGTTCGCCAAAGTTCAATTCAACTTTGACTAACGATGATGGGTCGGACTGCGGTCCAGTCATAATGGCTCCATTCAGGTGCGGATTAGGTTCCGTCTCGGCGATCATCTCATTTCGATGAGTCTCGGGACTCGAATCAACGCGGGAGCGCGCCGGTGTCAATCAAGGCCGGCGACCCAAATGACGGCGATGCATGATTTGTCGCTTTCGTGCTTAATTGGCCGATAGCGTGTGACGGAGGACGTCGTAGTCGAAAGGTGCATGCAGTGGATACTCATCCTCGAAGCCGCGAGACCTTTTCGAAGGTCGTCGCCATTTTGAGGTTCCCGCATTTCAACGCCCCTATGTCTGGGACGAGGAGAGCCAATGGGCCCCCCTGTGGGACGACGTGGTCCGGGTCACCGAGAGTTATCTTCTTGACGGGGGTAAGCCCCCAATTCCGAACCACTTCCTGGGTGCGGTTATTACGAGTCGAAGCCTCCGTCTGCCGGCGATGTGACACGGCACGAGGTCATCGACGGCCAACAACGCATGACGACACTTCAGCTCTTGCTTGATGCCGCCCATGAAATCATTGCCAAGCGCGGACACCAGACAGAAGCGGATCAGCTCGAAGAGCTCATTCTGAACAGGGCGTTGACCTTCAAAGGCCGCATCGAGCGCTTCAAGCTCTGGCCATCCCAGGCGGACCGAAGCGCGTTTGCCCATGCCATGGATCCAGAGGAACCGCCTGTCGAGGAGCATCGAGTCATCGAGGCTCACGACTTTTTTCGGCGCGAAATAGAACGGTGGCTAACGGGAACGCCGGACGAGGAAGAGATCGCCCCACCCGCCACTGAAGAACTCCGTGCCAAGGAACTCTGCTCAACGCTTGAACATCGACTGGTCGTCGTCGCCATCGACTTGTCAGGACATGAAGACTCACAGCTGATCTTCGAAACGCTGAACGACCGGGGCACACCCCTGCTGAAAGCGGACCTCATCAAGAACTGGGTCTTCCGCAAGGGCGAACAGATTGGCGCTGATGTGGACAAATGGTCCAGGACGCACTGGGCCGACTTCGATACAGTATGGTGGCGGGCTGAAATCTCCCAAGGCCGTCAGATTCGGTCCCGCGTGGACATCTTTCTGCAGTACTGGCTCACGATGCGCTTACAGGAAGAAGTCAAAGCGGAGTTGGTGTTCAGAGTTTTCGCGGACTACGCAGGGTCGCGACTGTCCACTCCCGCCAAGGCGGAAGCCTTGCTGACGGAACTGCGGAAGGATGCCGATACTTACCGCGGCCTCAGCGAACTCGATGTAGGAACACCCGAAGGACGGTTCCGCTCCCGGGTTATCGAAACGATGGAGCTGGCGGCCACCACCCCTCTCTTCCTCTGGCTCCTCTCCGAGAACCACTCGGTTCCCCTCGACCAGGTGCGGATAGCACTGGACGCCATCGAAAGTTGGGTTATCCGCCGCACACTCCTGCGGAAGACCTCCAAGGATGTAAACCGCTTCATGGTCGCCACCTTGAAGTCGCTCGGGAGCGTTGATGCTCGCGAAGCCGGAAACGCCAAAAGGAAGTTTCTTTCGGAGCAGACCGCGGAGACCCGTTACTGGCCTTCCGATCAAGAGATGCTCACGACACTCCCTGATGTGAAGCTCTACGGGAATATCCGCCAGTGGCGGCTCCAGGTAGTCCTCCGTGCTGTAGAGCAACAACTTCGCAACCAAAGCACGAAATACGAAGCAGTCGAGCTTCCATGGGGATTGGAAATCGAGCACGTCATGCCGCAAGGTTGGCGAACCCACTGGGACCCGCCGCCAAGACTCACTCCCGAAGAGGCAGCTGTCCGTGACCGGGTCGTAAACACGATCGGTAATCTCACGCTCGTGACCAAGTCACTGAATGGTTCGCTATCCAACCGTCCGTGGACAGACAGAGACGCCACGGGACTTATCGACGGTGGTGAGTCAGGCAAGGGCAAGCGAACCCTGCTCGACGCTTTCAGCCTTCTGGTGCTCAACAAGGAAATCATCCAGGGACACATCGATCTCTGGACTGAAGCTGACATCAAGGAGCGTTCTGTTGCTCTGACCAAGGCAATCACTCAAGTTTGGTCCGGTCCCTCAATGGAGATCCAGGAAGCCGCCTTCGAAGCAGCAAGAGCTTAGTCTCCCGGTAGCTTGATCTCGTTGTTGGTCGGCCTGTCTAAGTCCTCGCCGCAAATGTACAAAGTCAGGCCTGCAAGGGCTCGTCGCAGGCTTTGCAGGCCTTCCGGCCGCCGACGCTGGTTTCTTCTATGACCAGCAGCCGCTTGGGGTTGTCGTCCCAGACGTTGCCCACTGAGTTGCACCAGGCCGGGTGGTAGACCTTTCCGGAGCTCACCACGTAAACTTGGCCAGGGCCCACTTTGGGTGAGCCATCGCTGCGGCGGGATGCCGGTTCGATCGCGTTCAGCTCCCCGAGTTCTTTGGATTCGTGTTTGGCTTTTGCTGCCGTCTGCCAGGCGCGGCGTGGACGTGGTGTCATTGCTCGATTCAGTTTCTGTTGAGGCCGAATTGTCGTGTCATCAGCGCGTCCTTGTAGTGGGACTCCGCTGAATCCACCTCGCTGGAAGGTGTGCTGGGTCCGAACACGCGCAGAAGGCTGAAGACAAAATGCCGGGCGTGGTCTGTCTTTGTCGTTTCGCCGGCTGCGCTGTCGTAGGCAAGCTCGCGCAGCGCGACGTTCCCGCCGTGACCGTCGCGCGCGTAGCTCGTCCACCGTCCGAGAATGCGCTCAGCACCATCCGCCTTTCCAACGTATTGCTTGCCGTTGGTGGAGTCAGTGATGAGGTAGATACCCTGTACTTCCTTCAAGGCAGCCCGCCAATCGGCATAGCGGGGGTTCTCCACCATGTCGCGGAGCTCGTGGTAATTGAGCAGTACGCCGTCGAACCCAGGGAAGGGAACCTTGTCCCGGTCGGCTATCTCCAATACCGGCAGGTTCGTGGCGCTGGAGGCGCGCCGGTGCCAGTTCCGCGGGCTGTCCCATTCGATCACGAGCCGGTCATTCAGGGGTGCCAGGAAATCCGAGATGCGCAGGTCGAAGAACCGGTTCACCTCAGTGCGCTCTGCGATCATCTCGCCATAGTTCTCGAAGGTGCCCCACAACCGGGAGCGGCGTTTGCCGTCGGCGATGAGGATCACCCAGAAACGGGGAGGATCCGTGGGGAATTGCCGGGGTGAGAGACCCTGCTCCCTGGTGTAAGCGAGGACCAGTTCCTCCGTCAGGTCTTCGGGACCACGCAGGGCGGTCGGGTCGCCGGGCCTGAAGGCATGGCGGATCAGCAATACATCCTCCAGCCGGACGGCCGAGTCGCAGTCTGCGCCCATGCCAATCAGTACATGACCGAGAGTGAGGGACGCGCGCGAAGCCGGCATCGCAGAAATCGTTGTTTCCGCAGGTACGTCGAGAGCAAGATCAGACACGGAAACACCATATGTCACGAGCCGGGCGCGCGGCTGTAGCCGCACATGGCTAGGTCGCCTGCGGGTTATGTTGCCTTCAGTGAGCGGGCCCTGGTGCCCCACCTATTGAAGGTCCTCTCCAAGCGGTGAAGCTAGGTCAACCTGTGAACCAGGAAGTAGATGGCAGCCGTAATGGCGTGGAAACGAAATTCGGCTTCGGCCTCGTTTGTAAGACCTGGGTGGGCCCCTTGACCGTGACTAATTTTCCAAAGACCCAGAAAATAATTGTGTTCACCGTCTTGGAAGTATTTCTTACCGTTCAAAACAACAATGGCATCACCACCCTGTTTTCTTTGCAGTGTTCAAAGGTGTTGTGAAATATCCTCTGGTGACAGCCATGCAGGCCCTCGATCCAAAGCGTGCCCCTGCCGTGTGGTTCCGTCCTGCCACAGGGCCGTATTCGGGGAGCGAAGCGACTCGATGACGGCCCTCCCTAAAAACCAGTCCAGACCAAACCGCAACGTCTGGTGAAACTTGTAAGGCTTTGCCGACGTGTAGATATGCTCGCCGTTAGTTGCACTCCTAGGTCCGGTCGATAAGCTCCTGAAGCCGACCAGTTATGTTTGGTCCCGAGCGAAAGCATCCAGCCTTATTGCAACTTGTAGAATTAGGCGGGTTGACTGTACGACACGACCTACAGATCCACGCTGTCGGGGGCTGATTTCCCATCTGTTCTAGAACCGCTCCGATGTCGGGGGGATGCAATTTTGCGGCTCGGTTCAGAGCAGTTAGCCGGACATGGCCATCCGGATCCTCTAGAAAGCGATAATGCTGAGAGCTGAGGTGTCCGTTCTCCGAACTTTCGCACAGCTCCGCCGCGACTCCCCGGAGGACCGGGTCTTGACTGTCGCACCAGCTCTCCGGTTCCGGGCCCGTGACGAGTGAGCAGAGCGTAAGGGCTCCAATCCGTAGGTGCTCACAGCTACTTGCTAGAAGTGGGAGTTTCTCACGCAGCATCAACGCTGCGGGCTCGGCGACAGGAGCGTCCCAAAGTGCAGCAGCCACGTACCACGCGTGAGCTCTTCCCCACGTAATCATTTTGGACAGGAGGGCGATGGCATCGGCGACGTTCGATACCTTGTCCCAATGGTGCCGACGTCGACCGGTGGCTTTGTCGAAGAGCGCATAGTAGGCATCTGAACCACCAACTTTGTCCATGCGGTCGAGTGTCAATCTGGCCTGCGCCGCTACGACTGCGGCGTCGAAAGCAAACAACGTTTCAGTCAAATCTATAAGGCCGGGAATGTCCTCCGGGTACTTGAACATGTGCAAGCTGCTAGCGTCGTTCAACGAAAGCGTCTCTAAGAGATCGGCGAGCTCATCACATCGGGCCTGCTGCTGGTATGTCAGTTCCGCCTTGGGCCTCTGGGCAAGTAGGTTTAGGAACTTGCGATCGTTGTCAGGTTCGAAGTCGCGGAGCCAGTCAGGCATTCTAAAATCGGGACGGGGTTCTTCCGTTTCATCTGCCGCAGCCTGTAGGTCAGCACGAATCAGGATGTCTCGCAATTCAGTTCTAAGACTAGGGGGTCCGTGCTTCGCGCGTTCCACGACCAGTTCTGTAGCTTCCGGCACCAGCCCAGTCAGGATCTCCGCGGCCGCGATCTGGGCCGCGTGAAGCTGGTTTTCCACTAAAAAGGCCCTGAGATTGACTTTGCCGCTCGTCACAGGTTTCACCATGTACGGGAGATTCTCCAACCGCAATAGGTCAAGCAAAGATTCGGGTTTTTTCCGCAAGTCATCACGACTACGGAACCTAAGATCCAGTTCCGCCCGCACGAGCTTTTGCCGCTGCTGGTCATAGTTAACTACGGCAGCTTCGATGGCGGTTCGCATTTCTGGAGTGATCGGTAAATGCAGCAACTGTGTCCAACTGTCCCAGGAAGACGTATCCGCAGTGCTGAGATCAATGATCAGTTGATTACAAATTGACTCCAGATGTCCCTCAGATATGGTTGCGCCTTCACGATAGGCCCTCACAGCCGCGTGCAGAACACCTCGTTCGCCGCTCTCGCTGGCAGCGGCACCTAAAGCCTCTGCTGCAGTCGTGCTGATTCCGGCCGCGAGGATCAATGGCTCTATTTGAGCTGATTGGATCCTGTCACTCACCCATTCGCTAATTTTTTCAGGCTGCTCTGTCGCGCGAAGGGCGTCTCCTATCTCTGCAAAGAGAGCCACCCTTGGAGCAACCGTTTCAGTCGAGCCGGTGATGACGAATATGCCACTGCCATCGAAGAATTGAATCGCGTCGCGTGCCGTAGCCAAGGCAAAGCCCGGGCTCAAGCCCCAGTGAACCGCAATTTCTCCAGCGACAATACGTTCCAATTCACCAAGCTTGATGGAACCATTTGCCTTGAGAATCGCTGACGCTTCCACTGCAAACGCGTGCATAGCTGCCGTATCCGTGGCTGATCCTTCTAGAGGTCCTAAGATGCTTCCGTCTTGCCTGGTAAGTTCGTGCCGAGAGACAGCATCATGAACGACCTCGGCCAACACACGGGCTCTGCCAAGGGGTAACGTATCTAGCTCTTTCTCAGCAGCAAGCAACGTAAGGAGGATAGGAAGTAGGGGTGTCTCGCGAAGAGTAGCATCCCTCCTAAGTGCCTTGTTCACCCAATCAATTCGTTCTTGCACCCAACGGTCAGCGTCGGAGGTCGAAACCGATTGGTTTTCCGCTGCGCGACTCAGAATTGCTCTAATTACTCGATCGGTTTCCTTCGGCGGGAGGAGTGAAAGATCTTCCCACCCCAAAGTTGCGGCATGACCGAAGGCGACGTCTCGGGTGGACAATAAGGCGTCCACATCGCTGGAGACAGACTTCATAAAGTCGTCGATCTCGCTAGCTACGGCAGCCCGCCTATCGTATGTCTCGTCAAGAGAATCAAGGAGTAGGGCCACCCCACCAGATGACAAACGCGCGTCCAACTCGCGGCGGATGAGGGCTCTATCCGCCGGCGCGTCGTCGCGAACTGCTGCAGTCAGGAGGCGGTCTCGAAAGCTCGCAGTGTGTTCGAGTGCGTCGACCTCCCTGAGCGAGACTCGGAGGGGTAAGGGCGCCCCAGGTAAAGTGCACAATTGGGCGGCCAGATTTCGGATCGCCGTGCTCTTGCCGCCCCCTGGAAGTCCGGTCAAGATGAGACGGCCTCGACGGAGAAAGGCCCACAAGAGATCAGCTTCAGCCTTGGTGTCCTCCGGGTCGGTTGTGACCTTTACATCGGCGTCGATTTCCTCAAAGGGGATCGAAGGAAGGCGTGCCCCCAGGCTGCGAAGGTCGATTGACGCAGCAGCCCGAATTACACGCTCCTTATATCTTTCAAGTGCTCCATGGAGTCTTTCGAGTTCCGCGGAGGGAAATTCTCCACTAGTAGCGACGGCCACCCCGGCCCCGCGCAGTTCCGCCAACCATCCGCCGAGCAAGTATCCGCCCCGAAGTCGGGCGGTCTTACCTGCTGCAGACACCAGTTCCTTCCAGGCCTTTCGCCCATTCTCAGCCGTTGCAGGAGAAACCAGTGGGCGAAGGTAGAGAGCCCCTACACGGGCGTCACTGTGGTGAAGCTCCTCAACAGCTAGTTCGCAGAGAACGCCGCAACGAAGGACCTTTTCTTTCTGCTCCAGTGTGAGGACGCTCAGTAACTCGTCAAGGTATGAGAGCGCTTCAGACTCACCCTTTGTAGGCGGCCCTGGCAGATCTGATCGGTGACGCTCCAGTGCTTTCTGAAGGTCCCGAAGCGGACCACTTAATGACCCGCTGACGATGACAAAGCGGTAGGCTTCAGGCGCAAGTGACGATTGAGCAGCCTTTATCCACTGATCTACTGCCTTCGAAAAGGCTGCCCCCTTGGTCAGAGCACGTTTCGCCTGAACGAGAGCGGTCCAACCCGACTGAAAGTTGATCCTAATGTCGTCAAGTGGGTCTTCTGTCTCTAGGGCAACAGACACTACCTGCGCCTCTGCATCCGGGATGCCAAAACCTAGCAGAGGATTGCCAGACAGGCCGCATGCAACAGCGTATGCAGCTACTCCTCTTCGATATTCGACTCCAGCATCACCAGAAGCTCCGGCGACACTCCCTCGCCCCGCCACTGGCACTGTGCTTTCCGCCACGGTCACTCATCCTACATAGGCAACCCATCTCTGGGGGTGAAGCACTATCCTATCTACACGCCGCTGACCGAGACGGCATTGAAGCGTTCCCGTTAGATGTGCCTCGAAGGTTTAGTACGGTCAGACCTCAGGCCGGATGCTTCTAGCAGCGTCCTTCTGGACGGTCTATAACAGCACTGTACGTTTTCGAAAAATGGTGAATCCACCTCTATCTCCCTCCGAAAACAAAATTGAATGAGAACGCCTTGAACAATGAAAAAGATCAGAGCATGGCAGCCAAAGTTCGTGCCTGGTTAGCCCAATTCCACTGGAAATGGATCAGCTTCTTGGTAGGAGGCGGCATGGTCTTGACCCTCTCTGCCTTCTTTGCCCGTACTGGGTTGGAGCCCAGGGCTATCAGCACATGTTTCCCTGGACGGCACTGGACAAGGACGATCTGGCTGTCGTCCAATCGGTTGCGACCAATGTCGGGACTGCGTTTCTCACAGCCGACTAAACGGGAGTTTCCGCCGGTAACCGTCGGGAGTTGGGTTTCTCACCGGAATCTTCCGTGTGTACACTGAACATGCCTGGCCCGAGCGCTGCGTTTGGCCATCGAACCCGATGGGCCCTAGCGCGCCAACAGGTCAAAGTAGGCCGCACCGGGGTTCCAACTCACCGGATGCAACAACGTCCCTACCGCCGGGTTCAAAGCGCTCCACATCATGCCGCCGCCGGCGTAGATGCCTACGTGACCCCAGTTGCCGGGCCCCTGCGGATTTTGAACCACCAGGTCTCCTGGTTGCGGATCCTCTGTTCGTACACCAACGCGCCATTGTTCTACTCGCGGCAGTTCGATCCCGGCTTGCCTATAGATCCACTGCACGAAGCCGGAGCAATCCCAGGCTTTGAAGGCAGTGCCGCCCCACACATAGCGCCCACCCAAGCCGTCCTGCGTGTACTTCAGAATGTCCTGCCGTAACTGGCTCAAGTTGTGTGGAGATCCCGCCGGCCGCTGCGATGTCGACGAATCCGCACAGGAGGCAGGAGCAGTGCCACCCTCAAGTGCAGCAACAATTGCCGTGGCCGCCGGCTCCCAGCGCGCATACAGTTCGGGAAAAGCAGATACCTGGACGGCTTGGGCCGCCAGACCTCTGTCCATTGTCTGCCAACCTGGAATGTCCAGCAGTCCTCGAGGACTGCCGCGATTCGGTCCCGCCGGCCCGCCGTAGAAAGCACGCGCGTTGTAGGAGGGATCCATCAGCTGCTCGACCGTCCCCCAGCCCGCCGCCGGACGCTGTTGGGCCGAACCGATCGAGTCGTGGTCACGTCCAACGCCGTCATTGGGGAAATGCAGGGAAGCAGGCACGCTGGGGTTGGCGAGCATGCGCAGACTCGACTCCTGCAGCGCCATCATGATGGCGATGATCTGCCCGGAGCGCGGTATTCCAAGCTGCTTGCCGACCGCGATGTATGTCCGTGCAACGCTCTCCTGCCGAGGCGTCAGCTCGTAGAGCAAGCGCCCAGCGTTCCGGACTTCCAAGCCGGCATCAGTGACGTTAGGGGCAATGGCCACTTCGGATCCCGCTGGTGTACAGGCAACTGCAGATTGTCGCGCCATACCAGTTATCGCTGCCACGCCTCCGGCAAATGCCATGGCGCCAGCAAGCAGAGCGAGGAAAGCAGCCGCCGATACAACCTTCACCAATGCCCGGCGCCGCATTAGGCCTGCGACGGCCACTAGTGCAGCCACTAGTAGACGATTCTCTCTGCGGTCGCGTAAAAGGCAACCATGGCGCAGCGCCCAGATGGAGCGGTGGTGGCAGGAGGACAGTTGACCATCACCGTGACGGGTGCTGCATAGGCACTTCGGCCGGTACTAGACTCGTCCACAACTTGCACCGTTACCGTGCATACGTGAAGGCCCTTCCACGGGGCCGGATACTCCTGAACTTTGGCCAACTCGAGATCGCAGCGCATGGACTCAGCGGTGCCGCTTCGGCGAGCGGACTGGTCTGCCAGGCTGGTGAACGTCCCCGCCGTCACGCCAGTCCCTTCAAACTCTCGAACCAACACAGATAAGGGATTCGATCCATCAGGCAGCAACTCCCACCACGATCGCACCTTGGCATATATATCCGAGTACGACGACGAACGGCTGTCCCAGCTATAGATTCCCTTTGCTGCCGCTACAGCGAGTGCCCGGTAATCGCGGGTACGTGGCAAAGCATCCGGCGTTGCCTCCGCCGTAACGACCGCCTCGTCAGGAACACCGGACTTACCGCCTGGTGCGGGGGTAGTGCCTGATGGCTTCGCCGTTGAAGGCGCGGTTGCGGACGTGGTCGGCGGGACCGGTCGGCTGGGGCTATCGGCAGGCCAAAGTAGGAAGACTGCACTAACCATGAGCAGGGCAACCAGCCCTGCCGCCAGCCACTCCCGGCGGCCAGCTCTACCGAACCAATTCATCGTCCAACCCCAATATCGGACACCCATGCCCTACAGGGCCGGCCTTTTCACTTCGTGCAGAAGCACGCGCCAAGCTGCTTGGTACAACTGCCGGGCAAATCCGATATTCACCGCGATATACCTTTCGGTGACGCCGAGCTCACATGCCAGAGCGGCCATCTGAACGGACCTATCCAGTCCTCGCAGGCCCGGGCGGACTATGGTTTCCGCGACACTCCGAAGGACGTTTGTGGGAAGGCAGTTGGCAGCGCACCGGCAGAGATCGTCGACGCCCAATCCGGGTTCGGGATGGCAGTTCAATGCCGTGTTGATTGTTTTGGCCGTCTGTCGAACGACGGTTACGGCATGCCATCGACGCCGGTCCTGGGGAGACGGAGGTCCGTAATGCCTCGGCCCTGTGAGGCTGGATACGGCAAGCCTCCAGGTTTCCTCGCTGACGCTGCGCTGGACCAGTCCCAGCATGGCGTGCGCCCAGGCCTGATCAACATAGTTTTCAGCTCCGTCTCCGGCCGTCTGAGCGCCTATGACAGCAAGAAGCTCGGGTGAGCTTTCCGTCGTCGTGAAGTCAACAAGCAAGGGCATTGTCTGATGGCTAAGCTCGCGTCGGACATGGGCAGCGCAGATCTTATTGCAGACACCTTGGACCCACGCTTCAAACGGGATGCCGGGCAGCTCCCGGTAGCGCCCCCTCGCAACCCCGTCCCACACGGCGACTCTGATGTCCTGCATGACGTCATCCACATCGCAGGATCGCCCGATTCGCGCGAGGCGGGAAACGACGTATCGGTGCACACCATCAACCGCGACCATGATCCGGTCCAGCTGGATGACGGAATCTCCCGACTGAGGTGCGCTTCGCAATGAGACATCGATATCAGCGACCGTGTCGGAGCCCTTTGTAGATTGATACGCCTTGGCTTCAATTTCCATGGCTGCACCGCTTTGACTGTTCAGATCGAGTAGTTCGCAGAGTCGCGCAAACGGCCACCCCAGTTAGTGGATGCGGAGATCCAACAACGATCAAAAGAAGCTATAGGAATTATTGTCGAAGATAAATAAAGTATCGTCAAGAGTGCTGTTCTTACTTTTTGCGCTGCCTTCGGGAAGAATGACCTTATGCCGAGAATTACGCAGCCTCACGACGCCGCCTGGTCGGCCGACGTCGAAGCTGCCGTCGCGACTTTCGGCAATCGGGCGCGCAACGAGATTCTTCGGTTCCTCACTTCCAGTGGACCTGCGACGCGCGGGGATATCGTCGCCGCTGTCAGCGCGGGCGATCCCAGCGTGGCAAAACACCTGGCCGCCCTGGAAGAGGCCGGTGTGGTGATGGTCGACGTCGAGCCTGGACGTAGACACGGACGGTCACCGCGGTATTCGGCGAACCCTGTCCGGATCAAGGAACTGCTCGACGCTCACCTTAAGTACTTGCTGGAACAGTAGCCGCAGTGCGTCGGAAGATGAGCCCGACGTTTAGTCTGCCCGCTCCGGCGCCTCATCCGCGTCCGACGGACTGGCCGCGGCCCTCTCCCCTTCTGGCCGGCGGCTAATGTCCTTATTCAAGTACTCTGTGATCGCCCGAAGTGTCTCTGGCGACACGTCACCAAGGGTGCGAGCCGCGAACGTCTTCACCCTCGCGGCGCGAAGAGATTTCACAAACTCAAGCTGGGAATCAATGCGCTGGGGCAGATCTGCGTCGTCGCTGCCCAGCAGATATGCGGGATCCACGTTGAATATCTCGCACAAGGCGCCAAGAAGCGCCGGGTCGCTTACCAGCCTTCCCGTTCCGTCTTTCATGTAGAACCAACGGGCCCTGGAAAGTTTGATCCCCTTGTCTGCCAGCTTTTCCTGGACTTCACGGAACGTGACGGGTTGCCCTCGCTCGGCAACAACAACATCGAGCAGCAGGTTCAAGCGGCGTGCAAGTTCGGCTTGGGGAGACAGTTCCGCGCCCTTGAGACCCTCTTCGTCTCCGGACACGATTCACCTCCAGACCTACGTGACTATCGTCAACGAGCCACTAATTGTTGCCCAGTATTGCCTTGGCCAACTCCACATGCAATACACGGGGCTTCGTCCTTCCATCCGTATGTGGATGAGCGTATCGTTTTGCTGTAGACCCGTCTACAGCGGGCCACAAAGATTCCCTCGTCACCTGGTTGTGGTCTCCATGGCGAACATCTTGATGAACCGGACGCGAAGCCGTCTCATTCGCTATCTGATCACCCATGGCCCGGCGACCTGCCATGAGGTCGCTGCAGCGCTCACCCTGTCTGCTTCCTCTGTCCACAAACACCTCAGTCTTCTTTGCGAAGCAGGCGTAGTCGTCCTCGGGGCGGGAACGTATAAGGCGCGGCCGGATGAAATCGAAAGAGAGCTTGCGGACCTTGCGGCAGCGTTTCAGCCGGCTGGCAGCGAGTTCAGGAACCGGGTTACGGACGACTCCCATTTATCGGTATCGGCGTTCCATTCAAGCGAATGCCCTGGAACTTCGAAGCGCACCAACTGAACGAGGTCGGGTCTTTGCTCCGCGAATCGCTCCGAAACTGTCACCGGTGTCGATTTGTCCTCGATTCCGTGCAGTATAAGCGTTGGTGTCTTGAGGTCACCAGCCCGGGCTATCCAATCCAGGGTGGAAAGATCAAGAGCTTGCTCGAGCCCCGTGACCCAGCGTCCTGCTTTCGCACCCAACATTTTCAACCCAACCTTGGCCACAGCTTCCGGCAATCCACTGGCACTCCCGTTAGACGTCAGAGTCTTAGCCCAATCCAGGACGGGAGCCACGAGCACCAGGCCGATGATCCGATCAGAATGGGCCGAGAGATTTGCGGCGCGCAGAGCCATGGAACCGCCGAGGGACCATCCGAACAATACGAGCCGCTCAGCGCCGTGGTCCACGGCGTACTTGATGGCCGCTTCGACATCCAACCACTCATTCTGGCCCAAGGAGTACCTGGAATCGTTCGACGGCGGCGCTTCGCCGTCGTTCCGGAATGACACAACCAGCGATGTAAGGCCGAGCCTGCTGGCAACAGGAACACCGCGAAGGGCGCCGGCGCGTTTCCCGCCCATTCCGTGCACGTGGATGGCCCATGTCGAAGACACCGGACCGCCGGCCGTGGGCGCGAATTTCCATGCGGGTGCCACACCGTCGTCAACCTGGATATTCACGTCTACAAAAGGCAAACCTAGCTGTTGCGGTTTGGAGTAGGCGTATCCGCTCCAGATGCCAGCGGTAGCAGAGTGTAGGTCACCGGAATCGACTCGCTCCACGAGCCGAGTCACTGTTTCCCCACGGGTGTCCTCGGCTATTACAGCCCCTATGCAGGCATGGCCCTTCCCGTGGCCGAACCACAAGCTGTATCGGCCTGGCGCTCTCGTCAAAGGGGTCGCTGGAAGTTCAATCCTCAGGAATCCATCCTCATCTGAGGAGACTTGCCTGATGGAAAGATCCTCCCGACGTCTGGTGCTCGGCACCACCACCCGACGAGCAAAGTAGGCAGCCCCAAGGAACGTTATTGCAGCTGCACCTGCGGCTCCAAAGGCTAGCGGTCCCAGCACTCTAGGACTCTTCATCATCGCTCCTGACATGCGTGTCGATGACATCCCTAAGTCGGGAAAGCGTCTCGGGGGAGAGATCTTGTAATTGCCTGGCCGCAAAATTCCTAACCCGTGCCTCACGCATCGATTTCAGGAGCTTGAGCTGGGCTTCCACCAGTTCGGGCAGCTCTGTTGAGTCATCAAGGAGGTACCGGCGATCCACGCCGAAGAATGTCGCGAGGTTCTGCAGTAGGTCCTGGTCCATGGCAAGGGAGCTATCACCGCTTCGCATGTAGGCCCATCTTGACCGCGACAACGGCGTGCCATATTGAGCCATGGCTTCGCTGACTTCCCTGTAGGACAAGGGCCCTGTCCCCCGGGTCTCATACAAATCCAGCAAGAGGTTGATCTTGCGAGCGAGCCTGGCCTGCGGCGGCTCCGAGGGTTCTACGGCATCATCTGCCACTTGGGTCCTTCCTCCTCCCCCATCGTGCTAGGCCCACTCGACCATCCTGCCTGCCTTGATTGGAGGCGAGGTAATCCTCTGTTCGGGTCAATGTTTGGAAATCAGCTTCATCCAGCAACTTAGCAGCGGCCGGATCCATCAGGAGAGCATCCTCAATTTCGACAAGCATCCGATGAAGCCTTCGCGTCTCAGGATCACCTCGCTCGATGGCAGCAGCAGGCGCCGCCAGGCGTCCATCCTTGCGTGTCGCAGTCGCCTTTTCCCAGGTGGACGTGAGGCTTTCCAGTAAGCCAGCCTGGGTCTTCAGTTGTGCTCGTCGAACGATCCGTCGGGCGACTGGTGGCAGGGCCAGTCCAGCACACAGGAACACCATCGACCCGACAAAGCTCGTGTCGTAAACCGCGGCCAACTGCTCCATCGTTGACTGCTCTCCCAGAAGGTGGGCGACGTCCATTCCCAAGACGGCGAACACAACGACGAGAGCCAGGCAGCACCCGATACCAATGAGAGTGAAGGCGACGCGAAAGTAAGAAGCGGCCATCCGCCGTCGGAATCTAAAGCACACGTATCCGGTCACGCCGACGACCACCCCGATATAGACAAACTGGATGACGGAATAGAGGGCGGCAGCAGGCTGGTCCCCGTAATCCAACATGAATTTCGTTGAAGACACTGGTGCTTCGATTCCGAGGAAAGCAAGGACCAGCCCCACCGAGACTAGACCCAAGATCAGGAGGCCACGACGGTCCCTGCGCACAGGTGCATCGTTGAGCTCGGCGGCCCGGAGGATCGCCTGGGAAAGGAAGTAGATTCCCACGACCATCAAAATATTCGCGACAAGATCCAGGAGGTTGCGGTCGCCGAGGGCTTGATCACCGGCGATGTAAATCGGGCCGACGTTCAAGGAAAGGGCGGTTGCGATCGCGACGGCAGCAACGAGAATGCTGTGGTCTTTTCTGGTGCGGGCCCCTGGCAGCAGGCACAGAACGAGGCACCAGATGACCGCGGCGGTGACTGCCTGGATCACCCGAAAACCTGTTCAAATGATCTTGGCTCCATGGTGCTGTCACGGATAGCGCCGGCAAGAAGATCTGCGAGCGTCTCAGCTGCGGCCTCCAGATCGTCGATGAAGCTGCTCCGCGCGAGAGCCCGTGACACCATCTCTCCGTCAAGATTTGGGAAGAGGCTGCCGGCATAGTCTGAGGAAATCGCCAACTCATCGTGGCGCAGGATCATATGTCCAAGTTCATGAAGGATGAACTGCTGCCTATGGAGCGCTGAGTCCGTTATGGCGTGCAGAATGAATTCCCGGGTATCCGTCGACAGCCACAGACCACAGACGGATGTGCCGTTTAGGATTCTCGTGGCTTCGATGTCGATTCGACGGCGGCGCCGGGCCGCCACGATCGCGATAAGTCCATCGAGGGTCAGGTGGCTCGGTAGCCGCAGTGCCAGAAAAGCATCCGCCGCAATCTGCGCTGGCCCCGGTCCTTGCGATTTTTGCTGGTCCATACCGCCCCCTCCTCGCAGTGGACAGCAAGCCTGGCTGCCTTGCATGGCAACCACCGCGGCGCGTCAGGCGCCGCAGCTTCAATTGAACGCCTGAGCTCTGGACATGTCCAGAGCCGGGGCACGAAGCTGGACCAGTATGGTCGATGGCGCCAGGAAACGCATACATATCTTCGCGACGGCATCAGGGGTAGTGCAACCATGACGTGTACGGCAGCGGCGCTCCAGAACTAGGGAAGGGTCCAGTGGTCTTTGACTTCCCCGCGCCTTAACGCCACTTTCATGGCGACCCGCACTGCTTTGACCCGCAGGTAGTTGAACGTGGCGACCACTGTTCCGGCAGACCTGAAATTGTCAGGGTTAGGGACATTGTGACGCAGCGGCTGTACGCCTCGTAGTCCTCAATGTCCTCGGGCAGCGGGCTTCGGAGACGGTGGCCATATAGGCGTCGGCAAGGCCGTGGCAGCCTTCCCCGGTGTTGAAGTTCTCCTGGAAGCCGGCCTCCATGGCCGCCGCCAGCGCCGCCCGGTAAATGTTGACGTCCATTCAGTTCTCCTTTTGCTGGGTGACCGCTGCCCGGGGCAACCTATCCGAGCGGTCGCTCCTGGGCTATCCATCATCGACGACGCCGTAGGTGTCCATCATCCCGTCCCAGCCGGAGTCCTTGTATACGTCGGCTGCGAAACCAGCGAACCATTCGCAGGTGTCCCGGTACTCAAGACCAGTGGCTCCTAGTGCCGATGGGCGTAGTGCTCCCCTCCGCCTATCTGGCCGTGGTCAGGACGATCCTTTTTTGGTGCTCAAATTCCTCGTCGCTACCCGGCACCGCCTGCACATGACGTGCCGGAGTAAATTTGGGGCGAGCCGGGGCACGCTGGGATAAGCTTCCCGGGGATACGGAAGAGAATTTATTGGGGGCAGGAATGAATACGCAGATCCCGTTTGTCTTCGGGCATACACTCGTTGAGCTGATTCGGGCGCGGCATCCGGTTCTCATGGTGGAAACGCATGAAGGCAACCGGGTGATTGCCGCAGTGGAAGCTGTCGCCTCCAGCCCGGACCTGCGCCGCCCGCGCAAGGTTGTCCTGTACACGGTCTCCAACGGTCTTCACGCCCCCGGTCAGGCTGGCAAACCCACACCTCCTGACGCCGCCCTGGCAGAGGCGGTCAAGGCCCAGGAACCGACGATTTTCGTCTTCTTTGACCTCCACCACTTCCTCGGTTCCCAGAGCCGTCCGGCTGAGCCGATGATGATCCGTGCGGTGCAGGACGCCGCACTGGCATTCAGGACCGGGGAGGTGCCCCACACGCTGGTGATGGTCTCCCCCGCCATGACGCTGCCCGCTGACCTGGAGAAGGAAGTGACGGTCGTTGACCTGCCGTTGCCGACCGCAGGTGAGATCGAAGGAGTCCTGAACGAAATTGTCGAGGCCAACGCGGCCTCGATCGTCGTGGATCTGAGCCCCGATGACCGGCAGCGGCTGATTCAGGCCGCCCAGGGGCTGACCTTGGGCGAGGCCGAGAACGCCTTCGCCCGGGCGATCGCGTCAGACCGGCGCCTTGACGCCTCGGACATCGCTCTGGTCCTGGATGAGAAACGCCAGACCATCAGGAAGTCCGGGCTGCTGGAGTTCATCTCCCCCGAGGGGACCATGAACGATGTCGGCGGCCTGGAGAACCTGAAGAAGTGGCTGGCCAAACGCAACGGGTCCTGGCTGCCGGAGGCCCAGCGCTGGTCCATCCCGGCACCCAAAGGGGTCCTGATCACCGGAATCCCCGGCTGCGGTAAAAGCCTGACGGCCACCTGCATGTCCACCATGTGGGGGTTGCCGCTGCTGAGGCTGGACGTGGGCCGGGTCTTCTCCGGCCTGGTCGGCTCCAGCGAACAGAACATGCGCGGCGCCCTGCGCCTTGCTGAGGCTGTATCCCCGTCCATCCTCTGGATTGACGAGATTGAGAAGGGCTTCGGATCCAGCGGCGGCGGGGACTCCGGGACAAGCCAGCGGGTCTTCGGGACGTTCCTGACCTGGATGCAGGAGAAGAAAAACCCCGTCTTCGTCATCGCCACCGCCAACAAGATCGAATCCCTGCCCCCGGAGTTCCTGCGCAAGGGCCGCTTCGACGAGATCTTCTTCGTGGATCTGCCCACCAAGGAAGAACGGGTCGACATCTGGCGCATCCAGCTCGAAAAGCGTCTGCACAGCGCTTCAGAGGCCGCCGGCGACTTCGAAATCACCGACGAATCCCTGGGCCACCTTGCCGGGCAGACCGAGGGGTTCTCGGGCGCGGAGATCGCCGAGGCCGCCGTGAGCGCATGCTTCGAGGCTTTCTCGGAGCGGCGCAAGCTCAACGAGAAGGATCTGAGCCGGGCGATCAACAACACGGTCCCGCTCTCGGTCACCCAGGCAGAGCAGATCAACGGCATCCGCGAATGGGCGTCCAGCCGTGCCGTGGCAGCGACCTCCATGAGCGCCAGGGAGGAGTACTTGACCAGCACCGCCGATGCCACCGCTGACGTCACGTCCTGGCGCGCCGGCCGGCAGATCGATTTCTAGGGGCCGGCATGAGCCTTGAAGTGCTTCTGATTCCGATCGGCATCGCCGCGATCGCTGCCATCCGTGAGGCCCGCAGCACCGACCTATGCGAGAAGTGCAAGACCACCCGCATCATCGACCAGACCCTCCTGCAGGAGGCGCTTCTGGCCATGGGTGCCACAGGCCTGAGCGTAGCCGAGGGCCGCATCACCGGAAACAGCCCCTACGGCCGGATCACGTTCCAGCGGATCGGGGAAGTCTTCCTTGGCCGGGTGGACAATGCCGAGGACAGCATAACGACCGACATGCTGGCCGCCCTGGACATCAGCGTCGGCATCGTGCTGCAGCAAAGAACCGTATCCTCCCTCCAGCAAAGGGCCAGGGACATGGGCATGGTGCTGGTCTCGCAGACGGCCTCCAACGGCGAAGTCCAACTCGTTTTCGAACAGGCGACATGATGCAAAAGAAAACCTTCACGATCACCGTTTCAGCCACCGGCGCCATCACGGCCGAAGTCAGCGGCCCCGGCCCGGGCTGCACCGACGGACTGGCAGCCATACAGGCGCTGCTGCCTGACGCGGTGATCTCCGATTCACGGCTGACGCCTGCCTACTACCAGGCCGTCAACCAGGACATATCCACCCAGCAGCTACAGCACGAGACGGACAGCTAAGAATGACTCCTGAAGAAAAACTTTGTTCCCGCTCATGGCGGCTTCGTAACAGCGCCGGAATCCTGTGGAGCATC